>JANPOT010000006.1:0-80154 GCA_031428135.1 Pseudobdellovibrionaceae bacterium | reverse complement strand
TTATCAATAAATTCAGAAACGACATCATCAATATAAACCAAATTCATCATAGCATTTGGATCGTTCACAAGAATTGGCAAATCATTTAATACATTATAACAAAATGTAGCCACTGCTGAATTGTAATTGGGTCTGCACCATTTGCCAAAAACATTTGGCAAACGGTAAACATAGACAGAACCCGGTAAATTTGAATTTAATAAAATTTCTTCGGCCGATTTTTTGCTGTGGCCATAGGGGTTATTCTGCTCAGCTTGCGTTGATGACGAATATACGATGGGAATTTTTTTATTTTTTTTATTGATAATATCAATTATTTTTTGGGTCAACCCCTTATTGACTGTTTCAAAATCTGCGGGATCCGTCGGCCGATTGCTTCCAGCTAAATGAAATATAAAATCGGCAGATTGAATACTGTTATCAAGATCAATATCAGATGAAGATTTCGAAAATTCAACAATATCGTCCAGCTTTAATTCTTTTAAACGAAGAATTAAATTTTTTGCAATAAAGCCATTTGAACCTGTAATTAAAATTTTCATTAAATCCTTTGGGTGCTATTCTTCTGGCTGAATCATTCGGCCTTCAGTTCGGGCCTTGATAAAATCTAATTTAAATAATAAATTTTTCATTTCTGCGATGTTCAAAATTTTGGTATTGTGCGAATTGTAATCTTCAGATTTTGAAATCGCAGGTTCACCCTGGTCAACGTATTTACTGTAATTTAAATCACGCAGATCTGGCGGAATTTTAAAATAGTCACCCAGATCAATGGCTGAAACCATTTCTTCACGACTGAGCAATGTTTCATATAATTTTTCACCGTGCCTGGTTCCAATGACCTTGATCGGATGATTGGGTTTATTTAATAATTCAACCATTGCGTTTGCTAAAACTTGAACAGTCGCGGCTGGTGCTTTTTGGACAAAAATATCACCGTTTTGTGCGTGTTCAAAAGCAAATAAAACTAAATCGACAGCGTCTTCGAGGGTCATCATAAAACGAGTCATGTTCGGATCAGTGATTGTAATGTCCGTGTTGTTTGCAATCTGTTCAGCAAATAATG
The DNA here is from genome assembly GCA_031428135.1 of Pseudobdellovibrionaceae bacterium. Taxonomy (GTDB): domain Bacteria; phylum Bdellovibrionota; class Bdellovibrionia; order Bdellovibrionales; family Bdellovibrionaceae; genus Pseudobdellovibrio. The sequence goes on along the minus strand of JANPOT010000006.1, from coordinate 79,088 downwards.
GAATCACTGACCCACGTGAGGCCATAACGTTTCCGTAGCGAGTCCCAGAAATGACAATTTTTTCATTGCTGACTTGGCGTGATTTCGCGATCATTATTTTTTCCATCATGGCTTTTGATATACCCATGGCATTAATTGGGTACACGGCCTTATCCGTGCTTAGGCAAACAATTTTTTTGACCGCAGCTTGAATACCAGCTTCTAAAACATTTTCAGTTCCAAGAACATTCGTTTTAACCGCTTCCATGGGATGAAATTCACACGACGGAACTTGTTTTAATGCTGCTGCATGAAATATAATATCGACGCCGCGGCAAGCGCCGGCAATGCTGTTGTAATCACGAACATCACCAATATAAAATTTTAATTTATCTGAATTATATTTTTTACGAAGGTCATCTTGTTTCTTCTCATCTCGACTGAAGATACGAATTTCTTTGATATCAGTTTTTAAAAAACGATGTAAAACAGCGTTACCAAAAGAACCTGTTCCACCTGTAATCAAAAGCGTTTGATTTTTAAAAAAACTATTCACAAATCCCCCAATGTAACGAAATGTTTATACTATATCTTCTGGTCTACAATTTTCAATCCAGGAATTTACATTTTAATGCTATAAAATAAAACATACGCTGAGAAAAAGAGTACTGATCAGACATTGACTACCCGCATTCTTAGATGTCAACTGATACAGTGTAGTCTACTTTTTAGCGTAACCTTATTAAGCATAAAATCATTACAGGAGTTCATCAATGAGTCGGATTTTAGTCACCGGTGGTGCTGGTTACATCGGGTCTCATACGGTTACGGCACTTGTAAATGCGGGACATAAAGTTGTTGCCCTGGACAATCTAGTCACGGGCTTCAAGGAAGCCATAGACTCAACTGTTGATTTTGTGTTTGGTGATATTCGTGACGAAGCTTTATTATCTCAAATAATTTCTGAAAAGAAAATTGAAGCCGTTGTTCATTTAGCAGCATTATTAAATGTTAAAGAGTCCAAAGATTTTCCACTTGAATATTATGAAAATAATACGTTCGGTCTACTCTCTGTACTCAAAGCCATGCAAAAAAATAATATTGATCAAATCGTTTTCTCTTCGACAGCGGCGGTTTTTGGCGACACAGTTCAAGATCGAACAATCAGTGAAAATGATGCTCAATGTCCAATAAATCCCTATGGCGAATCAAAACTAGCCAGCGAAAAAATTCTGAAGACGATGTCTGATCTGGGTAAAATACGTTTTTGTATTTTAAGATACTTCAATGTGGCAGGCGCTGCTCTTGATGGACAAAATGGCCAAAGAACTAAAAACGCATACCATTTAGTTCATTTGGGTGCACAAGCAGCACTCAAAAAACGCGATCAAATCGAAATTTTTGGAACTGATTACCCGACCAAAGATGGCACCTGCATTCGTGACTATATCCACGTCGAAGATTTGGCAAACGTGCATGTTTTAGCTTTAAACAGTCTGCTCGAAGGCGCATCGTCAGAATATTACAATTGTGGATACGGATTCGGATATTCGGTTCGAGAAATTTTATCTACAATACAGAAAGTGTCCGTTTCGAATTTTAAAGTTATAGAAAGTCCTCGTAGACCAGGAGATCCAGCGTCATTAGTTGCAGATTCTACGCGTTTAAAATCGAATTTAAATTGGAAACCGAAATACAGTGATATTGATATTATTTGCAAAACAGCTCTTGATTGGGAAAATAAATATACGAGGAGTTTGAAATAATGGATTTGAAAATTTTATCAGTCGTCGTTCCCGTGTATAACGAAGAAGAGTCTTTGGAACACAGTCACCAAAGACTCATTAATATTTTGAATCATCAAAATTTTAAAGGTGTCGACAAATTTGAATTAATTTATGTAAATGATGGCTCTAAAGACAACTCAACTGCAATCATACGAAAACTAATCAAAGAAAATCTAAATATGGATATTTCCATCAGCACGATTCTGTTTTCAAGAAATTTTGGACACTCTAATGCAGTTTTTGCTGGATTAGATTCTTGCAAAGGCGATTATATCGTAATTATTGATGCAGATTTACAAGATCCACCAGAAATTGTTCCAGAAATGTTCCTTGAATTAAAAAATGGTTTCGATGTTATTTATGGACAACGATCAACACGCGAAGGTGAAACTTTTGCTAAAAAAATGACGGCGTGGCTTTTTTATCGATTCCTAAATGCCATTGTTGGAGTTGATATCCCCAAAGATACAGGAGATTTCCGAATCATAACTCGTGAAGTCTGCGATGCCCTGGTCACGTGCAGAGAACATAATCCTTTTTTAAGAGGCTTAGTCGCTTGGCTGGGATTCCGACAAAAAGCATTTGCGTACAATCGTCAAAGCCGTAAATTTGGCGTTACGAAATACCCTTTCAGTAAAATGTTAAAATTTGCATCGCATGCGATCATTAGCTTTTCGAATTTACCGTTAAGAATTTCTATTTACTTGGGATTTTCGTCTTTATTTGTTTGTGTTGGATTAATATTGTGGTCGCTCTATGTTCATTTTTCTGGCCATCCAATACCTGGCTGGACATCAATTTTAGTCATATTCTTATTCAGCCAAACCATCATTTTATTTATTTTAGGAATGATTGGACTGTATGTCGGTCAGATTCATTTGTCCGTTCAAAATCGACCCAAATACATTATCAAAGGATAACACGAAAATATGTTTCAATTAAAAACCTATTATTCAATTGCAAAAGCTTTAGCGACTAAAAAAAGTCCCTATTATATTCAATATTATATCATCGGCAAATGTAATCTAAAATGTCGTCAGTGCAATATTGTTGAAACTAATTCTCGCTTGCAGGATTTGCCATTAGACGAAATCAAAATTGTTGCTAAAAATATTTCAAAAATCGGCGGAGGCATTGTTTTACTGACTGGTGGCGAACCTTTTATGCATCCACATTTACCAGAAATCGTTGAAATTTTTTCAAAAAATGGATTAAATGTCAGACTTCAAACTGCGGGCACCAAGCACGCGACCGAAGAAAAATTGAAAATGTGTTATGAAGCAGGCGCAAGAGATATCAATGTATCGGTTGACTCCTTGGATTTCAGAACTGGAGACTATATCAATGCTGTACCAGGCAGCGCTCAAAATGCCATTGAAACTATTGAACGCATCACAAATATATTTAGAAAAAAATCAGCCATATTAAGTTTTGGCACTGTACTGAGTCAGTTCAATTATAAAGAAATTCCAGCAATACTTGATTTTGCAAAACAGATCGGCTGGCTTGTTTCCTTAGTGCCAGTACATATTGCTCCAAGTACTGCACCACGAGGATTCAGAAGCTTTGATGATTTATTTAAATTTAATGACCACCAGTTTAATCTTCTGGATGATCTTGGTGCTGATCTAATTCAATTGAAAAAAAATGGTTACCCACTGTTCGATTCTGATAGGTTTATAAATAGTGCCATGGGCTTTTTAAAAGGCGAAGCACCGACCTGGCGGACGAATGGAATCTGCGACAGCCCTGATCTGTATTTTTCAATTCGACCAAATGGTGATTTTTCAACGTGTTGCGATTATACGCTTAAGTCAGCTCCAAACTTGACAGACTTAGATTTTGTCCAAAAATATAAAAACAGAGAAATTGCAAACAGACCTGACGTTCAAGACATTGTCAAAAATTGTCAAGGATGCCATTACGGCAGTTATCCCGAAGTCACATTATCTGTCAGCGATTGGCGGACATTTGTCGAGCGATCTTGGGTGACTTTGAAATCCGGCAGAAATCGTATTGCCCAAGCACCCGTTCAATCTGATTTCGTCAGATCGATTCAAAAAATCAAATCGGCATATCCTGATGTCTACCCTGTTGATCAATGGTTAAGGCCAGATCTATTAGAAAAAATAAACCAATGGCAAACATCAGAAGGTCGACGTAGCTTGCTTGTCGAAGACCAACAAACACGTATTGCACAGAATCGTTTAAGAGGCTCGGGAACTGAACCACTCTTTCCCATCATAGGAAAAAAATAAAATGAAAAAAACTGAATTTAGCAATACTGAAAAAAGTGAAATGAGTTTTCATGATGACTGGGCACAAAGTTTTGAAGGCGAAGAGCTACTTGTCTATCAAGCGTTTGAAACAGAATCTTCACCTGAAAACAAAAAAATCATAGGCCTTATGGGTGATTTAAAAGGGAAAAAAGTTTTGGAATTAGGCTGCGGTCTTGGCGAAGCCTCAATTTATTTTGCGATCAAAGGCGCTACTGTAACAGCAACTGATATTTCACCAAAAATGCTTGAAATTGTTCAGATCAATTCAAAAAAATTTAACGTCCAAATCGAAACCATCCAGGTTTCTGCTAATAATTTGAATAACCTTCAAGATAATTATTATGATTTTATTTACGCAGGTAATTTACTTCACCATGTTGATATCCAAAATTGTATTAATGAAATTTATAAAAAACTTAAACCCGCAGGAAAAGCATTTTTCTGGGATCCCATCGCTTATAATCCCGCTATTAATATCTACAGAAACAAAGCAAACGAAGTCAGAACTTCCGATGAACATCCATTAAAAATTGCAGATTTTAAAAATATTCAGGCGCGTTTCAAAAATGTTGAATTTAATTATTTTTGGCTCACTGGCCTTTATGTTTTTTTTAAGTATTATTTTATTGATAAAATTGATCCGAATAAGGAACGATACTGGAAAAAAATACTGACAGATTCAAAAAAACTGGAAACATTACTGCGCCGTTGTCACAAAATCGATCAATGGTTGTTCAAACTTGTTCCTGGCTTAAAGTACTGGGCATGGAACGTTGTTGTTTGTGCTGAAAAGTAAAAAAATATTTTATCTAGAAATATTAGCGGCACTCACTGCTTTTAGTATTTGTATTTGGTATTTAAATTTTCAAACTCAGTATTGCTTTTGGTTCTTAGATGCTTCTTATTATTTTGATGGCGCTTATAGGTATTCAATCGGCCAAATCCCCCATGTTGATTTTGAATCACCGCTGCCCTGGCCGAACTTTATGTTGCTTGGATCATGGTTCAAAATTTTTTCAGCCAACTTTTTGTCTTACAGATATTTTTTATTAGCCCAGCAATCAATTTTATTCTGGTTAGGTTATGTGACGTTAAGGAAATCTAAAATCTCCTTTATGATGTCTTTTACAATATCATCTGCGCTGATTGTCGTAGCATCACCACTACCCTTCCCGTGGTTCGACAACAATGCTTGGTTTTTTGTCATCATCGGAATTTTATTACTGTTTTATAAAAATCATTTTACATACTCTGTAGGACTTTTTTGTCTTTTATCAGCCTCATTATTTAAACAAAATTATTTAGCTGGCAGCTTAATATTATTTATTGCTGGTTTTTTATTAAGACCCCAAAAAGACAGAAAATTTTACATTAATTTTATTTTGGTATTTTTAATGTGGTCATTTTTATTTTTCTATAACTATATCGAACATTTCAATATTATTTATGACCAACTCATTACAGACGCAATTCGATTTAAGGGGTCACCAATTGACAAAATTGAACCCACACTAATGTCAATGATAAATGGTGATTCATCCATAGGATTCAAATACTTCAATTTATTGATGGGTCAAGGCCTTGTTTTTATTCTCATCGTATTTGTTGGGATCGGCATCTTAAAATCGAATAAATTGATCAATAAGGCATTCATATTTTTATTTTTTTTAGGGTTACTTGGTACATATTTTTCAGCTCTGCTTTCACAAAATAATGCAAGCTTCCCTTCGCTTGGTATTGGTGTATTAGCAATCACAATCGGCGTATTATACCTTAACAGTAAATCACTTATTAATTTAAATACCTTCATCAAATTTTCAATGACTGCATTAATTCTATCAATGATGTTGACCATTGTTTTTTACAGATTGCCCGAAAAATTGACCAACTGCAAAGCGACTGGGTTTGATACTCCCGAAAGTCATAGAGACTTAGTCAAGTCAGGGCCATTTTCAGGAATTTATGCAAAAGCTGATATGACAAAAGAACTGACTGAATTAGACAAAGTGATCCCAAAAAATTCTAAAGATCTGACTTTGTTCAGTTTTCCAAATAATGCGATGATTGGTGATTCCTATAATTTTAAGCCCTGGGGCAAATGGATTCATTTTTTAAACAATCAACAGACTTTTGAAGAAGACTATAAAAATCTGAATCAATTATTATTAAACGATAACAAGCCAGATTATGTTTTATTAAATACGGAGCGCGTTGGCTGCGCGACACCTTTAAGTAGTGAATTAAATTTAGCACCTCAATTAAAAATATTTTTAAATAATTGCCAAATTGTTTTCAATGGACAAATTTTGATACTGTTAAAATGCAGCTCTTGATATATTAGACAGATTTTCTGTTTTTTTTATTAAAATACAAAAAAACAGCTGTCAAAATCCAAAATGAAGACATCGTTTCTAAGAAACTAAAAACTTGATTATTCGCCGGTAAATATAAGAATAAAATACCAAATAATGGCAACAGTAATTTTGCAATAAAGTCATTTGAAGTTATTGCAGCACTGACAACCATTGAAAAATAAAACCCTAACAATAACATAACCACGCAAACTCCGGGGAAACTAACATCATTTGCGAAATGACTGTAAGCTGAATGCCACTGTTCGTGTTCGTTCCAGCGATCATTAATTTTACGTTGAAATGATCGTTCAGTGACGTTCAATCCCAGATGCTTATCAAAAACACGCTGTAAAAAAATTGAATGGCCGATTCCATATGATGTTTCAAATTTCTCGCTGAGCGCAATCGACATTCCCAAGTAACCTTGGGCCATATAAATAGACAGTTTTTCAGAATAATCTTGAATAACTGTTTTTTGTACAGGTAATGCTACGGGACCGACGTCACTTTTAAATTTTAAATTGTAACCCTTCATATAGTCAAATGTCGCAGGCTTTTGTTTTTCAACGATAACCTGATAAAGTGAACGCTGTGACTTAACACTGTAAAACTGCCAGAAAGAAAAAACAAATAACAATAGAAATGATACAATTAAGGTTTTTCTTTTGTTCAATTCAGCATAAAAAGATTGCGTGTTTTTAAATAAAAGTAGTGAAAGAAAACAGATAAAAATTACAAATAAATAATGAAAATTGATTGAACTTAAACTTATCGTCGCACCAGAAATCAATGGAATCAGGAGCGTCATGCCGCCTGCAATTCTTTTGCGTAAATTGAGTCTGTCCCATAAAAACACGAAAACCGGCAATAATGCGTATTTGAAAACGCTAATAAAAACGAGCATTGATGTCACATATGTATTTCCGAGAAACATGTTGCTATATTCGGGTGAGGCATAATATCTGCGTGCCGCAGCTGGATCTAAAAGTCCTTTGTAAAAATCTGTAAAAATATCCCAAGGGATATAACTTGATGAATGCGTAATATTCCTATGAGAAATAAATATACTAATTAAACTAATCGCCAATAGCTTCCAGAAGTGATTCAAAACTAATCTTTCGAAATAACCTTCTGTCTTCGATGAAGATTCTTTAATGAGTAGATGCTTGTTCTTGGAATTTATTTTTAGATAAAATAAATAGCCAAAAACAAATGATATATGATACAAAAAAATTAAAGTTAAAAAATATGACTCATTTTTAATTGGCCATACAATGGGACCAAAATATAAAATCCAAATTGTAAACAGCAGATAAATTTCAACCAGAATTAATGGGATGTATATTTTTTTATTCAATTTAACCCTTCAATGACTTTTTAAACGATATAAATTACAAAATTAATTTAATGATATCAAACGTATTCAAAGCATACGCATCTCCGTACAAAACAGCACTTATAAAAAAAGAGATGCCCTTCAATGAAAAATAGCACCCTGAAATTAGTAACATGATTGAAGATATTGTTATTTTTTTATCTTTTGACCAAAAATAAATACTGCCTATAAATGCGATTAAAGTCATTCTGCCTTCGCCTAAAAAAAGTGCAACTAAGATAATTGGAATAAAAAAACTAAAATACTCAGACCAGTTTTTACGCTGAACGAATGTATATGAGATAATACAAAAAAATAGCGGCTTAAGAATATTATAAAATGAATAGTTTTGAAAATATAATGGAAGTTTCCACATTAAATGTTTTATTAGAAAGGTACTGACAAATAGGCCGATGCTGAAAAAAATAGCTATCTCAATTCTGTTCTTCAACTTTATTTTAGAAAAAAAATATAAAAAAGGCGTTAAAATTAAAATTTGAGCGTGAGACAATAATGCTAAAAAAATAAAAATTACGCTCGATTTTTTGTTTGAAAAAATAAAATAGAGCAGCAAAAACAAGACAGCCAACTTGAGTCTTTCTGTCACATAAAAAATTGAAAGAAAATAGATGCTAGTTAACAAAAGCGATACGACTATTTTTGGCAGTTTCGTTTTTTTAAAAAAAATGGCTATAGTTAGGAAAAATAATGAACTGAATATGACGTCAAACCACTCTTTAGAAAAAAATGGCTGAATTAAATATGTAAATAAAAAATACATGGGTTCACGAGCAGTCAGCATGCGGCGATATGAATCGTAGGCAGCTTCAAACGACAAGCCTTGTAGCCCGTCGTAATAAAGTCGATAAAAGTACTGATCACTCCATGTAAAAAATTGCAGACAGTATATGAGCAATGCAAAATAGAGTGCTGTTGTCCAATAATAAATTTTTTGATTAAAGTTTTCGTTCATAAACAAAGACTATTCGACAGTCTTTTTCACTCCTGATTAAACGACCTAAATTTTCAAATTGAAAGCTCTTTAAACTTGCTTGGATGATTTCAGTTCGGCATTTTTTCTCATATTTAGAAATACTATTTACAATTTCTTTTAATTTTAATTCCGAATCTGAAAAAATTGAATATGAGAGCAATTGATTTTTACTCTTAAGCCAGACCGGAAATAACATCGAATAATGTGCTTCGGGATTAAATATTTTAAAGAAGAATTCAAAGTGATTCGCGTATGCACCGGCTACACAGTCATAACAACTGATATCGCTGTTGAGCATTAAAACATACACTTCTGTTCGTTGCCATTTTTGCTTACTCTTAATATACAGACTGCCAAAGATGAATATTGCCATGAATCCAATCAATATACTGATTGCTAAATATGAGTCGAAATTCATTATCTTCTGATGCTTCAGCATGATTTATTAAATTCTTTCAGCAAACTATCTGACGTATTTTTTAATTCATTGTAATGATTTTGATGAATATCTGTATTAACATTAATTTTAAAAAAAGCCCATATTATGACAGGGAAACAAAGTGCAATATCTTTTAAATAAATCCAATAATTCAGATTGCAAAATATTTTATAGACCTTGTTATTACTTAAGTAACACTGAATGCGACTTTGGATTGCGATTTTATTAAACCAACCCTTTTCAGTTGATAACATATAATTAAAAATTTGTAATTTATCACGGTCAAAATCAGAGCCACGAATCAAGTACGTCGAGCCCGAAGTTCTGCGATAATAAATCAATACCTTGGGGGATTGCATGAATTTAACATCCGAGTAGAGTCCAGCAATTTTTACAACCATCGGGAAATCTTCGGTGACTTTGAATGTACGAATAAAATCATACAATTGAATATTTTTTAAAAATTTCAAATTATAAAATAAGCTGGGTGTATTAATGACACTGATTTTTCTGAGTCGATCAATAAATTGACTTTTTTTATAAATGATATCTGTCGCTAACATATGAAAAATAGTTGAATTTGATTTCGTAATTTTTTGATCCGTTAAAATCAATGGAATTCCTGAAATGAAATCATATGAATCTAATTTTAAGGCTTCTTCGAAAATATTTAAACATGAATAGACATCATCACCTGCAGTTATTTTAAAATACGGGCTGTCGATGTGTTGCCATAGATTCGTATAGTTCACACAGGTTCCGCGATTAATCCCATCTGATAAAACAATAAAATCAGAGAACAAATCAGTGTTTTGATTGAGCCAGAAGTGAATGAGTTCAACTGTCTTGTCTTTTGATCCATCATCGGCGATCACCAGCTTAAAATTGAAATCAGCGCCATATTTGTGTATTAAAAATTTAATGCTTTCTAAATGTTCAAGAATATATGCACTGTGATTGTACGTGATGACGGCAAAAATAAATGTGCTTTTTAATGTATTATTTGGCGTCATAATTTAAGAATTTTCTTTTTAAGAATTCGGTATATAAATATAAATACTTTCAGCCCGACCATTCGAAATCCTAAAATGAAAAATTCAATTTTCCACATCAACGAATATTTGCCCTGATCCAGCGATTCGCTGGCAATGCCTCTAAGATTAAGGTCTAATCGAATTTTATATTTTTGAATCAGAGGCTGTACAACGCTTTGAACCCACTTACCCCGCCTGATAGCACCGCCGAGTGCGTAATTATATACAAAAGTATTTTCACATTTTATTTGTGCGCAATAAAACCGATCAGTTGTATGATACGTTCTTGCGCTGCCAAAAAGTTCCCACGCCCAGGGATTATCGATTTCATTCGTAAATTCAATCATTTTTTTTCTGCGCCACAACGCTGGGCCCGAATTTAATTTGTAATCATTTCGCTTTCCAATCAGTTCGAATTCAGAAAACGATTGGTCATCAAAATTTATTCCAATGATATTATTAAAATAAAAAACAGCGATGTCCGGATTCATTTTCATGTGATTTAAGCATGATTGAATTTTTTTGATATTAACTGATTTTTCTAAGACAAAGTCATCAAACAAGCTGATGATAAATTCATGATGAATCCCATTCAAAGTATCAATTAAGCGTCCACCCCAAGGCTTTTCAATTCCAATACGGGCGTAAGCATTAATTTCATTTAATTTTAAATCGTTAAATTTAAATGTTTTTTTCTCAGTATTTAAAAAAATATCTAAATCACAACTTGGCCATTGATCTGATAAAGCTGTGAAAAACAGTTCCCATACATCGCTATAGGCATCACAAGAATGGACGACGATTGCCACATTATGCATGTTTAACCATTTCAGCGAATAACACATCAGATGTTAATAGCTCCTGATATGTACCAGAACTGCGTATTTGCCCGTTGGATAAATGAAAAATTAAATCACACTTTTCAACAGTCTTAAGTCTGTGTGCAATCATAATCACAGTTTTTTGACCGGTAAAATCATGAATTGCATCCATGATTAATTTTTCAGTTAATCCATCCAGTGCACTGGTTGCTTCGTCAAAAACGAGTACTTGTGCCTCAGAATATAATGCCCTGGCAATACCCATCCGCTGTCGTTGACCACCTGATAATTGAAACCCACGTTCACCGACTGTGGTTTTGAGTCCCAACGGCAATTCGTTGACCAACTCTTCTAATCGGGCCAAACAAATCACTTTAGAAACTTGTGCATAATCAATTTTTTCTTCGGGTATTCCAAATGCAACATTTTCAGCAACAGTACCTTCGCTTAAGAAAATATTTTGCGGAACAAAACCTATTGAATTTTGCCACAAGCGAATATTGTTTTTTGTTATTAATGTCTGATCAATCCATATTTCACCAGAATTTTGCTGAATGAGTCCCAACAGCAAATCAATGACTGTTGATTTACCCGCACCCGATGCGCCAACAATACCTATGAATTTTTTAGCTGGTATATTCATATCTAAGTTCAACAAAGTCGGTTTATTTTTTCCTGGATAAGTAAATTCTATGTTTTTTAAAGAAATATTCAATTCAGGATTTATTTGTTTTTCATTTGGCATTTGATTCTCAGTTGTCAGAATATCCATATTCTTCGATGCAATTAAATCCGGCTTAATCGCATCAAAAGCAGAAATATTTCCACGAATTTCGGACAAACTGGCGTAAACACTTTGTAATGCTGGTAATAATTTAAAACCAGCCAAAGCATAAATAGCCAATACCGGCAGGACTTTGCCTAGATCACCATTGTTACTTTTGATTAAATATAAAATTAAGCCAACCATAGCTCCAAATGCCAACAGTTCCATTAAATATCTGGGCACATAGGTTAAAGCATTATTAACACCACTGGATCTGGCCAATGTTTGACCTGTTCCTTCGAAACTTTGAATAAAATGTTTATTTCTGCCTAATAGTAAAATATCCCTAATTCCGCCAAAACCTTCGTTCATTAATCTGAAACGTTTTGTCGACATTTCAGAAACATTCAAACCATTTTTGTTTAATCTGACGCGGACTAACTTAAATAAAAATAAATAGGCACTGAAAAATAAAATCACACCAATCATTGCGACAAATGGATTATAGGCCAACATCACAATTGAAATGAATAACGCCAAAACCAACCTGGCATTCATTTGCATTAATGGCAAAATAACCTGTGATGTGATACGAACTGTTTCTGTTGAAATTTGCTTAGTTAATTGTGCGCTGCTACCATTCGCATGAAATAACCAGCCTTGGCTCATGTAATAGCGATACAAACGGTCTGAAATTTCAGTTCCGATTTTAAAAGCGAATAATGATAAACGCCATGTTGCTAGCATCGAAACAATTGACGCTGTTCCCAAAAGACAAAGTACAACAACACCCGTAGCAAATAAAAATTCCTGCGGACTGCTGAGGTTCGATATTTGATAAACCTGATTGAAAAACGCATTTTTTTCAATCAAAGAAATATCGCCAACCAATGCCATAAATGGACCTATTGACGCAATTCCAACAACTTCGGCAAAGGCCATAAATAAAACCAAGATCTGTTGCCAATAAAAACGTTTCCGTTGTTCAGATGTTAATAAGAAAAAAAGTTCCTGCAATTGTTTAAACATTATTTATTTAAACCCATTTAATAATTCAATGACGATTTGAACATGTTCATCCGACATTGTTGGACCAATAGGTAAACTTAATGTTTCATTATGAATTTTTTCAGTGATCGGGTATGAACGATCGTTCCATTCAGCATAGGCCTGTTGTTTATGTGGCGGTGTTGGGTAATGAATCAAAGTTTGCACGTTGTTTTTTTCTAAATACTTTTGCAATAAATCACGTTGATTTGTACGAATAACAAATAAATGCCAAACATGCGAATTGAGTTCTGTTGCTTTTGTTGATTCCGGTAATGGCAAATGGATGTTCGGATTTTTAATACCAGATAAATACATTTGGGCAATTTGCTTACGTCGTGCCGTTTCTGAATCTAAATATTTTAATTTAACAGTTAACATCGCGGCCTGTATTTCATCCAGACGACTGTTCATGCCTTTGTAAATATTTTTGTATTTTTCGTGTGATCCATAGTTTCTAAGAGCACGCAAATTCTGATTAAGTTCTTCGTTGTTTGTTGTGATGGCTCCCGCATCACCCAGCGCACCTAAATTTTTTCCTGGGTAAAAGCTAAAACCAGATGCATCAGCCCAGTTACCAGCTTTGATATTTTGAACGCTTGCGCCATGTGATTGCGCAGAGTCTTCGAGTACAAGTAAATTATATTTTTTTGCTATGACCATGATTTCCGGCATGTTAGAAATTTGACCATACAAATGAACTGGTAAAATGACTTTGGTTTTATTCGTGACGGCTTTTACAACATTGGCTGGACATAAATTATATGTCGCTAATTCTGGTTCAACCAATATCGGAGTCAAATTATTTTCGCTGATTGCTAAAATACTTGCGATATATGTATTTGCCGGAACAATCACTTCATCGCCGTCTTTCAACAAACCCATTAATTTCCAGACTTTTAAAACTAAAATTAATGCATCCAAACCATTTGCAACACCAATACAATATTTTGTTCCACAGTAATTTGAAAATTTCTTCTCAAACTCCAGCAATTCTTGGCCACCAATGTACCAACCCGAATCAATCACGCGCGAACAAGCTTCTTTGAGCTCTTTGTTGTATGTCTGATTAACGCTTTTTAAATCTAAAAATGGAATCATTTTACGTACCTTATGATTTGAGCTGGATTTCCAACAACAACTGCGTGGTCAGGAACATCTTTGGTCACAACACTACCCGCGCCAATCATCGCATTTTCACCAATGATAATGCCGGGCAATAGTGTTGCATTTGCACCAATGCTTGCATTTTTTTTAATAGTTATAGTTTCAAATTTTTCTGGGTAAATTTTTGATTTAGGCATTTTGTCATTTGTAAATGTGGCGTTAGGACCAATGAAGACATTGTCCTCTATGCGAGTGCCATCCCAAATGTAAACTCCAGATTTAATAGTGACGTTGTCTCCAATCACAACATCATTTTCTATTAATGTATGAGCACACACGTTACAATTTTTTCCTATGACTGCTTTTTCGAAAATGACAGCATATTGCCAAACTTTGGTGCCGGTACCAATATTCGTACTTTTGACGTCTGATAAATGATGAATTTGAATCATTTGTACAACCTTTTAAAATCATCGTAATTTCTGATATAATCCGATTCAGAATAATGTTGATTTGCGATCACAAGCAATACACAGTCCGCAGAAAAATCATGCATTTCACGCCAAATCATTGATTCAATTAAAATTCCTTCGTTGAATGAATTTAATATTGTTTCTGATTTATTTTGACCATCATCTAAAACGATTCGACATTGTCCTGCTAAACAAATCAAGACCTGCTTGAGTTCACGGTGGGCATGAAAACCACGGCTTTCACCTGGATGAGTACCAACCAAATAATAAACCCGCTTGATTTCAAACGGAATATTTTTAAGCGCTTCCAACGAAACTAAATGACCTCGGGAATCACCTAAATTATCAAATTTTAATTTTTGTATCAAATTAACTTCAGCAACCATTAGGAATCGCTCACTAAAGATTGCAAATATTGTCCGTAGCTATTTTTACTGAGCTCTTTAGCTTTGGCCTGCAATTGTTCTTTCGATAACCATTTATTATTGAATGCTATTTCTTCAAGGCATGCGACTTTAAAGCCTTGGCGCTTTTCTACGGTTTCAACAAAATGTGACGCATCCAACAGGCTTTCGAAGGTGCCTGTATCCAACCAAGCAAATCCACGACCAAGAAGTTCAACATTCAAATCACCACGTTCTAAATACGCACGATTCACACATGTGATTTCAAGTTCACCTCTGTGGGATGGTTTTATGTTTTTTGCGATTTCAATCACATCATTGTCATAAAAATACAGCCCTGTAACGGCATATGAAGATTTAGGCTTAGCAGGTTTTTCTTCGATAGAAATTGCTTTCATGTTTTTGTCGAATTCAACAACACCAAAACGTTCTGGGTCTAAAACTTTGTATCCAAAAACCGTAGCACCACTGGTTTTGTTTTTAGCTTCGATTAATTTCGGAGTAAAACCCTGGCCGTAAAAAATATTATCTCCTAATATTAAACAGACTTCGTCTTTGCCAATAAATTCTTCACCAATAATGAACGCTTGTGCTAATCCATCTGGACGTTCTTGGATTTGGTAGCAGATATGAATTCCAAATTGACTGCCATCACCCAGCAGACGTTTGAAATTTAAATTGTCTTCAGGAGTTGTAATAATTAAGACGTCTTTGATTCCAGCCAACATAAGAACTGACAATGGGTAATAAATCATTGGTTTATCATAAATCGGCAAAAGCTGTTTTGATGTTGCCTGAGTAATTGGATACAATCTGGTTCCACTGCCACCGGCTAAAATTATGCCTTTCATTTGGATCCCCCAATTCTTTCCATTCGATATGTTCCATCTAAAATTTTCTGATACCACCACGAACTGTCCAAATACCAATGAACTGTTTTGGCCATTCCAGTTTCAAACGTTTCTTTTGGTCTCCAACCAAGCTCTTTATCAATTTTCGATGCATCAATCGCATAACGAACATCATGGCCTGGTCTGTCTTTGACAAATGTAATCAGATCTGTAAAGTTTTTAATATTAATTTTAAACTGTGGCGCTATTTTTTCAAGCTCTGAACAAATAAAGTGAACGACTTCGATATTCTTTTTTTCATTGTGGCCACCAATATTATAAGTTTCTCCAGCTCGCCCCTGTGTTGCCACTAAATATAATGCTTCGGCGTGATCATCAACGTGAAGCCAATCTCTGATCTGACAACCGTCACCGTAGATCGGTAGAGGTTTTTCACTGATCGCATTTAAAATAACATGTGGAATTAATTTTTCAGGAAACTGGAACGATCCATAATTATTTGAACAATTCGTAACGATTACTGGTAATTTATAAGTCCGGCCCCAGGCCCGAACCAAATGGTCAGAACTTGCCTTGCTGGCAGAATATGGGGAACTTGGCGCATAGGGTGTGTTTTCAGTAAATAATAAACCTGAATTTTCCAAATCACCATACACTTCATCTGTCGATACATGATGAAATCTGAATTTTTTTTGTTTTGAATCTGTTAACTGAAGCCAATATTCTTTACTGATTTGCAAGACATTGTATGTACCAACGATATTCGTTTGAATAAATTGACCAGGTCCATCGATCGATCGATCAACGTGGCTTTCTGCTGCCAAATGAATAATGATATCGGGCTCAAAACTAAAAATAGCCTGTTTCAATAAATTCATTTCACAAATATTTATTTTTTGAAAACTGTATCGATCAGAGCTGTCTATTTCTTTCAACGAGTCTAAGTTGCCTGCATAAGTCAGAGCATCAATATTTAAGACTGTTGCCTCTGTATTTTTAATAATATAACGAATCAGGGCCGAGCCTATAAATCCTGCCCCACCTGTTATTAATATTTTCATACAAACCTCATAATTTTCGAAGCAAAACAGAATCAATATTTTGCCATAAATAGCGGATATTTGAATATCAAATTATAATACAACAACACAATACAAAACAAAGTATTTTTGTTGACGTAAAAAAAAATTGATATTGTTTCAGATTGCAGATTCGGCTAGCCTAAAAGAGTAGAAATAGATGTTTTTAAGGCAGAATTACAAGGCCACAATGCAGCCTGTTAAGCTTAATTGTGCTTAAAAAAAGAATATTCTGCTAAATTCAGAGCAAAGGTAATTATGATTAAATCCAATCCAATACAATCAGAAACCGTGAATGAAAATTTGCCTCAGTCAGCCTTAAGAATGTTGATTTATATACTCATGATCTTGTCTCCATTTCTTTGGTCAAAACAAATTAATGGCAACTATTATAATGCAAAAATGTTTCTCATATATATGATCGGCGGACTTTGCTTAGTTCATATTTCGTTTTCAAATCGTATCTTAACTCGATTTAATATACCAAAGACAGCTGTGTACGCAGGTCTGTTTTTTATAACTTATCTCTTACTACAGCCACTTTTTACATTTAATTTTTATAATTATTTATATTTATTCAAACCTTTGTCTTTCATCACTATTTGTTATTTCGTTGGATGTGCTGATACGGCATTTTTTCATAAAAAAATGATCGACCCCATCATCTGGATTTGTATTTTTTCACTGATTTCGTTTCATATTTATGAAATTTATCAATTTCGCGTTCTACAGGATACAATTGATCACGGGCACATTCTGGGTACGTTCGGCAACGTGAACATGTTGTCTGAATTTTTCATTCTATTTTTACCATTTATTTATAAATGGACCAATCAAACTGAAGAGAAAAATAAACTGAAAATATTTATTAAATACTTTTTAATGTCTTTATGGATTTTTATTATTCTTTATTCACGCAGCAGATCTGCCTGGATTGGTTTAATTTTATTTGTTGTGTATATATTGTATAAAAATTTTAATAAAAAAAATGTCCTTAGTTTTTCTTTGGGCTTAGCTCTTTATTTGACTTGTACATTATTACCAGCCAGCAAAAAGAGTTTCGTCGACGAATCCAAAAAAAGTTCATTCGCCGAACGCGTATCATTATATAAATCAGCATCCGAAATGATCATAGACCATCCCATGGGGCTGGGCTTGGGTTCATTTGTGAATGGATTAATCCCCTACCGATTAAACCAAGATTTTAAACCCCATGAATTTGAATACGCAGATCAGCCGCATTCAGAAATTTTAAAATGGGGTGTTCAATTTGGTTGGCTGGGCTTTATTCTGGCCATCGGTTTATTGATTTATGTATTTATTGATCTGGTACTGGCAAAAAATATGTTTTTAATCTCTTCATTTTTGACATTGATCCCACAATTATTATTTCAGTTTCCCTTTGAAAACCCGATGGGAATATTACTGATTGGTGTTTTTGCAGGATTATGGCTTAAAACTAAAAAAACTGACTCTGCAATAAATTTCAATTGGAAGTATAAAGCAGCATTTAGCGTGCTGGCGCTACTGACAGTCGTACACAGTTTTATATTCATCACCTCGATCGTTATTGAATCTCAGTTCAGTACAAATTATGAAAAAACGTCGTTGATGTGTTCAATATACCCAATCAATCACAGAAACTGTAATTTTAAAAATGTTCAATTATTAGAAAAAAATGAAACAACACAGTTCAGACTTGAATTGAAAAATGAATTAAACTTTTCATATATGACATCAGATTTACAAAGAATTTTACCAATTTATTTTCAAAAAATAAAAAACGAAAAGTACCTTTGCGAAGATATTCTGATTTACAAACTGATGTACCCAGTTCAAAAATATTTTAACGACCAAGACGTTCGATTCTGTTCAAAATACACAGTCCCCATCCAATACAATAATCCTGTGCAATTTCGTTCAGATTACAGGTCTTGGCTTGAAAAAACTTTAATGTAAGGGTTTTGGGCTCAAAGTTTTGTATGTTTCAAGCGTCAAAGGATGTACCAAAGTCGTTGGTGATTTGTAAATTCTGGCTGTTTGATACAATAATTTCAAAGCATCAGATTTTTTCATATATTGGTACGTATCAGGGAATATTTTTTTCATGACTTGATGGGTTTTTTTAGTATACGCACCGCTCATGCGTGGAAAAATATGATGTTCAACATGATAACCAAAATTTAAATGTAAAAAATCAAATAATTTATTTGTCGTCACCGTTAACGAATTCACCAGTGGATCATTTAATTTCGTCAATGGCGACAGATTGTGATTCGTCGATATATAGCTCATGATCACATAATTTTGCACAGCAAATGGAATTATGACCATAAACAATAAATTTTCCGTTCCCATTAAATAAATAAAACTGGCAACCATCAAGAATTGCAGACTGAATTCAACAGTGACTCGCTTATGATTCATTTCAGACCACATTTTATTATTAAAACGCATGTAAATTTGGTTTAAAAATGATTGAAATGAAAACCAAAAAAAGAAATAAAAATAACTGCGAATCGTTTTCGATCCCGGAGTCAGATTAAAAATGTTTTGCAAAAATTTTGAATTTTTATACACGCTTAATGTTGGAAATGCATCGGGATCTTTCAGGACATATTGCGTATTACCATGATGCAGGCGATTATGCCAAAAACGCCAGTAAGTCGGCGACATCATAAATGGAGCAAAGGCAAAAAATACGATTAAATCCTGCATATTTTTATTTTTAATGACCGAACCATGTGAAGTTTCATGTGAAACAAAGGCCAATGCACTGTTAAAATATCCGATACAAATCCCAATTAAAATTTTGACTGACCAATGCAGATTAAATTTTAAAACACAAAATAATAACGCCAGATTTCCTGTTAAAAATACTGATAAATAAATTAACCGATATGGATTTCTGTCAAAGAAATGAGGCTCCAAATGCTCTGAAACAATTTTATTATAATAAGATAAGTTTTTAACAATTTCTGTTTGAGGAACAGCTTCCTGAATTGTGGGCTCTATATTCATTGAATTCTCTTTCATTTTTTGAATATTAAAAATAGTTATCTGTATGAAATAATTTTTTCTTCGATCAAGCGTTTTTCTAAGCAAAAACATATTGTGTGATATAAAATAGCATGGGCTTCTTGGATTCGTGCCGTATTAGGACCAGGGACCACAATGTTGATATCAGCTTTATTTTGTTGAACAGCAATTCCACCCGTAAAACCAGACAACAAAATGCTTTTGGCGCCAATTTTTTTACACATATCAAATGATTTTAAAATATTTGGTGAATTACCAGATGTTGTAATGCCGATAAAAATATCATTTTTATTCATCAGTCCTTCGACTTGTCTGGAAAAAATATCATCATAACCAAAATCATTCCCAGCTGCTGTGATAATCGATGTATCCACTGTCAACGCAAAGGCCTTGATCGGATCACGATTTTTGCTGAGCTTAACGACCAATTCAGCAACAAAATGCTGGGCATCTGCAGCTGATCCACCGTTACCTGCAACGAACAATCCGCCACCTTTTTTATAACAATCAACCATCATTTGAATCATATTTTCAAATTCATTATGTAATTGAACATCTGCCAAAAGGGCTTCAATATTTTTTTGCGCTTCAATGATCGAATCAGTCAGAATTTTTTTAATCATATTTTTCCTTTCAAATATTTCATCAGATCGTGTTTTAAATCTTCTCGGTCCAATGCAACTTCGATATTTGCAATTAAAAATCCTAATTTATCGCCAGCATCGAATCTGCGGGCTGCAAAAGAGTATGCATTTAATTTGTCTGTTTGTGCTAACGTATTCATTGCGTCACTGAGCTGAATTTCGCCGTTCAAACCTGCTTTTGTTGTGTCTAAAATATTTAAAATTTTTGAACTAAAAACATAGCGGCCCGGCAGCGCCCATAACGACGGAGCGCTGTCTGAGTTCGGTTTTTCGACAACGCCCTTGACTTGTAAACCATTTGATAAATCTGTTGAATTTTTTGAACCAAAATCAACGATTCCATATTTTTCAGTATTTTCTTTTTCAACTGGCAAAACCCAAACACTACTTTCATGTGTTTTTTCATATTGGTCACATAAAAATCCTGTGACATTTTCAGAACGTGATTTTGTCAATGTGATCTCGTCACCCAAAAGTACCGCGAATGGTTCGTTACCAGTCACGGGCTTTGCACATTTGATCGCATGCCCCAGACCCATTGCCGATTTTTGACGGACAGAAATAATATTCACATTATTTCTGATTTGGCGCAAACTGTCTAAAATTTCAGATTTTCCGTCTTTGATTAATTTATCTTCAAGCTCATACGACACGTCAAAAAAATCTTCGATGGCTGTTTTTCCGCGGCCTTGGATCAAAATAATATCTTGGATTCCGGCCTGCATGGCTTCTTCGATGACATATAAAATTGCGGGCCGATCAACGATGGGTAACATTTCTTTGGGAATCGTTTTCGTCGCCGGAAAAAATCGGGTTCCTAAACCTGCTGCGGGTATTACTGCTTTTTTAATCATATTATCCAAACCGTCCTGTAATATAATTTTCGGTACGTTCAATTTTGGGATTTGTAAAAACTTGGGTACTTTCACCGAATTCAATCAGATCACCCAAATACATAAATGCCGTATAATCAGAAGCCCGTCCTGCTTGATGTAAATTATGTGTGACCATTAAAATTGTGACTGTTTTTTTAAGCTCGCCCAGAAGTTCTTCGATGTGCGCTGTTGAAATTGGATCCAATGCCGATGTTGGTTCGTCCAATAACAAAATTTCAGGATCAACAACCAACGCCCTGGCAATACATAAACGTTGCTGTTGGCCACCTGACAATGACGAAGCCGGTGCATTTAATCTGTCGCTGACTTCTTTCCAAAGTCCTGCTTTTTTCAATGAGTCTTCGATTTTATCATCCATATATGATTTTTTTTTGATACCACGAACAGTCAAACCATAAGCAACATTTTCATAAATAGACTTAGGAAATGGATTTGGTTTTTGAAAAACCATCCCAATTTTTAACCGAACTTCCAGCGGATCAATTTCCGTTGATAAAATATTGAGTCCCGAAGGCTGCAAAATAATTTGCCCCTGGTATCTGACAGCGCCATATAAATCATGCATTCGATTAAAACAACGCAGTAACGTTGTTTTACCACAGCCCGATGGACCAATCAGTGCTGTTACCGAATTTTCATAAATGGGCATCGAAACTGAATTTAAAACAGTTTTTTCAGGAGAATATCCAAAAGTTAAATTTTTAACTTCGGCTTTTATTATTTTATCCATACATCACCACCGATATTTTTTTCTGAAATGATATCGAATTAAGATGGCTCCGATATTTAAAACCAAGGTCATCGATAACAAAACAATACCCGCTGCTGCGGCATTAATATGAAATTCTTCTTGAGGACGCGAAATCCAATTAAACATTTGAATTGGCATAACGGTATACGGATCTGATAACCATTGAAAATTTAAATATGGCGCAACATCTGAAATTGGCGCGGTCGGCAAAAAAGCAATGAATGCCAAGGCTCCGACCGTAATCAACGGCGCTGTTTCGCCAATGGCCCTGGATAATGCGATCACAATGCCCGTCATGATGCCGCCCGAACTGTAGGGTAAAATGTGATACCAAATCGTTTGCCATTTCGTAGCTCCGACTGAATATGACGCTTCACGGATATGCCCGGGAATTGTTCGTATGGCTTCTCGGGTTGTGACGATAATAATTGGCAAAACCAACAAACCCAGGGTCATACCAGCCGTCATAATACTTTGACCCAATTTGAACTGATACACAAACATGGATAAAGCCATAATTCCATAAATAATCGAAGGTATTCCTGCTAAATTTAAAATATTTAATTCGATAATACGTGAGAGCCAATTTTTTTTTGCATACTCTTCTAAATAAATTCCAGTTGCAACGCCCAACGGAATTGCCATAAAAGCAGTGACCATAACAATCACAAGACTTCCGACCCAGGCTGATAAAATACCGGCCTTATCAGGAAATCTGGACGGAAACGAAACAAAAAACATTTGGTCCAAACGCGGATACCCAGTTTTAAACATATCAAAAATTAATGCCAATAAAACAGAAAATGAAAAAATTAAAATAATCAAACCTGCAAATCGAAAAATAAAATCTTGAAATTTAATTTTTCGAGTCAATTTTTTTAAATTTAATTCATCAATATGAATTTTATTATTTTTAAAATTCATTATTTAACCTTTTTTTCTAGTCGCTGACGTATGCGTTGTCCCACCAAATTTAATGAAAATGTAAAAATAAATAATGTTAAGCCTGCGACATAGATTGTTTGATAACCCATTGAACCGTGTGGCAAATCGCCTAAGCTGACCTGAACAATGTACGCCGTTAACGTCGCCGTTGATTCCGTAGGATTTAATGAAAACCGTGGCTGTAAACCCGCAGCAATTGCAACAACCATGGTTTCACCAATGGCGCGCGAAATAGCCAGTACAAATGCTGAAGCAATTCCTGAAAATGCAGACGGTGCGACGACCTGAAACGAAGTTTGAAATTTAGATGCACCCAAAGCAAGACTTCCTTCTCGTAAAGCCTGGGGCACTGCACGCATAGCATCTTCGGACAAACTACTGACGTAAGGAATAATCATGATACCCATCACGAGCCCCGCTGATAAGGCATTAAAGGTTCCCAATTCAGGAAATATTTTCTGTAAAATTGGAGTCACAAATAACATTGCAAAATACCCGTAAACAACTGTCGGAACTGCTGCCAATAATTCCAATGATGGTTTAAATATTTCACGAACTCGAACTGACGCAAATTCGCTTAAATACACCGATGTTATTAATCCGAACGGAATCGCAATGATTAACGCAATCACTGTTGTCATTAATGTGCCTGTGACTAATGGTAAAATACCATATTTGGCATTTTCAAATAACGGTGTCCATTCGGTTCCAGTTAAAAATTCTTTGAGGCTGACAATTTTAAAAAACGGAATTGCTTCTGATAACAACGTATAAACAATCGCAAATGTCACAAACACAGAACTTAAAGCGCAAATAAATAAAATTGCTTCAATCAAAACTTCTTTGATTTTTTGTATTTTTCTTCTTGATGTTTTTTGTGACAATATGTCATTGAACATTATTTTTGTCGCCCGTAATCGTCTTGGTATCGAACGATGTCGTCTTCTCCGAAATAACTGCCAACTTGGACTTCGATGAATTCAACAATGGAATTTGTCGAATTGATAATTCTATGTTTTGCGCCTTGTGGAATATAAATATGTTCACCTGATGTAACCGAGATTTCTTTGTCATTTATAATAACGGTCGCCGAACCACGAACTAAAATCCAATGTTCAGATCGCCGATCATGTGATTGGTAAGAAATTTTTTGCCCCGCATCCACACGAATAATTTTAGTTTTGTAATGTGACTCGTTTTTTAAAATTTCAAATCGACCCCAGGGTCTGTTTTCAAAAACATGTTCTTCTGTGATTTTCTGAGAATTATTTTTTATATTAGACTGTATATTCGGCTTTATATTTGCTTTTAACTTATCGACGACTTGTTTGACTTTTTGTGATTCGCCTTTTTTACAAATCAACATTGCATCAACGGTGTCGACAACAATCAAATCATCAATGCCCACCATTGAATATTTTTTATCTGGCAGACCCACGATTGAATTACCACGGGCCGACACTTCGACAATTTGATTGCTTTGATCATTTTGAATTGAATTTCTGGCGTCAGCCAGCGCATCCCAGCTGCCTAAATCACTCCAACCAATATCGCAGGTGACACAGCTTAATTCTGTTGGCGATAATTTTTCAAGTATGGCATAATCAATTGAAATACTTTTAATTTTTGAATAGACACTTTTCAGATCAGAAAAGCTTTCATCTAAAGCAGAAACGGCTGACCAAATTTCGGGTTCAAAACGTTTAAACAATTCAATCATTTTCGAAACCTTGAAAATAAATATTCCAGCATTCCAAAAATAAGTACCTTCGTTTAAAAAAATTTGTGCTAAATCTAAACTCGGTTTTTCGTGAAACTTCAAAACTGCAGTTGATATTTGCGTGCCAACAGCACGGTCCTGAACCTGAATATAACCGAATCCTGTTTCAGGTTTATTCGGTTTGATTCCCAAAATAACGATTTGATTTTTCTCGGCTGTTTTTGCCGCAGCATCAACTGCCGCATAAAATGCTGACTCATCTTGAATAATGTTATCAGATGAAAATACACCCACAATTTGTTCGGATCGATTCTGAATTTCTAAATAACGACATGCCAAAGCAATCGCTGCGGCTGTGTTTTTAGGTTCAGGTTCGTAAATGACTTTTTCTGTTTTGAAAGAATTAATGCGCAAATCAGATTCAGTCAAATCACGAAAGTGAATTGATGTGACAATCATTGGGGGTTGAAATTTTTGTAATCGTTTAAGTGTTAAAGTATGTAGTGGCTGATCTAATAATTCACAGAATTGTTTTGGAAATTTAGACCTTGAAACTGGCCATAATCGAGTGCCGCTTCCGCCGCTCATGACTATTGGTAAAAAATTCATATTCTTGCTCATGAAAATTAATTTACTGACAATCATCGACCTGATCAATCAGTTTGGATGATGCTGAACCTTAAGATTTAGTTAAGCCTAAAAAGAGTCAATTCGTCACAAAAATAAGTGAATTTGACGAAAAAAATGTTGGAATTATTGGCACTCATGTCCATTGAGTTATACATATTTACCCAGAGCGTAACAAATTAAGTCGATAAAGTCGCCCAGAGCAGCTTATGCTCAGTTATTTATAAAAATTCAAGGTCAGCTGATATCGGATAATGATCTGAAGAAACAATATCTGTTAATGATTTAATTTCATGAACTTTCAGACCACGGACAAAAATATGGTCCAATTTTGAATGCATGCCTTTGACTTTGGGACGTTCAAAATCATACCAAACTAAATTTCTTTTTTTTGCTTCTGCGAATAAATAATCCAAGCGCGACTGATTCCAGGTATTCATATCACCAACAAAAACGACAGGTCCTTTATGACGATCAATTTGTCGCATAACTTGTTGGATGTGACGACTGAATTTTGTCGTTGTTACAAAATTGATTGCGTGAATATTTATAATTAATAATTCTGTATTTTGTGTTCCAGCAATTCTAAATTTTTGATAACCCGTCAATTTCGGAGTTTTGGCATAGGGCTCAAGATCTATTGTTCGTGTAAAAGATGCTTCAGTGGGACGAACTTCGCTGCCAATGATTAATCCTGAACTGGTTTTTTCAGTTTTTCGAATCCACGCAATAAAATAATTCCAAACAGTATTTGTTTTTTTTCTAAGTGCATTCATAAATAGATCATCGGAAACGGCTTCTTGGATCAAAATTAAATCGTATTTGTTTTGAAGCTTCGTAAAATCTGCGGCCCAGATTTCACCTTGCTTTGCTTTTTCAATATTCCAATTGAATAAATTAAATCGCCTCGGCAGTTCAGATTGAGATGCAGTACCGAACGATTCAATCGTTTTTTCATCTGACGGTATTTCATAACCACCCCTTGAAACTGCATATATTTGACTTGAAAAAAACAAAACTATCGCCATCGAATAAATAAACTTAGAACCCATAATGACTCCTGCCAAAATTGATATAGAATACTTACTCTAATTTTGGCCGGACACTTTATAGATGACAAATCTCATGAAGTCTAGCTGGACTTAATAGACTATTTAATTAAACAAATCTTTGGTTTTACGAATTTCAGAAATGAATGATTTAATTTTTTCTTGGACGTAGGATTGGTTTTGATCAATTTTATCCATAGCCGACGAAAGATTTTTTTCTTTTTTCACGGCAAACTTAACGTCCTTGATTGCGCGTCTGGCACCTTCGATTGAGAATTTATCACGGTACAATAATTTACGAATTAAATATGCATTTTCGACATCTTTTTTGGTATACATACGTTGGTTATTCGAAGCTTTTTTAGGTTTTAATAAATCGAATTCTTGTTCCCAGTAACGTAAAACATACTGCTTAATTCCCAATAAATCTGCAACGTCCCCGATTTTAAAACCAAATCGATCTGGAATTGATTTAATTTCATTTAATAATAATTCATCAACTAAAACACTTGGCATTTGCGCAGAATCTGCTTTTTGATCCAAAACAGTTAAAAATGAATCCTGTAATACAATTTCTTCTGGCGGATTCGTTTCAATATTTATTTCAGAATTTATCTCAATATTTATTTCAGTGCTATTCATCATCATCCTCGTCATCTTTACCAATTAAATGTGCGTATTCTTCGCCGTTCAACATTGCTTTTAATACCTGACTGGGTCTGAAGGTCAAAACACGCCTGGCTGATATTTTAATTTGTTCACCGGTTTGCGGGTTACGGCCAATGCGCTCATTTTTACCACGTACTAAAAAATTACCAAAACCAGAAATTTTGACTTTTTCTCCGGTTTGCAAAGTTTGCTTCAAGGAATTAAAAACTAATTCAACTAATTCACTGGCTTCTTTTTTAGAAAAACCGATCGTTTCATAAACTTTTTCGACGATGTCGGCTTTTGTGACTGTTGAATTTCCAATGTTTTGTCCGGCCATAATTACACCTGTTCTTTGTTACTGTTTTTATGCTATCAAGTTATTGAAATGAATCAAGTTTCAGGAAATACCTAGACCTTTTTCTTATCTTAATTTGGCACCGACTGATTTTTCAATATTCCCGATCGCTTTTTGTGAAATTTGCGTAATCATTTCATCTGTTAAAGCCTGGTCAAAACTTTGTAACGCAAGTCTGACTGCCACTGATTTTTGCCCAGCAGGTAATTTATCACCTTCGTAAATATCAAAGACTGTCGCTTCTTTAAAATGAGATCCCGCAGCTTTTTTAAGTTCTTTCAGTAAATCACCGACAGGTTTTTTAAAATCCATAACAAATGCGAAGTCGCGATCAACCGTTTGAAATCCTGATAAAGGTTTAAATTTCAATGGACGATCTTGTTCAGGAATTAACATGTCCAAATTAATTTCACACATGACAACAGGAACTCTGATTTTTTCATTATTTAATAGTTGTGGATGTATCGTCCCCAAAAAACCGACCGTTTTGCCTTCGACAAATAAAGCCGCACACTGACCTGTATGCAAAAATGCTGGTGGATTGATTTGATCTTGAAATGTGGCTGCTGAAATTTGTAAAAATGAAAACAATTTTTCTAAGTTTGATTTCATTTTAAATATCAACGGAGTTTGATCTGAATACAAACCAAATGGTTCGCCCCAAATTGTTAAACACAAACGCTGATGTTCTTTGAATTCGTTTCCATTTTTAGAAAAAACAGAACCTATTTCAAATAAACTTCCATTCGCATTCCCTGCATGAAAATTTTCTGAAATATTTTTCCATATTAAATTTGATAACGACCTGCGCATGATATTGATTTCTTCGCTGAGCGGATTTTTTAATTTAACAGGCTCTTTTGAAACATTCAGTCCCCATTTTTCATAAATCGAAGATTCACCTAAAAATAAATTTTCTGTGTTTTCATTGGCAAAAGCATAATTAAACGCTCTTGAAAACCCTTGCGCTCTGAAAAATTCTGATAATCTCGTTTGATTTAAATATTTAGGGTCATGTTTTGCCGGTTCTTTGGCAAAAACTGGTAAAGTTTCTGTTATAAATTCGTATCCTTTTAACCTGGCGTATTCTTCGACCAAATCCATGTCTGTTTCAAGATCAAATCGGAATAATGGCGGTGTAATTTTATAAACCGTTTGAGCTGCATCTGCATTTTTATCTGCAAACTCAACCTTGCAATTTAAACCCGACATATATTGTTCAAATAATTTTGCATCTGCGACATAACCCAAACGATCTGTAATTGTTTGTATTCGAATTTGAATTGGATTTTTGACAATCGGCTTGGGG
This sequence comes from Pseudobdellovibrionaceae bacterium, assembly GCA_031428135.1. Lineage (GTDB taxonomy): Bacteria > Bdellovibrionota > Bdellovibrionia > Bdellovibrionales > Bdellovibrionaceae > Pseudobdellovibrio. The sequence goes on along the minus strand of JANPOT010000006.1, from coordinate 50,313 downwards.
TACACATCGTGGTGACCAGAAAATGCAACACCACCCGCCACTTGTATGATCAAATGAACAGCGCGGTCCATGATTTCTTGGGTCTGACTGGGGTCAACGCCGCGTGAAAATCTGTAGGCTGAATCAGTTTCTATACCATGACTACGCGAAGATTTTCGAACAGACATGGCTTGAAAATTTGCGCTTTCTAAAAAAATATTTTGAGTCGCAACGCTGACTCCGGAATTCAAACCACCGATGACTCCAGCTAATGCAACAGCCTTTTCAGAATCACAAATTAATAATTCATCGCCTGATAAACTGATTTCTTGGTCTTTTAATGTTTTAAATTTTTCAGACGTTTTTGAATTACGAACACTGATTTGCGAACCCGAAATCAAATCCGCATCGAATGCGTGTAACGGTTGTCCCATTTCTAACATCACATAATTTGTAACATCGACGACATTATTTATGGAATTTAATCCAACGGATTCTAAGCGCGACTTCAGCCATGCAGGGCTGTCAGAAATTTGAACTCCTGAAATATATCGACCGCAGTACCTTGGGCACAATTCAGAATTTTCAATATTTAATTTAATTTTCTGAGTCGTTAATTCTTTGGAAAATTCAGTTTGGACAACTGGTTTTTTTATTTTTTTATTTAATAAACATCCAATTTCACGAGCTAGTCCATAATGACTTAAACAATCCGCACGATTTGGCGTAACTTTAAGTTCAAAATGAACATCGTTGTGCCCAGCAAATTCCGCATACGATTGGCCGACTGTTGCATTATTTGCTAAAATTTCAAGGCCATCGCTCGATGTTGCTAAACCCAATTCTTTCAGCGAACACAACATTCCGTTACTTTCAATATCGCGGATTTTAGATTTTTTAATCGCAAAATTTCCTGGTAGCACCGCACCTGGTAAAGCTACGATAACTTTATCACCCTGTTTATGATTTTGTGCACCACAAACGATTTGTTCGATTTTACCGCCACCAATATCAACCTGACATAATGAAAGTTTATCAGCGTTTGGATGTTTGTCTTTGATTTGAATATGACCAACGACGACATTTTGAAAATCCTTTGCACGATTTGTCATTTCTTCGACTTCAAGACCCGCTTTGGTTAAAGCATCGGCCAGAACCATTGGATTTTCAAAAAATTCAGTCACATCAACAAAATCATTTAACCATTTTAACGAAATTTTCATAATTTATTTATACCTTTATATTTTTAAGTCGAACGTTGTATCCTGCAAGCTATGCTTGCTTTAAAACTGTTTCAGAAAACGAATATCATTTTTTGGAAAATGTCTGATATCATCAACGCCGTATTTAATAATCGCCATGCGTTCAACCCCAAAACCGAACGCAAACCCCTGCCATTTTGGGTATTCAACTTTTGCAAATTCAAAAACTTTGGGATTAATCAAACCGCATCCACCAATTTCAATCCAGCCCGACTGTTTACACAACGAACATCCGGATCCTTTGCATATCGGACACGAACAATCGACTTCGGCTGAAGGCTCTGTGAATGGAAAAAAACTGGGGCGAAATCTGGTTTTTAACCCCGGGCCAAAAAATTCACGTACGAAAAAAGAAATCGTACCTTTTAAATCAGACATCGAAATTTTTTCGTCAATACACATGCCTTCGATTTGATGAAAATTGGGTAAATGTGAAATATCACTGTCACACCTGAATACGGGCCCTGTTCCAATAATTCGAAGTGGTGGTTTTTCATTTTCAAGGCTATGAATTTGAATTGGCGATGTATGTGTACGTAAAACATGCGTATCATCAACGAAAAAAGTATCCTGCATATCACGTGCTGGATGATTTTTGGGTATGTTTAAAGCTTCAAAATTATAATAATCGGGTTCAATCATGGGCCCAGTGCGCAGTGAATATCCCAGTCTGGCCATAATTGAAAAAATTTCGTGCGTCACTTTGTAAATGGGGTGCTCGTGGCCGCGTTCAGCCGAAGTAGCCGACAACGTCAGATCAATTTTTTCGGACAGCATTTTTGCATCAATTTCTTTGTTTTTTAAATTGGATTCGACCTGGTTGTAAACCAATTCAAGTTCAGATTTAACTTCGTTAACAAGCTTACCAAACAAAGGTTTTTCTTCTTTGGGTAATGTTGCCATTAATTTCATAGCTTCGGTTAAGGCGCCCGTTTTACCCAAATACTGAACCTTAAAGCCATACAACTCGGCCGATGTTGATGCTTTTTGAAAATCCTTGAGGGCGGCTTCTTTGATCTCTGTCAGTTTTACATTGGACATAATTAATACTTCCCGTTGCTTATAGCTTTACACTTTATAAAGATTATATTATTGCCATTAAATAAAGTCTTTTCAAGTATTTAGCAGTATGTTATCAAGTATTATCCAGGGGTTATCGTGGCGCATAAAAATAAAGAAAATTACAGTCCTTATAAGGCTCGCCAAGAAAAAGCAGGTCGCGATCTTAAATCCGTTGAAATGATCTCGAATCAACGCGGAGTTCACAAAAAAGCCGAAACAATTTACTCTGTGAACGAAGCTAACGACAGACTTTTTGATATTTTTAAAAATCATGATTTCAAATGCTCACATATTGAACGTCAACAGTTAGCACAGTTTTACCACTTATTACTTGAAAACCAGGAACACAAAAACTTCACTCGACTTTTAAATATCAAAGACATCGCAATTAAACATTTCATCGATTGTCTGATTTTAACTGAAATATGTGATCTGAAGTTTCCGTTGATTGACGTCGGAACTGGACCTGGTTTTCCTGGCATACCGCTCAAAATCAGATTCCCCAAAGAAAAAATTATTTTAGCCGAAGGGGTTCAGAAACGTGTCGATTTTTTAAAACATGTCAGATCCCAGATGCATTTTGAAAATTTGGATATTATTGGTCGCAATATAAATCCCTATTTCATGTATCCCGTGAACGGAGTCATCACACGCGCTGTCGAAGACGTTACAAACACATTAAAAAATACAGTCAATTGCCTGCAACTGGGTGGACATGTTTATTTTATGAAAGGTCCTGGCGTCGACCCCGAAATCGAAAAAGCACAAAATGAAATGAATGAATTTTTTAAATTACACAAAGACATCAGCTATGATTTACCTAAAACTGAAAATCACCGACGTCTTGTGATTTTTGAAAAAATTAAACATGCGGAACTGCCCGAAGACGACGACAACGATATTTTACTGAAAGACTAATCAATCATGACAGCCATTAAAAACCCACGTATCACTGAAATTTCATCCAAAGACAACCCTGTGTTTAGAAACATGAAAAAATTGTTAACGTCCAAAGGCATCAAAGAAGAAAAATGTTTCTTACTGATGGGCGAAAAACTGATTGCAGAATTTATTGAATCTGCAAATCCACGTTACAAAATTAAAAATGTCATCAGTTTCGACGAAGTCCAATTTCCAATTTTACAAAGTGAATTAAAACTAAAAAAAGAATTATTTAATGAACTGGATGTCTTGGGGACAAATTACCCCATGTTGGTCATTGAATATTTTGAACTGAAAGAACCCAATTTACTTGAATCCCCCGTAGGTCTTGAAATCATTTCACCCCTGGGTGATCCAAAAAATCTGGGCGCATTGTCCCGATCAGCTTTGGGTTTCGGAGCTTCTAAAATAATATTAACCAAAGAATCCTGTCATCCGTATTTACCACATTCAATCAAAGCCTCTGCCGGAGCCATACTGAATATCCCAGTTTACTATACAACCAAAGACACCTCTGAATTACCCCTCGTCGGAGAAAATTTTGCTTTAAATCTGCATGGTCAAAAAGTATCTGAACTGACTTGGCCCAAAAATTTGCGTCTGTGGGTCGGCGAAGAAGGTCCTGGACTTAAATTGTCAATGGACCAAAAACGAAAAATAAAAATGATCACAATTTCAACCACAGGCATCGAATCCCTGAATGCGACAGTTTCGACTTCGATTGCGATGTGGGAATGGAAAAAACAAAATTAGTTTTTAATCTAAATTATTTATTTATTTTTAATCAAAGACTTTTGTGACCAGCCTAATTGTTTTCTTACGATTGGATCCTTCAGATTTCGTCCTGCTATAAATGCCAGGGCTTCTGCTTTTCTATAAGGATCACAATTTTTAATCCAAGGATGATTAACTGAAAATGGCAATAATTGATCCCAAATAATTTCTATAAAATTCTTTTTATTTTTTGGAACGATCATATAAAATAATTCGCAATCCATGGCCTGAGCTGCTTTTGACATTGTATTCAGTGTTATGACGCCATTTGCTTCGGACTCTTCGTATTTTGAATATGCCGATTGACTAATTTTTAATTTCTGAGCGACTGTGCTTGCAGACAATTGAAGCCCTTGCCTGATAGATTTTAGCCAACCTTTTGGAGCTATAAAATCTGATTTTATAGAGACATCAGAATAATCAATATTCTGAATTTGATCAAAATCAAATTTCCGGTGCCAAATTTTAAAAGCCTTAGTAATTTCGTCATCAGTTAATTTCTGACTATTTAAAATCTTATGCTGCGCGGGCAATAACTTGAGGTGATTTAATTTAAACATGACTGAATCTATCGAACTCTATAAAAGTATACAACATATATATTGTGTACTTTTATATAGTGTATTAACTGACCAGAATCGAAATAAAAACATTTGTGATGAATAAAATCATCAAAAATGACCGATTCGCAAATAACAGCCCACAGAACACAATGTATATGTTTTAATTATTTAATCATCCAGACTTTATAAAAAGCTTCTAAAACAATTTTTAACGACATTTTACTTTGACCAACCCGTCGGTCTTCGAAAACGATAGGATGTTCGATAATGTTAAAACCGTGTTTCGAAGCTTTGTATTTTAATTCGATTTGAAAACTGTATCCATTCGACATAATCGTATCCAGATTTATTTTTTGTAAAACTTCTGCTTTCCATGAATTAAAGCCGCCGGTCCAATCTTGGATCGGATAACCTAAAATCATTCGAGAATAAATACCACCGCCGCGTGAAATTATTTTTCTGATCAGTCCCCAGTTCACAGTGGCACCGCCATGGACATATCTGGAACCAATCACAACATCAGTTGTTTCAATTTTTTTTAAAATTTGATTTAAGTCTTCGGGACGATGTGAAAAATCAGCGTCCATTTCAGTCAGCACATCATAACCATTTTGAAGGCCCCATTTAAAACCTGCGATATAGGCTTTACCAAGTCCTTGTTTTTGAGGACGTGATAATAAATGGATTCGTGAATTTAATTTTGATTTTTCAGTAACAAAATTTCCTGATCCATCGGGCGACGAATCATCGACAACCAAAACATCGAATTTTTCAGACAACAACATCAGCTCAGGCAATAATTTTTTTAAATTTTCAATTTCGTTGTATGTCGGAATAATTACTAATTTTTTCATTTTAAATATCACCTTTATTCATCATTGTTATACAGCTGTGTAGTTTCAGATCTTAATTAATATATTTTCTAATTCTTTGGACGGCTGCTCATTCCATAAACTTAACACATAACCACCACCACCAGAGCCCGTCATTTTGCAAGCCAGCGCCCCAGAGCTTTTTAAAAAATCAATATGCTTTTGCGCTTCAACGGGTACTAATCCCCAAGATTCAAAACAACTTTGAGCTATTTTAATGGCCTTCATCCATTGCAATAAATCAATTTTTACAGATTCAGTTGCAACTTCTGATAATAATATTTTAAATAGCTGTACAGATTCTGACATTTTAATATCGATACTTATTGCAAGTTCAGAATCTGTTTCAAACATTTTTTTTACTTTTGTCACACAGTCTTTGGTGACACCGCGAACTCCACAATGCGATAAATACAGTTTTGGCAAATGATCCGAAAAATTTTTAGATTCAGAACCTAATATTTGGATTGGACACCCACGCTGGTACAATAATGGTTTTTGGTACAATGCAACGGCAACATCGACGCCACTGCTTTCTCCGTGAAATAGGTCTTCGATTTTTTTAGCAAATTCAAATATATTTGTTTTAAGTATCCCGATTCGATTGAAAAATTCAGCAATACCCACTGATAATGTTGCAGATGCACCCATCCCTGCGCCGAAGGCAATATGAGAGTGAATCGTTAATTCGCCAGATAAATCTGATCGTTTGACTTGGATTTCAGTGAGTGCTTTTTCAAATACTGACCAAATAATCATTTCAAGATCGCTGGAATTTTCTCCAATTAATTTTAAAGTAAAATCTGAACCTGATTTGATATAACTAAAATTCAAATATTTTGATGTTAATGGGAATACAATGGCTTCACAGCCGCGTAAAACAGCATGCTCGCCTGCTAAAATCCATTTACCTGGAATATTGTAAGTAAAACTATCCATTTTTTGAAATCATTCCGGATGACGTAACCCCGTTTACAATAACCCGATCAGACCAAATGTTATATTTTTGTATGAATTGATTCTGCAGACTCAAATACAGTTCATTTTGATCCTGGCGAAATAATAAATGAATATTGCTGCCGGCATCCATAGTAACTAAAGGGCCGTCATTTTCTTTTTGCCATTTTAAATTCAAATCATTTAATATTTCCATGGTTTGACCATTCATATACATAAAGGCTGGTTTTGATGTATGAAACAAATTATGCATATCCCAAAATTCATTCCAACAAATATCATGCATTTTAACCCAATCCGATGATCTGGCCGCGCTAATTAAATTTTGCAAACGTTCTGTTGCACGCTCTGGTCGGCCCTTGAAATGATCTGATGTTAATACCAATTTATGAGCTTGGCTTGATGAAACTGACTTAACTGTTTCATCGCACATCACAACCATATGTAACAAATTTTTAATTGGTAACTGGATGTCTTCGGCTCCGCTGTCATGCCATAGCCCCCATGGTGAGAAAAATGAACGACATGATGAGCCTGAACCTTTTTGCGATAATTTTGATAATTCTTTGGCCGTATAAGGCTTCGCCTTGCCAATTGATTCAGAAATGTAAATGTCGTGCGCGCATTTGGTCAATGCTGCAAAACTACTGGCCGAACTGGCTAATCCGCAATCAGAAGGGAAATTATTTGCAGATTCGATTTCGTAATGACCTGATAATTTAAATTCTTTTTTTAAAATTTCAAAAAAGTTGATAAACTTGATTTTGCCTGCATCCGATAAATGAATTTCACGCAAATCGGATCTGATCAATGATTGCCATTGATCTTTGGAAATTTCTGGATTTTTTTGTATTCGAACATACGTTCTGAGCTTTTCTAAAGTCCAAGAGATTGATGCATTGGCAGGTTTATTCACAGCAGAATCAGTTTTTCCCATGTATTTGATTAATGCGATATTTGAAGGCGCTGATGCTTCAATCCAACTCATACTAATTCCTTTGATTGACTATATACATTCAAAACACCTGGGGATAAATTTGTTTCATCTGATTGAATGGAAATTTTTTCATTAATTAAAATTTCAGAAACAGCCTGTTTGTTATGTTTTTTACAAAATACAATGCAGACATCGGCGCCCATGGCGCCAGACGGTTTGATGAAAATAATTTCTTTATATTTGGACAGATTCTGTTTTATTTTTAAAACATCAATGTGCTGTAACGACAATTGATTTAATTTTTCTGACCATGTTTGCAAATGACTTATAAACTGATCTTGATTTTTATCGAAGAAAGCATCAATGACATTTTTACTGTATTCCGGCAGTTGTTTTAAACAATCGCGATCTAAATTTTCAAGGTGATCATGAGTATTGATTTTCAATCCCGTCGATATCACAAAAAAAGATAGCTCTGGGAAAGGCCAAAAAACAGATTTTGATTTCTGTAAATTGGGATTAAAATATGTGATTCGGCCCAGCAATTGTATTATTAAATCAGCACCACTCGGTTTTTTATTATTTAATTTATCCGAATAAAATAGGTCGATATAATCGTTAAATATTTTAGGAATTATTTGAGGGCTAAGGTCGATTTTATTTTTTTCAAACCATGCGAAAATAAACTCTGCTGTAGATTGGCCGAAGCCACCAACGCCGTAGGGATTGATGATTTTTCGATTAAATACTAAGTCATTTTTTTTACAAAATAATCCAACAGCACTTTCTGCATGATAATCAATAATTTCATTCGGTGATTTTATCTCCAGGCTGAACTGCGGATTTGTTGCAATACCTAAGGCTTCACCACCGACTAAAACAGCATATTCACCCACCAAAAAAGTTTTACCAGGTATCGTTAACACAGAATTTACGGGCTTTGTTTTTTTCTGAAATCAGTTAATGCTTCGACTGCATTTGAAAGCGAAATTCTTTTTGTTAAGGCTAAAATTTCTTCTAATTTTTTGACAACAAATGGCATTTCTTTTTCTGTGGCGCCTGCACCAAGTGATAAATTTTTGATATGCAATTTCATATGGCCTTCAATAATGCCCACAGTTGTTAATGCTCGTAACGCACCTAAATTTTGAACTAAACCTACAGCTGCGATAATTTGTGATAATTCTGCAGCCGATTGAATTCTTAATATTTTTAATGCTAATTTTGCAGTTGGATGCAGCGTCGTCACACCACCCACCGTGCCGACGATGATCGGGGCTGTGATTTCACCAGTTAAAACTGAACCTTGTGCACGCCATTTTGTAATTGATTTATATTGACCAGTTATACATGCGTAAGAATGAATTCCGGCCTCAACAGCACGCCAGTCATTGCCTGTTGCAACCAATATAGGGTCAATTCCGTTCAATACACCTTTGTTATTTGTTGTAGCACGGTATGGATCAAGTTCTGCAAATCTGGACGCTTCTTCGATTTTCAAAGCCAATATGGGATCAATTTGATTCATGGTTAATTTGGCTTTTGTTAATTTTGTATCAACAAGATTCGACAAAATACACATCGTTACAGATTCATTTGTAAATTGCTGTAAGGGCTCCTTTAAAAATTCACAAACTTGATTAATAACGTTTGCACCCATTGCATCACACGGATTCATGTGAATATGCACAACACCCATGAAATACCCATCACCGCGATCAATACGCCGAATTCGTAAATCCGTCACGCCACCGCCACGGTGAACCATATTGAAGGCGACTTCTTTGTTAGCTAAATCGATCAAAAATGATTTTTGTTGTAAGATATTATTTTCAAAAATATCAAAATTTTTAATTTTAGAAAATTGAATTTGTCCGATAATATCGGTGCCAATGATTTCTGTTTGAATATGTCCGTTTTCTCGAACCCATTTTGCTGTTTTACTGGCTGCTGCAATGATCGAAGTTTCTTCGACAGCCATAGGAATAATATAATCTTTGTCATTGATTACAAAATTTGTAGCCACACCCAATGGAATTTGAAAATAACCTAAAACATTTTCGACAAATTTTTCACCTAAATCGATACTTTGCAAACCACCTTTTTCAAGGTAATTCATATCCATATCGTCAATCAAACCCGTTGATTTTAAAACATTTAATCTTTGCTTATGATTTAATTTTGAAAAGCCTTTGAAAATTTCAGCGTATTTCATGCCAGACCTTTTGCTTTGCAGATTTTGAATTGAGCTTATGTAATTGAGAACAGCTTATCATGCTCATGCAAAACAAAGCGGTTTTTAATTCAAAATCAAATTGATCCATGACTTTTGACACATTATTTTCAATCACAGCAGCCTTCATGAGTGGCTGAGCAACGCCAACTGCCCTTGCACCCATCGCCAAACACTTTGCCGAGTCAACGCCAGACCTGATCCCGCCAGAAGCCCAAATTTGATTTTTAGCAACCAGATCTTGTGCCCCGAGTAAAGTATCAACTACAGACGAACCCCAGTCATTAAACGCTTGAATAGACTTCATCTGTAAGCTGTCGTTTTCATGTCTGAGGGCCTCGATCATTCCCCAGTGGCTGCCGCCGCGACCAGAAATATCGACAACGTCTACACCCATTTGAAATAATTTTTTCATTAATCCTGCAGATATTCCAAAACCAACTTCTTTGATAATTATTGGCACTTTGGATTTTGAGATTATTTTTTCCAGAGCTTTATGCGATCCCAAAAAATTTGCTGATGATTTTTGAAAAATTTCCTGCAGTGGATTTAAATGTATAATTAAACCTATCGAATTTATATTTTTGACAAGGTCCAAAATTTGATCTGTGGGCGATTGAATCAATTCTTCAATGCCAATATTTGAAACAAATTTTGCATTTGGATTTTGTTTACGGATTTTTTGCCATTCATTTTTTGCAGACGTATCGGCTAATTCACGGCGCTGCGACCCCACGCACATCAACCATTTTTTTTCAGCAGCTGATTCGGCCAACGCAGAATTAATTTTAAAACTGTCGGCATGCCCGGCCGTCATCGAACTGATGAAATGGGGCGAAGAAAATGTATGATTTAATAATTTCGTTTCTACTGAAACGTCAGAAAAATTAAAATCTGGTAATGCATTATGATTTAAAATAATACGATCAAAGTGCGTTGTCGCTAAATTTTGTGATTTTTGATCCAAAGAAAACTGAATATGATCTTTTTTTCTTTGTTCAAATTGATGCTGTTCGATTTTTTTTATTCGTTCGGACATGATGTCTTATTTTTAGCTCCTAAAGTCCCAAAAAGCTATTTACTTCGTAGGTCGCTTTAAATAAAAATGCGAGGTAAAAACCTCGCATTTTTATTACAGTAATGAATTTTTGATGATTATTTCATTGCGTGTTTGCATAAGGCTGTAAAAGCCGTTGCATCAGAGATAGCAAGTTCAGATAAAACCTTACGGTCCAACAGAATGCCAGCTTTGATTAAACCACCCATTAAACGAGAATACGTCGTACCGTTTAAACGAGCAGCCGCATTAATGCGAGTGTTCCATAAAGCACGGTAAATACGTTTCTTCATTTTTCTGTGTTTATAAGCGTAAACCATACCACGGTCATTTTTTTCAACCGCGTGTGTGTATGATCGTGAACCAGCCGAGTAATAACCCTTGGCTCTTTTTAATACTTTTTTATGACGACGACGGTTCGTCATTCCCGATTTTGCGCGAGGCATACTGGTCTCCTACTTAAAAGCCGAATTGGCGCTTCACTTGAAGCATGTTAGAATCTGCGACCAAGACAACTTGACCTAGATGACGTTTACGTTTCGAACTCATGTGTGAGTTCAAGTGACGCATTCCAACCTGTTTGCGTTTCACTTTGCCGCTTTTAAGAACGCGCATGCGTTTTTTTGCACCTGAGTGCGTTTTCATTTTCATGAATTCCTTCCTCTGGCAGGGCGAAATCGCAAAATGCGATCTACTTTGTAAGTGTAGTCTAAGTGTTTCGCATAGCGAAACCTGTCGAACACTTGCTCTACTGCTAGCCATAATGTGAAGGATGAAATTAGTCGCTCTCGAGCTAAAAATCAAGTCTATAAATCAATTTATAGTGTGCTTAATATCAAGGCATTGTAAGTAATTCTTAGTTTTTATCGCACAGCAGAAATAGCTCAACAAACAGGCCCTGGACCTATACATATACGCCTATGAAAAAATTAACGATCGTATTGTTTTTATTATTAGTCATGAAAATCCAAAGTTTCGCCTGCGAAATGAATGACTTTAAACCTAGCCTGATTCAGCAAATCGAAAAATTTTCGAACAGCAGCTGTAAATCTGCATTTGAAAACAAAGACAAAAAGTCGATGTTGATCGAATGCGAAAATCAAAAAAATTACAACATCAGCTACGATGATAAAACGATTTATTTTTTAACCAGCACAACATCAAAATACCCATACATCAGTCAATGTTGGATCGACGGTCAAATTTCTGAAAACAGCTGCGCTGTTGAATTTGCATCAGAAAAATGTCAATCCTGGAACATGAAAGAATAATTTCTAAATCAGTACTTTTTGAATCACCAATTTCATTCGATCTGACAACAAATTTTGTTTTGTATTCTGAATAATCGTCAGCTGTTTGATCATTTTTTTGTAATTCGCAAAAGTTCTTAAGCCCGCCGGGTTTATTTTTTCATAATGTTCCAAAACCTGACCCGAAACAAAAATACCCGTGTTCAATTTTAATGTATTATCAGACTCCAACATTTCTAAAATATCAGATAAAACGGATTCATCCAACTGATACATCGCCTTTGCGATCAGCAAATTTCCCTCAGTACGAAACGATGGATCCTGATGAATAATAAATGATTCTGACTGGTTGATGATGATGTCCGTAATTTTCTTATCAGCCAATAATTCAACAATCGCAGCATTAATTCGTCCGTCGGAGTTTCTGGAAATATTTGAAATCGCATTGGTGCAATCAGACGTCCATTGGTTTTGCGGTATTAATTTTAACCCTGCACTGATCAAATTGGCATAATTATTTTTAAAATTGTGTTCCTTGGCTTTGGCTTTATATTGTTCAATCGCCGCAATCCACGAACGTACAAGCAAATCACTGGAAATATGAATATGAATCTGCCTTAAACATTGAAATATCAAAAATAATTTATCAGGATTATTTTCTGTCTGTGTTTTTTCAAACAAAAAACAAATATCTTCGTCTGATTTAAAATATTGTAAATATTCAGGCTGCAGGTCATAAGCATTTTGAATAGTTAAAAATTTTTCGATTTGATAACCTTGTGCCGAATTCATGTTTTTGAAATCAAATTTTTCAGCCGTCTGTGGTAAATCGACCAATTTTTCATAATCTGCGGCTTCAACTAAAAAGCTGCTGGCAATATTTCGGTCTTTGATTGTGACAGCGTCCAATAAACGCTTTGTGTATGTCAGTGCATCGCCCGAAAAAACAGGCCCGGCATGCCCCAATAAAAAAGTGATGGATGATTTGTTTAAACTGGATTTAACTGTAAATTTATTTTTCCGATCACCCACTTGAAATTCAATCTGTGAATAAGTCATCATTAAATCCCTGGCAAAAGCCATCGCGCGCAGGCTGGATTTCTTTAATGCTTCATTTTCCTTAAAAACAACGATGACTTCATCGCCCAAGGCTTTCTCAAACAAGCCATCATAACGTTGCATCAGCTCACAAGCCAATTGCAAAAAAGTGTCCGTAATGGTTGTGACCTGGTCGGCACTGCCTGCCACCACAGCCGTTGAAAATCCATTAATGTCGATCCTGGCCACCGTACCGGCAAATGTGTACGGAATTTTAGATTTGTTTTGCTTGATTTCATTTAACACTGTGGACTGAAGCGATGTCGAAATAAATTCAAGCTGTTTTGTTAATTCATCAGTTTGCTGAATTTGCGCAGCCTGTGCCGATACCGCCATTTTAATATATTTCGGCCGGACCCACCCAAATAATTTATTCGTCAGCGATAACCATTTGGATTCTTTACCCGCCTTGCGCAATTGTCCCTGAAGGTCTTCGACTAATAAGATCGAGAAAATAAATATGATGATGAGCATGATTTGCAGGACGGCGAAAATGTTTTTGTAGATGCTACTTCTGAATGTTTCGCTGGTTTTAAAAAAATTGATATAGGTTGCATCGGCAGGACGCTGATTTACCAAGATCCAATCGATATTTTGAGTTTTCAATTTAACTGCAATAAATTTTATTTTTTCTACATTTGTGAATTCAGTGATCATATCCAATTTTAACTGATTTCTGATACTGTCAATGAACTCTTTACCCCCGTCTTTCCAACACGGCGTCTCTGGCGCATCAATAAAATACGTAAATAGATTTCCCGAACGCTGTTCAGCTCCGGCCTGCAAACAGGCTTCTAAATATCGATTTTGATTTAATAAATTTTCTATGGCTGATTTTGTATCAGTAATTTTTTTTACCGAGACTGCGTACCCACTTTTATTTAATTCGACCAACGAAGCACGACTGTTCCATACGGAAATTCCCATATAAATGATAATTATAAATACAGAAATTCGAAATAAATCAGCAATGTATTTCATTTTTAATTTAGTGGACCTTTAGATACCCAACTTAAAAGCCCGGGACCAATCATGTTTTTTTTACTACTGCCCCATGTTGCATTTAACATATCATCGGCCAAAACCCATCCATCATTATGCATTTCCTGCCAAGTCTTTCCATAAGAATTCTGAATTTTTATCATGTCAGCGCACTGATTGTTTTCATTACAAACTTTTTTGTAACCAGAAATAACTGCAACGTGTACACCTGTGCAATCTCTATCTTTTCTGTTAATACAAAATGACATCTGTAACGGAACATTTTCGTTAACGACTTTTTTTATTTGATTCATAATTTGAATTTTTAATGGATGATTTTTATTTGATGTAAATTCGTTTTCTTTACCTGTCAAATCTGTCTTAGGGAAATAATCCATGGTTGGAGTCGTCAATTTAACTTTCTTGTCACACGATTTAAATAGTGCTTCGTGCAAAAATTCTTGAAATGAATTTTTTTTAAACGCCCTCTGTAAAAAATCATCGCGACCATTAATTGGAATTATTTTTTTTATTTCCGCCAAACATTCTGTGCACGACTCCACAGCTTTTGCTTCTGTTTTGTATTTATTAAATGTTTTTTGTAATTCAGAAATTTTCCCGTTCGCAAGCTTACCCATTTCATCCTGTGCTGATTTTCGGTCCAGGTTTGAAAAGTTATTCATCCCAACGAACTGATCAAAAGGAAAAAATGATTCCGGACAATATGTATGCTGTATCGAAGCATGATCAAGCAACACGGTTGCATTACAGCCTTCTTCTGTACCGTCACTAGACAAAAACGTGTGCGCAAATGTTTTCTTATCTTGTTTATCATACTTGCCCGTTTGTGGGTCTTTTTGACTTTTGACAGGCTCCCTAAAGCCTGTGATTGCTACCGGTGAAATTGTTTCATCCATTGAAACATCAGAACAGTTTTGTATTCCCACATCATCACAATAATATTTTTGCAATAACGTTGCATTACTGAAGGAACAACATAGCCCCAACGTATCCTGCGATCTAATTCTGGGCATATGCTCAATAAATTTTTCGCTGCCTTGGACAGTTTTATAACTATTTGATACGATCTTGTACGGTGTAAATATTTCTTGCGAAAATACATTTGATGAAAAAATTAATACTATTGTCATATTTAATATAATTTTCATTTTACTTTGTCCTTCTTAAAATTTGTCCGTCATCTAAAAAAATAATCTGAGGTTTTTTTGATCCTATTTGTGTTTTACCTACATCATTCAGCTCTATGGCAATTCTGCGAAACTCTAATGACTTTGTAAAATCTGAATTTTGATACAATTTTTTAACCTCAACGTATGATGAACCGCTGATTCGTTGAGAAATACTTAAGGTCTGTAAAATTTTATTATCTGTATTTTTTTGAATCGAATCAGTATTATTATCATCTACAGAAGCAACTTGTCGCACTGGTTGATTAGACGTTGTAGAATTACTTAAATTTGCACCCTTTCCAACAGTCAATGGCATCGCCTTTAAGTTAGGAATATCCAATCCATTTTGATTTGAATCTTGATCATTTTTTTTCGCAGTCTGGGATGACGGTATATTTGAATTTAATGCTTCGACATTTTGTTTTTCAAATGAATTAGAATTTTGCAAAACACTGGTCGCCGGAGAAAGGTTTAAATTTGATGTTGATTTCGAAGCAGTTTCCACTTGTTGTCCCGGTACAGAAGTACTTACTTGTGCGCTTGAACCAAATTCAGAACCAGATTGCGCCGAATAAATTTCCGATTTCGACATTGCTACTGACACTGAATTTGATACGGAAGGATTTGCATTCGCTATTGCAGCTTTTGGCGTCACAAGCTCCAAAGCTTTTGTTAACACCGAAGTCATTCCAGATGTACTTTCACTAAATGAATCGTACATTCCTGACAACGAAGTTCCAATTTCAGAATTATTTGAAATCGTCACGAGTGTACCGTCATTAGCTTCCGGGGCGGCTCGTCCCAAAGAAACCGGAGAAACCGACAACACCATAATTTCTTCACCGGTTTTTACTATTCCAGAACTACTACTGAGCGTTGCTTCACTTGAACCATCTAGTTTATTCATATTATTTTGATGTGCAATAGCAATAGACTCAAATTCTTTTTGATCTAGAACAATACCCATATTACGTAAAACTGAGCCCGTTTTTTTATTTTCAGCCGACGTAGATATTCGCGTGCAACCCTTAACTACTTCAGTTTTCTGAATTTTTACTGCATTAAGGTCGTCTGTTTTGGGGCATAATGCCTCTAGGCTTTGAATCATTTTTTCATCAGTACAACCTGGCTCCAAAGGTGTTTCCATTTGCTGATTACTTGTGTGATAAAACTCATGAATCAAAATAGCTTGGATTTCTTTTTTAAAATCTGTTTTGTTTATAGACGCTGTTTGTTTGATTTTAGTTAAATCTAAAACAATGGCTGGGTTTTCATTCTCATCAATAAAACAGGCGGATTTATTTTTCAGCTCTTTATTCGGAGCACATTTAATTTTCATACTTTTAGTCGACCCAGATTTATCATTTAGTTTTTGAGTTAACTGATTACCAACAGCCTGGTCTGTTTTTTTAAGTCGATTGTCATCAAGAAATCTGGTCATCCTTGCTACGAAAACATTCGCATTCATTAATAAATTTACGTTTTTTACATCAGATAATGTTTTTTGAGCCTGATCTGATTGCAAACATGAAAACATTTCTGCAGCATTTTTTTTAAACAACTGGTCTAACGCTGTATTCAACTCATCTGCATCATCACCGCTTGTTCGACATGACTTGTCGATAAACTCATCTGTATCAATAGCTGAAAAATTATTACTTTTTGTATCCCCTAAAACTTTAACAATATTTTTTAACTCACCAAAACTCCAATTTGGACTTTTTGAACAAATTTGAGATTCGCTTTCCGATCCTGACGCAGCTAAAGGCATTACGTTGCTGAAATAAGTTTTCCTGCTCACGGCGTAATAACCAATTTTTGGTTTTTTATTTTTTTCGTACTTTGTCAGCATGAAATGACGTTCTGTATTTCCGGGGACCATTAACTGATAAATGGCTTTTTCATTATTCAAGGTCACCGAAAGAACTTTTTCACCTTGTGTAAATATGATATTTTTCGTTTTTAAATTCGTTTTATTCACAAGGAACTCTGCGTCTTTGTAATAATATTTGCGGAAATATTTATAATCTCTGACAAATATTGGGGGCTTTGAATTAATTTTTAAATTCTTTTGAGCTACTGAGTTTATAGCAAATGCATTGTTTGATAAAAAAACACAAATTGCCATAGCAATTCGTAGGCATTTGAATAATAAAAATTGGTCAAAAATCATCATGATTTTTTTGTATTTCATTAGTGATTAGAATACCAAGTTTTTCGAATTTAATGAAATGGCGATAAGCAATTTGGCAATCTACTGAGGCTTAGGTCTGGGCATGCTGACACCAGTCACATTCTGAAAATAATATTTGTGAAAAAACTTCAAAAGTATCCACTTTAAACTACTCCAGAATCTATATGATGTATCTCACCTTCAAAAATGTGGTTTTTGCATTGCATACCTGATTAATACACTGATGGAGATAATATGAAAAGACCGATACAACGAATTTTTGCGCTTATTAACTTAAGCTTCTTATTTTTATCTGGCAATGCAATCGCCGAAGACCAGAAAACAAAAGAAATAGTACCTGCGGCAGTAAACCAAAAGCCGACTGTTAGCTTGAAAATATCTTTAGACAATAAGGGGTTGATTAAGACAATTCGAAGCGCACGAGGCGTAGATTGTGGTGCTAATCAGTGCGATGCTAAAATTAAAAATAAATGAAAACCTATTCCCGATTTACTTACTATATAATTTTCTGTATTATAATTATAATTTTAATACTGACATCAACTTGGTATGCTTATGAGAAGAGTTCTATAATGAAAAACCGTATCGATTTAATTCGAATTGCAGTATTGATGTCAGATGTAACATTACCAATTGATCCAATTAAGAACTCGACAATCAGTAATGCCTTTTTCGTAAACCACCTATACGCGAATCTAATATCGGTGAATGAAAAAAATGAATTCGAAGCCGATCTTGCCAAAAATTTTTATTGGCAAGATAAAACATTAACTATCGAATTCCACGAAAACTCATCAGTTAATGCAATAGATGCCGAATTTAGTATTAAACGTAGTTTTATAAATGATGCAAATGATCATGGTGATTTGTGGAAAATTTTATGTGAAAAAAATGAGTCCCAGATAGATTGCTTGAAACGAATATCCGTAAGTAAAAATACTTTAAAAATTGAAGTTGCCAATAAAAATAATTTACAAATGATAATCCCAATTTTGGCTTCGATTAACTATAAGATTATACCTAAGTTAGCCTTTGATACAGAAGATTTATCTACAGCTAAAATAATAAATTACACATTAACAAGTGGTAAATTTTTTATTAAAAATGATAATCTGTACGAACTTTTTCCAAATGAACGCAATTTTAATGAAACTGACACCTTAATATCTAAGTTGCAAATTGTAGATGCGGACTCACTTACCGTCCAAGATCTAATCAGTAAGAATCTAATCGATGTTGTTTCCACAACCATAACTTTATTTGAAAGACATCTCAAGCCACTAACTGAGCACGGTTGGATACTTGATAAAACACATGATATCAAGATCACCCTTTTGCTTTTTTCTAAGGCTGCAATTTCTAAAACTCAAGCATCCGAAAGAATGTTGGTCGGCAGTCTGATTAAAGATGAAATGAAAAACTCCAGAGCATTGTTCTCTACTTTTTCTCCACAGTTTTTTCAAAATTTCGGCCAAGGCTACCTTTCAAATGATCAGATTCAACAAATAAAACAATCACCAGCTGCCAACTCACTTTCTAACAAGTTAGTTTTTTCAACAACAAAATTAGAACGATGGGGTAATGCGCTCAAAAATATTCCGAATTTAGATGTTGCTATGCTCAATACTAAATCATTAGCTTTAGCAGATTCGGAGCGTTCTGATTCATTTATTATGGCTAACGATGTTTCATTTGAAACCAGCTATTCGCAAATTTCATATCTTTACAAAAGTGGCATTTTCAAATCTATCGATAAAACCGCCGATCAAATTATTAATGAATATTTATCCTACGAAAATAACGAAGATAAAATTAAATATATCAATAAATTGCATTTTGAAGTCATTTCAAACTGTTATATTTTTCCGATTTGGTCGTCCCCATATATTACTGCCGTTAGTTCTAAATTTACGTCACATATGTCAAAATATAATTCAAGAACTCTGGCATGGAAAATAAAGAAAAATTAATTGCTAATATCCAAAAATTAGCAATTGAAGGTCATATCAATATATTGAAATTGGATTGGACTGAACAATTTAATATTGATCTACACGACTACATCGTGAAATTTAAATATGAAAATACTACTTATGAAGGCCGCGGAACTGATCCCGACGAAGACACAGCAATTATTAAAGCATATGCTGAAGCCGTCGAACGGTATGTTGTATTTAAATACGAAATCAATTCGACAAATGGTTGCGCAGTACACACCAGCTTATTAAATTCAAAACTGAATGCAAAAAAAGAACTTATCGAACGTGATTTGTTTTCAATTTATTTTCTGTTTAATTTAAATCGAAATAAAATTGAAAATCCTATTGGAAATCAATCGATTAAAAATCTAATTTTCTCACGCAAAGATAAAATTATACAATATCAAATATTTTCTGACTTTTACGTAACTATGACATTGATATTGTCCAATGATGGTTTTATTGCAGGACTTGGATGCGACCAAGATTCGGAAAAATCAGCCGATCATTCCTTGATTGAAGCAACACGCCAATACGTCCACGGAGTAATTTTTAACAACAAAACAGAAATCGGCCTAGACAAATTCTATAAAAAATCAGATCTGAGCTTCAAAGATCACGGTAATTTAGCTTTTAATAACGATTATATTCAAAAAATACGAAGACATTTTTCTGCGAAACAACAGACTCCTCCAAATTTAATGTATACGGAAAAAGAATTTAAATTTATCGAATTTAATGATCAATTACTGACTGATTCAGGATTGTATTTTACGCAATGTCAAAATCCTTCGTTAATCGATCTTCCGCTCGCAGATTATGAATTAACTGAAATTCAGCAGGCACGAATGTGTTCGCTTGGTCTTAATGATTCAAACAGGACAATACTCCCCCATTTCATAAGGTAATATGCGAAACATCAAACTTTCATTTCTGATAAAAATCTACGTTTCAACCCTTATTGTTTTATGTATAACAATGGTTTTTTTATACGAAATGAAGGTCAATTTAATTCATGATTCGGTACGAAACTTTATTTTAATCAAAGATATGACTTCCATAAAATATGTGCTGAGCCCACTACTTAAAGGCGATTTGAATCATTTATCCGTGGCTGAAAATGATCAAATTATTCTGAATATTAACGACGGAGAATCCGTTTTTAAAAAAATTGAATACAGCCGTCAATTTAATATCAATAACAATGCGATCAAAATTGGATTTACTCCGTATTATTTTTATATTGGCTTGATCATTCAATCCATTTTTACGTATTTAATTTACTCCCTATACTCTTTAAAAAATGATCGCGATTTGATTCTGAAACAGAATTACGATCTGTCGCAAAAACTGGCGCATGACATCAGATCGCCCGTTTCAACGTTGAATTTGATTTCATCGAAAATTTCAGATCCTGATATTCAGTTTTTACAGTTGGCCGTTGTTAAGCAAATCAATGCAATCGCTGATAATTTATTAAAAGCAAAAAATAATACTCATTCTGTCGTGACAAATACTCATTTCTTATCGCCGATGTTAAAAAACATTGAACAAGAATACAGACTTAAATCAAAAATTATTTTACAAAAAATTATTTTTGAAATAGATTACGAAAAAATTCAAACAAACCCCGCATCAGAAAAATTATGCTCTGTTGTTTACACCTGTCTGAATAATTTTATACAGAATTCAATCGAAGCCACACAGCCTGACGGCATTATCAAAATCAGAACAATATTGAACACAGACGGCAGAATCGAATTAATTATTTCAGACAATGGCAAAGGCATTTCCGAATCGCTCATTGAACGCCTGGGAAACGAAGTCGTCAGTCATGGCAAATCAAACACCGAATATTCTGGCAGCGGCATTGCCCTGTTTAATGCAAAATGTGACTTAATGGATTGCGGTACTGATTTGAAAATTAATTCGATCTTGAACATTGGCACAGAAATCACGATTATTCTGCCGAAATAAATAATTGGGCCAGATGATCTGGCCCGTTGTCTATGAAATATCAAATATTATTTTGAATGACTGCGATCAACTTTAACTGTGCCATTCGAATCTTCGATTGTACCACATGTTGATCTGATCATGTCTAAACGGCCTTTTTTAACTTTGATTCGCTCGATATGGACTCCGCACAAAATCGTACGACCACACGAACTGCCGATTTCGACGTCTTTTAATGAAATGTTTGAATTTGAACTGTAAATAAATGTTTTCCCGCGAAGGACAGTCAACCTTCCACGTTGATCAATATTTGCAATATCGATCGCATCATTTTTATATTTTTTAGCTAACTCTGAACAGTCTACATTTGAATCAACATCTGTGTCTTGTTCCGGCTGGTCAGAAGCGACAGGAACTGGCTCTACAGTATCATTTTTAACTTCCGGGAATTCTTCAGTTACGACGTCCGATACCTCTTTGGGTTGGTCCGTATTCGAAACGACAGGCTCGGGCGTTGGATTATTATCCACAACGGGCTGGTCAATTGTAATCACCGTATCAATGTTACCATCACCGTCTTGCACGATGGCTCGGGTACTTTCCTGTTGCGCCAAATCAGATTGCATGACATTCAAACCCGGCTGTATTTTACCACAGTTCTGGTATGAAACCACAATCGCAAAACTCAACAATGCCATTGAACCAATTTTTATGCTTTTCAAATTCATAAATACTCCCCTGCCATAGTATATACTACAGTCATTTTATTTTTATTCACAGATCCCCCAAACACAGATTAGTCTATTTATTTATTTTCTGATGCAAAAAACTAAAAATACGACGAAATAGTTATTTTATGCTCCAGCCTGAAACAGTTAATGTCTTAAATTGCGACTATTAAATCTGTTAAAACAAAAAGCCTAAGCCAATATTTAGATTCTGACTGAACTGAATTTTCTTTGAAAAACTGCTTTTTACAGGAATCGGTTGAGCCGTTCTAATATTTAATGAAACAGGATTGTAGACTTGCTGAATTGAAATTCCATAGCCCAATTCAAAAAATAAGTGCTTTGAAAAATAAGTTTGAAAGCCTAAACTGTAATTCAATTGCGGTAAAAAATCCTTGGTCGAATATTGCATCATTCCCAATGAATATCGGCCCAAAAAATTATTTGTCAGAACAAGATTGGGCTTTAAACTAATTTTTCCATAGAAATAAAGTTGTTCAAGATATAAAAAATAGGATTTTTCCGGAGCTGGAGCCCTTGAAAAGTCCAATTGTCCGTTTGAGTTTTTAAAAATTTCAGAATATTCATTTAACTGCTGACTTAAATTTTGAAACATGATTCCGGCGCTGAAGAAATCACTGTAATGATATCCGGCTTTGATTGCATATGAAGTATTATTATAAAAAAGTTCATCGGTTAAATTAATTCGATACATGGATATATCAATTTTTTGAGTGAAATTAATTTTTTTATTTAGAATCGTTTCAGGATAATCCACAATCGGCGTGGCCGTATCAAATCGTAAATCATCTTGGCTGTAGCTTGATTCCGCCATAGCCAAATTCGTTTGATTCAGAACAATAAATAATGCGAATAGTGTGAATTTATTTTTCAAAGGCCTGCCCGTTCGATTCGACTTCTGGAATAAAATTTTCTTTGATTTTAATCATTTTTTTCCAATTAAAATTTTTAGACGCATGAATATTTGAGAGGTCAGGGTTTTCAGCATTAGCCTTAACCATATCAGCGCCAAAATTTAATGTAATTCGACGTTTTTTAGGAACTCTGACAATATCTGAATCCTGAGATAACGCTGCTGATGTAAAAAAAACTATAGTTAGAGATACAAAATACTTATTCACTGATGCACCTGTTTATTCCTACATATTGATAGTTACCGATTTCATCGATCCAAAATTCTCCATCAAACGGCCAATATCTAAAACCATTTTCAGAATAATAACTGCTTTTTTGTAAATTTGATTCCAGGCTGTTTTTTTCAGAAACAGTCATTTGCGAAGCAAGTTTAAGCTGTGTTTTTTTAATCCCTAAAGCTTCGTATTTAATCAATTCAAACTGGCTATTGTATTGTTTTAAGTCGTTGAGTTGACCATTCACTGCTCGTTTAAAATCGGTGACTATTTTTTGTTGCGCGGTTTGGATTCGACTTGTATATATTTTTTCAAAAAATACACGCAATGCTTTGACCTGATACAGATTTGATTTTTTAAATTTACTTCGCTCTGCTTTAATTTTACTGATTAATTTATGCTGTGAATTAATTTTTTTATCAGATAAAATAGTTCTGACAAAATAAAATGGCAAACCTGTTTTAAATTTTTGCTGATAGCCATTTTGAATTAATTTTAGGTTCAGATTTGTTTGTCTGATCATTTCAATAATATCAGAATTTGTTGAATTTTTTTGTTGCCAATTTTCAATTTGTTTCTGCATTGGTAAATATGCAGCTTCATATTTTTGGACTGCTGAATTCAAATCTTCGCTCTGGCAGACAAACATTAAAATTATCATTCTTAGAATTAATGATTCAGGATCATAATAAGTTTCATAAAAAGGAGTCTGCAATGTTTCAATTGTACCCAAAGCTGCTCTGAAATTCAGTGATCTAAAGTGTGCCCAGGCCATTTCAAATTGTGATTGACGGTAAAATTCATAGTTTTTAGGAATATCTCGGTATGCTTCAATAGCGGATTTCCATTGTTTTGCCTGGTACAGCGTTCTGGCAATCGCTAATGTCGCAAGACCTTTTTTTTCATCTAAAATTGATTTTCCTGAATACAAAGATTCAAGTTGTTCAAAATAACTATACGCTTTTTTAGGGTCGTTTTTTTTCAAATAACTGAGACCTAATTGATAAAGTGCATTTTCATTTTTTGGGTTAACTTGCAAGGCTTTTAAAAAATTTTCATCAGCCAACTGAACTTGATCTTGATTTAAAAAGACCTCTGCTGATTTTGTATAAAAAACTTCTTTTGATAATTTTGTATTCATGTCTAATTTCGAAACTGCATAACTAAGTAAGCTTTTGTCATTCAGTTGGTCCGTAATTTGAATCAAAGTTAAAATTGATTTTTCAGAAACGGATTGATCTGCTTGTCCTATGCTTGCAATCAATGGGAAAGCTGCTGCTTGATTATAACCCAAACGAAATAAAGCAACGCCCAACCATTGCTGGGCGATTGTTTTTTGCTTTGGTGTAATTTGATTTGAATTTCCATAGGCTATTTTAAATAAAATGGGTACGGCTTGTTGATATTTTTTTGAATCCATCAGTGGTTTAACTGAATTGATCGTGTTTTTATCCATCGCTGCGTTTGATTGTAAGCTTATAAAAATAAAAAGTATTGAAAACAGGTGTTTCATTTTACAAGCCAACTTTCGCGCCGTCCAGCCAAAAACCAGAATACCCAACCGTTAATACAATTGAATTTGCATTTTGCTCAACAGCATTAATATTGATGGCTTTATAAAAAATCCAATTCAAATCAAACCGAAGTGCAGAATTGTCAGTGAGTGTAAATAAATTACCTAAGCCAAAATGAACACCCACCGAATTCGATGATGTTTTTGTATTCACTGTACCTGCACCTAAATTAAAAAATGTGTCATATTGGAAAATTTTTTCGTTAAATAAACTCATTTTTCCATAAATTGGATTCCAGTATGCAGACAGACCGTAGTAATTTTTGAGATGAATCAAGTTTTGTACATTTAATGACTGCTTCGATTCTAAATCTTTAATTTCATCGCGAGCGAGTGCTGAAAAATGATAATAGAAAAGTTTAATTCCATAAGTTTCATTGAAATGATATGTCACATCAAACATGCCGGAAAAAACACGGTAGTAAGTTTCTGTTGTGACCAAGCCTGCAGATAAATTCCACTGAATTCGCTGACTTTTATCAAGTATGCTTTTTTGAATGATGGCCATTGATTCTGAAAATTCAACAGAACGCAGTCCTGAATAATCGATTTTTTGATTTTTATTTTTTTCTAAAGTTATTTCGTCTTTATTTTCATCGATCACTTCGGGATCGATGAGTACTGGAACATTTTTTTCAAGGATGTCTGTAATTTGATCGACTGATTTTTTAATTGTTTCCTGAGTTTCTGCATCCATGGATTCATCGATGGATGATTTGTCAGGATCAATGATATCAATATTGTTATCATTGGCCTGAACGCAGATTGAAATAATTATAACCGTGAAAAATAATATTTTTTTTATCATGACTTGAATATAATAATCTTTATTTTGTTTGTTAAACAACATTAAATAAAAAAGCCAAGACGAACGCCCTGGCTTTTAGTGAATACTTAGTGAAATGAATGATCAGAAATTTTAATCTTCGTCGCGCTCTTCAGTCACAGATATCGACGTTAAATCTTCTTTAGAAAGTTCTGGTAAAATTTCTTTGGCGGCTCCACCTTTTGGTGGGTTTGCTTTTAAATAATCTTTAATTTTTGACGGATCTGGTCCGATCAGGGCAAACATGTTTTTACCCTCGGTTTTTGGCGGTGATTCAACCAAACAAAGATCTTTGACGAAATCAATCGCTTTGTTGATAACTTCAAGTCCCATTGACTGGTGCGACATTTCACGACCCATGAAACGCAAATTAATTTTAACTTTGTCCCCGTCCAATAAAAAACGACGCGCGTGTTTCATTTTGGTTTCAAAATCATGTAAATCTGTGCGTGGGCGCATTTGGATTTCTTTGATCACAACAATGACTTGTTTTTTTCGTGAAGCTGCAGCCTTTTTTTTGTTTTCGTATTTATATTTACCGTAATCCATGACTTTGCATGTGGGCGGACTTGCTGTTGGAACAATTTCAATGAGGTCCAAACCACGATCTTCCGCAATACGAATACCCTCTGGCACGGTCATAACACCTAACATTTCACCGTCTTCACCGATGACTCGAATTTGTTGTGCGCGAATATCACGATTGACACGAAGTCCACCGTCGCCGCGTTTTTTGTCTCGATCAAATTTATTGTTGTTAGGACCTTTGAACGGGGGTCTTGATACGAATTGATTAATGGCCTGCCTCCTGTGGTAGGTTGTTTTTAATTTCTTTTTTTAAATCATGATCCGCAGACAAATGCCTGTGGTCTCTGTTTACAATGACAATTTTACAGGCGTCAGCCCATAAAATATTATTATATAATGTTCCGTTACTTAAACGAATTGAAACCGTTCCAGCTTCGGCTTCTTTGTCGCCGATAATAAACATGAATGGAATTTTTTTAAGCTGTGCTTCACGGATTTTAAAATTTAATTTTTCAGATCGTCTGTCGAATTCACAGCGAATAAAATTTTCTTTAAAATGGGCTTCAATTTTTTCACAAAATGGATTTACTCGATCTGTCACGTTCAACAATACAACCTGTGTTGGCGATAACCACGTTGGTAAATGACCTGCAGTATGTTCCAGATAAACTCCAATAAAACGTTCAAGTGAACCCAATACAGCACGGTGTAACATCACTGGAGTGTGTTCTGCATTGTCAACGCCCGTATATTTTAAATCAAAATTCATTGGTAAATTAAAATCGCATTGAATCGTTCCTAATTGCCAAGGTCGTTTTAATGCATCGACGAACATAATGTCTAATTTGGGGCCGTAAAAAGCTCCATCACCAGGGTTAATTTCATACGGAATATTTAAATTGATTAATGCATTTTCTAAAGCGCCTTCGGCTTTGTCCCAAACATCATCTGTTCCCAATCGGTTTTCAGGACGCGTTGATAAATAGACTTTGTATTCATGCATTCCCAAGTTTTGATAAATTTCATTCAGCAATTCAACGAAGCCTTTGATTTCAGATTGCAGTTGATCCATCGAACAAAAAATGTGGCCGTCGTCCTGACAGAATGTTCGCACTCGAGTTAATCCCGACAGCGCTCCTGAAATTTCATATCTGTGCAATCTTCCGAAATCAGCCATACGATATGGTAAATCACGGTACGAATATTTTTCAGAAGCAAATAATAAACAATGGCTGGGGCAGTTCATGGGCTTTGATGCAAAATCACGTTCGTCGACTTTGGTAAAAAACATGTTGTCTTTGTAATTAGCCAAATGCCCCGATGTTTTAAATAATTCAGTGTCGAAAATTTGCGGAGTAATAACTTCGTTGTATCCATATTTGAAATACAATTCGCGCAAGTATTTTTGTAATTCGTTATATACAATCGCACCACGACCCGTAAAAAATGGCGATCCTGGAGCCCAAGGATGGAATGTAAACATCCCTAATTCTTTACCCAGTTTTCGGTGATCACGCTTTTTAGCTTCATCGATATTTTTCAAATATTCTTCAAGTTCTTTTTTGTCCAAAAAAGCAGTTCCGTAAACACGCTGAAGCATGGGATTTGATTGATCAGCTTTCCAATATGCACCGGCCACAGACATTAATTTAAACGCCTTGATCTGCCCAGTGCTTTGCACATGAGGACCACGACACAAATCAAACCAAGGACCTTGATGATAAATGCCGACAACCGTTTCGCCCTTTGCGGCTAAATCTTGGATGAGTTCAACTTTGAAACGTTCTTTTAATTCTGTAAATGTATCAATCGCTTTTTGAATAGGCCAATTTTCACGAACAATTGGAAGATCTTTTTTTTGCAAATCATCCATTTTTTTCTCAATGATTTCAAAGTGTTCTTCTGTGAAGTTCAAATTTGAATCGAAGTCGTAATAAAATCCATTTTCAACAACGGGACCTATTGTGACCTTGATTTCAGGCCAAATTTCTTGAATGGCTTGTGCCATTAAATGCGCACAAGAATGTCTGACAATGTTCAATGCTTCTGGTGATTTAGTTGTTATGATTTGTAATTTGGTTCCGTCTTTGAGAGGAGTCCGTAAATCAATAACTTCGGGCAATCCATTAATTTTTGCACCCAAAGTGTCTTTGGCCAAACGAGCACCGATAGCATTAGCCACGTCTAAAGTTGATGGCTCGAATTCGAAAGTTTTAACTGAGTTATCAGGTAATAGTATATTAATCATAGATATGTTTTCTTTATTTTTAAAAATTTGAGCATTAAAATTTTGTAGATAACAATAGAGACAACAACATTAAAATGTGGTCGTTACGGTGGTCAAAGTTTGAATGTAAGTAGATAACTTCATTAAGACTATAATGACAAAAAAAAAGGGCTTTTACAAGCCCTTTTGATTCGAATCTGAGACGACAACAGTTAATACGTAACGTGGTGGTTCAAGGCCTCGTGTAAACGTGGGTCTTTGATCGCAACGAGGTTGTTTTTAGACATAAACCTCAAGACCATTGTCAAAAATAAACCCGCAAATCCAGCAAAAATTGAAACCTCGTAAAAACCAAACATTGGCGTACCTTCGTTAAAATTAGGGTATACAAGCCAGTAAATATCCAGGTATTGCATGATTAAAACCAATACTGCGACTGAAACCAAAACTGAATCGTTTCGCTTTGCTTCACGCGGTAATAACGTTAAAAATGGAACAATAAATCTGAAGATCAATAAGGCGAATGAAATGACCAACCATCCACTATGTGAACGCATCAGATAAAATTCAGTTTCTTCGGGGATATTTGCATACCAAATTAACATGAACTGAGAAAATGCAATATAAGCCCAAAATACAGTAAAACCCTTCATGAATTTACCAATATCGTGCTGGTGTTCAACAGTGACATACCCAGAGATCCATTTTGAATCTTTGAGCCAAACTATCATAATCGCCATTAATGCAAAAAACGACTGAATCATTCCCGCAAACATGTAAATACCAAATATCGTCGAATACCAACTTGGCAACAATGACATCAACAGATCGATTGAAAACATCGAAAAGAATATCGCAAAAAATGCGATAAAACCCACAGATCGTGGCAAATTTTGTAAAGTGAATTTATTGTCGCCTGAAGCATCTTGTTTTAAAGAATTTCCTACAATTAAATTTTTAAAAACTAAACAGCCAACGCAAAAAATCAAAATCCGAGCAATCACAAAGCCTTGTGACAAATAAATTAATTTACCACCCGTTAGTCGATGCATTTGTTCAGCATCAGCCCAAGGGTATAAATGTTTAAAACCCAAAATTAAAACGATGGCTGATATCAACATCACAGGTAAATAACTGGTAAAGCTTTCTGCGATTCGGCGAATTGACGTGCTCCACCCCGCGTTTGTTACATAATTGAATGCGATAAAAAACATCGCTCCCAGCGCCAAACACGCAAAATAGAAAAATGAAACCAAATACGAAGTCCATACTCGTTCTGGGTTGTTGATAAAACCCATAATCATTCCGATGAGACCCAAAACGATACAGACATAGGCTGCCGTTTTTAAATTTTGCGGGGCTTCAAATTTTTCAATTTTTAATTCAGTATGATGATTTGATGATGCCATAATTATTTATCCTGACCTTTGCTTTTGCCTTGAAGATGACGAACATAGTTGACAACTTGCCATCTGTATTTTTGCGGAATGTGTGCCGCATATGGACCCATCACACCCTGACCCATTGTAACAACATGATAAATTTGACCATCTGTCCAATTTTTAATTTTATCAGTCGTCATCGCTGGTGGCTTTAAAGCCATTTTTTCACCGATAGAATTATTCGTCATGCCACCTTCACCATTTGCTCCGTGGCAAATCGAACAGTGAATCGTGTAATATTTCAAGCCGGTTTTCAATACGTCTTCAGAAAAATTTCCTGCCATTGGATTTTTATTTCCAGCTGCTGCAGTAAAATCTGTTGGGTATTTATAGGGCTCAAAACCGATGGGTTGAGTTCCTTCGGGTGGAATTCGCATGGCGCCGTCATTCGGTCCGCCTTTGTCGTATTCTTGGGGTTTTAATGAAGGTGATTCCATCATGTCTTGGATAACTTCAATATTTGGTTGAGATTTGTCGATATTACAACCCGCTAAAAATACCGCTGCCGCTAGGGCTAAAAAAATGTTTTTCATATTAGTACTCCGCCATTTTTTTAATTTCAACAGCGCCTAAGTCTTTCAACATTGTTTCAACGCGCTCTGAATTATAACCGATTTCATTTTCAGGAATAAAAATTGCAAATTTATGACACGTTAAATCTTTGTCAATTGTTGGAACATCACCCTTAGGCATTCCACATAAATAAAAGAACGCACCCACAGACGATAATGCTGCAAATAAAACTGTTAATTCAAAAATAATAGGAATAAACGCAGGTAATGAAAACATTGGTTTTCCGCCGACGTTAATCGCCCAATCAACAACTGATGTGTAATATGTTAAGCCCAAGCCTGCTAATAAACCCACAACACCTGTTGCAAATGTCACATAGGGGATGGGTGAACGCTTGATTCCACAGGCCTCTTCCATCGCATGAATGGGGTAAGGTGAAATGGCGTCAAATTTTGTATAGCCCGATTCACGAACTTTTCGTGCAGCATTCACAACGACGTCTTCAGATAAAAATATTCCAGCGATACCGCCAATTGGTTTTTTCTTTCCCATTAGTGCGCTCCCTTTTTTGATTTATCGAATTCATCATCACGTCCGACATGCAAAACAGGTTTCATTTCAGCAATAGAAATTGCCGGTAATACCCGTAAATAAAGTAAGAAAATCGTAAAAAACATTCCAAACGAGCCCACTAAGATTGCTGTGTCATACATCGACCACGCATACTGCCCCCAATTTGATGGTAAAAAATCACGATGCAGTGATGTGACAGTAATAACAAATCTTTCAAACCACATCCCGATATTTACAAAAATTGAAACGACAAACATAACAGGTATTGATCTGCGAATTTTTTTAAACCAAAAAATTTGCGGCGCAACAACGTTACAGAAAATCATAATCCAATACGACCAAGCGTAAGGGCCCAAAGCTCTGTTCATGAAAACGTAACGTTCGTAATCGTTTCCCGAATACCAAGCAATTAAAAATTCCATACCGTATGCATAACCGACCATCAGACCCGTCATCATAATAATTTTATTCATCACTTCCATATGATCCAAAGTGATATAATCTTTGAATTGCGGAAATCCGATTCGAACAAGTGTCATCAATGTAATAACCATTGCGAAACCAGAGAAAATTGCACCGGCAACGAAATACGGAGGGAAAATTGTTGTGTGCCACCCTGGTAAACCAGAAACCGCAAAGTCGAATGATACAATCGTGTGAACCGACAACACCAACGGCGTTGATAAACCAGCCAACACTAAATAAATCATTTCAAAATGTGACCAATTTTTTGCAGTCCCGCGCCATCCCAATGACAAAGCACCGTATATTTTTTTACGCCAAATATTTTTTGCGCGGTCCTTAACCGTCGCCAAATCAGGAATCAATCCTACGAACCAAAATGTTGCAGATACTGTTGCATAAGTTGAAATCGCAAATACGTCCCACAATAATGGAGATCTAAAATTCACCCATAATGGACCGCGCTGATTTGGGTATGGAAATAACCAGAAATCAAGCCATGGACGACCCGTGTGAATTAACGGAAATATTCCGGCTGTCATAACTGCAAAAACCGTCATAGCTTCGGCGGTCCTGGCAACTGAAGTTCTCCATTTTTGTCTGAACAAAAATAAAATTGCAGAAATTAATGTTCCCGCATGACCAATACCAACCCAGAAAACGAAAGTAATAATCATCGTTCCCCAACCGACTGGATGGTTAACTCCCAACAATCCCATACCTGTTGAAACAACAATTGCGATCGTTAATATGTAAAAAATAAATAAACCCTTCGCCGTTAAAAATAATCCCATCCATTCTTTTGATGGGACTCTTTCGATCGGCGCGCAGATGTCATCAGTAACGTCTTTTAAAGATTTATTTCCAAGGACTAATTGATTACGTTTAAGCATGTTCAGCCTCTGATTTGTGAGGAGTTTCTAGGTCGTTATTACGAATTTTAGACATATATCGCACTGAAGGCTTCGCGTACCACTCTTCAAGGAGTGCATACGAACGTTCTTCGGCTTTGAAAGTTTTTGCAACACGTGAATTTTCATCATTCAAATCACCGAATGTAATTGCCTTCGTCGGACAAGCTGTTTCACAAGCGACTTTGATGTCGCCGTCTTTCAGTGCGCGATTTTCGTATTTTGCGATATTTTTGCCTTCTTTGATTCGCTGAACACAGAAAGTACATTTTTCCATAACTCCACGCGTACGAACACCGACTTCGGGATTCAAAGCCATGTGCATTGGTTTTTCAATGAGTTTTGCATAGTTAAACCAATTAAATCTGCGCACTTTGTATGGACAGTTATTTGAACAATACCTGGTTCCAACACATCTGTTGTAAACCATTTCGTTCAAGCCTTCAGAACTGTGCACTGTCGCTGCCACAGGACAAACAGTTTCACACGGAGCATTGTCACAGTGCTGACACATGATCGGTTGAAAAACGGTCTGAGCATTATCTGTATCGCCTACATAATAACGGTCGATACGGATCCAATCCATTTCACGACCTTGCATAATATATTTTTTACCAACGACATGAATATTATTTTCAGAACGACACGCCGTCATACATGCTGAACAACCCGTGCACGTATTTAAATCGATCGCCATACCCCATTTGTGCCCGTTGTACTGGTGACCTGACCACATCGACCATGTGTGATGTTTATGAATATTCGCAGATTTTGATTTCTCATAATCCTTATTTGTGGCTTGAACGACGATTTGTCGTCCTTCCATTGAATCATGACCTTGCGTTGTGACCAGATCATATTTCTTTCCAATTTTTTTAATTTCGACAGCTAAACCTGAAAATAAAATATTTTGATTTGAATCTTTGGTTGCAAATACATAAGCATTTTGACCAATATTTGAACCGACTTTACCTGCTTTTGTTCGCCCATATCCGACGGCAACGGCAACGACACCGTCATGCAAGCCTGGCTGAATATGTGTTGGTAACGTCACAGTCACACCATTTGAAATAACATCAATCAAATCACCTTGTTTTAATTGTAAACGATCCGCCGTTTTCATCGAAACAGAAGCATAATTATCCCAAACAATTTTTGAAACTGGGTTTGGTAATTCTTGGAGCCAAGCCACGTTAGCTAATGTTCCATCACCAATGTGTGAAGTTGGATACAAAACCAATTCTAATTCAGATGATTTTTGATTATTTTTAATTTTAGATAATGCGTCAGTTTTAAATGAACGACTTGAAGAGTTTGCAATTTCGCCGACTGTTCCATTTTGTAAAACTTGATTCCAAAATGTTTCAAAGTCTTGACCCTTAGCCAGTTTGGAAGCCATTTCTGTTTTCCAAAAAGCACGTAAATATTCGTGAAAAGTTTCAAAATCTTGTAATCTGCGTGGACCGACTTTGGCCATGAATCCCCAAGTCATTAATGATAACTGAAATGATCTGGTATCGTACATTGATCTGATCAACGGCTGATGAATCCCAAATAATCCGTTTGCAAATTCAGAGTCATTCCATGATTCCAACGCATGATTATCAGTCGCTACGTAATTTGAAAATGACGCTGTTTCATCCATTTGATCACCGATGAAAACAACTGTATTTACTTTTGCTAACGCTTCAGAAAAACCTAAATTCTGAGCCAATGTATAAATTGGATTTTGACGGTAAATAATTAATGTTTTTACAGAACCTGATTTCATTTTTGCAATCAAAGTCATTAATGAATCATAATTTGAAACTAAATTTTGATTTCCCGCGTTTGCTAATACTGTGCGACCTTCATTACCAAGCAGGCTGTTTAAATAATTGACAGCGATCTGTACAGATTCCGAATCGGCAGTTCGAGTTTGCAACCCACCCGTGACAATAATTGATTCGCCCGCATTTTTTTTAAGATCTGCAGCTATTTTTTTGAAAACTTCTGAATTAATTCCAAGTTTTTCCACAGCGCCTTTGTACGAGCTGGCTGCTGAATTTTCTGGGAATATTTCTGCAATTAATCCCATAACAATTTGTAACTGATCCGAAGGTTTGATCCGCACACGAACATCTGCATTTGCTGCTGTTAATGAATATGTTGAATCAAACGAAATCAATCTGGACATTTTTGCAGGGTCACGTCGGCCGTTTGCAAACAATGTATTTGATTGAATAGCAGGTCCCCATGCACCTAAAAAATCGGCATCAATAGATACGATAATTTTTGCTTTGTCATATCTGTATGATGGAACAACAGATTCGCCGTATGAAATTTTTTGACCGTTTAAAACGTCATCTTGAGCCAATGGTTCCCATGTGTAATGATCCGCCTTAAATCCTGAACAAAAATCACTGACAACAGCTTTTGTCGCAGGGCCAGATAAATTTCCAGTTAAAATTGCAACGCCACCGTTGTTTAATTCGGCCGTGACTTTTTTATCCAGCTCTTCCCAAGATATTCCAACGGTTTCTTTGTTCGTTTTCTTTTCATTCAATAAATTTCTGAATGGTTTTTGCAAACGTTCAGGATCATATAAACTTAGAAGACTTGCTTGTGCACGAACTGAAACTGCCGAACCGTTCAATGGATTTTTTGGATTTCCTTCAATATGAACAGGTCTGCCTTCTCGTGATTTGATTAATAATCCAAAACCTTCTTGGCCATCAAAATATGTTGATGTGTAATAATTCGGAACTCCCAATGTGACTTCTTCGGGTTGTTTGTTATACGGAACCATTTTCTGAACAGGTCTGCGAATACAACCTGCTGCCGTTGTTAATGCAACTGACGCACCCATCAGTTTTAAAAAATCACGACGAGCTACTCCGTCAGATTCCGTGCCTTCATGGGCTGATTCTGATCGTAAAGGCGACGACATAAATTCGGTCGATAAAGTTTTTTGGAATTCAGGAGTGTTGTTTTGCTCTTCAAATGAACGCCAAATCCCAGTTTGTCTTTGGATTTTTTCGGGACGATTTGCTTGATTTGATGGATCGTTATGTTCTGTATTTTGATTTAATTCTGACATATTAATTCCTTAAATCTTTAGTGGTGACACGTTGTACAGTTTAATGGCGCTTTGTTTTCAGGCTGTCGATGGCAGCTGATACACCAGCCCATTGATAAATCTGAATACTGGTAAACTTTTGCCATTTTTTCAATTTCGCCGTGACAAGTTTGGCAGCTGACTCCGCGTCCTACGTGGGCTTGGTGATTAAATTGAACATGATCTGGCAACATGTGAACCTTGACCCATTCGATCGATTTTCCGTCAGCATAAGCTTCACGTAATTTTTTAATTGGTTCTTTATCAGTCGCAACCTGCTGATGACAATTCATACAAGTTGCAAGCGAAGGAATATTCGAAGATTTTGAACGTTCAACCTGGTTATGACAATATTGACATTGCATTTTATGAGTGCCGACATGAAGTTCATGACTGAACGGAATCGGCTGTTCCGGAGAATAACCTTTGTTATAGCCGATGCCCACGCGCTTACCACCATCAGGTTCTTGAAAAAAACATGACGATAAAAAAACTGTTAAAATTCCTACAGCGAACAGCCGAACTGTTGCTGTAAATTTTTGACGAATAGAAAACGATCCAAACATATTTGTTTGCCTTTCGTTATAATTATTAATTTGATTAAAAATATAGTAAAATCACAGACATGACTTGTCACGTCTGTTTTGAAAATCAATTGAGAAAACAAAAAATATTGTCTAAAGATTATTTTTTAAGCTTATCGTTTTATGATTTTTTTTGCTTCAGTTTTTGATTTTGATGTCGCACGACAGACACGTACAGTACAAAAATCATTTGTAACAATAAAACAGCAGATACATATTCAACGCCGCCAGCACCAAAACCATACGAATGAAGCCCTGCGCCAAGGACAAAATTAACGCCGTACCAAGCCATAATAACCAGACTAAAGGTCATCACAGCACTGACGACTATTCCAAAATTTTGTAACCAGTTAATTAATCTCGCATGTAAAACGATGATGTACCCCATCAGTGCGATCAAAGCCCAAGTCTCTTTAGGGTCCCAACCCCAAAACCTGCCCCATGAATAATCAGCCCATATCCCACCCAGAATAATTCCAGGAGTCAAAAATGCAACACCAATTTGAATTGATCTATAAATAGCCGTAGCAATTTTTTGAATATTTTCTTTGTGCTTTATTTCGTCTAAAAAATAATAAATTAATCCGATATTCCCCAGACTCCAAGCCAACGCAAATGCTGAATATGATATACAAATTGTCATCACATGAATGATCAGCCAGTAATTGCTGCGCAAAACGGCTTCCAAGGGCTGAATCGATGGATCTAAAACGGCGGGTGCATTATCAGCAATAACCATCGAACAAATCCCGACCAACATTCCGGCAAATAATATAAATTTAAATTTATAAATTTTTTCTAAGATAATTGAAAATAAAATACATCCCCAGGACATCCAAATCACTGTTTCGTACATATTTGTCACAGGCGGACGCTCGGCTAAATAAACTCGAAATAAAAAACCAGAAGTGTGCAAAACGAATCCAAATATTGCAAAAAACCATGCTATTTGAATACCGATATCCACAGATTTGATCCATGAAAATAGTAAAACCAATGCAGATAATAAATAAATAATATACGTCCAACGAAACGGATGCAGGTCGTTATAGAAAACTTCCGTTTGAACTTTTGAGCTGCGTCCATATTTTTCCGGATATTCAGCAGCCGCCATGTCTTTGAACTTTTGAACTGATTCGTCAAACGCCATTGCATGAACAGATTCATTTTTTTTATTTTCTGTATTATCAGAAATTTCACCCAGACGTTTTGCGAAATTTTGGCTGATTTGAATAAAGTAAGGCTGCATTTTTTCTGATAAATCAGCAATCGAAATCCAATGATCAGAATCTGGGCTTGGCAAAATTTTCATCAATCTGCCCGACGATAATTCGCGAAAAACATAGAGCTGATTTTCAATTCTTTGCAATGCTTGGAAGTAGGGAGTCAGTTTTTCCTTGCTTTGGCGTTGATCTGCAAGTTCCTGTATTAAATTACTGAAATTTTCATTTTTGAAAATCTGATCGCCTGTAAAATGTTTCTGATCCAACGGCAATTTTAATTTATTTTTGACATCCAAATGCGTGACTTCAAATAATGGAATTTTTAACCAGCTTTCCGGCGCTAACACAAAGGATAAAATGATCAAATAGGCCGGTTCAGATTTTTGTTCATATTGACCATTTGATTGGCGCTTATAGGCTGATTTTCCGTAAATGAGCTCCAATGTTTCTTTGGCAAATGAATCGTAGGGCTTGATCCGACCACCGTCTTGAACAGGCAATGATCTGATCAATTCGCCAGGACTTGCAAAAATTTGAACAGATAATAAAACTGATAACAGTACAAATAAATATTTCACGTTGCTGTCTTTCTTTTTCTGCGGTCATAAAATAACCACAATATTCCCAATGTTAAAATGAGTGATCCAATATACTTAATTGGTCGACCTGGATCCTTATTTACGGACAGCACAGATGCCGTTGGCTGTCCGGTTTGTTCGTCCTCTTGAAAGCTCGCTTGGTAAAACGTGTAACCTTTGTATTTCATTGGTTCGTTCATTGATATCAAAGTTTCCTGTTTATCAACATCAAGTCCTGCCGTAACTTGGCTGGAATAACTTTTTGCCTTTTGGGTTCCTTCGTACCTTTCGACTTTGAAATCGTTCAACTTAACCGGGAAATCCAATTGAATTCTGCGATTTTGAAAACTGATCAAATAAGCTGTTTGGTCATCAAAAATTTTAATCACATCATTTAATAAAATCCATTCTTTGCGATTTTTATATTCAATGTAGACGACAGCTGTTGTTAATGGCGTCGGATAATCATTCGGCTTAATTTCCCATTCTTCACGTGCAGATTGAAAGTAATCCAAAAGACGTAATTCCAAACCCATCCAATGCGTCGGAACGACTTGACCGATTTTTGCAGAGCCTAATAAATATGGTTTTTTTTCGTTTTTATCAAAAAATGAGTACGAAATTTTTTGATCGTCAATTTTGTTTAAATAAATTTCATTGATTTCAGGTTTCTTGCGGCCGTTTTTGACATAATCATGCCCCAGATAAACCTTAAGAGGACCCAAATTAATTTCAGCAGATTTAGTCGCTGCTGACTGAGTTAAAGTTTCAACTTGCTTTACATTTGCATTCATTAATTGAATTTTAACCGATGCCCCGGATTTGAGGTCAGGGTCAGAAACAATTTTTTTATTTGTTCTGGCATAGGGCACGTAATCAGTGATTTTTAACACATCCGAATTCAGCTGTATCAAATACGGCTTATCAATAGTTGGTTTGTTTTTAAAAAAATTGACTTCTTGATCGTATAATTTTGAATACCTATCACCATCAAATGTGGCATAAACAACAAAATCAGTTTCACCGACTGTCACCAAATTGCTCTGAGCATTCAGGCCAATCGGCATCGAACCGTCAACGCCATATTTTTGCGTGACCCAACCACCAATAATCATCATTATAATTCCAATATGAACACATAAAAATGGATAATGGTGTTTTTTCCAAGGTAATCGATCCACCATAACTAAAAACAAATTATAAACCAACAAACCCATCACCAAATACATCATCCAGCTGCGGTAAACGATTTGACCAGCAGACCAAGCATCCAGTTTCGATTCGACGATGGTTCCCCACGTAATCAATATTGTTAAACAGACCATAATAGGAATGCCTAAATAAAATGATGTCGAAAATCTCCAAAATTTTTGTACGGATTTATTTTTGAACTGCACGATAGAAAAACTGACTAGGCTTTGTTTTTATCTGATTCAGCTTGCCGTAATTTTAACTCAGCTTGCTCAAGTTTCATTTCAACTTGTTTTAATTTTAATTCTGCAATCTGCTGTGCATTTAATTTTTCAGTTGTGACGTCTTTAGATTCGACATCAATTTCGTTAATGCCATCTTTGAAGCCTTTGATCGCCTTACCCAAAGATTTGCCAAAAACAGGCAATTTGTCGGAACCAAATAATATTAAAACGATAATTCCTAATATAATAATATGAACAACGCTGAATCCACCCATAATATTCTCCTTCGTCTATTGATTGCCAATTTTAAGCCATTTTTTAAAAAAAACAACGTTTAATAATTCAGTCATGTGAGCTGTTGCGACAAAACTGTGGTTATTTTTTGCAATGCTTGCTGAATTTTTTTTTGTATTTCTGCATGTTCTGGCTTTATTTTTTTTGTATTTTCATCCATATACAAACCACGATTCAATTCAACCTGAATTGTATGCTGGCCAATGCTTGGCTGGCCGTATTGTTCAGTCAATCGCCCACCCACGTAGGGCCAATTATAACCAATACTGAATCCGGCGTCCTTGTAGGCCGCAACAACAATGTCTTTGAATTGAGAATCGCAGCTTTTACCCAAGGAATCACTGATCACAATGTCTGGGCGCAATTGACCAGGGTCTTTGTGCATTTTTGTACCCAGAGACGGCATTGAATGAGCATCCAAGTGATAAATATCTTTAAAATCAAGCACTTTGAAAAAATCAAACTGAGATCTGATTTGCTGATGAAAAGGTGTGTAGATTAAATTCATTAACTCTGCGTGTAATTCCTGCGAAATAGGTCGCGGCATTAGTATGTCATTTTGAGTGGTCACAACCCAATGAAAGCCGCGGTTAAACGTACCTTTGGGATTTATGTTGCCGACCACAGAAGTTTCATCAATATCCGTAGGAATTCGGTTCAGATCCACGGCATATCTGTGCCACTGTGTTTTTTCAGATCGTATCTGTAGTTTTTCGATGGCCGGCTGGTAAAGTAAATCGATATATCGGTCCACATCACACATTAAAATTTCTTCTGGCAAATCCAAAAGCCAATCACAAGCTTGCGGAATTTTTTCACCAGAGTGTGGCATTGTAATAAAAAATGGAATTTGTTGACTCATTTTGACCTCAAAGAGTTTAATAACACATATGAAGATATACACGAAAACTGGTGACAATGGTACGACCAGATTAGTTGATGGCAGCTGCGTCGAAAAATTCAATCCTCGCGTCGAAGCTTACGGCACAGTTGATGAATTAAATTCCTATTTAGGATTACTTAAATGTGATCTGACTGAATTGAATTTGAATGAATCTGTTCAAACCGTTCACATCGTTCAGCATAAATTATTCGTCATAGGCAGCTTACTTGCTACTGAAAAAAATGAAGTTTTTGAAAAACTGCCCCAAATTGCAAATTCTGATATTGAATACCTCGAATTGCAAATTGACACATTAACCAGTCAACTGCAGCCTCTTAAAAACTTTATTTTACCAGCCGGTCATTGGGCCAGCGCCAAAGCACATTATGCACGAACAATTTGCCGCAGATCAGAACGTCGTGCCGCTGAAGTTTCATCAAAAGACGATCGCTTGAACTTTGTATTAATTTATTTAAATCGACTCAGTGATTATTTATTTACAGTCGCCAGATACATTAATTTAAAAACAAATTCAGTCGAAATTTTATGGGACAAATCACTTTGAAACCAGAATTAATTCTTCGCGAAGCAGACCCGTCAGATTCAACCGAATTAAATCGTTTTTTTTCATCAATTCCGACACAAGGCTTTTTAGACATTAAAATTCATAGGCAAATCGATTTTTTTTCATTATTCCATCGCTTGGGCCAACAATTCAAAACGTATGTTTTAGATCAAAATAATTCAGAAATCTTAGGGACCGCCAGTTTTTTATATCAAAATCGTATTTGTAATCAACAAATTCAGAAAATTGCATTTGGATGTGATTTGCGCATTTCTCCACAGCGAAAAGCAATACTCAGTTGGGGTAAATATTTTTTGCCCCAAATTAAAATATTGTTAGGTACTGAAAAAATTGACCACATTGTGACATCAATCAATTTATCTGAAACTCAGGTTATTAATGCATTCATCAGACCAAAAATTACCAGAACGGATCGCCCCGTCTACGAACTTGTGCAGAAGTATAATTTAGTCACTATTCACGGTTTTTATCCACTTCAGTTCGCAGTTAATAAAAATATCCTGATTTCTAAACACAACAACCCTGATAAAAATATGCTTGCGTCATATATTCATCAGAAACTGAAAAATTTAGAATTAGTCTCAGAAGAATATCTTCAAGATTTAAATTCAGCAATTCAAAAATCGTTGCTTTATTCTTGGAATCAATTCGTTATTGCAACAAATTCAAAGGGCGAAATTATCGGCTGCACCCACCCCGTGTCATCAACACTTCTTCAGGATTATTTACCGCAAAACTACAACCACCAAGCAAATAATTTTAGACAATTTCTAAAATTTTCACATTTTTTGGGTTTCGGAAGAAAATTGACAAAACCATTTTCACGAACAAACAAAGAGCAAACTTTGAATTTTAAAATGCTGCATTTTTTATTTTTTGATCATCCTGATGTTTTAAAATCATTGGTCGATTTTACTTATAAAAATTCAAAAAATAATGAATTTATCATTTATAGTTACCAACCCGAAAATTTTTCATATCGCCCACCACAGGGAACAATACACACAGAAATTCCACAAGCTATTTATGAAATTAAACCACCAAATA
The DNA here is from genome assembly GCA_031428135.1 of Pseudobdellovibrionaceae bacterium. Lineage (GTDB taxonomy): Bacteria > Bdellovibrionota > Bdellovibrionia > Bdellovibrionales > Bdellovibrionaceae > Pseudobdellovibrio. The sequence continues at coordinate 8,386 of JANPOT010000006.1, read as the reverse complement.
TCATTGGTGGTTTAAAAGAAAAAATACATAAATTTATTTTTTTAGATAATTTTTGGTTTTAGAACTGTTTTTTAAAAGCCCCAACGTTTTTCAGTTGTGACATTTGGGTCTGATGAAAAAATATTTAGATTCCAATTCGCGATAACATAACCCAGTTCGATTTCTTTAAACCCAAGATCAATTTTTACGTTAGTTTGTAGTTGCGACCAACGCAATATCATTTGCCCGGCAATCTGGTCGTCGACATTTTGTTTGTATTTATCCGAATAAATTAATTCAGTAATACCAATAATTAAAAACTGTATTGCTCCATCCCGTGAATACGTACTGTAATTATAAAATTTTTCAGAGTCTTTGATACATTTATTTGGATAACAATTTTTAAAACCTGATTCAGCTACTGGGACTCTGTTTTCGATTCTTGAAATCAGATGACTGGCTAGGTTTTGTAATTTATGTAACCCGTCTAATGGCTGACCAATCAGTTTTTCTGTCACATAGTCATCAAAATCGTAATTTGCAGATAGCTCAATTCCTAATTTATATTGTTCAAGACTGTAACCTGGCATAGATTCTGGCGATTTTAAATTGACCTGTGTGTTATTTTGAACAGCCCAGCGGAATCTGGCAAAACCATTTTTATTTTGCTCTGGCCATTTGGGTTTCATGAAAGGATACACCAACATCTCACGCACGATCTGAGGCACTGTCGATGAATTAAAAGTGATTGGGTTGTTTGAACCATCAAAAGACATTTGACTGATCCACTGAGCATGTCCTGTTGTGGCTGTTGAATCCACAAATAAAGTTCCAACACGTAGGTTTTTTGAATTTAATTCGACCGGATACACATCACGAAACAATGTTTTTGTATCCGTTGAATCATTGATACTGCGTAATGCTTTTAAAAATCGTTGATCTGATTTCCAATCATTTGAAGTTGGCAGATGATCCCAGCTTGATGATAAATTTGTAATTAAACCCGAACCTGACGTTGATGCCATAGGCAATGAATTATTTCTGGCAAAAATCCAACGCAAAGTAATGACAGCATCAGCACAATCAGTTGTGATTTTATTTTGTAAATAAAATGTAGGCTTAATTTCTTTGGCGATCCATTCAGAATATTGCTGTTCCCATTTGTCGTCCCACTGATTTTCAGCGTTCCACAAGACCGCTTGCGAATGGATTGTAAACAAAATGCCTATTGCAAATAAAAATAATTTCATTCAACACCTTGAAAATTACTGACAAACTTTTTTTGCAAACACTGTTACGCTTTGTTCATAGCTTTCAAACACGGGTGAATTTTTTGAAACGGACATCGGAATAATCTGATTATTTTCTCCGATTTTAAATTTCATTTTAATCGTCGAAATCGCACGGTCCAATCCTGTTAATTTCATACATTTTAAATTTTGATTATTGCAAATACGGTCGTATTTTTGTGACCAACTTTTTGTCATATTCATTTGGTCTGCTAAATCTAAAATCCCTTTAAAACCTAAACTCACCGACGGCATTTTTGGTAATTTACCGACATTACCCAGTTGTCCAGCCTTAGGTAAAACAGGCAATGAATCATCGACTTCTGCGCCGACGTTTAAATTGTTATTTAAATCCATATAATTTTGGGACGCAGTCATTTCATCCAACAGTGTTCGCGGTTCATAAAATTGCGCACCCAGCTCATAAATATCGCCCACATTCATTTTCATTTCGGCTTCAAGTGCGCCCATTGTTAAACCTGACATATTATTTTCATTTTTAAATTCTGCGATCCCTGACCAATTCGACGGAACTTTTAAAGCATGTCCCCATTCACCAATTTGTGATTTTTTGCCGTTTGCGGGATTAATTTTAACCAATTTTAATAATCCAGCAATTGGTGTTACAAATGATGATGTTCGTGAACACTCAGAACCTTTACAGAATTCTTTAGCTAAATTTTCGACTAAAAATGTAGGCTGAATTAAATAACGTTTGTTACCGACAGAAGTCATGCTGATATTTCCAGGACTGATATTTGTTGAAAACGCACTGATATAAGGAAAATGGCCTTCATTTTCTTTAACTGCTCGTGGCATGAAATCTTTGGCTGGTAATAACGTATGACGAACATAACGTTGACCGATCGGCTGACCGATCGAAAATTGACCTAAATTTGATTGCGCCGGAAATACTTTAATCACAGATTCATAATCACCGGCTTGAATCTGGTTTTGATTTAAAAATGAAGAATCCATACAGTCTGGATTAATTCTGGTTTCCATAACAATTTTTGAATTTGCGTTCACGGATAACATACAACCGACGCCGTCAGTTTCAACAGTCGAACCGTCAGCGACTATGGGCTTTACAGAACATTTTGATTGCGGATCAAATTGTAGTTTTTGGCCGCGTTGATCAGCAATAATTAATCGAACACATTGACGAATAAATTTATTTTTATTTGCAACGTCACTTTGTAAACTCAAAATATCCATTTTTTGAAATGGGATTTCTGATTGAATTGAACAATTTGAAATTTTTTGAACCAACAGACCATCATTACTTTCTTGTCTGGCCGTATCGTCTTGAAAAAATATTGTGTTTAAATTGATATATAAAAAACGATCTTCGATCTTACAACGTCCGATTTCAATTTGGGTATTGTTTTTAACAGATTCCATTTGCGATTTTTTTTGTGAAGGATCAATAACAAATTGTGTCTCGGTCAGTGCTCGTGACATTTCACAAGCAAAAACAATTTTGGGAGCGATGATCAAAGCTGTAATAATCCAATTTTGTTTCGACATCAATTTCATATAATCCTCTTTACAGTTAAAAATATAAAACATTGAAAAGAAAAAAAAATGAACTGATCAGATGATCAGTTCATTTTTATTAAAAATTACTGAACGACTGGTTCGTCGATGACAGTATAAGTACACATTTCTGCGCCCTTACGAGTCCAGTCACGGAACATTCCTGATTTATCTCCAGAACATTGTTGACCTTTAGTTTCTGTGAAAACATAACGAATTTTGCAAAAACGTAAATTTCCAGTGTTTGTAGAAACCATGTCCATTGCGTTACCAGTTAATGAACGTAAATCAGATGATCTGAAAAAACTTCCATTTTGTCCACCAGTTGGCAAACCGTTTGCGCCGATAACGAAATTTGCTTCGTTTTCAGAAGTGTTATAAACACCTGCGTTGTTCGCAGCAGCTTGGTAAGTACCTTGACCTTGAGTATCACAAACAACATACGAAGAAACTTTAACAGCTGCATCAGTTGTATAATGACCTAAATCAGTTTGGTTTAACATGATCAAACCATCGCGATTGTTATCACCTTTTGTTGTACCAACAGACAAGAAATCAGTTGAACCAACGTTAGCTAAAATTGAATAATTCGCATTAATACCTGATAATGCGTATTCATGCTGAGGAGCACGATAACAAATATCAACAAAATATTCAGCTGTGTATGCCTCTGAACCTAATTCGAATAATAAATCTTCGATTTTAGTATCCATAGCAACACCGTCAGCAACGATTTGTTTGAATGTATTTGCTTGGCCAGTTAATGAAACATTTGATCTTGGAGCCTGCGCAACAGAATGATCAGTCCAAGCACGTTTTCCTGCAGTCATGTAATTCATCAAAGTTTCGCCATTACCAGTGCCACGGCTGATACATTTAATACGTGATCCACAGTTTGTTGCTGTTGATGCACATGATCCTGGACGCTCAACGTTTGTTTTTGTTCCATCTGAATTTTCTTTATAACAAACATCACAGTTCAAAGGAACTGTACGGATACCCGCATTACATGCGTACATATCTGGACCTGATGATGTCACTTTAAATTTAAAGCGATACTCTAATGCATTTGCTGTTTGAGCCAATGGCAATACGATTGCCAAAGTTGCTACTACTTTTTTAATTGTCGTAAAAATGTTCTTCATGTGTGTGACTTCCTTTTATGTTATTTGTTGTTGTTTGTTTGTTTTTGTTTAAATAATTATTTGAATTAACGTAAGCAGCCTGATTGGCCTAATTGTTTATAAATTTCTAATTTTAACAATTGAACGAACTTCATATCTGAAGTTAATGGCTTCATACTGTATGAACCCTCTTCACGTTCAGCAATTGCGCGTGCTTTGTTATTAATAAAGTCATCCATATCTAATTTAAAATCAGACGTACAAGTCATGTTTGTATAACTTAATGATGCGCCAAATGATAACATTTGGTTTTGTGCTGTATTTGAATTATTACCGTTCAAGTTAATTGTCGTCCCCGTTCCACCATTTGCATTTTGTGGGCTGTTACCTAAATTAAACGTGACTGACCAACCTTTTTTATGATCGACACGTGCGACAAATGTACAGCCATGGCTGTCACATTTATCTTTGATTTCTTCGTTCACATGCGCAATTGTTGCCGCATCAGTTTGCGATAAATACGCAGCCTTATTTGCTGTGCTGGAATCAACTTCAAGCTCACCTAAATTTTGCTGTGCAAAACTGGATGCTCCGATAATTAAAGCCAATCCCAAAATTAATTTTTGAATCATATTTCCTCCTCGGAATATTTTGTTTTTTATTTTTTGCGGTTCGGTGGCAATCTAATGTTGACTCAGCTGCTTTACAAGAGTGTCTGGAAAGATATAATTTTTTAATGAATTAAATTCAAGACTGACTAAAAAAAGTGTCAATTTTTTTTACAGTCATTCGCAAATATCGCAATGTGGTTCCAAAAAGAGACGCAAATTTCATTTTTTGTCTCAAACTGGTACGGAAAAAACGGCCTGGTTCGTGAACTACTGAATGTATGAATAAACATGTATTAAAAACTGTTTTATGCGCGTTTGCCATCAATTGCTTAAGCCTGACTTCAATGGCAGACAACTTGTCAGCTGAACAAAATTGGCTTCGTATCGGTAATAGTCCGCAGTGTGCGGTCGATATGAAACAACCGACAGATTCTATATTTGTCACAGCTGCATTAAAAGATTACGGATCGATACTGGTCGATTTAGCCAAAAAATCAAATTTAGACCCTGGCTTATTCGCAGGTGAAGGTTTGAAATTTTATAAAACAAAAATGACGACTTTAGCACAGATCATTATAGACGGCCTAAACAATGGCACCTTGAATTTAATTACACAAAAGTCACAAGCGCAAAATGAATGGTTGAAATTAAATGAATCTGCAGGATCAAATAAATATTTTGAGAAAACAAACTGCACACAAGTCAACGAAATCAACAGCTATTATTCGCCGTTATTTTTAAGAGGTCTCAACAAAGAAGTTTTAACTGAAATGGCTGAAAAATTCATCGTTGCAAAAACACAAACGAATTGCGATGTCAAAAATATCAAAAATGATCTGGATCTGTATCCAGTCTATAATTACGATTTAAAAATTACTGATCAAAAAAAATGGCAAACAAATGGTTTTGAATTTTGGACAAGCTTTAAAATTTATTTCAGTTATGCCTGGAGAAATTCAAAAAATGCCATGATTATCAACCATCCAATGAATAAATGGACACTGGTTTCACCCATGGAAGAACAAATTTTATTGTTATCAAACGGCTGCAAAAGCATCGAACGCCCTGAATGTAATTCGGATTTTTTAAGCTCGGCAGAACTTCGGAACTTATTCACAACAGATCGCAGTAAGCTTGAATTAACGAGCTCAACTCTTGAAATGAAAGATCTGATCATGGACAACAATGACAAGACAGATCAACGCATTCAAGATAATATGAAAATAAAATCAGGCGACCAAAAATGGATCAGCGATTTTCAAAAATCTTATCTTGGATTTTCAACAAATCAAATTGATAATTTGTTTAAAGCGAACAAATTATTCAGTTCAATGACTGCTCAAAAAAATAATTTACAGATTTCACAAGACTTAACAATTGAAATGTCTCGACCCGAAAATTTCGAAGAAGCACATTACTTATGTACAGAACACAGATTGTTGACTCAAGAACAGCCTTTAAATGTCTATAAATTTGATTTAGATAACTTAAAAACAAATGGTTCAAAAATGGATGGTTATTTAAAATTTGGAATGACTGTTTCAGATATCCTCACTTCATATACAGAATCCAGCCGCTTATTGACGTCATTATGTGAAAAACTCGATCAAAATCAAAAAAATCAATCCGATTACAAATGGAATAATTATCGTCCTTGGTATAAAAGTTTTTTAAGCCGTTACCAAATTATCACAGCGGCCATAGAAGTTGAAAAACAAGAAAGCCCTCCTGAAACATTGATTGATCTGCGACCAATGGCCTATTTAAAAGATCAATGTGCAACAGCCATCGATTGCCATCGTAAAATGACCGAAAGCATTGTTCATTTAAATAAATTATTAATCCATTCACGAACTTTTTTACGATCAGACATTCAATCGCCCCCTTTATTCAATGAACGAGCTGAAAAAATAGCTTGTGGAATGTATGACCCGTTTGAAGTATCAAGACTCAACAAGAAAAATTTGATCGCAGGAGGCGCGACTGCATTAGCGTTCGGTTTTACAAATTTACCAATCTATTTAGATATTCAATATAAGCCCAAAGAATTAATTTCATTCAACAAATTAGTTCAAGACAGACAAATTAAATTTGACCCCCAATTCAGCAAAGACAAAATAAGCAAAACAATTAGCCTAAGTTTAGGGTCATTTATCAATGTGCCTTGCTCTGTCAGCATTTCAGAAACTGATGCTAATCTGTCCGATGTCAACTCAAGCTATGTATTCCGCGGACTGGGAATTAATACCTGTCAGGCAAAGAAAAATCAGACAATCGAATCACCAACCGGAGCTATTGATGTATTTAAGAAAGACCCAAAATCAGATATGCAGGTCTGTGGACAATGTACTTTGAATTTTGAAAAAATTAGCATTCTGGATTCGTTCAAAAATTTTTGGATCTTAAGACCGTTTATTATTATTGCTGATAAATTGATTAAATATCAATCCATTAAAAATGACGATACGATTAATCCTCGTCAATTCAACGTCAGCACAAAATATTTATTAGAAACTTACAAAAAGAACAATAATACAATACCAGAAAAATGTGTGCCGATGTTGTCACGTGGACTGAGCTGCCAATCAAATATCTGTGAATCCTTGGCTGTCAAAGAATTTGAAATCAAATCAGGATTATCTGTCGAAAACATTGAACTGGGGAAAAGTAAAATTGAATCAGGAACAGACAGCTTTGATTCTGCATGGATCAGCGTCAAAGGCTGCGATAAAAAAATGAAAATGACATTGAACTGTTCTGGCAACGGCGACAGTTTTTGGATGCCAGTCGCCGAACGTGAATATAAACAGTGTAAGGGCAATTAATATGAAAAATATAATATCAATCTTTGCATTATTAGTTCTGTCTTTAGAGCTAAATGCTTTTGAAATTAAAAGCAAATTTTCTACTCAAATGACTGGTGAATTTGAAAAATTTTTAGAAATTTCATGCACAGCTAAAGACAAAAATTTTTGCAACCAACTCTGTGCAAATGATTTAATTTGTAAAGTCCCCGAAGTTCTTTGCGAAGACTGTATCACCGAAAGTTCACAATTAATGCATAGTGTTTTTGTCGATGATGTGAACTTAACCTACAAAGCTGACATTATGTTTATTGAAAACAATCAATTGCTGGGTTTTCTAAAAAATAGAAAATTTATGTCAATGCCCTATGATTTCTTTTTGAATAAATTTTCATTCAACAGAAAAGAAATACTTAAAAAAGAATTTGAAAAATTATGTTACATCAATATCGAAAGTGCTACACTTATTTTGACGGTCGATGATAAAAACGCTGCTTCACAAATTGTAGGTGTTATTTGTAAGGATTCAGAAGGATCCGTTGTTTTGCCAATCAATTTAAATCCTGAATTTACAAAACAACAAACTGATTTCTGGCAAATACTGAATGTCGAAATTGGATATCAAATTGCTCCGTTAAAATTAAAAATGTCGACAGAGTTAGGAATTGCAATCAAGGAAATCGCCAAAGAATCTGTCAAAGATAGTGCGGCAACAATAGAAATATCGATCGAAGAGCCCGCCCAGGAGCTCATAAAGCCAACCGCTTGCAGAGTAAAACAGTTTTCGGATGGCACAGGATTCGCCGACAATGATTATTATCATCAGTGCATAAAACCAAAAATTGTTAGAAAAAAGAAAAATTCACGCAGAAAATAATTTTGATTTAAACAACAAAGCCGACAATGAGTCGGCTTTGTTGTTTCTGATATCAGATTCAAGTGATTATTAATTTAAAGTCAATGGGTCAATACCCCAGTCCTTTAAGCCCGTCATAACATCATTTAAGGCACTCTGTGCCATCCGAAAACTGTTTTACTCT
>JANPOT010000005.1:0-183491 GCA_031428135.1 Pseudobdellovibrionaceae bacterium | reverse complement strand
CAGCTGAATTGGCTTATGGACCAGCAGGTCGCCCAGGAATTCCTGCAAACTCTGCATTAATTTTTGATGTTGAATTACTTGATATCGTGAAAGCCGCTGCGAAACCAGCTGCTCCAGCAAAACCTGCAAAGAAATAATTAAATAATGAAATTCGACTTTAAAAATGATCCTATTGATAATTTTTTAAAGTCGATTCATTTTGTTCAGCTGAAGGGAATTCCAGAGCACAACGCGATGGCCTTAGCAACTGTAACAAACGATAAACCCGCCAATCGCATCGTCCTGTACAAAGGAATGAACGCAGGCGGGTTTTCTTTTTATACGAACTATGACGGCCGAAAAGGCCAGCAATTATCTAAAAATAAAAATGTAGCAGCCACTTTTTTTTGGCCCCATATTGATCACCAAATTCGAATCGAAGGTTATGTTGAAAAATTATCAGATTCAGATTCAGATCAATATTTTTCAACGAGACCGCGCTTAAGCCAATTGGGTGCTTGGGCATCAAATCAGTCCAGTACAATCAGTTCATTTGATGAATTTCAAAAAAAAACTGATGACATTGAAAATAAATTTAAAAATCAAAAAATCCAACGTCCACAACATTGGGGCGGATTCCGTATTGTACCACTTGAAATTGAATTTTGGTTCGGAAAAACCGGCAGACTGCACGAACGTTACATTTACCAACGTGAATCCGCAAACAGTCCATGGAATCGATTTCTGCGTTCGCCATGAAAATACTTGTTACTGGATTTAAACCTTTCCTGGGCGAATCGATCAACCCCAGTGAACTCATACTGAACGAAATTCAACATTCAAACATTCAAATATTAATTTTACCTGTCGAATTTAATTCTGCATTTCAAATTTTAAATACTGAAATAAAAAATCAAAATCCAGATTACGTCATCATGTTGGGTCAAGCCAGTGGTCGAAAAAATATTTGTTTTGAAAAAATTGGTCTCAATTGGATTCAATCTATTCATCCCGATGAATCAGGTTTTACGCCCAATGTCGGCGCCATTCAAAATGATCAGCCATTGGCGCTGATGACAAAATTCCCAGTGGATGAAATTTATCAAAAACTAAAATCACAAAATCAACCGGTTGAAATTTCATTTTCAGCCGGTGCCTATGTTTGTAATGATTTGTATTTTAAAATTTTATCGGCATATCCTGATTTGAAATCAGTGTTTATCCATGTTCCATTGTTACCAGAACAGCTTCAGCCAGCCGATACCAGGCCATCGATGCTGTTGGATGTGATGATTCAGGCTGTTGAATTGGCCGTGGAATCGCTGAAATAGGTCTAACTTTTCTAAAATTAAAGTTAGAATAGTTATGACTGTTTTTACATATTTCTTTATTTTTAGATATAAAATGGCTATAATCAAAACATGCCAAAGCTATACGAATACCTCGGTTTAGTTATATTTTTTTACTCAAACGAACATGAGCCAATTCATGTACATGCGCGTTATCAGGAATTTGAAAGTAAAATCGAAATTACGATATTGGATGGGCGAGTTTCAAAATTATCAACAAAATCTGTTCCTGGTAAAAAACCATTGCCGTCAAAACAATTAAAAAATTTTAAAAATCTAGCCGATCAGTTGAGCGACGAAATTGTTCAAAGTTGGATCAATTACTTTGTGTATCACAAAAAAATAGTCACAAAAAAAATTCAAGGTAAATTATGAAAAAGACAATAAAAATAAAACAGATTAAATACATCAAAAAATTTGAACTACAAATTACATTTTCAGATGCGACCATTAAAAATATAGATTTCGCAAATTTTATTTTAAATTCAAAAAAACCAGATATTCAAAAATATCAAAAACCATCTAAATTTAAAGCATTCAGTTTTAAAAATGGTGAACTGATGTGGGGTGATTTTGAAATGATTTTCCCAATCATGGATTTATACAAAGGTACAATTTAAGCCAGAACTATTCTAAAATTAAATTTAGAATAGTTATTTAAAAATAAAAACTATTTTAGAATCAAATTCTTTTTGATATTTTGGACAGATTCTTTCAAATCAACTGATTGTTCAATCAGTGACAAACTTCTGATGGCCAGCATTGGCTGTTCTTTGCAAAGATTAACGGCTTCATCCTTTGAATATGGTCCAGAGTATGCTTTGATCGCGCAATCAGAATTCAGAGTAGATCCATTTTTTTCGCAGAGGCGAATGGCTTGTGTTTTGTCGAAAGGTCCAGAATAAGCGTTTTGTGCGCAATCAACAGGTCCATTAGATCTGGCTCCTGTGCAAATTTTTATAGCCTCAGGTTTGTTAAATGACCCAGCATAAGCTTTAATTCCACATTCTGCAGGCGCAGTATTTCTGGCTCCCAAGCATAATAATTTGGCGTCATCTTTGTTGAATGGTCCTGCGTAAGCTTTGTCGATACAATCGATTGCGCCGATTGGATTTAATGGTGTTTTTTGTTCGCACATGTATTCAATGTTGTCCCTGATAATTGTGAATGAGTCTGCAACTGCGAATGAAGATGTGACAAACAATACAGCAAATATTAATTTCGAGTTCATTTTGGCCCCTTTTTTATGAGTTAATATCTAACAAAGCACGAATGATGCCAATCGTTTATCTAATGAATCGCGTGCGGTGACACCAGAAAAAATTCTGGGATATCAATATTGAATGTGTCGCCGTCGTCATCGATGAAATGATATGTGCCTGACATGCTGCCGGTGCTGGTTGTCAGCGGGCAAGCGCTTTCGTATTCAAAAGTTTGCTGTGGCATTAATCGGGGTTGTAATCCGACGACACCTGGGCCGCGGACTTCTTCGATGTGACCGAAAGCGTCTGTGATTTTCCAGTAACGACTCATTAATTGGGCGGGTTGTTGACTGTTATTTTTAATTAAAATTTTATAGGCAAAGAAGTAATTTTTATTTGTTGGATCAGATTCTGTGGGCACATAAACAGTCACGACAGTGACTGAAATATTTTGATTTTGAATTTTTTTAAGACTCATTTTTGCCCCCACAACAAATTTGATATGTTTATGTTGTCATCAAATTTGTATGTTTTCAACAGTAAAAACTAACGGGTAATGATCCGATGGCAATGCCATTTTTTGCTCTAAAGTTTGCGGGCGCTTCAAGTTTGATCCAAATTCGTCCTGATATTCAAAAACTTTGGCAGAAGGTAAAATGATATTTTTATGTAAATTTTGCGGAATGAAACAATAATCGATCTGCCGACTATCCGTTTTTTGGCCCGATTTAATTTGAATAAAAGTTGAACGTTCATCCAATGGGATTTGGGCTAATTCTAAAATATCAACCAGATCTGTTTTGGTATAAATATCTGTAAATTCAGATTCGGTCAGTATTTTACCAGCATTCCCATTGAAATCTCCAGACAATAAAATGGGACATTTTGGAAATTCATTTTTTAATTCATTATAAATATTTAAACATGTTTTCAGTTCTGCTGTGCGGCGTTCTTTGCCTGCGGGATCAATGCGTTCTGGGTCCAAGGGTGATTTTAAATGGGTTAATAATAAAATTAAAAATGGTTTCCCAACATTTTTTTTGAACAAACGCAATTCGGCACAGTCCCTGGACATTTTGTGACTGATGATTTTGGGCGGGTAATTCGTTTTTTTTGATAATCTTTCGTGAGGATATAAAAAATCAATGGATCTGTTTTTATGAGTTATTAAATCGAAATAAAATGCGCTTGTTTTTCGAATCAGAAACCCGACATCAATGCTGCGGTCTGAATTGCCTTCGATCAGTATGGGTGAATATAAATCATCTAAAAAATATTTGTTTAAATTTTTTAATGATTCAAGGCCACCGACTTCGGTCAATTGCATGATGTCGACATTCATTTTTTTAATTGTCGACGCGATTTGAATTGTTTTAAACAAAGGTTTATTGTCGTAAACAGATTGCGATAATTTCTGCCACTGAGGTTCTTCAAGTTTTAAATAATTTTTAGGCAATGGTTGGTCAAACAGCAAAAATAAATTTTCGGCATTTAAAAGGCCTATTGTTAAATTTAATTGTTGATCTGATTTTGGCATTGAAGTCCTTTGGCTTTTATTAGATCATGAACTCTGATTTAACAGCGAGGAAAAATATGAATATTTCAAACGTTATAACGCCATTCATCAAATTCGGTTTGCAAATGACTGGGTCCGGAAACAAGGGATTTGATGGTTTCGTTTATGTCTATAGTTCTGACAAATACAAAAAATTTAAAACGACAGTTCAAACAATTGTCGAAACCCATGCTCATTCAAGCCAGCAGAAAACAATTTTAGATGCTGCTAAAAAATCAGTTCATTTTATGGGTATTTTTGGTCCAGTTTGGATTTTGTTTGCCAATGAAATTCAAAATCCAAAATCTCAGGGCGGTTTATTTGCTGAATCAATGTACGGTTGGATGCGCGATCAGGCTGGCGGTCTGGTTTCACAATACAAAAACCTCTGTGTCAAAAATATTTCAGTCGATATCGGCAATATGTCGGCAGAAGCTTTGCGTGGTTTTATTGTTGGAAGTGAAATGGCATCATATAATTATTTACAAACTGTCCAAAATAAAACTGAAAAAAATATTGAAATTACATTTAAAACATCTGCAAAATTAAAACCAAATTTAACTGCAGATTCCCAGAAATCAGCTGCTGCAATTAATTTAGCACGGCATCTGGTGAATTTGCCACCAAATGAAATCAACCCAACAACCATGCAGACATTGATTCAAAAACAACTGTCATTTTCAAAATCATCGACAATCGAAGTCTGGGATTTTGAAAAATGCAAAAAAGAAAATATGAATTTATTGGTTGCGGTTGGCAAAGGCTCAAATGATAAACCTAAAATGATTCGAATCAAATACCGACCAAAATTAGCTGGGAAAAATAAAAAACCCATCGCTTTTGTAGGCAAAGGAATAACATTTGATACGGGCGGATTGGATATCAAACCGTCATCAGGCATGCGCTTGATGAAAAAGGATATGGGCGGAAGCGCCGCTGTTTTGGGGTTGGCACTGTGGGCTGACAGTACAAAATACAATCGACCTTGTGATTTTTATTTAGCACTGGCTGAAAATTCAGTTGATGCAGATTCAATGCGGCCCAGTGATGTTTATAAATCCAGATCAGGTCATCTGGTTGAAATCGATAACACCGATGCCGAAGGCCGATTGGTGCTGGCTGATGTGATGGATGTGGCCGTCACTCAAAAGGATGTGCCCGAATATTTAATTGATTTAGCCACATTGACCGGTGCCATCAAGGTCGCGCTGGGCGCTGATGTTGCAGGTTTATTTTCAAATGATGAAAAATTATCTGAACAAATTTTAAATGCAGGCCAGGCCACGGGTGAACCACACTGGCGCATGCCTTTAATTCAAAAATACGCGGCCAGCCTGAATTCGAATTTTGCTGATTTCAGAAATTCAGCCGATGGTTTCGGCGGAGCTATAACGGCCGCCTTATTTTTAGAAAAATTTGTTCGTGGTACAAAATGGGCTCATCTGGATATTTACAGTTGGACAGATAAATCAACGGGTGCATTGTCTGGTGGATCAGCGAACGGTCAACCGGTGCAATCGTTGATTGCTTGGCTGGGGATGGTTGAATAGATTTATTTTTTTCAGTTTTATCTAAAGTTTAAACTAGTATCTACCGTAGATATACAGCAAAGCACTTGAGTATTGGGTATATTCTCGAGCTAATCTTTTATTGGAAAGAAAAACATAATGTGGAAAATTTCCCAAATTGAGATAAGCCGCTATAGATCAATTATGTATTTAAAAATGGATCTGAATCCTGACGTTAACCTAGCTTCAATTTGTGGCGCTAATAACATTGGTAAAACTAACGTTTTGAGAGCAATAGACTTATTTTTTAATCCGGAAAAATTTAGTTACGAAACGGACATTCCATTTCAAAAGCTAGAGACAGGATCTGGGGGAAACAAATATCCTGAGATTAGTATTGAGTTTAGCGACGGAAAGCAGATTGTTTGTATTACTCGAAAACTAAAGTCAGATATTGATGAAGAGCATCAGTTGAGTGGTAGCAAAAAAGATCTGAAAGACCGCTCAAGAACTGAGATGGGTGATAAGGAGTGTGTTGAATTTCTACGAGGTTTCTTATGTAAATTTATTGAGGTTATAAATTTATCATTTCCAGATTTAATACGTGAAATTGTTAACGAAATTTATGACGTTGAATATGAAAAAGTAAGATTTAATGGTTTAAAGGAAACTTTGAGAAAAGCACATGCGGATTATTCTGAAGGTCTGTTGAAAGTATTAAAAGTTTTGAGTGATGAAATTTCACCATCATTTAAAGAATTCAATGATCAATGGTCAGTTGCATTTGACTCAAAATCAGATGTTCAAAAGTTTAGAGATTTGATTTCTGATGACGTTGAGTTTTATATTAAAGATAGTTCCAACAAAAATATCTCAAATAAAGGTTCGGGTTTACAGCGGTTAGCATTTATTTTGTTGCAAGCTCGAATTTCACATAAGGCCAAGAACAAAATACCGATTTTGCTAATTGATGAACCAGATGCTTTTTTACATCAAGAACTACAAAAAAAATTAAATATATTTTTAACTGAAACATTTAAAAAGTCTGGTCAAGTTTTTTTAACAACACATTCGTCAGTTTTCATAGATACATTTCATCTAAGGAATGTATTCTTATTCGAACTCAAAGTAGGAGAACCATTTTTTTATAAGAAAGTTAATAAAGAAATTTCCAAATCTGAAACAGTTTTGGTGGATATTGATTCTGTTGATGGAGCTAAGAAAATTAAGTTTGAATTGGGAATCGAAAATAATGATCTAGATTTGTTAGATCCTTATAATATAATTGTTGAAGGTGAGGCAGACGAAAAATATCTAACCAAGTTAGCCAGCTATTTTGAGGTTAGGCTGCCTCGTGTAGTCGTCGCTCATGGCGTTAGCAACGTAGAGAAGCTTTTGGAATACTACTCGAATTTTTACAAATCTGCGATTAATAAAAAGCCAAAAGTCTTAGTTTTAGTAGATGACGATCATGCTGGGCGTACTGAATATAGAAAAATATATACCGATATTAAAAAATACGGGAATTTAGAAATAAAGCTAAGAACGGTACCAAATTTTCAAGGTGAAACCAGTACTCACGAGTCAATCATTGAAAACAAACAAAATTCTAAAAAAAATGAAATCGAGGATTTAATTTATCCCGAGTACTTGTGTAGTCTTGTTAATGTTATTCTTAAGAAAAAGAGTTTCAATGAAATTGATGAAAATGCAATAGCAGCTAAGATCACAAGGGCCTCTTTTAAATCTCAGGGCATTTTATTCTTGATCGAGAATGAAAAAAATGATGCAAATCCAGATGATGGCCAAACTATAGCATTTAGTGGTTCGGAGAGGGTTCCTGAGAAAATGAAAAGCAGTTTGGCAAATATAATGAATATCGGTGGCGACAAGCGCACCCTTAGATTATTTAAAGATTTTGATGAAAAATACCCACACGTAAGGATTTTCATAACTAAGTTATCAAAAGAATCAACAACCTAGATTAGCCCTTCAATTCTTTTGAAACCAAACCGTGAATTTTTTCAGGGACGTGTTTTTTCCAGTTATTATTTTTGGCTTTGATCATTTTTAAAATATCGTTTGAATGAACAAATTCAGTAATTTCATCACAGCCGGCAATGTCTTGGATCATGTTGTTGTCGATAAAATGTTTATATATATTTTTTGTGGCCGGTGGCGGAAAAAATGATTTCGTTAACAAACATATTTCAGGTGTTTTATGTGGATAAATATACAGCCTGCTGAAACGACCCAATAATTTTCCCATGCCTTCTAATAATCCACCGGATAGATCATAATAAAATTTTTCGTCGAATAATTTATCTAAATGTGTGGCGCCAATCACGATCGCCATAGGTTTGTCTGTTGATAAACGGATGAACTGTTTCAGTTCATAAAACAATGAAAATTGACTGACTAAAGTTGGGATTTTTAAAGCCTGCAGCATTCGAACTTTGAATACGGCTTCGTCCAACGTGACGGCTTCGTTTTTAATGCGATTATTAAATGTGAATTCAAAGATGCTCAGAGTATCAGATATTTTTAAATTAAATTCTTTGGTAAAATGTTTCAACCCACGATTTGCAATGTCAATGTGTGTATTTGTGACGGGTTTGTAAAAAGCACGTTGAATGAAAATATTTTTACCCCAAAGGGCATCGCTGGGATTTTGTACGGAACCTTCTGCATTAAAATAAATGGCTTCACTTTGGTGATTTTCGATCAGCCATAAATTTGTTCGACATTCATCATAATTTTTAAACACATCACCGTTAAAATAAATGGCATCCACAGACAGCGATCCTGTTTTAATTTGGTCAAACAAGGCTGTCATAAATTCATTTGTATTTTTAGTTTTGTAAAAACAAGAATGAATTAAATTAACACCTAATTTACTCAGTGTTTCTTGCTGTGGCAGGCGCTGCTTGTCGAGCAGTCTGACGTGTAAATAAACTTCGCTGGGGGCAGCGCCAGGTTTGTGTTGAAACCGGACACCCATCCAGCCGTGGCTGCGGCCAGTGTCAGTTGATGTTGCAACAGTATCTGCAAATGAAAAAAAACAAGTTTTCGTTCCGCGCGACGTACCCAGGCGATCGGTTAATTTTGAAAATTCTTGGTCCAACATTTTTCGAAGTCTTGAATCACAAACGTAACGTCCTGATTTTTCTTTGCCGTAAATCACATCGCTGAATGTCATATCATATGCTGAAATTGCTAATGCCACAGTTTGCGAAGCTCGGCCTGCTTGAAAAAATTGGCGAGCGACTTCTTGGCCGGCACCAATTTCAGCAAATGATCCGTACCATTGGGGATCCAAATTGATATCTAGGGCTTTTTCTAAAGTCGTCTGTTGTCTGATTTCAGTTTTCAATTCAGCAATCCTTTGCAGTTTATTTTTTATCTTGACTGGTTTCAGTTTTAATCCAACCGGTTAATGCTAAGCTCATGGCTTTTTCGACGGGCAAATCGATGGGTTGGACTAATGCTTTATCCATCAATAGGGTATAGCCACCTAATCCGTAGCTCATCGGAATATAAACGGCTATTTTTTCGGAGGCGATATTAAATGTTAACTTCAAATCTGAAAAATCTTCGCGCGTAACCAAACCCAAAACAGAAATGTTGGGACTGATTGTAACCAGAACAACTTTTTTTAAAGAATTTTGATTTTGGCCTTTTGAAAATAAATTCATCAAATCACGAAGCGGTGAATAGACGACTTTGACGAATGGAATTTCAGTGATTTTTTCTTGGATACGCTGGATCAGTGCTGCTGTAACAAGGTTATTAAGTAACAAGCCCAAAATAAAAATTAGTATGATTGTTGCAAAAAAACCATAGCCAGGAAAGTAAGCATTTTCAGGCAGTAATTGTCTTAAAAATTGTCCCAACAGATTTTCAACGATGCTGATGCCGGCGTAGACAATATAAATTGTCAGTGCGAGTGGCAAAAACGAAACTAAACCGCTTAAAAAAATGATTTTAACTTTTTTCATATATCACATGATTCACAATGCCAAAACATCCGTCAAGTCAGATTGATTCAGATTTAAACTTGTCAGAAAGTTTAAAAAAAGCTAAGTTTTTGGTATCCGTTTTAGTAAAACACTAAGAACACTAACCCAAAGGAGTCATAATGACTAAATTTGTATCTCTATTAATGATCGTTGCAGCTACACTTTCTGTGTCTGCGCAAGAGCGTTTCGAATTCGGTATCGGCGCCGGAACAACTCATCCGTTTGCAGGTAATGATTTCAAAAATGCAACAACAACAGGTGATGCTCAACAATACTGGTTGGGATATGCATTTGATAAAAATTTAGGTCTTGAATTAGGCTTAGATAATTTTGACTTTGACAAATCTGACGTTAAAAACCAATTAATTTCATTAGCTGGTACTTATCGATTTGTTCCACAAAGCTGGGTTCACCCAATTGCAAAATTAGGTTTAGGCTCTGCAAATTCAAAAAACGTAGCTTCTGATAAGCATTCTGGTATCGGCGCTAAATTAGCGGCTGGTCTTGAAGCAGATTTCAAATATGTTTCATTGGGTGCAATGGCGAACTGGGTTTATGCTGATAAAACTGTTGGTACATTAACGACTGACGATAAAATTACACATGCTCAAGCATTAATTCCTGCATTATCTTTAACTGTGCATAATGCATTAGAAGAAGAAAAAGCTTCAGTTCCAGTGGCACCAGTTGCTGTTGTTGCTCCAAAAATGGATGCTGACGGTGATGGCGTTATTGACGAAGACGACAAATGCCCAAGCACACCAGCTGGCGTTGCAGTGAATTCAATTGGTTGTTCTGAAAAAGAAAAAGCTTCTGTGAAATTAAATGTTGAATTTGCTTCTGGTAAATCAATCATTGATTCAAAATACGATTCTGAAATTTCAAATTTAGCTTCATTCATGACTAAATTTGCTTCAACAAAAGTTGAAATCGCAGGTCACACTGATAACGTTGGTAATGCAAAAACAAATACTAAATTATCACAAGCTCGTGCAGAGGCTGTTAAAGCAGCTTTGATTAAATCTGGCGTTGATGCGAATCGTGTATCAGCAAAAGGTTATGGACCTTCTCAGCCAGCAGCTGATAACAAAACAAAAGCCGGCAAAGCAGCAAATCGCCGTGTTATGGCTGAAATTTCAATCGAAACAGACAAGAAAAAATAATTATTTTTTCCAAATCTCAGTTTGAGACAAATCAATTTTAAAATTTGTCTCAGATAATTTCGAAAATTAAAAAAAAGCGCAGAAACTTCTGCGCTTTTTTTTATTCTCAAAATGGATCTTAAGTTACCAGTCAAAAGTCCGATAAATAGAAAATGCAATCATACAGAACGTGTTTAATTATTTTATCAATGTTTGTGACTTCGCTGACTTGGGCTGCAAATGTCAAATCTGGCGAATACATTATTAAAATGAAATCATCGACCGCGGGTACGCAATCATTTCAGCAGCAAAAATCCACAACTGAAAAAGCAATACGAATTTTATCGGCACTGGGTAAAGACGTACAAATTAAAAAAACATTTTCCAGTTCCAGCATGGTTCAGCTTAAAACGAATTCGAAATCAAAAGTCGATTTTTTAAAAAATCATCCAGATGTTGAATTTATCGAGCCCAATTTTATTTTATCTATTAATCCAAAGGATGTGAAACCTTTGGGCGTCGCACCTTCGGGTTCTGATTCGTACACGCAATCTTATTCATCGGTTCAAACAACGGAAGCTTGGGCGATTGCAAAACCATTCAATCATGCCACGTCAAAAACAGTTGTTGCAGTTATCGATACAGGTTTAGATATGAATCATGGTGTATTTGCAGATTCAAATTCAATTTGGACAAATACGGCTGAATTGAACGGTGTTGTTGGTGTTGATGATGATCACAATGGGTATATTGACGATATACATGGTTGGAATTTTGTCTCGCACAGTGGGAATATGTATGATGATGCCGATCATGGAACACACGTTTCGGGAATTATATTAGGTGTCGGTCAGGATATATTGGCGTACCCTGTTCGTGAATCACGAATTACAATTATGCCGTTGAAATTTTTAGACGGTAACGGTTCAGGAACAACAGCTGATGCCATTTCGGCAATTGATTATGCGATTTCGATGGGAGCAAAAATTATTAATAATTCATGGGGTGGTGGCAGTTATTCAAGAGCACTGCACGAAGCCTATACGAATGCCTACAATCATAATGTTGTTCTGGTATCAGCGGCAGGTAACAGTTCTCAGAACATCGGTGTAACGCCGATGTACCCAGCAGCTTTGGATACGCCCAGCAACATTACTGTTGCAGCGACATCAGATTCTGATAACAAAGCCTCATTTTCAAATTACAATACCAGTTTAGTTCATGTTGCAGCGCCAGGTGTTGCAATCATCAGCACAGTTCCAGGTTCTGGTTGCATGAGCCCAGGTTGTTATCAAATGATGTCAGGCACATCAATGGCAGCACCATTTGTGGCAGGGCTTGCAGCGCTGGTTATTCGCGAAGCGCCGCAATTATCTGCGTACCAAGTCAAAGGCATAATTATTTCACAAGTTGATATTAAATCACAATTGTCCACGCGTGTTCAAACGTCGGGTCGCGTGAATGTTTTAAAATCTGTTCAAAGTGCAATTTCAAATGCCAGCACGACAAGTTGGTCACCAGCATATTCTGCAATGTACGCTGCGGATTCACGGACAATTGCATCCGAGGCAGCTGCACCAAGTTCTGGATGTGGAATGGTTAAAAATATTTCAACTGCATCTGCGGGTTCCGGTGGTGGACCATCGTTGCCAGATATTGCATTGATTTTTTCAGTCATTTTAATACCTGTGGTTTGCGCAGTCAGTTTAGCCAGAAAAAAATCAGTTCAGGTTGCAGCGCCGCTTTACCGTCGAAAGTTTGAACGATTCAACTTGGCAAAAAATATTGCGATCAAAGTCGGCGATCATGTTGTTCAATCAGTTTCTGAATCATTGTCTGTGGGCGGATTATCTTTTAATAACTCAGCTCAATTTAAAAAAGGTCAAAAAATAAAAGTTCAAATTGATGGTCATTCAGATGATATCGAAGGCGAAATTGTTTGGTGTAGCCAAAAAAATTCCTTTGGTGTGAAATTTTTGAATATGACAGATCATTTGGCCGACAATTTAAAAACTCAAATGGGATTTTGGACAGCAGGAATGAATCCCGCATAATCTGGATTACAGCAAAGTGCCCTTTAAAAAGAAATTTGCCATCGTAAAATAAATAACAACGCCAGTCACATCAACAATTGTTGCAACGGCTGGTGCTGATGCGGCAGCAGGATCAAATTTTAATTTACGAAGTAAAAACGGTAACATTGAACCACTGATTGTACCGAACAATACGACCCCTAAAACTGAAAACCCAACAGCCATCGAAATATATCCGTAATGCTCACCATAAAGAGTTTCTCTCCATGGCCAAAAATAAATTCTAAATAACCCAATCAAGCCCAAGCAAGTTCCCAAGGCCAGTCCTGCACCGACTTCGCGAATTAAAACTCGCCACCAGTCTTTCAGTTTAACTTCACCCAAGGCCATTGCACGAACCATCAAGGTCGATGCCTGTGAACCCGAATTTCCGCCAGAACTAATGATCAAAGGTAAAAACAAAGACAGGACGATGGCCTTTTGCAATTCGTGTTCAAAATAACCCATCGCAGTTGCAGTAAACATTTCTCCGACAAACAAAATTAAAAGCCATCCGGCGCGTTTTTTAAAAATTTCAGCAAACGAAATTTGTAAATACGGTGCATCGAGTGTTTCCATTCCTCCGATTTTATGAATATCTTCGGTGGCTTCTTCTTGAACAGCTTGGGCAACGTCATCAAATGTAACGATACCAACCATCTTTTGGTTTTGATCAATAACCGGAATAGCCATTAATTCGTGTTTAGCAAATAATTGACCAATTTTTTCTTGGTCCAAATCATCTGGGACAGAAATAACATCAGTATGCATGATGTCTTCAATTTTTTTTAATGGAGCTGACGCAAATAATTCACGGAACGAAACGACACCCATGATTTTCTGTTCAGGAGTCAAAACGTAGGCGTAATAAATTGTTTCGACCTGTGTCTTTGCTTGAATACGAATATAACTGATAGCTTCGTCCGCATTCATATGAGGTCTGAGGCGCAAAAAACGAGAACTCATGATGCCGCCGGCAGCGTCTTCAGCATAGGCTAACAGGGCACTGACTTCGCGTTTAGTCTGAGGGTCCAATAACGAAAGTAATTCTTCTTTGGTTTCATCATTGTCAGATTCTTGAATTAAATCGGCAACGTCGTCAGGTGCTAACAATCTGGCCCAAGATCGTTTTTCTAAAACAGAAACTTCTTTGATGAGTTCGTATTGGTCAGGGGCTGTCAGATTTAAAAATAATTCTTCAGCTTCGGTTCTTGATAAATTAAAGAAATGTGTTTGTCGTTGCGAATATGAAAACTGTGACCAGTGATCATGGATATAATCAAAATCGTACTTGATTTCAGATGATTCTAAAACCTGTTGATTTTTGTCAATATTTTTTGTGTTTTCATTTTCATCAGACATCGTTTGTAGAGACTAGCTTGAAGCCTTAAAAGCCTCAAGCACTTCTTTTGCGGCACCGTATTTTTTTATTTGCCCATGGTCCAGCCATAAAATCTGATCGCAGTCTTCGACTGTTTGTAATCTGTGAGCAATACGGATTTGAGTTTTGTTTGCAAGTGTCGTTGTCAAAGCCGTTTGAATCAGTTTTTCAGATTGAGGATCAACATTTGACGTCGCTTCGTCAAATATAAAAATATCTGCATTTTTCAGTAGTCCGCGGCTCAAGCTCATCAACTGTTTTTCGCCTTGAGATAAATTTTGACCTTTTTCATCGATCAAAAAATTCAATGGCAATGTCAGACCAGTTTGTTCAACAATACGAGTTAATTCAATATCTGTAAAAGATTCAAACAAATCTAAATTTTCGCGGAGTGTGCCTTTGAAGAAAAACTGTTCCTGTGTGATTACAGAAAATTGATGACGATGTTTTTCAATGTCAGTTTCTTGTCTGCCATGAATTTGAATTTGGCCTTCATGGATCGGATAAAGCCTGAGCAGAGCCGATATTAATGTCGATTTGCCAGACCCTGTGCGTCCAATGATACCCAGTTTTTCTCCGGGTGATAATGAAAAATGAATATCAGCCAAAATATTTTCAGTTTGATTTGGGTATCTGAATGTTAAATGTTCGACATTCAGAATTTTTTTAGAAATGTTTTCTGAAATTTCAGTGGTATTGCTGATTTGTGGATATTTCAAATGATTCGTTTTAAAATCAGATTGTGGTGGTAAATATGCACCAGCTTCGACAGGTTTTTGTAAATAATAATCAAGCCTATCAACGCCAATCAGTGCTTCGTCAAATTGCGAATACCATTCAAAAAACATTTGTAATGTATTTGTCGCTAAAATTGTAAATCCTAATATGACCGTAATCTCAGCAGCGCCAATCTGATTTTTTTTCAGCAAATACAGACACATAATGCCATGAATCAAAAATAAAAATGACGACATTAAATTCAGTTGAATTGAAAATTTCATAATATTTTTACTGACAGATAATTTACAATTTAAATACAGCTGATCCAAATGATGAAATCTTTTTTGAAATAAAGTATTTTTTTTGTTTTGACGAATACTGACATTGCCCTGCACAGTTTCAGAAAAATGTGCAACGGATGGTCCACGTAATGCAGACATTTCGCGACGTTTTTTCCTGAGTTCATCTTGATTCAGTTTCAATATAAAATGAAAACACAAACCTGAAACGGTCAGGCTCATTAAAAAATAAGGATGGGCGAAGGTCATGATAATCACAATTGAAATTAAATCAAAGATCAAAGACAAAAACTCAGCCAGTGGTCCGCCAAATAATCTGAAAACGTTACCATAATCACTTGAAAATCGTGTTGAAATTTGGCCAACAGGAGTGGTGTCAAAAAAATGCATTGGGAATCTGGATACGCGGAAAGTCGTTTCGTCATACAGTCTTGAAACGGCGAGCGATGACAATCTTGAAAAAACTGTTCGATATAAAATTGTGAATATAAATGATATGACAATCAGACCTAATAATTTAAATATCAACTGCTGTAATAAATCCGGCGTTAATTCGCTGTGCTGGTCCAAGAATTGTGCAATCACCTGTGCATTCGATAACAAAATCAATCGCCCCAGAAATCCGACAATCAATATGAGCACAATTTGTATTAAAAACGGTTTGTAACACATGTGTAATGTTTGATAAATATTTTTTTGAAATTTCATGTCAAGAACCTGCGAAAGTTTTCAATTTTTTTAAAATCAGCATACGTTCCATCAAATTTAATTTTGCCTTCGTCCATATATAAAATGCGGTCACAATAATCTAAAAATGTATAACGTTGTGTTGTGACTAAAATAGAATGTCCATTTGTTTTTAATTCAATCAGACTTTGAATTAATTTGTACTCTGTACCAATGTCGACGGCGCTGAAGGGATCGTCTAATAAAATTAATTTCTGAGGATTAAAAAATATACGTGATAAATTCAAACGTTGTTTTTGTCCACCGGATAAATTCAAACCACGTTCGCCAATAGCTGTGCATAATCCCAGAGGCAATCGATCTTGTAAAATATCAAATTCAGATTTCTGAAGAGCTGTTAAGCAGGTTATATCAGATTCAGTTGAATCATAATCCAATGAAATATTGTCTTTGATTGAAGCATTCATAATGAATGGTTCTTGGGGTAAATAACTGGTGGGTTCCGAATAAAAATGGTCCGCAGTCATAGAAGCTTCGTTCAGTAATGACTGCAAGAGTAAGCTTTTGCCGCTGCCAACGGGGCCGATGAGTGCAACGATTTCATTTTTGTGAATTTTGAAGTTAATACCACACAACAAGTGTTTAACTGATACCGATAAATTTAAATTTTCAACTTCAAGAACTGTGTCTGGATTTTTTTGCTTATTTGTTTGGATGCTGTTTTCTATATTTTGTAATTTGTAAAATTCATAGAGTCTATTGACGGACGTCAGTGCATCAAACAGCATTGTTAATAGCCACGGAAGCTGTCGCAGAGGTCTGGACAAGAAAACACCCATCACCCACAGAAGAATTAATAGATCAGATTTGCTGATACGATCAGAAAAATGAAATAAAATAAAAACCAATACCAATAAATTCAACCAAAATGCGATACTGGCTGAAAATGAATTCATGATTTGACCATTCGTCACCATCAGTATTCGATTATGAGTTTCTTCGATTCGCTTTGTAATAATTTTTTTTTCAAAACCTGATATCCAGTTTAAAATTTTCAAAGATTTAATATTTTGAATCCATTCATTCACCAGACCCATTCGCTGCCCAGCTAAAATTTTAAATCGATAAAAAAATACGGACTGTCGTTTGGCCATAAAGTAATTAAAAACAATCATGATTCCGATAATTACGAATGAAAAATAATAGGGTAATCCATAAAAATGATTCAAAAAAATCGGTGTCAAAACCAATGGAAACAGTGTTGTTAAAAAATAGGGCAACGTTTGTTCCAACCACATTGTTGCGCTGGGTGTGTCGGTTGTGTAAAGTGCTAATTTTTCACCGATTGTTTTTTTTTCGCTGAATGATTTGAGTGATAAGATGTGTGAATATAAATAATTGGCCAGTTCTGATTGGCAAATAAGTGCTTCACGGTTTCCCACAAAATTTGTTAACTGGATACAAGTTAATGAAATAAACGCAACTGACACAGCAATGAACAGGTCAGTCATTAATAATGTTTCAACAAACGATTTTTGAAAAAACGGAACTAATAACCCGCAGATCGCAGAAGTAATTGCTAAGAATACAATCAATAATCGATAAGGCCAACGTGATAAAAATATAAAAAGAATCAAATCTTTTTTTGAATTTATTTTCAAAGTCGATTTTTTCATGCGGTTCTGATCCAGCCGGCAATCGAATATCGATCTGTAAAGCATTCTAAAACTTCGTGTTCGAGTTCGCTTTTAAATAAAATCATTTTTCCGATATCAGGGTTTATGTTAAAAATTTCTAAATTTTTTTTGTAACCACAAATTTGGCCACCGTCAATCGCGCGCCAAGCTGTATTCAAATATATAACAAACGAAAAAAAACGACGATTTTTTATAGAACTTTGATCCGTATGTTTTTTATAAAAATGATTTTTTGGATAATGAGCATAATGTGCTTCGATATCAACCAGCGGCATTCGGAAGTAGTCGCGTAAGCCTCTTCGTAATGTATTTAAATGAACAAACAATTTTTTTTCCGACACCTGGTCTGATTCGTTATTGATCCAACTTATAAAATCATTACGTATGCTTATTTTAAAAATTGAATTTGCCAACCCAGCCATTACAAATGCATCGTCTAAAATTAATGTATTCAAGCGATCACGAAGCTCGTCGGCAAATTGAATATCCACATCAATTATAGCCCAACCTTGGTCAGTTATTTGGTCAAAATAGGTCTCAAGATTTATTGTGCCAAACATAAAACCAAGCTAACATAAGCCTATGCCAAATCGTAGACAATTCATTAAAAATTTATCTTTGTTTTCGACGGGAACAGTATGTTTGTCTATGGCAGCTTTGACTTCGGCAGCTGCTCTGTCGGGTTGCACGACGATCGATGAATATTTAATCACAAACCCCAGTGATTTGTCTGACCATGTTATTATTGTCGGCGGCGGCATTACGGGTCTGTATGCTGCATATCAATTAAAAAAAAGAAAAATACCATTTCGATTGTTTGAAGCCTCAAACCGTTTAGGTGGGCAAATTTTGTCTGATAATGTTTACGAATTCGGTGCATTTGAATTTTTAAATACTGACAAAAATTTCCTGGCTCTAGTCAAAGATTTGAATCTTAAGACTGAAAAAACTGATTCTAAAAGTTGGATTTTTAAAAACGGAACCGCTGATTTTATCACGTTGTTATCTGATCGGATTTCAGGAGTTTTACCAAATCAGCAAATTAAATTAAATCATAGACTGATTTATATGGGACAAAACCCCAAAGATTTTAAACTGACATTTGCAACTGAAAAATCAGATAAAACATACACAGCGAAAAACGTTTTGTTGGCTTTGCCTGCGAAAAATTTATTTAATGTGAATGGATTGGAATCAGAAATTGAAACTCAAAAAAATACGTCAATCCAAAAAAAACAAATCCGCATTATTTTCTCACAACAAAAAATGTTGTCAAAATTTGGTATTGTTAAAAACAAATTCTTTGTCAAATCAGGTGTGAATTGCACCGTCAAAGTCATCAAAGGTTTAATTTATGTCACATTGTCTGGTGACGAAAAATTGGCTCATTTCCCAAATGAAATTGAATTGATACATATTTGGTTGGCCGAAAATGTTTTTGATGTCCCAGCAGGTTCGTTTTCAACAGATCCAGAATATGTTTATATTTGGACGACGTCAGCGACCCCTGAAATCTTGAATTCAGCCCAACGACCACGCCGTCATCTGATCAGCGAAGGCTGTACTGTGCCAATTGCCAGAATTGAAAATTTATTATTGGCTGTAAATCAACAGATTGATCAATTTTTATAGTCATTTTTGATTTGTTGTTATATTTTGTCGAAAAAAGGAACCCATTTGAATGGACACAAAAAAACAAGTTACGAGTGAATCTAATGCCATAGATATTTTGTCTCACGTTCGAGCTTCACCCGTTGTTGATAATCCGCTTTCTACTGACGATAAAATTGCGATTATTCAAAAACATTTCTCTGAAATTATGAAAACTTTGGGACTTGATTTAACAGACGACAGCTTGACTGATACACCAAAACGCATGGCAAAAATGTATGTGAATGAAATATTTAGTGGCCTGGACACAAAGAATTTCCCAAAAATCACTGTGATTGAAAATAAAATGCAATATGATCAAATGGTTTGTGTGCAAAATATTGAATTAATGTCTGTGTGTGAACATCATTTTCAGCCAATTGACGGATTTGCAACTGTTGCATATATACCAAATAAAAAGGTCATAGGATTATCAAAATTAAACCGAGTCGTCGATTATTTTGCCAGGCGTCCACAGGTCCAAGAACGTTTAACTATGCAAATTACTGATTGTCTGGTTTATTTATTAGGCACTCAAGATGTTGCAGTCCATATCAACGCAAAACATTATTGTGTGATTTCGCGTGGTATTCAAGACACTCACAGCACAACAACGACAGCTGATTTGCGTGGTGCTTTTAAAAACCAATCAGAAACTCGCACTGAATTTTTAAAACAGTGCAGAACTCAATTTGATAAGTAATTGTATTCTGCACTTAATTTTAGATACATTTTTCTAATAATTCACGTGTATTTTTTGAAAGATCAGTTTGGCTTAATACACGTTTAATTTCTGTTTGCGCAATATTTTTCAAATTTTCTGGTAATTTTTTTGTAAAATTAAATGCTCCTGACAGTCTGGCTGCGACCTGTGGATTAACGGCATCTATTCGTAATATTTCATCGCAGTACCATTTGTATGTGGGTTCTTGATCCGTATGAAACATCAAAAAATTTCCTGAAAACACATTATGCAAACTGTAAATATTGTTTGGATTGTTTTTATCAAATCCAGCAACGTCCATGCATTTTTTAATATTTTCAAATGTATTTCCTGTTCGTGAAAGGGCCTGGGCAACCAGCCATTTATTAAATACAACGGCGTCAGAGCTCCATTTTTTATAGAAATCAGATAAAGCTGTTTCTTTATGTTTTGATTTTGAATCTGACAACATTATGAGGGAATAAATCGAATCTGTCATATTCGCAGCTGTTTGGTATTGTTTTTCGCATAAATCAAGACCTACTGTCGATTCAGCTTGAACTAAATAATTCAGAACCAAATTTTTCAGCGCACGATCGCCCGTTGAATTTTTTGAATGGTGTGCTCTGTAGACTGATATTAAATCAGCTTCAAATTTGCGAACAAACGCCTGCACAATTGATTTTTTAGCCCAATGAAATGCTGCGGGATTCAAAATATTTGTTTCTTGTGCCAAGATATTTTCTGGTGGCAATGACAAAATCAAAGATTTGAATTGAGCATCAATTTTTGTATCATTCAACACGATTCCTAAGGCATCAATAATATCAGGATTCGGTGATAATATTTTTTCTTCTGTGAATTCGGTGATTAAATGTTGAATTTGATCCAAAAGCATTTTTTGGCAAGATTCTCGACGATTAAAATCGTCGGTGTCATATTTAATTAAATGCAACAGATCAGAATGCGAAGTCTGTGATTTGAGTTTAATCGGCGCTGAAAAATCACGATTCAATGATAAAATTGGTTTTTCTGAAACTTTAAAATTGAATGTCTGTGTTTTTTCTTTGAATATTAATAATTCAGAATGAATTTCTATTCCTGTTTTATCAATCAGTCCCATTTTTAAAGGAATATAAAACGGTTGATTATTTTTTTGATTTTCAAGTTCCAAATAATGCTGGGACAGTGTCAGTGTATAGTTTCCATTTTCAAATTTTTCTTGGACATCAATCATTGGTGTCCCAGGTTGTGAATACCACAACTTAAATTGATTGAAATCAATTTGGTTCGATTCAGAAATTGCAGCAGCGAATTGGTCAATTGTTACGGCTTGTCCGTCGTGACGTTTAAAATATTCATCCATCCCTTTGCGGAACCCATCGCGACCAACAATTGTCTGCATCATTCGGATGACTTCGGCGCCTTTTTCATAAATCGTTGCTGTATAAAAATTATCGACGGCCAGACATGATTCAGGTCGTACGGGATGTGAATTGGGTCCAGCGTCTTCTGCAAATTGGCGTGATCGTAATGAATCAACGTCTTTGATGCGTTGAACGGATCTTGAATTTAAATCTGCTGAAAATTCTTGGTCTCGAAATACAGTCAGTCCTTCTTTCAGTGATAATTCAAACCAATTTCTGCAGGTCACACGATTTCCGGTCCAATTGTGAAAATATTCGTGACCCACGACGGATTCAATCATATCGAAATCATTGTCAGTTGCGGTTTTTTCATCGGCCAGAACGAGCCTTGAATTAAAAACATTGAGTCCCTTGTTTTCCATGGCGCCCATGTTAAAATCATCAATGGATACAATCATGTATTGTCCCAAATCGTATTCCAGGCCAAAACGGTCTTCGTCCCATTTCATCGATTTTTTTAACGACGTCATTGCGTGATGACAACGCTCTTGTTTACCGTGTGATGCATAAACTGATAGGTCCACATTTTTTCCAGATTTGGTTGTGAATGTGTCTTTGACAACACCTAAATCACCGGCCACAAGTGCAAATAAATAACTGGGTTTTTTAAATGGATCAGACCATTTTGCATAATGTCGGCCATCAGCTAAAATTTGATCTGAAATCAAATCACCATTCGATAACAAAACGGGATATTTTTTTTTGTCAGCTTCGATTTCAACCGTGTATTTAGTCATCACATCGGGGCGGTCTAAAAAATATATTATTTTTCTGAAACTTTCGGCTTCACATTGTGTGCAAAAAATACCTTGGCTTAAATAAAGTCCTTCGCATGATTTGTTTTCTGATGGATTAATCTCGACGGAAATTTTTAATTGAAATTGATCTGGAACGTTGAATATCGTTAAATTTTCAGATGTTTGAATGTAATCACCATCTGATAATTGCTTTTCATTCAGAAAAACTGACATTAATTTTAAATTTTCACCTAATAAAACAAGGTCTTCATTTTTTATTTTTTTGAATTGTATTTTGGATTCAACGATTGTGGCTGTTTCGTGTAAATTAAAATACAAATTGACGTTTTCTATTTCGAATGCGGGCGATACGTAATTTTTTAAATATTGGCGTACTGGGGTGGTGTTCTTTGATTCATTCATTCTGCGTCCTTTGGTATTTTGAAGGATAATATACACCAAATGTACGCGAGTTCCACCTTAAAGCTGGTATATCGTATAAGAGCGAATTTTGGAACTGCAGGGGTTTAAGGCCGAAGAATTGAAATTTTCAGCTATTAAGTTTCTTGGTTTTATGCTATAAATAGTGTCATGGAGCTTAAAAAAATAACAATAAATTCACAGCCATTAAAGCCTATTACTGCAAGCCAGAGCTATGAATTTATTCTTAAAAATAAAGATCAGTTTGTGTCTCAATTTGGAATTGAAAAATATGTTAAAACAATCGAAGACTACAAGGCTCATCTGGGAATTAGAGAAAAACCAACTGGATCTGCAGACAGTTCATCTTAGCTATTCAGAGATAAAATTAGTTGAATCATTCATTTTAAAACCAAACGAAAATTATTTTTCAGCGACAAAGGTTACTAGTCTTGAAACACAAGATGGTACAACAGAAAGATGGAAATATTATCTTGATGATAATTTATTTGCAATCATAGAAGGCTACATTCCAAAGCCCTGGTCAACCAGCGAAGATGAATATTTTCACATTGCGATCCTGCAAGGTATTTACAACGACGAATGAATTAAACTTCAGAGCACTGACTTGTTGCAGTATTGTCAATTTGTGGCTGACTGACGGGAAATAAATTAAAATGCACTTGATACAGTCTGCGGTTTTCATAATTTTCGTAATTATGTTTTGCCAGTAATTCTGTCGTAAAATTTTGCAGCGACTGTAAATATTCATTAAATTCAATTTGATTCATAGGCAGCATCAATGTTTTGTATCTGCGTTCGTCTTTGGGTAATTGAATGGCAGATTTCGCATCATCTAAATTTTTATGATAAAAAGCTTCTAATCCCAAGTCGCCGAACTGATCGGGAACCTTGAATGACTTTTTTGCAGGAATCAATCGATCGCCATTTTTTTCAATTAATTTAAAATTAATCAAGGTTGTTAAGGCGTTTAATATTTCTGATTCCGATGAGCCCAATAGCCAGGCTAAATTTTTAACAGATTGATCAATATCATCAAAACTTAATATAACTTGTAACCTGGGTAACAACGGATTTGATAAAAAATCAAAATGCAATTTAATTTCAATTTGATCCAATTCATTTTTTAATAACGAAATTAATTTTTGGCCTAATAATTCTTTGTGTTCGCGTGTCTTGCTTTGTGTGTACTGAACTAAAATTTCAAAATATGTTTTTTCATCACCAGTTAAATTTAAATTTTTAGAAAACGCATCTATCATTTTTAAATTCAAGGGCCGTTTGCCGATAACCATCATTCGCAAATATGATTTATCGTTCACATCAATTTCGTCAGCCCACGTTTCATAAGAAAATTCAGCGGTATTATTTTTTCTAAACTGATAACAGTCCTGTAAAAATTGAAAAACGTTTAAATATTTTTTGACTTCTGGATATGTTGTTTTCATTTAAATATCGTCGCATTTTTAATTTAAAAAACAACGCCGCACAGAGCGAAAATCGTGATCAAGTTGCTCACGAACCAACATTAAGGGCTTTCATTTTTTGGCTCTTGTTCGTGTTATAGACAGTGCCCGTTGCTTTAAAGCAAGCTAAGTTACTAAAATTCCTCGTTATTTTTGCGACATCAATTGGTCAGACCTTTGCTATTGAACATAACGTAAGTAATTTTTGTTGTTCTGCTCCATCATGTGATGGCTGATGTGCTCGCTGGAATTACTTCATAAACACAACATGTCTCAGATTGAGACACAAACAAAAAGGAAGATTTATGAAAACGAAAATGATTTTAGCAGCAGCAGCAATGATGATTTTGGGAATTTCGGCAATGGCCAAGGGAACTGGTGAAATTGGTTCTGTGGGGACTCTAAAATTTAATCCCGATCAAAGCAAATTAGGAATAGTGTGTAAGCTTATCCCAAGCAGTGTTAAATATAGTGGTAACGGTGCCAATATAAAAAGAGTTCCTCCCGCAAGCTTAATGAGTATTTTTGTTCCGTCGGCAGTCAGATACGACAAAAATGGATATATTAAATTAAACATTAAAAACAAAGAAATTGCCGTTGGATTTATTGATTTAATTAAAAATGATTTGGAATCAGCAAGCGCCGGAATAGGCACAATGAATTACAACAGGACAACGGTTGTGGATGCTGTTGATGCAACAAAAGCTATAATTAAAAATGTGATTTCAACAGAAAAATTTTCTTTTCGCGATTATCCAGAACAAGCAGGTATTTCAGAAACGCATTTAATGGTCGGCGGTTCGACTTTAATTTCGAACGTCGTTGACTTTGAGGGAGACACATCTGGAAAGAATTCTTTTATTTATAGCGTCGAAACATTAAATTTAGAAGTTGCGCCGATTGGACCTGAATATGTGCTCAATGGAGAAAAAACACTTTCTATGGGTGTTGTTACTTATGATGTTAAATCTAAGTACAAATGTAATCATGATTTAGGAATGTTTTAATTTTTTACTAAACAATATACAAAAAGGAAGATTTATGAAAAACAAAACTCCAATATTAGGAATTTTATTTTTTTCTTTTAATGTTTTTGCAATCACTGATTTTAGATCATTTCGAGCAACAAAAACATCAGGGACAGTGACAGCTGTAAACGGTGGCTGGAGCGTGACGAAAGTGCCAAATGTAAAGGTCAATTTTTGTCATTTGAACTTAGAGCGTGCAGCAGATGGTGCCAATATTTTTGCGAGATTAAACTTTCAAGTGCTGGACAGTTATTCAAACATAGGTTCGATGATCACGATTGGCGAAGGACGTGTTTTACGATCGGTGGGTATGGCCATTTTAAACAATGGTACCGTTGAATTTAAGCAACTGAACAATGAAATCAGATATGAAGGTTTTTATAAAAATGGAATTTTGAGCTATCGCAGCATTATAATTAGTACGAATCCAATTTTTGGCAATAAAATTTCAGAGCTTGAAATTCAAGAATTTAGGGCAAATGTATCACCAGATTTCGAACAAATTTCAGATGTCCAGCTTGAGTGGAAATTAGTTAAGCCCAAATTTGGATTTCCAGTTTTTATTTCAAATGATTTGGATGAAATTTTAAGGTCAAATTCCAGCGTTTCAGAAGGCGTTGTAGACTGCAGTCAATGGCAACAGAGGTAGTCAGCTCGACCAACGCGAAAAAGGAATCTATTTCATCCGTCGAATAAACTATGACTGATAACTTATCTACATTTAACAAACAGAAAAGGAAAAAATTATGAAAACGAAAATGATTTTAGCAGCGGTTGCAATGGCTTTTGGAATTTCAGCAATGGCCAAGGGAGCTGGTGAAGTTGGCACATCAGGCGAATCTTTAGAGGCAGTTCAAGCAGAGGGTATTAAAAACTGTATAGCTGTTGCTCAAAAAACATATCAAGAAGCAAATGAAAAGTTGGGTTCCGACAGTCTTGTTTTGGACTGTCGGCTTGAATCTGAAGTCAAAGAAGAGCCTCGTGCGGTTTATCCTACTCAAGTTTGCTTTTCTGCCGTAACGACTAAGTCAGGTGTTCG
Source organism: Pseudobdellovibrionaceae bacterium (assembly GCA_031428135.1). Taxonomy (GTDB): domain Bacteria; phylum Bdellovibrionota; class Bdellovibrionia; order Bdellovibrionales; family Bdellovibrionaceae; genus Pseudobdellovibrio. The sequence continues at coordinate 157,390 of JANPOT010000005.1, read as the reverse complement.
AACATATACTTCATTGGATCATTATTCGGCATCGATATACATGGTCTCAGAAGCCGAGTCTGATCATGTCAAAGCAACAGAAAATTCTGAGTCTATTGATATTCGAAGAATTATATATGGTAAAGGTCCAGTTTTCTTGATACCGGGAAGAGATATCACAACATACTCAATTCAAAATCTAACATCATCAACGCCGAAGTTAAAAGTAACTGAAAAAGGACCGTATTTAAATTCATACAAGGGGATTTATTCTTGTCGTAAAATGTAAAAATTCAAAAGGATTTCATGAAAATCAAATAACAAACAGAAAAGGAAGATTTATGAAAACGAAAATGATTTTAGCAGCAGCAATGATGACTTTTGGAATTTCAGCAATGGCCAAAGGAACAGGTGAAGTTGGTTCGGTGGGTACGCTGAAAGTCGACAAACATTCATTGGCAATTATGGAGCTTCCTGCATACAAAGCATATTTTTCAGATATTCAATCTGCTATGGCAAAAATTTATAAACAGAAGAATCAAACAGTAGACACAAAATGTAGCGATTTACAGACTGATTTAGATCCTGGTGCAGGGTTAATTATTTCAAAACAAACTTGCAAAATTAATATCCTGGAAGCGGATGGAAGTCTAGATAATGAAATGAAGCTTGTTGTGAAAATAACAGGTTTGTATTCTCAATTGGACGCTGAAGATGCTAATGGAAACTCTATACCTGGCGAGGATATTTATGTAGTTACGACAATTGCAGGTAACATTAAATAAATACTTTGCGATATGTTTTTTCCAAAAGGATTTATGTCTATTAAAATTATTTTATTCATGACACTGATCACGTTACAGGTTTCTGCAGCAACGCAGAGGCCTGTAATTACGTCAAAAATTAAAAATAGTGTTGATATTGAATCATCCGAAAGAAATTTTTTAATTCGACTGGGCTTCGAAGATTTTTCAGCGAAAGCTCAGTCAACAATTGATGAAATTGATTCTCAAAATTTAAATGTAAATACTTTGGTTAAACCGGCTTTGGCTATAAACGTTGAGCGTTATAAAATGGTGACTGCGGCGCGGGAATTGGCCGTGTTATTTCGATTAGCTATTTTAAAAGCTGAGAAAAAAAATGAATTACCAGTTTTATTGGATCGTATGACCAGGTTGGCGGCATATCATTTGATGCCTTTTCCACTGGTGGGTTTGGAAGCTTTTCCTAAAAATGAAGTTTATAAATTTAAACGTGGTGATGCTGCATTAGAATTACGTGAAACATATTTAATTGAACGGGCAGTTGATCGTTTTCAAAAAGAAGCAACTGCATTAGCAGCTGCGTTGTTTCAGGGGTTATACGGCAATGATCCATCACTGTATTTAAATTTTAATGATCAAATTATAAAAATAAATCAGTTAGTTACTGATTCAATTAAATATCAATATGAATTTACAGGTCTGCAACAAAGCCGGTATTTGGGCCGCGCCCTGACGGCAACGCTTTTGCGTTATACTCGTCAAAAGAAATTGATTGGTTATGAATCAAGGTTGTCTTCATTATTAAATTCAGAGGGACAATTTTTATCAAATCACATTTCGACAAAATTATCATTTCGAGATCGTAAAAATAAAATTATGACATATCAAGTTCACAACGGTGATTTTGCACACGAGTACAGTGCCGGGCCAGAAGCCTTTGCAATTTCGGCAGGGGTTCATCCCAAAGGTTCGGAAAAAATTAAATTTGCAAATAAAAACAAACTGATTGGCAACAGTTTGTTTATTCCAATGTTGGGATTTAATCCATTGGTTGAATTTGCTCAAAATCGACAAAAACAAAATTACAATTTATCAGAACAGCAAGAAAATGCATTAAATCAAGTTTGGGATGAATCCAATATTCAGGGATTTACACACGCGGGTTTGTCAGAGATCAAAACGGACAAAGAATCCGGCATTGAAATGGTTTGGATTTGGGATATTTATCCATACGGGAATGTGGGCGGTGTGCGTGTGCAGACTCCAGAAAATTTTGCTTACGCCGAATTATATAATCGTATCGGTTTTGTTCATTACGATTCAAAAAAAGTACTGGCTCATTTTCAAAAAAATTATTCTGAATCAGGTTATAAAAACACTGTTTGGGACAGTTTTGCGACTTCAGCAGATAATCCATCATCTGCTGATCCTGGTGTTGAAATCAATAAAAGCAAGCGTGTCGCCAGGAAAAATTATTTAGATCAACCAACGGCACAAAAATGGATGACCTATTCAACGACTGAATCTGCTGACTGGTTTAATAACGAAGTTGTTCCGCGAACATTCGGTATGATTAAAAAATATTTAACAGGTCAAGAAGTCTTATTTTTTTCAAACGGTTTTAAAAACATCGAAGGCGCTGCGTATTGCAGCCAATTTGTATTACTTGCATTTCTGCAAGCGGCGCAATTGGATATGCAAACAGAAAATGACCAAAGCATATCGCTGACCAAGGCTTTAATCAAAATTGGTGTTCTGGAAGTCGAATCAAATGACAGGATCGTTTCGCCGAATGGATTTGCTTGGCAAAAGGATTTAGTTGATCAGGTATTTGCTGTGAATTTAAATCGTCAAGTCGTTAACCAACAAAAGGCAAACCATCCTGCGCTGAATGGTCTGCCCACAGTTTCAAATCAAAGGTTGAAATTAATATCTGATTTATTACAGATTCAAATCCCCGGCATTCAGCCAGTTATAGATATTTCTGAAATTGATACCGATGACGATGATTTATAATTCATTTTTTTAATTATGTTAAAAAATGAATTATGCTTTCAATAAAATAAATTGGTACATTGACCAGTTCATATTGAACGGGTTTTGATTCACCCTTTTTTAATATTTTTGTTGTTTTTAAAAATTTCGAATAGGGTGCGAGTGACATTTTAATAGCTACAGTCGTTTTTTTCTCTGAACAAAAATAGGATAACGATTTAAATCCACCGCTTTGATCGGCTTTGACTTCAATGGGATACTTGGTTGAATTTTTTTGAATCACAAAGTCAACTTCAGCACGAGCTGTCGATTTATCGCGTAACCAATAGAATAGTTTGGGTTCGAGGTGTGGTTCTTTCATATATAGCAAATGCTGTGCGACGAATTGTTCGGCCATAAAGCCTTTGATCATAAATAAATTTTCATAATTTTTAGATATGTCTGACCAAGACGTTTCAAGAGACGCATTTAAAAGCCCTATGTCTAAAAAATAAATTTTAAATATGCTGTCGTCATATTGATTTTCTAGTGTTCCAGAGGGGCTGGCTTCGCTGTGAAAACACGGGGTCAGCAGTTTTGCTTTAATCAACATTTCAAGCGCTTTTCGAATTTCTCGTGTTTTAGAGTCTGAATCAATTTTTTGATAGATAACTTTTAGGCCAACATTGGCGCTCACTTTTTGAAAGACATTCGATAAACGATCAATATTTACTTTTCGGCCGTATTTAGGAAAATCAAGTTTATAAGATTGATTTAAATTTTGTTGTACAGTTCGGACATCAATTAATGATTTTGTATCTAAGTATGTCTGAATAGATTTTGGCATGCCACCAATGTAATAATACAAATGCAGAAATTCGATTATTTTTTCGTGCAAATGTTCTTTGTAAATACCTGATTGAATATTTATAGATAAGTTTGTTTGACCAAGTGCGATCAAAAATTCATCGAATGTCATAGGGCCCAAATGGTGAAATTCAATGCGCCCAACAGGAAATGAAAAATTTTCTTCTGCTATAGCGAATTCTAAAAGTGACCCAGCACAAATGACAGCAATCTGTTTTTGTTCCTCATAAAAGTAGCGTAATTTTTTTAATAAAATCGGAGACTCTTGAATTTCGTCAAAAAAAATCAGCGTATTTTCAGATATTTTTTTATTTTTTATGTCTTCGATTTCTTGAATTAAAAAATTAAGATTGAAATTTTCATCAGATAAATTTTTAAATTTAAAATTTTCCAAATTAAATTCAATCAAATCCAAATTATTTTCTTTAGCAAAATTTCTGACTAAGGTTGATTTTCCGACCTGCCTGGCTCCGCGTAAAATCAGCGGCATGCGATCATTTTTTTGAAACCAATTTTTAAGATTTTCAATCGATTTTCGGTACATACATGTTCAATAATACACGTATTATTGAACATGTAAAGTCAAATAATACGTGTATTATTGGACTTTATTAATCAATAACGAATATATTAGATTTGGCTACAGTAATGCTGATAAGCCCTTCATCACTGAAGCAAGTCTTGCAAGGTCATGAATTTTATCACGAGACACGCCTAAATCAGTTAATGCTTTTTCGTGCGATGCTACGCACGTAGGACAGCCGTTCACAATCGATACAGAGGTCGCCATCATTTCAAAACGTTCTTTGCCATTCACAGGCTTTGATAATGAATTCATACGAAGGCCTGCGCGTTGATAAGCTGTATCTGATAAAACTTCAGCTGATAAAAATCCTTTGAATTTATAATAGGTATTCAGCATGCCCATGATGGCTGCGGATTCTTTACATTCCTGGATTTGTGCGTCCTCTAAGCCCAACTCTTTCAGTTCTGTTGCGGCAAATGTCACAAATGCAGACCAATGTAATGTTTTTCCGATGGCCAATGCATTCATGTATCGCTCGGTCGGATCAAGCGGTGAATCTTCCATAATTTTTTTGAAATTTAAAGTCAGATCGCGAAACACAGCTGTTTCAGAGTTTCCGAATTGAGTTTCAATGAATGAATCAATTTTTTCAGATATTGACATATTGCCTCCTGTTTTAGATAAAAAAATAGCCTCAATTTAAAGTAAGTGATTAAACTTAATTTTATAAACTGAAGCTATTTTTAAAAAGTTATTTTATAAATTAACCGTTAATAGTCTTTTGGCCTTTTTCCCAGTTGCATGGGCAAAGTTCATCCGTCTGTAAAGCGTCAATTGTACGTAAAATTTCTTTGACATTGCGACCGACGTTTAAGCCATTCACTGATACCCATTGAACCATACCGTCTGGATCGACAATGTATGTTGCGCGTAAAGGAATTTGCTCAGACGGGTGTAATACGCCTAATGCGCCAGTTAATTCTTTTTTAACGTCAGCTAACATTGGGTATTCTAAATTCGTCAAATCAGCATGATGTGTGCGCCAAGCGTGGTGAACGAAATGTGAATCACATGATACGCCAAATACTTTTGTATCGCGTGCTTTGAAGTTTTTCATTTCTTTGTTGAATTCAGCTAATTCAGTTGGGCAAACAAATGTGAAATCCAAAGGCCAGAAAAACACGACAGCCCATGAACCCTTCATATCTGCATTAGAAACAGCCTTGAATTCTTTGCCTTTTTCTAAAGACACACAAGCCTGCATAGAGAACGTTGGAAATTTTTGTCCGATACCTAACATATATACTCCTTTGTATAGTTTTGTTTTAAGTTGAAACTAGGATATTCATATATCTATCAAAAATCAATTTATCATAGATAATATCTATGGTTCGATTTTGAGTCAATCTGCGCCCTGTATTCAAATTTAGACTATAATGAACTGAGTCCTTGCGTGGTGACAAACTTTTTGTACAATAACCAAGTGAATCAAACTCAATTAAAATTAGATCAATGCAGCTGGACCGATGTGCTTTCTCCGACCAAAGAAATATTAGAGTCTTTGGCGGATCAACACGGACTTGCTCAGAAAATTTTCCTTAATTGCTTAGATCCAGATTATTTACCACATTTGGAAACCTACGGCGACGTGCAGTTTGTTGTTTTGCGATTTCCTGAACCAAATACAAAAATAAATGCAGACAACGTCCAAGAACTGACAACAAAAGTTGCCTTATTTGTGAAGCCGCAAGAATTAACAAGCATTCACCGAATTGATTTACCACAAATTCATGCTGTCGATCAAAAAATTAAATCTTTGCCGGCTTCAGAGCTGACCAATTTTCATATCCTGGCATTTTTTTTCGAACAGGTGGCCATCAGTTTTGATCAACCATTAACAGAGCTTGAATCAAAAATGGAAATTTTTGAAGAAAAAATATTTCATTCAAAAAAATCAAAATTGCTGTTGCAAGAAGGCTATTATATTAAACGGAAATCTTCGGCTTATAAAAAAGTCATTAAATTCACATTGGATATCATGAGTAAACTGACTCAGAAGGGTGAATTTCCATTTGTCTTATTGCAAGAAACTAAAGACCGGCTTGAGCGTTGTTTGTTTTATGCAGATGATATTTTTGAAAATGTGCAGGGACTTTTAAACTTGCATATGTCGATTGAGTCACAACGAACGAACGAAGCTTCATTTCGAACGAATGAAATTGTTCGAGTATTAACGGTATTGTCGATTTTCTTTTTACCTCTTAATTTTTTAGCAGGACTGTACGGGATGAATTTTGAACATATCCCGTTACTCAAAGACTATAACGGTTTTTGGTATGCTGTTGGCTTTATGGTTATAATCTGCGGAGGCTTACTGACTTACGTTGGAAAAAAAGGCTGGCTGCTGCCGCCTCCCAAAGAATAATTATTTTAAATTCCAACCTTTAGTATTTAAATGTTGCTTGATCGTATTTATTAAACTGTTTCAAATTGAGAATTAAAATTTGACAATTTGTGATAACTGGACCTTGTCATCGGCATCAATAATATTGAATTCAACAGTTTTTTTAATCCAATCGATCTGTGCTTGGCCATAATTAATTTTCAAAAATGAAGGTGATGTATATGCCGAATCGACTTCGGGTTCGACAGATCTTGAAGGTCTGTTAAGCCCGCTGGATGTCATTTCGTACACAGTGCCGTTTTTTAAATTGTCATACTTGGCGATGGCTGACAAATGTCGATCGCCCGACAGAGCGACTAAATTTTTAATTTTTAATTTTTGTAATAATTTAAAAAATCGTTCGCGCTCTGAAGGAAAATTACCCCATTTTTCAAAATAATGATCGTTAGCAATCAACTGGACTGATGAAACTAAAATACGTAATTCAGCAGTTTTTTTCAACTCAGACTCCAACCATTGCCACTGCTCTTCGCTGAGCATACGAGCTGCGGGATCTGTGTTGGGTAAATAAATTTTTGGTAACGATGTGGGTGGGGCTGTATTGTCATCAGGCTTGTAGTCCGGATTTTTGACCAATGGAGATCTGTCCCACCGCGTATCCAACATAATAAATTGGACACGCTGTTTTTTTGATCCAACGATACGGCTGTGGTAAATAGCCATTTGATTTTTTGGCAATGTCGGCTTTAAATAATTCCAGTAATTTAAAAAAGACTGTCGGGCTTCCATTTTTTCAACGCTGTCATTTCCGCCATCATTGACTCCATAATCGTGGTCATCCCAAGTGGCCAAAAACGGTGTTATTTCGCGCAATTTTTTGTAATCATTATTTTGATTTAATTTAATGTATTGATCAGCAATGGGTTTTGTTTCAGGTCTTGATGCATAGACGTTATCGCCCATCATTAAAAACAAATCAAAATTTTTATTGGTGATCAATTTCCACAGTGGCTGATCCTGAGTTTGATCGTTGCAGGACCCAAAGCCAAATGTTGTCACAGTTTTTGATGTATCCAGTGATCGATAAGGGATGTTCAGCATAGCGTGCCGTGAAGCATCGTTCACGCGTACAAATTTGGGCTTGTTCGTTCCATTGGTTTGTAAGGTTTCGGGTGTTTTTGTGTTTGATTGGCAGCCGGCCAATACCAGTAATGTTAGACAAACTATTTTTCGCATCATCGTATTATCCCATGGTAAGAGTTCGTCTTATTTCAGCTCATATCGCACCCAAGCACAACAATTAAATCAATACCAAGGTCCTGTGTCGACAGCACTGCAATTTTCCGATAATTCAGTATGAAATTTCAGCTATTTTTATTTTTATTTATTACAGCAGCAGTGTTTTTTTCATGCAGTACTGTGCAAAAAAATAATGTGGTTTGTGGTGACACCAGAGCGCCGGCGAACCAATCCCAATGTTTGAATTTATTTGAAAATTCAATTGGCAATCATGTCAGAATTTCCGAAATGACAGAGCCACAAATTTTAAAATATATTGATTCACTGGTGATTGAACAATTTAAAATTCAATCAAATAAGTATGAAAATAAAAATCAATTTAATCAAGCCGTCGAAACTTTTTCGAAAGCATTAAACAAAATTATATTAATTGATCAAAAATATTTGGATATTTTTAAACAAAAGTTCGCAGAAAAATGGACTGACGAAAATATAAAATCAACCAATAAGATCAAAAAAGAACGTGAACATAACAAAGAAAAACAACGAATCATCGAGGAATCGTTAGAGCCAATGAATATGGCAAAAAAAATGATATTTTTTGAAATCAAGCCAGGCCAATTTTTAATGGGTGAGCAGGGACAACAAAAATCAAAAAAAATTAAAAAAAGTTTTTATATGATGAATACTCAGTTTACGCAAATGATGTGGGTCAGGCTCCAAATCGCAATGGGTGAAACCGATTTAAACAAAATAAATCCATCGAAATTTAAACTTGGCGACGAATCGATAAATCTGCGTATCGAAAATATTGAAATTGAATTGCAACCGGATCATCCCATCGAAAATGTCAGTTGGAATGATATTACAAATTTTATAAAAAAATTAAATATTTTATCAAAATCAAATGATTTAAAAATGCAAAATTTGTTAAAACATTTGAGTCCTGATCATCAAAAAAATGATGTATATGATTTGCCAACAGAAACCCAATGGGAATTTGTGATGCGAGACCGGGGACAGGCCAAAGACAATTTTTTTGATAAGTCGGATGATTCCGAAATTTCAAATTATGCTTGGCACAGCGGAAATTCAGACCGAAAAACACATGCCGTTGCTCGGAAACTGCCCCGAATGATCGATGTCGGCGATGGAGCCAGACAGCCGTTTTACGATTTGGAGGGTAATGTTTGGGAATGGACAAAAAATTTTTTTGATAAGACGGATTCACGCGCTAAACGCGGAGGCAGTTATTACGATACACCAGATCATACGCAGTCGGGACATCGCGATTCAATTTATCCGATTCATGGTTACGGTAATTTGGGGTTCCGCTTAATCAGAGTTCGCCCATAGTTTTTTATCAGGACCAAGGTCATATCAACTAATCAATAAGGCATGCCGATAAGAAATTATGAAAAATACAAATGAAACTCCACAAAGAAAATACCCAAGAAAACCTTTTCAAAAATCTGTGGCTTATTTGTGTCACGGGGTTTCTCAGGTTGTAAAGGGTGTTGAAATCGGCGAAGGCGGATTATCTTTTGAATCAAATCAAAGTATTGTCGTTGAAGAAAAAGTGATTGTTAATTTTTTTATCCCTGAGGGGGATTTTTTTAGCTTACAAACATCTGTACGAAGCGCAAATGTGCGAGCTGATGGAAAAACCGTTTACGGAGTTCATTTTTTAAATATGGATTTATCGTTAAAACGACAAATCCGAGCTTACGTGGCTCGGATGTCATTGAATGAACAAAAATTAAATTAAAATAAATTATTTAGCTGCGAAAGCTTTGCTGACAGCTGCAGATAAACGACCGATTTTACGAGTCGCATTGCCCTTTGGAAATACGCCTTTTTGAGCGGCTTTCATCATTAAGCTTGTGTATTCAGACAATAAAGTTTTAACGGCTTTAACGTCTTTGTCTTTGATTGCTTTTAACAAAGTTTTTTCACCTGTACGAACTTTTGATTTACGTGCAGTGTTGATAGCGTTTTTTTTAACAGATTGACGAGCTCTTTTAGCTGCTGACTTATGTTGTGCCAAGGTATATCCTCCAAGAATAATGTCTGGTATAATGTCTGATAAATCAGAACAAGATCATTTAGTTAACACAGCAAATTCTGGCAGGCAAGCGCAGAATCAATCTGCCGGTATTTTTAAAAATGCCTTAAAAATGGCATTTGGTACAATGACCAGTCGAATTCTTGGCCTGGTCCGCGAAAGCCTGTTTGCAGCCTTATTTGACAAACGTATCACAGATGCTTGGAATGTCGCATTTCGTATACCCAACTTATTTCGAAGGCTTCTGGGCGAAGGTTCTTTATCAGTCAGTTTTATACCTGTATTTATCGACGCTGACAGGGAATCCAAAGTCCGTTCACAAAACTTGGTCAATTCTTTGTACACAATTTTATTGATGATTCTGACGGTACTGACGACGCTGGGTGTACTGTTTCCAGAATTTTTTCTGCAATTAGCGCTGGACCCCAAATATATCGCAGATATTGAAAAATACCAATTAACAGTTCATTTGTCGCGGATCATGTTTTTATTTATTTTCTTTATTTCATCGTTTGCATTTTTCATGGGAATTTTAAATTCACTGGGGCAATTTTTTTGGCCAGCTATTGCGCCTACGTTTTGGAATTTGGTTATGGTCGTATCAACACTGTGGCCCAAATCTTGGTTAACCGAAGATCATATTAAATACGGAGACCAACTGGCGTGGGGAGTGGTGATCGGTGGTTTTTTTCAGGCTGCCGTATTGGTTCCGTCGTTAATTAAATCAGGATATTTTCCGAAAATTAAATTTGATTTTAAAAATCCAGATACGCTGGCAGTTCTAAAAAATATGATTCCTGGATTAATTGGCACAGGATTGTTGCAATTTATGACCATCGTTAACATTCGATTTTCATCCAGTTTTCCCGAAGGTACGATTTCCTTTATTAATTATGTGGATCGATTGATTGAATTGCCCCTTTCACTGATTTCGGTCAGCTTGGGGACGGCATTATTGCCAGCCTTGTCAAAATTATGGAATCAAAATAACAAATCAGAAATGGCAACAACATCGCGCAGGTATTTAGAATTAAATTTATTTGTTTCAATTGCCGCGGCGGCGGGGTTGTACGCTCTGGCAGAGCCCATCATTCAATTGCTGTTTGGTCGCGGAAAATTTTCGGCAGCTGATGTGATCGTTTCATCACAAATTTTAAAAACATATTGTTGGATCATGATTTTTGTCAGCGGCATCAGGGTATTAACCCCCGCATATTTCGCAGTCAAAAACACATGGTTTCCAATGGTCACTTCGGCTGCGGCAATGGTTATGCATTTAATTTTAGCCCCGATTTTAATTGGGCATTTTTCTGTTCACGGCCTGATGATGTCGACGATTTTAAGTTCTGCGTTGAATATGGGGTGTTTATTATTTTTCTATCAAATATTTATTTGTGAATTTAAATATGTTGGATTTTTTGTGAATGTGATAAAATTTAGTGTGGCCGGCGTTGCTGTTTATTTTTCGGCCCAGATTTTTTATGTCCTGAGTGCGCATTTGCCAGATGGATTTTGGGGCCTATTGTTGGGGCTGTTAATAACTGCTCTGATTGCGGGGATTGTATTTGTTGTTGCTGCGCAAATCTTAGGTGTAAATGAAATTCAAAATTTAGTCAGAAAAGTCTTCAAAAGGCGGGCTGCGTGAAGAATTTTTTAATTTGTATTTCATTAACTGTTGTAATTTTAATTAACAGCAGTTGCATTCATACGGCTGCGCACATTAATGAAACTGTTGTTCTGAATCAATCAGACACGGGTATGAATACAGTCAAATTAAACAATTTAGAATTAAAATCATATATTTATTCACAGTCAAAATGGCCGATGGAAGATTTTTTTAAAAACATGACCCAGGGTGAAATCACAACAGCTTTTAAAAAATTTGATTTAAAATATCAATCAGCAAATCACCAAAATCAGATCATCAACGAATTGATCAATGATGGATTTGTGCCTGTGTATGTCAAAATTAAAAATCAATCTGATCAACCCATTCAGTTGAATGAAAAAATGTTCGCATTAAAATCTGATGACCGCAATTTTCAGCCATTGATTCAAGACCAAATCCCAAGGGCTTTTGATCGTTTTAATCAAAAAGCATTAGCGGCAAACATTTATAATGCAGCAACTGTCACGGCCGGTATTATTGGTTTTTTTGTTGTCATCGCAGTTGTTGCAGTGTCTTCGAATAATCAATTGAATTTAGCGGATGCTACGTCAACCGGGCCTTCGGGATCAGGCAGTGGCAGTGGAAATGATGCGATATTCAACAGCCTTAATAAAAAAACACATCTGGATTACAAAGACTATGTTTTAAATGAACATACTTTGCGACCCAATGAAACTATCGAAAAATTATTGTTTTTTAAAACAAAAGCCGCACCTGAAAAAATGTTATTAACATTTAATTCAGATGTGGCAGCGAACTAGGTCAGACTACTTACTTTCTTTGAGCCCCTGATATGTATCAAAAATTTTCTGTTGTTTTTCGCTTTCAGCGGTCCAACGTTTAACTTCGATTTCGTAACCCTTTTGTTTGTTTTTCCAGTTGGTTTCATCTGAAGCAAGTCCACGTAATGTTTGGATCGTTTTACCTTCTTGAGCACGTAATTCAGTTTCGCGACCTTTCCAAGATTTCTTTTCTTCTTGGTTAATGCCTAATTGCCCCTGATAATCGGCAATCAGAGCATTACGTTGCAATTGGTTATTTTTAATTTGTGCAGATAATTTTTCAAGCTGTTCTAATTGTTTTGTTTCGACAGCCAATTTTTCTTTTTCTGTTGTTATCAATTGGTTGATTTCTCGTTCTTGCAAAATTACTTTTTTCAGTGATTCGTTGTTCTGAACAATTTCACCACTGACGGTTTCTTTTTGTTTTACAACAGAATTTTTTGCTTTATTGATTTCTGTGATGTTTGTATTCACAGTATTTAAATTTTTATCATACTCTGTTTTATTTAATTTTGAATTTTCAACATTTGTTTTGATTTTGTCGAAGCCCTCAGCTGTTTTGTACGGCTCGGCCATCAAGGTGTAAGAAGCGAATAAAGTTAATGTTGCTGCAAATATGTTTTTTGTTTTCATTGTAATTCCTTTGATTAAAATTAAGTTATAAAATAATTTAGTTACCGTTTTGTGCAATGTCTTCAGCAGGGCAAACGTTTTTCAGTGCTGATCTGTAGTGACCAATTTCGTCTTCCCAAACTTCGCCTTTGTGTTTCCAATTATAGCTATCTTTTTCAGTGGGTGTTATATTCGCCGGCGCACGGTCTTTGATTTCACCGCCAGCCATTTGATATCGTAAATGTTCACCTGCGCCAGAATAAATTTCGTAGGAAAGAACTTCTTTTTGGTCTATCAGATTTTCAAGTGATGCTGTATACAATTTATAACGGCTTTGCAGGCTGTTTGCAGCTTTGATTCGTAATGCTGTTTCTTCTTTAGCAATACGAGCTACAGCAGCTTCACGCATTTTTTTAATGCCGTCACGAGCACGTGAATAAATAACCTGTTCGACGCCGACAGCCAAAAATTTCTTTTCAAGATCAGATGTATTTTTTTGACCTTCACGTTTTGCCGCTGAAAATGCATTTTTTGCTTTCAGCATTTCAAGGCGTGCAATCCGTTCTTTGCGAATTAAATCAATCGTAATTTTATTAAATCTGGAATTTTCGTCTTCGTAATTGTTAATTTGTTTTTGTGTTGTCATATAAGACGGGTGACGAGCCAATTCAACAATGAACGCACGGGGTACGCCGTCGATTTCTTCAAGACTTGTATTTTTCATCCACAATTTAACCAAATCATAATATTTGATATTTTCTTTATTAGCTGACTGAAATGATTTCAACTTGTCATTAATAGTTGAATATTTTTTCTTAAGATCATCAAGTACGCTGATACCATCGCCGTATTGGCACAGATTCAAATAACCAACAGTACGCACAATATATGTTTCTGGTGAATATGCTTTTTTGAAAAAATCGGTGTGCATACTGAACATGTTACCCGCAGCACCTTCATGATCGCCGGCTAAAACTTGAGTCCATGCCTGTTCGACCATACCTTGCAGCCATTGCCCACTGGATTTATCTATATTCAGATAATTTTTATATGCAGATTTGTATTCACCTTTTTGAAAATACAGTCGTGCTAATGTCAATGTGGCTAAGTTTCGGATTTGATCTTTTTTATCAGATTCAATCAATGGCAATAGGCCTTCCAGATCCGTGATCGCAGCATCAACTTGTCCTTGGCGATAATTAAAAACAGCTTTTAATAAAGTAGCTTCTTTGTATTCAGGTGAAGCCATTGGTATTGCAGACAATGCACTTTCAAATTCACCAAGGTTTCCTTTATCAGAATAATATTTTGCTTTTTTTAATAAATACGCAGCATTAAATGTTGTATCAATTTCAAATGCATCAGCCAGTGGGTCAATCAAACCAACATCCGATATTTCTAAATCTGAAATATTTTTAATTAAACTTTCGACAGCCATCTTTTTTAATGTATTGTCTTTGGTTTCAGACGTGACTTGAATCATTTTTTGTCTAAATTCAGATCCTAATTTTTGCGCGCGTGCTGTTTCTGCGTAATGAAACATCGCTTGGGCACGATACTGTGGAGCATCCATCAATTCAACAAACAGTGACATCGCCAGATCATATTTTCGTTGGTATTCCAAAAATATCAATGCCTGTAACATTTTAAATTCTTCGGGTTTAATTTCGACCAGATTTTGTGTTTCAGGCTTTGTTTCAGCAATGATTGGGTCAGGTATGAATGTCAGTTCGCGAACGACTGGAATTTTTGTCAATACGTCAGGCGAAGTCAATTTTTTTGCGGATGCATCGACGGCTGATAAATTTAAATTATTTGGAATTTCCATGACTGCTGGCGATACTTTTTTCCGTGCTTCTGAAACTTTTAAGTTTGATTTTTCTGGTATTGAAACCTGAATTTGATCAGCTTCAATTTGTTTTTCAGCACCAATATCCAATTGCGGAATATTTTTAACTCGAACAATTTCAGAACCCTGTTTTTGAACCATTTCAAAAACGGGGACACCAGCTGTTCTGTATTTTAATTCAGAAGCAGGCTTTCGGCCTTCGGATTTAATTTTTAAAGCGGTCTGGGGTTGTGTCTGTGATATGACAGACTGTGTGCAAAATAATAGAGACGTTGTCAGCAGGAATGCTTTGTTAAGGTATATATTTTTTTTGTTACTCATTTTTTTTCATATTTACTTCATCCTTAATTTGAAAGAGATCAGTCCCATATTTTTAAAACAGACAAGAATTAATAATTTAATTTGTAAAGAGTGTTAAGCCCAATATGATTGTGGTGTCGTTGGCTGATTTAGTTTCTTCGGGGCGGTTATTTTGATTTCCAAGAGTACCGACATCATATTGTTTCACTTTTTGAGAATAAAAAGAGTTTTTAATGTCGACGCGAAATGCAAAATTTTTATTTAAAAACAATTGCTGCATAACGCCCAATTCAAAATGCGGTGAATTAGCAGTCTCTTTGTCTTCGCCGATGGCTGTTCCACCGCTGTTGCGCCTGAAAATAATTTGATCATAGGCAGATAAACCAGCTCCTAATGTAAAACCCATATCAAAATACATAATTGCTTTATTCATAAATGCCATTTTCGCATAGAATGGTGTATATGTTGCAGATACTGCCATTGCTGACTTTAATAAATTGTAGTTTGGTGAAATTCCCGCATTGCTGAGCGAATTAAAATTTGATACCGATTCGTTTTTACTTGAATCATAAGTCAAATAACTAGCCTCTAGACCAAAATCTTCATTAAAATAATATCCAACCATAGCTCCAGCCGCACGCGATTTAGCAAATGCGTCGTTCACGAGTGGCCCGTAAACTAATGATAAATAAACTTTACCTGATTTTGAAAAAGTTCTGTTTTGAATAACGCCGTAATCGTCGTCTTTGGCTGAAAAATATTTGTCTTCTAATTTTTTTAAATCAACCTTATCAGACCCGCGATTGTCGGTCTGTGCAAATGTGATTGCTGTTGCGAATGTTAAGATTGTTGTTGTCAGTCGTTTCATTTAAAAACTCTCCTGTGTGTTGATGATTAGTTTGTACTCTTAAATAAAAACGGATATGTGACAACGACCTTTGTTCCGCCTTTTGGTTCTGGAAATTTCCATTTTGAAACTTTATTTAAAATACAACCTTCGACAGGTTGACTTTTTAATGTTGTGTCGCCAATCAATTGTGATTCAACTTGGCCTGTGCCAGCGATTGTAAATTTCACAGCGACTTTTCCGTAAAGATCGGGGTTCGCAGACAATTGACGTTCATAACAATATAAAATTTGACCCAATTGGCTTTTAATATACTGAGCGATGATTTCACGATCTAAACCGCCAGTGACTTCGGATTCTTCTTCGATCAAGCCGACACCACCAGAACCAGTTTTTCCTGCTTTAAGTCCGTTGCCTAATCCCGCAGTTCCTTTGCCAGATCCTACGCCACCTGTTGATACACCTTTACCAGATCCAACAGCTTCGCCTGACCAGTTACGTCCTGACGCATCGACTTTGCCGATGGCTGCCAGAGCACGGCCACTGGCTCCTTCGCCAGCTTTTTGTCCTGATGTTGTAACTAAAACATTTGCTGTACGTGCATCAGTTGCAGAAACTTTACCAATCAACTGCGAAATTCGTGCGCCAATGGCGCCCTTCAACATTGCATTAACGCGGCTACCACCGGCAGATGCAGTTTGTGTTTTTTGCACTGGAACAGATTGCGCCTGTGCTTTGGCTTGTTTACGTTTTTCAATTTTTTTAGCATCCATTTTGACAACAACATTTTGTGCTGTCTTGATAGGTAATTCAGCAACAGCTGTTTCTTTTTTAGGTGCTAAAATTCCCAAGAATAAAAACAAGGCCATCACAGACAAAGTTATATAAAGCATTTTTTTGCTTTCTTTGTCTGCGATTTGATCTGAAGTGATATTTGAAATACCTTTGAGGTCTTCGACTTGAATTAACTTAGATTTGAAATGAAATCCATCAATGATTTGTTCTTGCCATTCAGTCGATGGTGTAAAATTTAAATTTTGCTGGATGCCATTAATGGCATAAAATAATTTTTCAGACGGTTTTTTAATTTCTGTTTTAAGTAAGCGTCCATTTTTTGAAACTAATAAAATTTTACGTTTTTCAGTTCCTTTGGATTGAACATTTTCTAATGCAGATTGAACATAGGCTTCTTTTTCGACAATTGAAAATTCAAATTTAGAATTTTTAAACTTGAATTCTGACAAATTTGTAATTTTAAAATCTGGAGTTGGTGATTGGATATCGAATGAGATATAATGCCAGCCATCAGCACGATATTCAAAGAGACCTTCAAATTGTGAAGACGTTTTGTCAATAGAAACTAAATTCGACTTTCTTGAAACTCCAAATGTTTGTGAAGATTTCTTTGAATCTAATTTCCATATTTTTGTATGGCCTAATTGAGTGATCTGTTTTAACTTTAGTAATGCCATTTTTTCGGCCCTCCAGCCTATTCACAAGAAACTTAAATATCTGAAAAATTAATCAATATACGCCGGCGTTTCACGCAGTTTTTGATCCAGGTCTTTTTGAATGTCATGTAAAGGCATAAATTTAATACCGCGTTTTTGGACCAAATAAGCACCATCAGGATTTCGAATTGTACCTTTTAAATTCATATCTGAAAAATTAACTTCTTGAATTTTTCGAACTGTTTTTTTTGCAAAAGCATCGGGTGATATGACTGACATGATCAGAACAAATGCTGTTATTATTTTTTTCATATTACAAGGCTCCAATTTTATTTACTTTTAAAAATTCAATTTTCTTTTTAATCCATTCCTTTTGCTCTGAACTTGGACTGCGTGTGATTGCTTTTTGATACACAGTCACTGCAAGTTCTTTGTTCGCCGCAAACTGTTCATACACGCGGGCCTGTTCTAAGTATGTATCGACAGAAGCCTTCGGAAAGTTAACAAGTTTTTGACCTAGCGAAATGGCCTGGTCAGTTTCGCCTTTTTGAGCGACAGCTTCGATATATATTTCAGCCACACTATAAGTATAAAGGTCTTCGGTGCTCATTCTAGAAAATTCGTCAGCTGCTGTTAAATAATCTCTGTCTGAGAAGGATTTCAAGGCGTTCATAACACGGATTTCAGTCGAATTTTTCTTCATGTCTAAAACTTTTTCAAAAAATGGTAAAGCAGTGTTTACACCTTCGACAGAATACAGGACTTTGCCTTTTTGGTAATTATATAATGAATTTTCTGGGTCTGAAGCTAATGCTTTTTCAATCATCCATAATGATTTATCAGATTCGGCCTGTTGGTCCGCAATAATGCTCAGATAATATAAACCCAATGATCTTTGGTCCTTGGTTTCAGTTAAAGCATAGGCTAATTTTTCAGCGTCAGCGTATTTTTTGGTTTGAATACAGCTGCCGACGGATGAAGCTGTGATTTTTGTTGGATCACATTTTTTTTCAGAAGCGGGCAGACGACTGAATTCATTGCCTGTTAAATTAAACTGATTCGGTAAATACGAAGTTAAAATTTCTGCAGACGGGAAGCGTAATCGGGGTTCAACAGTTTTTTCAACGCTCATTTCAGCCCAATTAATTTGTTCGGATTCAGTTGCTGATAATTTTGAAACAGAACGCAATTTAGATAAGTTATCTTTTCGTTTTTCATGGAACGGCGCGGTCATTTTTGCGAGTTCATCACGCAATACTTTTTGATCTGCGCCAACTAAGCTTTCAGGAAGCGGCATGTTTGTTATTGCTTCAATAAAATGACTGTATAATCGATCAATGCCTTGAAGGCCTTGGGCTTGAATGCGATCGGTTTTTGACATTTTAATTGATGTTGAAAATGCTGTGAATGCCTTATCAAGTTTTTCAGTTTTCAAAGCTAAAACTGTTGCAAATTTTGATTCACGTGCTTTAACGCTTTGTGAAACAAATTCTTTTTCAAGAACTTGTGCCTGAATCAAGCGTGCTTCGGCGCGAATATCGGCATCGACAGGACGTGAATTTGCTTTCATTGATAAGTTAAAAGCTTCTGTGTATTTTTTTTCTGCAAGTAATTTCTTGGCTTTATTGATAATAATTTGAGTTGCGTAAGGTTCAATATTTTCAGCAGCCATTTGGTTTTCGATGGCTTGTAATTCAGGTATATTTTTATTATCGCCGAATGATTTTAATAATTTCGCACGTAAATCAGATTTCTTTGATTTATCTGCTTGGTCATACAATGCCTTGTAGCATCCACGAGCTTCAGGTAATTGAGAGTTAACGCGTAATAAATCACACGACAATTCCAAATGTGCAAAGCCTTTGAGTGGTTCAAGCTTTGCGAGTGCACGACTTGTTTGAACAGCTTTTTTTAATTGACCGGCTTCGATGTATGCCTTGAGTGATTCTTTGGTTGCATCTAAGTTTTTCTTGTCTTGTGGAAATTGTTCAACGTACTGTTGACTTAAATCTGCACCCTGGACTTCGAATCCATTTGAATAGGCCAATGAAATCGATTGCCATAAGGCATCTTGTGATAATTTTGAATTTTTGTGTTTCAATGAAAATTCTTTAAGCATTGAAATACGTTTTTGAGTATCCAAGCTGACTGAATCAGTTTGAATTTGTGTGTAATTTGCTTCTTGTACCATTTGAGTTAATACTTTTTTACGAGTCTGGTCTGTCGACTTCTGAGCTGAATTTTCCGCAAATTTTTGAATATTAACATAATCTTTTTTGATATTGTAAATATCTAAAATGATATCTTCAGCTTTTGTTTTTAATTCTTTATTTTTTGCTGAATTTGCAAATGGTGTCAGTGATTTCAATGACAAGTCGTAATCTTGTTGTTTATAGGCAATAAAGCCCAATTTGAATTGCAATGATTCGATATGTTCGCCATTTGAAAATTCTTTAATATACCTGCTAGCTAAGTTTTTTTGTTTTTCAACTAAAACTGGATCTTCGGATTTGTTATCCTTTGTCATTTGTTTTTCAAGACTGTACAGCGCGCCGTAAAGTGCATCATGTAATTTTGTTTTATCTAAAGATTTATTAAGTGAAACGTCTTCGTAGTTTTGACCTGATAATTCAAATTTATCTTGTTGAAACAAAAGTTCAGCATAAGCATACCGAGATGCTGAGTCGGGCGCTGATGGATCTTCTTGTGACAATAAAATTTCAAAGGCTTTCTCTGTCAATTTTGAAAATTCGTTGTGCTGTTTGTTTTTCAGCCAAATATCCCACCATTTTTTTGAAATTTCAAGACTGACTTTGCGGAATTCAGTTTTACATTCTGGATTAATTTCTGTTTTACAAAAATCACTCATTTTTTTCATATAACTAATAACTGTATCACGTTGTTTGAGTGTTTCATTTGTTTCGATTAATTTCGCATAGGATTTTGCGGCGTGAACATTTTGTGGGTATTTATCAATAAATTCCTTAACGAAAATACTGATTTCTTTATATCTTGAATGTGATTCATACAAATTTGCTAAATTAATAATGACTTCGCCCAATTCATTTTCTGTTGTAATACGGCTGAAAAAACTAAATAGTTCCTGCGGAGCTACTGATTCGCCGACAAACAATGTTAAATCGCGTAAAGCTTCTTTGCGAAGGTTGAATTTTTTTTGATCTGTGCTGTCAGCGGGGTTGTTTTTGACAACTATCAATAATTTCTGGACGCCCGCATCTGTTTGTTTAAGGTTGTACAAAGACCAAGCCGATTTATAAATTCCGTAAGGATAGGCTTTTGATTTTGGAAAATCTTCTATTTTTAAAAATTTTTCCAGAGCTGTTTTGAAATTTTGCTGGTTGTAATAAATTTCACCAACTTCTAACAGGGCATCCGGAATTAAATTTGATTTTGGATACTCTGATATTAATTTGTTGTATAATTCTTTTGCGCGTTCAGTTTGTTTAGTTTGCAAATGAGCCAGTGCATTGTTAAATAATGTTGCATCCATATCTTTGTATTTAGGGAATTCTTTTTCAATTTTATTATAAATTAAAATGGCACTTTTCAGTGATCCGATGGCTTTTTGGTTTTGAACACCCAACGAATTTAGTTTTTTATCGAAGCGCTCGTTCAGATCAAAAAAACGTCCTGATTTTGCACGGCGCATATATAATTCAGCCAAACGGTAATTTAATTCCGCTTCGTCAGCAGCGCCTTTTTTCTTTTTGATAATATTGTTCAAAGATTCAATGGCGCGGTTTTCTGCACGTGTAATTAGTACTTCAGATTTAAATGCAGTTTCTTGGTTGGTGTCTTCATTTGTCGAACTTAGTTTTACTTCTGGTAAAAGGCCTTTTGTGTTTTCCGCAGCACCATAGCTTTGCGAACCAATCAGTATTGAAACTGTTAAAGTACTTTTAATTGCAGAAATAAAATTAAGTTTTTTCATATTATTGACCTACTGTTGTCACAAGTTTTAAATTTGGAAATCCAGCCATTGATGCTGTGTACATGACTTTGCGAATAACTGAATATGGCAATGCTTCATCGGCTTGCAAAAGCACTGTTCCTGTTTTTGCAAGTTTTTCATTTTGTTTATTGAAATTTTGCAATTCTTCAAACAGCGGCTTAATAAAATTTGAATCATTAGAATCAATGGATGCGGCATCAAATGAATTTGATTTTAATGACGTTAAAATTTTCTGATCAAATTTTAATTCCGTTGCTGAAACAGACAATTTAACGCCATCGATTGGATTTTTATCGGACACTGACTGTGGAAGTCTGACGCCATCGACTGGATTCAAAATGACTTCACTGGTTGAATATGTTTGTAATAAAAATACCAATAAAATGGTAAACATATCAGTCAATGAAGTGATATTTAAACTGAATGATTGTTTGCGTTTTAAAGGAACTTCGAATCTTTTGCGTGACATATATTATCCGTCCAACATGTTTGAAAAAACAACTTCGGGAAACATGTAATCCGTTGTTGTGTCTTTTCCAGTTTTAGCATCTTTAACAGGGAACCTGACGCCAGCAGCGCGCACTTTACGTGCCTCGTCCATGATTTTAACTAAATCTTTGTATGCGATTTCTGCATCAGGATTTAATTCAATTTTGAAAATTTCAGGATGCGCCGTTTTCACGGCAACCAGTTTGGCTTGCAAAGTTGTGTAATCAATTTTTTGATCTTTATCAAGCCCGATGACTTCAATTTTTTGTTGACCATTTTCACTGATGACAATTTTTACGCCTTCAGTTTTGTTCACCTCAACTGCTATTTGCGCCGATTTTGGATTGTCGTCTTGTTTTTTTATAGCTTCTTGGATTACTTGCGGTAAATTCGTTTCGATGATCATCATCTGCACGAATGCAGATGAGATCAGTAACACGGGCACAAGTTTGACCATCACAGCTAATAACGGTGCCAAGTCCAGTTCGAATTCAGAATTGCGATCGATATCAATTTTAAATCTTCGTTTCATAAATGCTCCTTAGAAACAAATTCAATTATTTATCTCTCTTAAGATGCTTTACTTTGTGTTGTCGGGGGTTGATGAGATGATTGCATTCCGGTGCCTTTTGCAGCATTCATATCAGGGAACACATGGTCTTTGCCAAGTCCTGGAATATGACTGCTTGTTAACGTTTCAGTTAACTTCGAACATTTCTCTGTCAATTGTTCCAATAATTCATTTTGTCTTGAAACTAAAAATGAAAATGCAACCATCGCAGGAATCGCTACAGCAAGTCCCAATGCCGTCGTATACATAGATACGGCAATACCATTTGCTAGCAAGGCTTGTTTCGTTGCAGGGTCAGCTTGGGCCACAGCTTGGAATGATAAAATCAAACCGTGAATCGTACCTAATAGTCCTAATAACGTAGCAACGTTGGCTAACATTGATAAATAATGTAAGCGCTTTGTGTAAAATGGAACAGTTTCTGCCATCGCGATGTCTTGGGCTTGAAAAATTGTTTCATCGTCACGATCTGCTTTTTCTAAAATAACTTTAAAAGCTCGTGCTAATGGTTTTGATTCAAGCTGTGCGCAAGTTACAATAGCTTCGTCTATTTTTTTTGATAAAACGAGTGTTTGAATTTTATTTGTAAATGACTGAACATCCATGCCATAGGCAAAAAATAATGTCCTTGCACGTTCAACACAAAGTGCTGCGCCGGCAATACCTGTTGCTATAATTGTCCATCCGACAAAACCTGCTTCGATGATAAAGTTTAAAAATCCCATAATATCTCCTTGTTTATATTTTTGTTAAAATGTTATTGAAATAAATTAAGCTGATTTTTCGCTGATCCAATTTTGAATCAAATTTAAACCCGTTGGTTGTATATCGAGAAAACGGACCGTGTAATAAAGGCCAGATTTTGCATTCAGGCGTTGTTTTGAAAAGTTTTTTCGAATAATTTCGCCTTCTAAATTAAATGCTTTGCTCGCCTGGTCTTTGGCCTTGATATGCAATTTAATTTTGTCAGAGAGTTGGATCAAAGGAGTGTTGAACAAGCACAAACCACCGGCGGCAGAAACCGAGACTAAGGTGCCGTCAAAGAAACGAATATTATTATGCCCAACGACAGGGATATCAATTTCTGTTCGTGGGTTCGTTCGTTTTGCAAATGCAGATAGTAAATCAGAATCTTTTTGCAATAAAACCTTGAAACGATCTGCACCAAATTCTTCAAGTTGATGAATTTGTGTCCAAGATTCTAAGTGCGGCGCCCAAACGTAATTATAATCCATCAACTGATTTGACTGTAACATTTCAATGACAGTTTTATAATCATAGGGACCGTATTTTTGTTCACCCATTAAAACATGCCAATTTGATTGAGGCTCTAACATATATTTATTTCCTTTTCTTCGTTTAAGTCTAAAAATTAAATGAACGGGTCGAAATTAATTAAAACATTATCGCCAGTCGCGGGCTTATATGAACCATGTATTTCAATTGAATTTGCGACGGAATCGTATGTCCACCCATTTGTAGCATCTTGTGGAATAATGATATTGTTGATAATAACGCGAATCGAAGATAGCACAGGTGTTTTATTTAATTTATAAACTGCAGCTTGAGATCCTTCGATTGTTGAGCTGATATTGTCGAGTGATGTATCAAAGGAAGAGCATAATGAATTTTTACTGCCATTTGTTAAATCAGCTAATTCAATATAACGTTGTCCGATTTTACGTCCAGATCCTAAAGAAGCGCGGCAAGTTTCGTCCAATATTGAAATTGTTGATACTGAATAACTTGAACCAGTGATATCTGCGGTGAATGAATCTAAGAAACTTTTATATGACGCAACTGTGTGTAATGCAGGATTTGAATATGATTCGTTCATTGTAATGCTGTCCTGTGAAAAATCTTCTTCGTCTGAAATAATAACAACCGATAAAAAAGCGTCGGATCTGTGAAATCCTGAATTCAGAGAACTGTTTAAAACAGCTTTTATGCTTGATAACGCGCGTTCATCACCGCTACCAGTGACTCCGACTAATGCGTTTGATGAGAAATTACTTTTCAGTCTTGCGATTTCGCTAGGTAAGCCTAAATCATAATTTGCTTTGTCGATAACAAAAACCGGTGTTGGTGTTACGCTCGATCTGAACTTTGTTTGATTCAAATTACAAAGTGAACAACCGTTTGTAATAAACTGATCGCCATAAAATGAATCTGTGGTTGCAACAGCAATTTTAAAATCATAACCCTTTGAAATAAAGCGATCGATGAACGATGAAAAATTATTTGCTAAATTTGTTTGCGATGTGCTCATTGATCCAGAATTATCGATCACGAATAAAACATCGAGTTTTCTTGGCTGAAAAACAGCAGTCTGTTCAAATGACGATGAGTCTGATAAAACTGAAAACGATGATCCGCCCTTGTCGCAGCTGTTCAATAGTAAAATTGAACTTGCGCCCAATAAAGTTGTTTTTAAGATTTGCTTCAGCATATAAGAACTCCTTGATGTTCAGACTATCGTCTGTTCGTCTGCGAATGTTTAACTTGTATTTATCATATAGAAAATTTATTTTTCATTCTTGGTTTCGCGTAAGGTGCTGAATTATATCTGATTTTTGGTCAAATGTTTCAACATGAAGCGCGGTAAGCCTCTGAAAACATTCAAAATATATTTTTTGTCAAAAAATGAATAAAAAATAACGACAAAAAGTTTGTCGTTATCGATGGAATTGGTTTTTAAATCAGAATCAAAACGTCAAACTTATGTTCATTTTTTATTTTTAATTAACGTCCACAGTTTTTCTTTGTTATTCGCGGGCAATGAAATAAATTTTTCAAGGTCACCGTCGCACTCAGAAAGCATGTCTAAAAACCGTTTTGAAAAACGTGAATTTGCTGTGCGCAGAGCTGATTCGGGTTCAATTGTTAAATGTCGCGACACCTGTGCTGCTGAAAACAAAACATCACCCATTTCGTGGATTAAGTTTTCTTTATTGTTGGGATCAATTCGAATAACGTCTTCAAGTTCTTTGATTTCTGACTTCAGTTGAGCTAAGACTTGGTCGATTTCAGTCCAATCAAATTGGTATTGATTCGTTTTTTGACCAATTTTTTCTGCGGCCTGCAGAGCTGGAAGGCTTTTGGGGATATTAAAAACTGGTGGTTTTTTATTTTTTATTTTTTTTTCTTGAGCTTTAATTGATTCCCAATTTTTGATAATCTCATCTGTGCCACTGACTTGTACATCAGAAAAAACATGTGGATGCCTGCGAACCAGTTTTTCATTAATTGATTTGATGACGTCTTCAATTTTAAACGCATTTCGTTCAGCAGCTAATTGTGCATGAATGACAACTTGAAACAAAACATCTCCTAATTCTTCGCAAATATCAGAATCAACGCCGGATTCAAGTGCTTCGACCATTTCAAAAGTTTCTTCGATCGCATAGGGCGCTAATGTATGATGGGTTTGCTGTTTGTCCCATTCGCAGCCATTGGGTCCGCGCAAATCTGTGATCAGCTGCACAAGAGATGAAAATTCATTGAGGTTTTTAGGAGGTGTAGGCATGATGAAATCATATTATGAAGATAACACTTGTCAATCAAACAGAAAAAAATAAATTCACCATATCTGAAAAAAAAATAAACAGACTCGTTGACAGCATTTGCAATGAGCTCAAGGCGAAAAAAATAAAAAATAAAATAATTTTAAATAAAAACGAATTAACCTGTGTTTTTTTGACAAAAAAAGAAATGCAGATTTTAAATACCAACTTCAGAAATAAAAAAAAACCCACTGACGTCCTCAGTTTTCAACCTGTTGAAGTTCATTCAGTTGGTGAACTTGTTTTTTGTCCCGATGTCTTAGTGATTCAGGCCAAAAAACAAAAGCACAGTTTGTCCGACGAATTTATGTATATGCTGATTCACGGGCTGTTGCATTTGTTGGGTTATGATCATGAAATTTCAGCCAAAGCAGAGAAATTAATGTTCAATCTGCAGGATTCCGTATTTGATCAATTGACACAACATCAATTAAATTTAGACTGTATAAGACTAAAAAAATAAGGAAATTAAAATGTCAATTATTGCTGAATTAAGTGAGATTAAAAAACAGATTGCTGAGCTGGATCAGTTTGCAGTCGAGCTTCGGGGGTATCTTTGACCTTGATAAAAAGAAAAAACGTCTCGAAGAATTAGCTATCGCAGCTGAAAATCCAGAGCTTTGGACGAAGCCTGTTGAAATGCAAAAATACAACAAAGAAAAAAGCATTTTGGAAAAATCATTTTCAGAATGGAATTCATTTCACAATAAGCTTGAAGATTCAAAAGTGTTGCTTGAAATGGCAGTTGATGCTTCCGACGAAGAAACATTCAAAGAGGTCAAATTAGAGATTAAATCAGTCCAAAAAATTGGTGAATCCTTAGAGCTCAAACGTGTCCTGTCGGGTGAATTGGATACGAATAACACCTACATTTCAATTAATTCTGGTGCAGGCGGCACAGAAAGCTGCGATTGGGCAGAAATGCTTTTGCGTATGTACACGCGTTATGCCGATAAAAATGGTTACCGTTGCGAAATTCTGGATATGACGGACGGTGAAGGAGCTGGAATTAAATCCTGCACATTACTCATTTCAGGTGAATATGCCTATGGATATTTGAAATCAGAATCCGGCGTTCACAGACTTGTTCGGATTTCACCATTTGATTCGAATGCGCGTAGACACACCTCGTTTGCCAGTGTATTTGTCTGGGCAGAAGTCGACGACGACATACAAATCGAAGTCAGACCAGACGATTTGGAAGTTGAAACATACAGATCGAGCGGCGCCGGTGGACAGCATGTGAATAAAACAGATTCGGCCGTGCGCATGCGCCACAAGCCTTCAGGAATTGTTGTTTCTTGTCAAACGCAACGTTCGCAAATTCAAAACCGCGAAAAAGCATTAAAAATGTTGAAGGCTGCGCTTTATGAAAAAGAAGTCGAAAAAAGAAACCAAGAAAAAGACGCAATGAATTCAACTAAAAAAGCCAACGAGTGGGGTTCTCAGATCAGGTCTTATGTGATGCACCCCTATCAAATGGTCAAAGATCACAGAACAGGTTTTGTGACCAGCCAAGTGAACGATGTCATGGACGGACACCTGAATGAATTTATTATGTCCTTTCTGAAAGCGCAAATCACTGGAACATTGGGGCAAAATATCGAAGGATCAGATGACCTTTAAATTATATTTTTGGATCGCAACAAAATTATTATTTAACCGAAAATTTTTTTTCGGAGGTTCGGCGCCACTTTCAATTTTTGGTCTTGTTTTAGGTGTTGCGGCATTGATTGCTAGTCAATCCGTGATGCGCGGATTTGAAGTTAGTCTTAAAAAAGCAATGATTGATGTCACGGCCGATATTCAAATTGTCAAAAAAGGAAAACTGATTGATAACTGGAATGAATTTTCTGATCAGATCAAAAAGATTGAGCCAGATACAACTGAAATTGCAAAATTCGCTTATGCGGAAGCTGTGTTAGCACATCAGGGTAAAGTGACTGGCGTTTTGGTTCAGGGAATGAATTCAAATGAAATTACAAAAATTTTAAATATTTCAAAAAGAATAATTCATGGTCATTTGCCTGAAAAACCAAATGAAATTACAATCGGCCTGGGCTTATCAAAGAAATTTAATTTAAAAACCGGTGACAGCGTCTATTTGGCGGTTCCTTTGTCAACACCGTTTGAAAGTCAATCATTTCGACGTAGATCGGCGGAATTTCATATTTCAGGTATAGCTGATCTGGGAAAGAATGATTGGAATGATCGACTTGTTCTTTCAAATTTAAATGATTTGCAAAATTTGATTGAAATCGGAGATCGATATACGGGAGCTTTCATCAAAATTAAAAATTCTGATACAGCTCAGGCGTCGGCTCATGAAATTTCTGAAAAATTAGGTTCAAAATACAGCGTTATGAATTGGTTTGATGTTAACCGTAATTTATTTGAAGCAGTTGCTCTTGAAAAAATTGTTATATTTTTTGTGGTATTTTTAATTGTCGTTGTCGCGGCGTTCAATATTTCAAGCACGCTGTATGTTTTGATTCGCCAACGTTACAAAGACATTTCTGTTTTAAAAACGATGGGTTTAACTGTTCGATCTGTGAGAAAGTTGTTTTTAATCCAAGGTTTTATCGTTGGAACAGTTGGCAGTTTTTTGGGTTTTGCATTCGGATTGTTATTATGTTCGGGGTTTATGTTTTTACAGAAAAATTTTTCATTAATTTCAGGAACTGTGTACAAAATTGACCGTATCGATGTCAGCATAAGCGTGATCGATTTTATAATTATTTATATCGCGACGATGGTGGCCTGTTTATTGGCGGCATATTATCCAGCCGTCAAAGGATCGTCGTTGGAAATTGTTGAAGGGTTAAGGGAAGATTAATGAGCGAAAATGAAAATGTCATATTAAAGACAATCGATGTTACAAAAATTTACTCAACTGGTGCAGCTGAATTACAAGTGCTGAACCCAATTAATTTAGAAATTCAAAAAGGTGAAGCTGTTTGTTTGTTGGGATCTTCGGGCGCAGGTAAATCAACGCTCTTGCAGATTTTAGGTACTTTGGATCGCCCAACAACTGGTGACGTATTATTTCAGGGGCAATCGCTGTTTGCTATGAATGATGAACAAATTTCGGCATTCAGAAACGAAAAAATGGGCTTTGTATTTCAATTTCATCATTTGATTCATGAATTTAATGCTATTGAAAATGTGATGCTGCCTTGTTTATTGGCCGGCGAGTCAAGAGCCATTGCCTCTGAAAAAGCTGAATATTGGTTAAATCATTTAGGGCTTTCAGAAAGATTAACTCATTATCCAAACCAGTTAAGTGGAGGCGAGCTACAAAGAACCGCAATTGCTCGGTCTTTGATCAGAAACCCTCAGATATTGCTTGCTGATGAGCCAACAGGAAATTTAGATTCTGAAAACTCTAAAAAAATTCAAAATTTGTTTTTCGAGTTGCATAAACAACTCGGATTGACTTTGATTGTCGTGACTCATGATCTTGCATTTTCAAAGCAGTTTTCAAAGATCTATCAAGTCAAAGATGGGCATTTGACATCAAACTAAAGTCTCGTTAGCCTTTTATTTGTGTTAAAAATATATACGTTCAATGTGTTCAAAAAAATTAGCTTTATATCATTGTTAGCTCCGCTTATATTAAGTGGTATATCTTTGAATGCTTTAGCTATTCAGAAAAATAAAAAAATAAAAAAAAATATTCAAACTCAATCTGTCAACCAGGCAGCAGCTTCGAATAATCAATTAATTCAAAAAATTGATATCATTGGTTTGAAGAAAATTGAAAAAGATGCAGTTCTTTCAAAAATAGGATCTGTGGTTGGCCGCAAATTTGACGCGGACTTGATTTCCAAAGACATCCAGGCGCTGTTTCGTATGAATTATTTCGTTCAGATTGAAGTTGAAAAAGAAAATCTTTCAAACGGAATATCTCTGATATACAAAATCATCGAAAAGCCGATTGTCTCTGAAATTGTTTTTATTGGAAACAGCGAAATCAAATCCGAAGATTTAGAAACCCAAGCTGCTTTGAAAAATTTTGAAGTTGTTAATTTTTCAAAAATACAAGCCGCCGTTCAGAAAATTGAAAAGCATTATGAAGACAAAGGCTTTTATCTGGTCAAGGTTGAATCGGTTATCGAAGATGTTCAGAAAAATGAATCTGTAAAAATCAAATTTATTATTAGCGAAAACGACAAAGTAAAAGTTAAAAAGATTACTTTTTTAGGTAATGAAAAAATAAAGGACAGCGAACTTAAAAATGACCCCAGGCTCTTTGTCAAAGAAGCAGGCTTTTTTTCGTTTATTAGTAGTTCGGGATCGTATAAACAAGAAGCTTTCGATAATGATTTACAGCTCTTAAAGTACATTTATTGGAACCAAGGATTTTTGCAGGTTAAAATCGATCGCCCGATTGTGACAGTCACTGCTGATAAGAAATCAATTTATGTCACTTATCACATCGAAGAAGGTGATCAATACAATGTTGGTGAAATCGATTTCGCAGGAGACATGTTGTTTCCAAAATCTGAATTATATGACTTAGTTAAAATCAAAGATAACGTCACATTTTCGGTCGAAATTATGCGCAAAGACATTGCTGAATTGCAGGCGAAATACGGTGATCTGGGTTATGCATTCGCAAACGTGATCCCCAGATACAATTTTCATGAAAAAGAAAAAAAAGTCGACCTCGTTTTTGAGTTCGAAAAAGGCAATAAGGTTTATTTTGGCGACATTTCTGTATCGGGGAATTCAAAAACTCGTGACAAGGTTTTACGGCGGGAATTAAAAATTGAAGAAGGCGAGCTGTATAATGAAACTCGTAAACGTCAATCTCAGGAAAATATTCAGCGCTTAGGTTTTTTTGACGAAGTTAACTTTAAAACAAGTACGCCGCCAGAAAAGCCCGATCAGTTAAATATTGAAATTGTTGTCAAGGAACGTAACACGGGACAAATTCAGTTAACAGCAGCTTACGGAAATGCACAGGGGCCAAGTATCGGTGGATCTGTTGTGCAAAATAATTTCCGTGGTTTGGGTCAGGCTTTAGAAGCACGTATTGATGCAGCCAAAAGCCGCCAAGATTATAAAATTAGTCTGACAGATCCTTATTTCAAAGACACAAAATGGTCAGCAGGCTTCGATATATTTTACACAGAGAGCACCGAACGTAGAACTTATGATATTCGTAAAACCGGTGGTAATGTTCGTTTTGGTCATCCAATATTTAATGATTATACGAGAGCTTTTTTGAGATACAAATTAGACAAAACAAATTTATTTGAAACTCGTGACGACAAGGGTGTGTTATTAACTGATCCTGTCATCTTCCCTTTAGAAACTGCCCAGGGTGTAACAAGTTCGGCAACAATAACGTTAGAGTACGATACCAGGAATGATCGAATGTCGCCTTCAAAAGGAATATATACGGACGTATCTTATGAACGTACGGGGTTGGGTGGCGATTTACGGTACCAAGAATTCTCTTCGCACTTCAGATTTTTTCATAATTTATTTTGGGATGTCGTTTGGCGTAATAATTTAAGCTATCAAAATATTCAATCGTTGGATAACAATACGAATGTTCCTTTTTCTGAAGTTTACCAGATGGGTGGCCCATACACATTACGTGGTTTTGGATCAGGTGGCGTAGGTAAGCGTGTATTTTCTCAGCTGAGATATGATAAATTCGTTGCCGATGGTTCACTTTTGACGGATGAACAAAAAACTGCTGCATCGCAATTCGTTGTCGGTGGAGCAAAGCAAATTTTATTTCAAACAGAGCTTCAATACCCTTTAATCAAAGAAGCGGGTCTTAATGGTGTTTTCTTTTATGATATAGGTCAAGCTGAAGACCAAATTTCACAGTCTAATTTTCTAAGTGATATTGGTATGGGTTTCCGTTGGCAATCACCGTTGGGGTTATTGCGATTTGAGTGGGGCTGGCCTTTACAAACTGACAAATTTAATTCTGATGCAGTGAATTTTGAATTTTCAATAGGTCCGCCATTTTAATTGATTTAAAAAAAATAAGTAAACAGTTCTATAAAAATAAAAGGAGTTTTCGAATGAATAAAATGATTTTAGGTACAGTGGTTGTCGTTCTTGGTTTTTCTTTGGCAGCAACAGCAGAATTTAAATTGGCAGTTGTTGATACTCAGAAAGCGATTCTTGATACTAAAGCAGGTAAAAAAGCTGACGAAGAATTAAAAAAAGAAGGCGAAAAGCGCCAAAAAGAAATTGAAAAGAAACAATCTGAAGTTAAAAAATCAGAAGAGAATTTAGATAAAAAAAGATCTGTTCTGTCTGAGGAAGCATTCAATAAGCAAGCTCAAGAATTACAACAAGATGTTATGAAATTGCGTCAATCAGCTCAGAAAGCTCAAGCTGAACTTCAGAAAAAAGAATCTGAATTATTAGCTCCTATTGCAGAGAAGATGAAAAAAATTATTGAAAAAATCGCCAAAGACAAAGGTTTTGGAATGGTTATACAAACAAATTCTGTTCAAAAAACAGTTGTATACTCTGCTGCTGAATATGATATCACAAACGACGTTGTAACAGCGTTTGATAAAGAAAAATAATTCAAACGGATATTAAATACCAACGCTAAATACATAAATATATGAAAATACATCCATCCAGCGTTTTATCAAAAGACGTCGTTTTAGAAGGCGACGTTGAAATTGGTCCTTACTGTAATATTCAGGGGCATGTCAAAATTGGCAGTGGTACTTTTATCGAAGGTCACGCAACAATTGGTTCAAAATATGGTATTGTCGAAATTGGCAAAAACAACCATATTTCGCCTGGAGCTGTGCTGGGTGGTCCACCACAGGACATCAGTTATAAATCAGAATCTACTAAATTAATTATTGGTGATAATAATATTATACGTGAATTTACCAGTATCAATTTGGCGACTTCAAAAGGCGATGGTTCAACAAATATTGGCAGTAACTGTTATTTTATGGCGTATTCTCACGTTGGTCACGACTGCAAAATTGGTAACAACGTTATAGTGGCTAATAATTCTCATTTCGGTGGTCACTGCGAAGTCGAAGATAATGTCGTTATCGGTGGCGTGTGCGCATTTAACCAGTTTTCAAAAATTGGTAAATATTCTTTTGTTGCTGGATCAAGTATTGTTAACAAGGACATTCTTCCATTTTCACGTGCTCAAGGTAATTACGCTATCGTCAGAGCAACCAACAAGGTTGGTTTGTTACGAAAAGGTTTTGCCAAAGAAGAAGTTTCAAATATTCATAAAGCTATTCGTATTGTTGTTATGGGGTCTGGGACAGTTGACGAAGCAGTTGCTCGAATTCAAAGTGAATGTTTGCAATCTGAAAATATCAATTACTTGATTCATTTTATTAAATCTTCAAAACGTGGAATTGCTTTCCGTCGTGGCGGAGCGCCTGCTGAATCAAACGAAGGCGAAGACTAATTTTTAGAAAGTGATGTCGTGATGAAAAAAATGCGTGGAGCCGTCATCGGGGTTGGATATTTAGGTCATTTTCACGCGCAAAAAATTGCAGCTAATCCCAAATCAGAACTCGTTGCAGTATTTGATCATTATCCAGAGCAATCAAAAAAAATTGCGGATTCATTAAAAACTGAATCTGTACAAAATTTAGAGGAAATAGCAAAGCGAGTTGATTTCGTAACGATTGCAGCATCAACTCAGGCTCACTTTGAACTCGCTGAATTCTTTTTAAAAAAAAACATACCCGTACTGGTTGAAAAACCAATTGCTGCAACCGCCGAATTAGGGATGAAGCTTTCTGATTTAGCAGAAAAAAATAAAATCATATTTTCTGTGGGTCATATTGAACGTTTCAACCCAGCCTATGATTTTCTGAAAGAAAATTTCTCTGATACAAAATATTTAGAACTGAATCGATTAGCTCCATTTCGAATCCGAGGCAGTGATGTCAGTGTTTTACACGATTTAATGATTCACGACATGGATTTAATTAATTTTATTTTTAAACAAAAAATAAAATCCCATATGATCACGGGACACAGTTTAATACGGCCTACCCTTGATGATGTGTCATTAAGAATTGAATTAGAATCTGGGACACAAATTACAATTCAAAATTCCAGACTGTGCCCGCAAATAATTCGCAATTATCGCGCGATTCAAAAAACATGCACACTTTTTGTAAACACAGCCACACTTGAAGGTGAATTCTTATATTCAGATCCACTCAATGAAAACTTAATGCGCACAGAAAAAATTCAAATTCCTAAAGTCGATGCTTTAGGTCTTGAAATTGACCATTTCATTTCTGCTGTTATGGGCGAAAAGCCAGTTGCAATTACTGGGCACCAAGCAACAGAAGCATTGCAACAAATTGAAAAATTTGTGCTGGAGCTGGCGCATTGATTTCTGAGTCGAATGTCCACAAGCTTGAACCTGTGAGCAATTTGCAAAAAAAAATTATGATTATTGCAGCAGAAGCGTCCAGCGCTCATTATGCAGCGAAACTGATTCGTGAATGGAAAAAACAAAATGATCAGCACTATTTTTTTGGAGTTGGTTCCGATGAAATGGAATCATTAGGTTTTCGTCGCATAGGTAAATCCGAAGAAATGGCAGTCATGGGCATTGCTGAAATTGTGCAGCATTACAGCTTTTTAAAGAATATTTTTTATCAATTATTAGCTGCAGCAGAAAATCAAAAACCAGATATTGTTATTTTGTTAGATTATCCAGATTTCAATTTGCGCTTAGCCAAAAAATTGAAAACAATGAATATCAAAGTCTTTTACTATATTTCGCCACAAGTATGGGCTTGGAGAAAAAATCGTATCCACGATATCAAAGCCTATTGTGAAAAAGTATTCCTATTGTTTCCTTTTGAAAAAACATTTTATGATCAGCATTCTGTTTCAAATGAATTTGTCGGCCATCCATTATTAGAAGATTTAAATACAGAATTGTTAAACCCAGATAAAATTTTTTTCCAAAGATCTAAATATGGCATTTCAGCGAACGAAAAAGTTTTAGCACTGATGCCTGGATCTCGAAAAAGCGAAATTGAACAACATTTTCAAATTCAACAAGACGTGGCTCGGCGGTTATTGATTCAGTATAAAGATTTAAGATTATTGATTTGCGTTGCGCCACCATTAAGCAAAGAATACATTTTGCAAAAATTAGAAAATTTTAATTTACCATACATCTTACTCAAAGAAGATCCAAATTTGATGATATCAATGTCTGATTATGTTTTGGTTGCGTCTGGGACGGCAACGTTGATGGTTGGGCTATTAGAAAAGCCGATGGTCATCATGTACAAAATGAAATGGTTAACGGGTGTCATTGGCCATATATTGATAAGAAATTTAAAATTTTTTGGTTTGGTCAATTTAATTTTAGACGAAGAGGTTGTTCCGGAGCGAAAGCAGAAACAAGCAAATGTTGAAGAACTGACAAGTTTAATGAATCGATTTATAACGGATCAAAAACATACAGACATAACGATTCAAAAACTTAAAAAATTAAAAACTTTATTGGGTGAGATTGGTGCAACAAAACGTGTTGTCGCAGCCCTGAATAAATACTTATGAAAAATTTATTAAATCCGTATTCAATTTTAATTGATTTTAAAAATTATTTTTACGATAAAAGATTTTTTAAACAAATTGAATTTG
This sequence comes from Pseudobdellovibrionaceae bacterium, assembly GCA_031428135.1. Lineage (GTDB taxonomy): Bacteria > Bdellovibrionota > Bdellovibrionia > Bdellovibrionales > Bdellovibrionaceae > Pseudobdellovibrio. Next base: position 121,821 of record JANPOT010000005.1, on the reverse strand, counting down.
ATACAAAAATAATATCCATCGGGAATCTAAATACCGGGGGCAGCGGAAAAACGCCAATCATTCGCTATATTGCAGAAATATTAAATCATCATAAAATTTTAATTATATGTAAAAGCTATAAAGCCAGTTTAAAAAACCCCAGTCGAGTTGATTTGAATCGCCCTGATGCGGTCAAAATATTTGGAGATGAAGCTTGTTTATTGCAGCAGTTGCTGCCGAATTGTGATGTTTGGTCAGGGCCCAGTAAATCAGAAACAGCTCAAGCAGCATTTTTAAATAATAAATACGATATTGTATTAATTGATGATGGTTTTAGTCATCGTAAGCTTTTCAGACACCGAGACATTGTTCTTGTGGATGCCAGCCGAAGCCGGCAGCATTACCAGTTATTTCCTTATGGTCAAATGCGAGAAGATTGGAAAACATTACGTCGCAGCCACTTGGTTATTTTAACTAAAACTGAAAATTTATCGCCAGAAAAATTATTAACTTTACAAAATAAAATAAAAAAACATACAAATTTTATTATTACAGCTGAATTTAAAACTGTTTTTCTGATTAAACCTGAAACAAAAAAAATACAACTCGTCACAGGTGTCGGTAATCCAGAAAAATTAAAAACAGATTTGGAATCACAAGGTTTTGAAATAACTGACCATAAGAAATATACAGATCATTATGATTTTCCTGAAGCTGAACAGGAGCAATTGCTTAAGTCCATCGAACAGTTTGAATTTAAAAAAATACAAACTGTAATGACCGGTAAAGATTTTATTAAAATTACAAACGTCGAATTAAAAAACAAAATTTCGGTTATCGAAATTGAGGTTTCAATTTCTGATTCCGATCGAAAGATTTTATATGATCAAATTTTATCGTAAAATCAGTCAAATTTTTTCTTTCTTGTTTTGCTTGTTGCCTTGGAAAATAAATTCAATGCTTGGGACGATGCTTGCATTTTTATGGGTTGATGTTTTTCATATTCGTCAAAAAGTCGTTTTTGATAATATCGATTTGGCATTTCCAAACACGTCTGATCAACAAAAGATAAAATGGATGAGAGAAAGTTTATTTGTATTGTGTCGTAGCTTTTTTGATGTCATACGGATACCTTATTTAACCGAACGATTGATCAGTCGTCATATCAACTTTGTAGGCACTGAAAATCTAAAGAATTATGAAAACACTGGAGTTATTTTTTTATCATTACATATGGCCAGCGGGGATTTAGCCGGCGCAGCGTTTAGTCAGAAAATAAAGCCGCTTAGTTTGATTACAAAGCGTATAAAAAATAAGTTTTTTGATGAATTTTGGTTTTCAATGCGAACTCAATCCAAAACAGAATTCATTGATGCGCATGGCAAAAACAATGCATTTGAAATTTTAAAAGCACTCAAAAGAAATCGTGGGGTTGTATTTGTTATTGACCAGTTCATGGGACGTCCATTTGGCCTGGAATCACTTTTTTTCGGTCACAAAACAGGTACGGCATATGGTTTGGCACTCTTTGCGCAAAAAACAAAGGTCCCTGTGTTGCCATTATCAACGTTTTGGTCATTGGATGGAAAATTGAATGTCGAAGTGGGTTCTGCAATTGATTTTACAGACATTATCACTGACGATAAGGACGTTATTCACGCTTTGATGATGAACCGATGCAATCAAGTCGTTGAATCAATTATTCGTAAAAACCCAGGTCAATGGATGTGGGTGCACAGACGTTGGAAGGACTTTGAGTGAAATTTTTAATATATATTTTTTTATTAAATTTAGTTTCCTGTAAAACATTTTTAAAATATGAAAATGAAGAATTGCTGTCTAAAAATACTGAATTTGAAAAACAAGTTCAAGTTCAACAAATTCTGGATCAAACAGATGCACAGCCTAAGGTGGCTGAGCCGCAGGCTGTGTTGCCTGCGCCCTTGGTGATTAAATTTGAACAAAAAAATAAAGTTTTAAAAAATAATGAAAAAAAAATAATTAAAAAATCTCCAACAGTTGTATCTCAAATTACACGTCAACCAGAACTCGAAGACGCTGAAGGGTTTAATCATCAAAGACGTCCGTTCATCGATCCATTCAGAGTTGGCGAAAAAGTTGTCCATTCCGTACGATTTTTCGCAGCAGAAGCGGGTACATTAACATTAGAAGTTTTGCCTTTTTCGCAGGTTAATAATAAAAAATCATATCATTTTCAAATTGGCTTACAGACCAGTCGGTTATTTTCAGCAGTTTATTCTGTGGAAGACACAGTTGATACATATTTAGATTTTGAAAATTTAGTACCTCATGTTTACAAAATGAGCGTACGCGAAAGTGGCAAATTAGCTCAAGCTCAAGGTTTTTTTAATCACGAGACATTGAAAGCAAATTTCTGGGAAAAAAAATATACCAAAAAAAATGGACAACAAAACATACAAAAAGCTTGGGATTTGCTACCTTTTTCTCAGAATGCATTCAGCAGTATTTTTTATATGCGGATATTTAATTGGAAAATTGGCAAAGAATATTCATTCAGAGTCTCTGATGATGAAAAAAATGTTATCTTCAAAGCGACAGCAATTGCTAAAGAAAAAATACAAACTGATGCGGGCGAATTCAGCGCAATTAAAATTAAAGCCGACATCACTTCGCGGGGCGCTTTGACGACTTCGCATCCTTTGTTTCTTTGGATTTCCGATGATGACCGAAAATTAGTTTTGCGGTTAGAAGCAGATATTAAAATCGGTAGTTTGGTTTCTGAAATTATTGAAATCGAAAAAGGAAATCCTTAATTGCAGAAAAAGCCAAGCATTGTATTTATTCAAACTGCATTCATTGGCGATTTGTTTTTAAGTTTGCCCACCATTGATCGTTTGAAATTAAAATACCCTGTTCATCAAATCATTTTAATTTGCAAAAAAGGCTTATCTGAAATTTTCATCAAAGAAAATAAAGTCGATCTGGCTTATGAAGTTGAAAAAAATAAATCAAAATCATACACAGATGTCCTGAACGCACTCAAGAATCACCAAATTGATTTAGTTATCTGTCCACATCTGTCATTCAGAAGCACTCTATTTGCGGCAAGAATCAAGTCTTTAAAAAAAATAGGATTCAAAAACTGGTGCAATTTTTTATTTTTTTCGGAAACAGTTATTTATCAAAAAAAATGGCCAGATGTGATTCGTCAATTAAATATTTTATCTGTTCTTGATTCAGATTTAAAAAATGAAATTTCAAAATCAAATTGGACTTATTTAAATTTAAAAAATAAAAAAAATCAATTTGATCACATACCATCAATATTTGCATTCCAGCAGCCCTTTAAAAACAGGCCGTTAAGAAGCCAAATTGTTGCGATTTTCCCAGGTAGTGTTTGGAAAACAAAACAATGGTCAACGGCTGGATTTTCAGAAGTTGCTGCTGATTTGATCTTAAAAAATAAAATTGTTATTTTGCTGGGAGGTCCAGCAGAGAAAAATATTTGTGATGAAATTCAATCAATGAATCCCAAAGTGATCAATTTAGCAGGTCAATTGAGCTTGTATCAGTCGTTTTTAGAACTGAAAAAATGTGAACTGGTTATCTGTAATGATAGTGCGCCATCACATATGGCTGCAAGTTTAGGGATACCTGTGATTTCGATTTTCGGACCGACGACTTTAGATTTAGGTTTCCGGCCTTGGGCAGATCATGTTCATGTCGTTGAAAATTTAAATATCAACTGTCGTCCTTGTGGTGCCCATGGGCACCATCGTTGTCCGAAGATCCATCACCGCTGCATGGTTGATATAAAATCAAATGCAGTGACTGATCTGATTACGCCCAAAGACAATCAGTTTTCTGATTAATTGATATAATCCTTTGCTAACAAATTATATTTCCGCATTTTTCTAAGCAAAGTATTTTTCGGAATATTTGCCTGAGCAACAGTTTGGTTAATTTTTCCATGGTTGGCTTTTAAGGCTTGTATAATGAAATCTTTTTCGGCTTGTTCTTTGAATAATTCAAAATCCAGTGCATTGGTTGAATTTGGCTGAGCCTTCAATTGAGAATTATGAATAGCAGAGGTTTGGTTTGGAGATATGTAGCTGACAAGAGAGTTTTTAATTTGATCGGGCAAGCTGTCAGCAGTGATAACTGCAGTCGATTCAACGATGAATGCTCGTTCAATCACATTTTCAAGTTCACGTATATTTCCAGGCCAACGATAACGTTTCATCAGGTTCAAGCACTCATCAGATATAGATCGTATTTTTTTATCATGAGATACAGAAAATTTTTCAATAAAACTTTCAGCCAATTTTGAAATATCATCTGGGCGATCGCGCAGCGGCGGTAAAAATATTGGCATAACGTTCAGTCGATAAAACAAATCTTCGCGAAAGCTAAGGTCTTCCATCATTTTTTCTAAATTACGATTTGTTGCTGTAATAATTCGAGCGTTTGTTTTGACCTCGCGATTGCTTCCGATCGGAGTGAATTTTTTTTCCTGCAGCGCGCGCAAAAGTTTAACCTGCATTTCTGGTTTTAATTCACCAATTTCATCTAAAAACAATGTGCCATTGTTTGCTAATTGAAATTTACCAATTTTACGTTCAATGGCTCCGGTAAAGGCTCCTTTTTCGTGGCCGAACAATTCGCTTTCCATCAAATTTTCTGGTATTGCGCCGCAATTGATGGCGACAAAAAGTCCTGATTTTTTTGGAGAATTGAAATGTATGGCTTTTGCAACAAGCTCTTTGCCTGTTCCATTTTCACCACGAATGAGGACTGTTGTTTCGACTTTACAAAGTTTATAAATAAGGCCAAAAACTTCTTTCATTTTAGAATTTTGTCCAACAATATCTGTTTTTAAATCAGTATCAATATTAGTTTCAATGTCGTCATCAAATATGGGCCGAGAAGCGGTGAGGCTTTTAATCATTTCATTGGCTTCTAAGCTTTTTTTCACAATGTCAGATAATTTTTCTGAACTGACCGGTTTTTCGACGTAATCATAAGCGCCTTCTTTGATCGCTAAAATTGCATCATTTAAATTACTATGAGCGGTCATAATCAGAACAAATGTTTGTGGATTATTTTCTTTGATGTGTTGCAATGCTGTAAGTCCATCCATTTCTGGCATACGAACATCCATTAAAACCAAATCATAAAAATCTGTTTTGGATTTATTGACAGCTTCAATGCCGTTTTCGCATTCATCAATTATAAATTCAACATTTAAATCTGGCTCAATTTTTTTTAATATACTTGATACGGATTTACGAAGTTCAGCTTCGTCATCAACAATCATTGCGCGTAATTTCATTTAGGTCTCGCTTTCTATAGGTAGACTGATATCAAAGGTGGTGCCTTTTCCGAGTTCAGATTTTAATGTTATTTTTCCACCGTGGAGTTCAATAAAATATTTCACTAAATATAATCCCAAGCCCGATCCTTTGGATTTCAGATCTTGATTTTTTCCTCGTACAAATTTTTTCCATATATTTAATTGATCTTCAGTGCTAATGCCTTCGCCATTGTCGGTGATTGTGACTAATACGTCAGTATCAGTTTCAGCAGTATGAATCAAAATCTGACCACCGGAATGCGTATATTTAATTGCATTTTCAACTAAATTCAAAATAACTTCAGTCATCAATGTCACGTCAAATTCGATAAGAAACATGGGCTCTAATTTTAATTGAATTTGAATTTGCTTTGATTTTGCTAATGGTTGTGTTCTTTCGATGACGTTTTCGATCACGCCGTTGATATCTGCTGTTTCCGTATTAATTCTGAAGTCTTTGGATTCTACTCGCAAAACCTTAAGGATTGATTGAATATATCGATTTAATTCCTCTGCATAACTTTTTAAATTTAAAAAATCTTTTTGTGTTTCATCAGGCAAATTATTTTGCAAAATTAATCTGTCAATAACTGCTTGGATTTTAGCGATTGGTGTTTTTAAATCATGACTGATCAGGCTGACAAAATTATTTTTAAGTTGCTCCAGCTCTGAAATATACCGTTGTTCTTGTTGTAATTTATTGTGTGCTTGTTCAATTCGTAGTGCTTGGTATCCTAAATACATAACCCATATCAAAACCAGTAAGGCCAAAGGACTGGCGATGGGTATCCAAACGTAATAAGTATCAAAACACCAAATCGAAAACGCAGACCACAGCGTTGCAATAGAAACAAAAATAAATAATGAAATGATTTGAGTATAGTGTGTAATCACAAAAACAGAAATCATCATAATCAAAAATAAGAACAGGGCATAAATAACTGTCGGTAGTTTTTGAATAAAGCGATTTTCAATATAATTATCAGCTACAGTTGCCCAGAATTCATTTCTGGGCATAAGTCCTTGTGGTGTAAGAATTTGTGAATTCAAAGTTTTTTCTATGCCAATAAAAACCATTTTATTTTTAAAGAAATCTGGCGGCATTTGATATTTAAGAACAGATTCTAAATCGATACTTTGAATTTTTTGTCGACCGCGAAAATTAATGATGGGGAGTGAGCGCAATCTGGATGTTTTTTTGAGTGCTGATCGTTCTGCGATATTTGGTAAATAATTGGGGTTCATTAGAAGTCTGCGAACAACACCATCATCGTCTCTGAGTAAATCAATATGTGCAATATTGGTGCGATCTGGTCGCGTCGCAAATGGCAGAGATAATTTTTCGAGTTCGCGAGAATTTGTAGCCCACAAGATTCGTTCATCTTTCAGGGTGATCAGGTCTTGTGAATTAAGCCTGGTTTGCCCGATGTTATCTCCGAAATAAAGTGTGACAGCTATTGATTTTGGATTTTGCTTTAAAATATTTTGCAATAAGTCACGCCACAGATTTTGGTCCCAAAAAAAACTGTCGGTGATTTCATTGGATTCATTGATGTTAATCAAAGAATTGGTTTTGTGGTCATTTATTTTGATGAAATCGCTGGGTTTGATTGTGACTAAAACAATCGAGGTGTTCATTTTTTGTGGGCCTCGAAGTTTAAAACGAAAATCATATGAATCAATTTCATCAAATTTTAAAATAATTAATGAAAACAACAGACACAAAAATGCTCGTGTCCAAAAGCCGCGTTTGCTGAGTCCCCAGCGAATCCATACACGCAACGTATTTATAAAATTTGAATTGGCCTGTTGAATGTACTTAATCACGTAGGTCCAAAATAGCTTAATTTTAATCGACATTCAACAATTGTTGAGTCTAAAATAGGCCTATGAAATGGATTCGCACACAAGAAGAGTCATTACCTGAATTAAATTCCAGTGTGCTGACAATTGGTAATTTTGATGGCCTTCATTTAGGACACCAGTCTTTAATCATGAATCTGGTCAAGAATGCAAAAAAATTTAATGCCCCTTCAATAGTTTGTACATTCCGACCGCACCCACGTGCTATATTGTATCCAGACATACCAACGCACAGGCTATTTGATTATCGAGATCAAGCTGAAATGATGCAAAATCTGGGAGTTGATTATTTAATCGAGGAAAAATTTACTAAAGATTTTTCGCTGATGACAAGCGATGAGTTCATTGATTTTTACATTGTACGTCATTTTAAGCCTATTCATTTAATCGTGGGGTACGATTTCAGTTTTGGAAAAAATCGAACTGGCGATCACCATTTTTTAACTGAGTACTGTTCTAAAAATAAAATTCAGCTCACAATACAACCTGCATTAGAAATAAACGGGCAGGTGATTTCGTCGTCAATCGTTCGGAAATTTTTAGAACACGGCGAATTAAAAAAAGCCGAAGATTATTTAGGTCGTAAATATTATTTGCGTGGCCCAGTTCGTATTGGTTATCAGCGCGGGCGTGAGATCGGTGTGCCTACGGCAAATATCAGTCCTGAAATCGAATTTACACCCAGAAAAGGTGTTTATTTCACAAAGGTCTATTGGAAAGATCAGATTTTTTCTGCTATTACGAATATTGGTCACAATCCGACATTTCAGGACAATGAGCTTAACTTGAAAGTTGAAACGCATATATTTGATTTTTCAAAAGATATTTACGGCGATCAAATTAAAGTTGAACTTTGTCATTTTCACAGAGATGAAATAAAATTTTTAAATATAGATTTATTAAAAAATCAAATCCAAAAAGACATATCTGAGGCAAAAAATTATTTTTCTGTACCAGGCCTATGAAATATTTCAGATCAAAGAATCTTTCGCCTCTTCAAACTGATTTTAAGATTTATCCGGATATTCATATTATCCAAGCTGAAACAATTATTGAAGCGCAAAGTATGGGCGCTGATTTGATTGATTTGGCTTATCAAGATTATTTAGCTGTCTTTGATCAATTTGCGATTTCGTCCATCGAAAGCCACAGTCTGGGGGCGGCAGATTGTTTGATCAGAATTAAAAATAAATATCATTTTTATCAATTAAGCCAAGGGGCTTTTTTACAAATGATGACAAATTTAAAAATCAGTTTACGAACCACCGAATGTGCCGTATTGGTCGGCGACGAATTAACCTTGTCACAGTTTTTACCGCCATTGACACAATTGGGGTATTGTCAGTTTGTTTTTGTAACTGAATTTAGCGATAAAATAATTTCTTTTGTTGAAAAGATTAAGAAAACTTATTTAGGTTTATCGATTGACGTATTAAATTTTAACCAGCTCTCTACGATTGAAGGCAGTTGCAGTTTTTTATTGGTCGATATAGATCATAGTCAGCAAGCTGAACTGGTCGAAAGTCTGACTTATTTTAATTTTTTAACAACAGGTTCGTTGTTTTTTGATATCCGATCTGGAATGAATCAAGATCTGATTGGAGAGGCCGAGCGAGCTCAGATGTTTGTTGTTGATGTCAATTTATTTTATCAATCCAGAATTTTATTAGCAAATCAAATTTTAACCAAAAAAAACAAGTAATTAAGACGTATTTATTTTAAAAATAAATTGCAAATCTCTACGATCGTCCAGTTACAAAAAACGTCACTTTTAATAGACTATTTGCATGCTCCCAAACAAGCTTGCTGAAATTTTATCTAAACAAGGATTGATCAGACCTGATCAATTACAGCAAGCGATATTACATGCTCAAAAAAATAAATCAAAATTAGGTTCTGCAATAGTTGCTATGGGTTTTTTAAAAGATTCTCAGATTTTACGCGCTGTCGAAAAACAATTTGGTGTCCCGGGTGTTGATGTGGCGCAATTTGATGTCGATCAAAATATATTAACACTTTTGCAAAAAGATTTTTGCGAAAAAAATATGATTATACCTATTTCAAAAGCAGGATCAACGTTGGTTGTTGCATTTACTGATCCCAGTAATTTACAAGTTCGCGACGATTTGCGTTTTATTACGAAATGTAAAATTCAGCCTGTTGTCGCAACTGAAATCAGTATCAGCACTGCAATTGATAAATTTTACGGAGCTATTCGGCAGTCACAAATTGCGATCAACAAAGAAAATTCAGACGACGTCATCGAAGCTGTTCAAACATCGATTGAAGTCGGCGAATCCAGTTCAATCGATGCTCCGATTGTTAAATTTGTGAACGGTATTTTGATGGAAGCGATTAAAAGACGTGCTTCCGATATTCATTTTGAACCTTATGAAAAAAAGTTTCGCGTTCGTATTCGTATCGATGGAAATTTAATTGAAACGGCGACTCCGCCAATCGCATCCGGGCCCGCGATCAGTGCGCGAATAAAAATTATGTCAAAAATGGATATTGCCGAAAGGCGACGTCCCCAAGACGGCCGTTTAAAGATACAATTAAAAAATGAAGGCCGCGAAATGGATTTTCGTGTGAACACAGTTCCCACATTATGGGGCGAAAAAGTTGTCATGCGTTTATTGGATAAAAACAGTTTGCAGCTGGACATGACTAAGTTAGGTTTTGAGCCAGATGATTTAGCATTGTTTAAAGAAGTTATACAAATGCCACAAGGCATGGTGTTAATCACAGGGCCTACGGGTTCGGGAAAAACCGTTACAATTTATTCGGCATTATTTGAATTAAATAAAACTGATGTGAACATAAGTACAGCCGAAGATCCGATTGAATTTAATTTAGAAGGTATTAATCAAGTTCAGATGAATTCAGAAATTGATCTGAATTTTTCGACAGCACTGCGTGCTTTTTTGCGCCAAGATCCCGACATTATTATGGTGGGTGAAATTCGAGATTTGGAAACTGCAGAAATTTCATTTAAAGCAGCATCCACGGGACATTTAGTCGTCAGCACGCTTCATACAAACGATGCACCAACCACGATTACGCGTTTAACTGAAATGGGAATTGCGCCCTATTTAATTACATCGACTTTAAATTTAGTTGTCGCCCAACGGCTTCTGGGCAGAAACTGTGAAATATGTAAAGAGCCAGTGAAGGTGCCGGATTCGACATTAATTAATTTAGGTGTTGTGCCCGCGGACATTCCTCAATACACATTGTTTAAAGGTAAAGGTTGCATGACGTGTAACAATACGGGCATTAAGGGCCGTATTGCAATTTTCGAATTGATGCCCATTACCGAAAAAATCAAAGAAATGATTTTATCAAATGCCTCTGCTGTGGAACTCCGAAATGCGTGTCGTCAAATGGGGTTCAAAACTTTAAGAAGAAGTGCGCTTTTAAAATTGGCTCGTGGTCAAACAACGATCGAAGAAGTCTTGAACTCGTCAGTCCGGGATAATATAGAATGAGGTATTTAAAAAAATGATTTCAAATATGTTATTGCAGATTAAAAATAGATTCAGTCAAGAAGTTCAGTTTCGTTTAGGTCATAGAACGCTGATAAAACTGAATAATGAATGGACAGAATTTGACCAGCAAATATTATCCTTGTCTGATTGGGAAGACCTTAAGGATTTGTGTTTACAAAATAATGAAAAGGTTGTCCTTGAAACCAAAGGTTTTGCAAAAGGCTTATTTTCGGATCCGACTCAAACATGGATTTTTTCATTCACAGAATGGAAAGATTGCATGAAGGCCCATTTTTCATTTGTTTCACAAGAAATCAAATCGGCAAATATTCAATTTGCACCGTATTTTGATGGTTTGAAAAAAAAATCAGGTTTACATTTAGTTTCCGGTCATAAGAAAAATGGGAAATCGACGCTGCTTTCTGAAATCATTTTAGAAAGTCAGAAATATTCTCCAGAGCTGATTGCAATCCACGCGCAACCTTCGCAATTGACTGTGCAAAATCTAGATTCAGTTGTTAATTTGGGAATCGAAAGCATATCTTGGGACGGACAACACCCAATTTATGACGGAATTGATACAATTATAGTTGATGTTAATGAAATCGAAAATTTAAACAAATGGATCAGATTTGCAGAAGAGGGGCGAACTGTATTTTTAACGTTATCCGCAAATTCTGTCCAAAACGTGCTATCACAAATTCATTCGATGACACAGGATCACCCCAGTTTGTGGAACCGATTTTGTGATCAAATCAATTCAATTATTTATCAAAAAATTGTTGCAGGTTCAAACTGCGCAGTTCACGAAATATGGGTCTTAAAAAAAGAAGACCAAATTAAAGTCCGTCAAAATTTTTTATCGGACGATTTTAAAAAAATATGTTCAGGGTCAACATTATACCAAAATCTGAATCAATCTATATTGCAATCACTTGTGCGTAGGCGTTTTGATGTCAAAAATGCATTTGAAAGCTCAGATGATATCGAAGAATTGGATCGTAATTTGAAAAAAATGGGTCTTTAATAATGGCAAAATTCCATTATATTGCCAGATCATTTACAGGAAAAACGTCCACAGGATTAGTCGATGCTAATGATGAAGCAGAGGTTCGTGTTAAGTTACGTGCTAAGCAATTAATCCCGTTAAAGATGCGAGTCGTTTCAGCCAGTGAAAAAAAATCAAATACTGTTTCATTTTTTGCTCCAAAAGTTCTTACAAAAGAACTACAAATATTTACCAGACAGTTTGCAACATTGATCAATGCAGGTATTCCAATATTGGATTCATTAAAAATTTTATCAGACGGTGCAACTGACAAATTAATCAAAGAAGCTGTTATTCAAATAAGAGCTTCAATTGAAACAGGTCGCAGATTATCAGATGCGATGACTCAGCATCCAAGAGTCTTTGATTCTTTGTATTGTAATATGATCAGAGCTGGTGAAGAAGCAGGTATTTTGGATACGATTTTAAATCGTTTATCAATTTACGCTGAAAAAAATGAAAAAATAAAAAACCAAGTTAAAGGCGCGTTGGTCATGCCAATTGTTATTGTTTGCGCGGCTTTTATAATTATTACTGGTATTATTTTGTTTATTATTCCAAAGTTTGCTGAATTTTATAAAAGTTCCGGAAAACCACTTCCTGGACTGACTCAGATTGTGGTTAGTTTTTCAGATTCCTTAATTGCAAATTGGTATATTTATTTTGGTGGATTATTTATTGGTGCATACCTATTGATTACTTATTTATCAAGTCCGAGTGGAAAAATAGAATTCGATAAATTTATAATCAATGCACCTATTTTTGGTGATGTTGTTCAAAAGTCGTCTGTTGCGCGAATGAGTCGAACGCTTTCGACATTATTGTCATCGGGTATTAATATGATCGAAGCCATCGAAATCGCAGCAAAAACAGCAGGTAACCATGTGATCGAAAAAGCACTTCACAGTTGTCGCGACGCTGTGACGATTGGAAAACCGTTTCATCAGCCCTTATCCAGACAAAAAGAAATTCCTCAAATGGTGACGCAGATGGTTGCGATTGGAGAGCAATCAGGATCATTAGATACCATGTTGGGTAAAGTCGCAGATTTTTATGAAGACGAAGTCGAAAATGCTGTTCGAGCAATGACATCGTTGATTGAGCCTTTAATGATGATTGTATTAGGTGGAATTATTGCATTTATTTTAATTGCGATGTATTTGCCGGTTTTCCAATTAGGAGAAACAATTGGTTAAATCTAAATCGCTGATATTGTCGATACCTGTATTGAGAATAATGACGCTGGTGTCATTTTATTTGATTTTTCAAATCGTGATAGTATTGCAAAAACCATTTTTACAATACAATTTCATATTTTCTTTTTATAGTAGTATCGTATTTTTGTGTGCACTCCATTTCTTTCAATATGTTTCTAAAACAAAAAATTCATTTGTCTATTCAGTCATTGAAATTGCAACAATCTTATTTTTGTATAAATCGCAGCCGCTATTTTCAAGTTTTTACTTAGTCATGATTTTAGTTTTATTGTTTTTATCCGGACTTGAATTGAATTTAACAGAAAATATTTTTTTAGTCTTCAGTACGTCAATTTTAGTTTCATTATGTAATTTGTTTTTTTTCAAATGGTCAGGTTTGCAAAATATCTTGAACCTGGGTTTGTTTAATTTAGCATTTATTGCCGTTCTGTTTTTTTCGACGCAGCTCAAATATGAACTATTATCACTCAGTACGAGTCTTAGCGATACAGTCAAAAAATTAAAATCTAAAGCAGATTTATCGCAACTGCTGATTGAAAATATGCCCGTTGGATTGATGGCTTTGTCGACCGGAAACGAAGTTGTTTTTGTGAATTCAGTGCTTACAAATCAACTGCAATTAAATCAAAAATCTGTTACTGATTTATTGAATTTAAAAACGAAATCATACACTGATGACATCGCTTATTATAATCCTGAAATTTCAGATAAACGAATTTACCAAATCGAAAGTTCGACTTACTTTGATGCGGATTATCAACAAAACATTAATTTACATCTGATTAAAGACACAACTGAAATTCGACAATTGCAGGATCAAATTAAACACAAAGAAAAAATGGCAGCTGTCGGGCAATTAGCAGCAGGAATAGCTCACGAAATCAGGAATCCTTTGGCAGGAATCAGTGGCAGTATTGAATTACTATCTCAAGACGCAAAAGATCCTGACGATCAAAAATTAATGCGAATTATATTAAAAGAAATTGATCGATTGAATAATTTAATAACAGATTTTTTAGATTATTCAAAACCCGAAAAACGCCCGGATCAAAAAACTGATTTAGCGTTTATATTAAATGACGTGATACAAAATATCAAACTGAGCTCTGCAACGCCAACAGATCTGGTTTATAAAATTCAAATCGAAAGCTCATCTGTTTTAGGTTTTTCTGATCAACTGAAGCAGGCCTTTTTGAATATTATTGTTAATGCTGTTCAATCAATGAAAGACCGTCCTGATCCGATTTTAACTGTTAAAACAGAAAGTACAGAAAAACTGATCACAGTTGAAATTTCTGATACAGGATCAGGAATGTCAGAAGAAACGCAAAAAAGATTATTTGAACCATTTTATACGACGAAATCAAAAGGTACTGGTCTTGGTTTGGCGATGACGCATAAAATTTTTGATTCGCATCAAGCGACTGTTCAAATAAGCAGTGAATTAAATACAGGCACGCAATTTAAAATTATTTTTAACAAAATGAATACATAAAACGAAGAGGAATATAAAATGAAATCACGAATACTAGTTGTTGACGACGAAGAATCGATCCGAGAATTTTTAGAAATTATGTTAAAAAAAGAAGGTTACGAAGTCACAACGGCCGAAGACGGTGCCCGAGCAAAAGACATCTTAACTAAAAAATCATTTGATATGGTTATTTCTGATTTGCAGATGCCTCATGTCACGGGAATCGAGCTTTTGAAGCACGTTAAAGAAAGTTACCCAGATACTGTATTTATGCTCATCACGGCGTTTGGAACAACAGAAACTGCTGTTGATGCCATGAAGATGGGTGCCTATGATTATGTGACAAAGCCATTTAAAATTGACGAAGTTCGGATGAATATTGCGAATGCGCTACGTTCACAAAACTTAGAAGTTGAAGTCAGAACATTAAAAAAAGAATTAGTTAAAGAGTATTCTTTTCAAAACATGGTCGGAAATTCTTCAGCGATGCATTCCATTTTTGATTTAATCAAACGTGTTTCGCAGACGCCGACAAATATTTTGGTGACTGGTGAATCAGGTACAGGAAAAGAAGTTATTGCTAAAGCGATTCATTACAATGGTCCATTGAAAGACAAGCCCTTCGTTACAATTAATTGTGGCGCAATTCCTGAAAATTTAATGGAATCAGAAATGTTTGGTCATAAAAAAGGATCATTCACGGGTGCGATTGCTGACAAACAGGGTTTATTTGAAGTTGCCAATGGTGGTACTCTGTTTTTAGACGAGGTCGGTGAGTTGCCACCGTCGATTCAGGTTAAATTATTACGTGCTATTCAAGAACGCATCATCAGACGTGTAGGTGCAACTGATGACATGAAAGTCGAAGTTCGAATCATTGCAGCAACGAACAGAAACTTGGATGATATGGTTGCTAAAGGGACTTTCAGACAAGATCTATACTATCGATTAAATGTCATTAATATTAAATCACCTGCTTTACGTGACAGATCCGAAGACATTCCATTATTAGCGAATCATTTTTTACGAAAATATAATGAAAAATTAGGAAAAAATATTAATACAGTTTCAACTGAGGCTATGGATATTTTAAAAAAATACAATTATCCAGGTAATGTGCGCGAACTTGAAAACATGATTGAAAGAACAGTTGCCTTAGAGGCAGGTTCGACTGTGTTGCCGGAATCGTTGCCGCCGATGGTTAACACCACATCTGGGCGAAAAATGGCATCTAGCCATGAAATTGAAATCGGTGATGATGGATTAGATTTGGACAAAGTCATTGGTCAAATTGAAAAAGAAGTTCTGATTAAAGCAATACACGCAGCAGGCGGAACTAAAAAGAAAGCGGCCAAATTATTGAAAATTTCATTCAGATCAATGCGCTACAGAATTGAAAAGTATAATTTAGGCGTTGTTGGCGATGACGAGCTCGATGAAGACTAAATTTTAAAGTGCGCATAGTTATTATAGGAAACGTTGCCAGTGGTAAAACCACACTGGCGCGTCAAATTTCATCAGAAAAAAATATTGAAATCACACATGTTGATTCGATTCAATTTTTACCGGGTCTGATCATCAGGCCTTATAATGAAACCATAAATTTATTAAATGAAATTCAACTGAAGACTTCATGGATTATTGATGGGTATGGCCCATTGGACATTTTAGAAAAACGTTTTGAAATATGTGACCAGATTATTTTTTTAGATCCACCAGTATGGAAAAATTATTTACGTTTGATCATTCGACAATTTAAAAATATTTTTTCAGAACGTAAAGAACTGCCAGCCAATTCAAATGAATTGACGTTTCGACATACGATAAAATTGTTTAAAACGATACGTCAACAAAATGAAAAAATGCGACCTGAATTATTACGCATTTTAAATCGTGAACAGAATAAAAAAAAATTACTTGTTATCGTCAGTTGATTCTTTGGGTTTACGTTCCATCACTCCACGATTTTTGATAATCAATCCATCTAAAAAATTTCTTAATAATTGATCGCCGCATTCAATATAATTGGGATGGTCTTCGTTTCTGAAAATGGCCGATAATTCAGATTTTGTGATTTCATAATTTGATAACTTTAAACAGTCAATCACATCCGTGTCACGGAAAGACAAAGCGACTCTTAATTTTTTCATAATATCGTTGTTAGTCATAGTTAAACCTTATACTTCTTTAATTCTGAAAATCCGCCAATCAGTTTTCCGTTATGAAAAACTTGAGGAAACGTCGGCCAACCGCTCCATAATTTGATAGCCAAGCGTTGTTTCCACATCGAAAAATAGCTACCATGTTCGACATATTGAAAAGAAATGTTTTTATTGGTTAAATATTTTCGAGCACTACTTACAACAGGATTTTGCTTCATTCCAACAATAACCCATTCATTGTTTTTCAAAACGATTTCTATTTCTGAAATCACTTCGAGGTGAAAACCAGCGATGCTCTGTGCTGCTTGTGGATGGATTTGATTTTCAGCTAATATTTTTCTCATGTCTGCTCCGGGTTTTGATTGAATTGTCTTTGTAAAAGTTGGTAATAAAATCCATCAGTTATTTTTGAAAGCTCTTCGTGCTTTCCTTCTTGAACGATTTGTCCATTTTTTAAAACCAAAATTCTGTCTGCAGATTTAACTGTATTCAATCTATGGGCAATGATCAAGGTGCTTCGGCCTTGCATTAATCGATGTAGTGCTTCTTGGACCAAATGTTCACTTGCGGTATCCAGACTGCTCGTGGCTTCATCTAATATTAAAATTTTTGGATCTTTTAATAAGGCTCTGGCAATGGCGATGCGTTGTTTTTGTCCACCAGATAATTGCAATCCTTTTTCACCAACTTTGGTATTTAGGCCTTCGGGAAAGCGTTGAATAAATTCCCATGCATTCGCTGCCTGAGCTGCCGCAATGACTTGTTGATCGGTCGCATCTGGTTTGCCGTATTTAATATTTTCGATGATTGTGCTAGATATTAAAACGGGTTCTTGCGAAACAATACCAATATGTTGACGTAACCAGCTGGGTTTTAAATCAGATAACAAAATATCATCCAAAAAAATTTGTCCAGTCGTAGGTTCGTAAAATCGTGGAATCAAGCTGGCAATTGTTGTTTTTCCGCTCCCAGATGATCCGACAAGAGCTATTGTTTCGCCGTTATTCATTTTAAAGCTCAAATCATTTAAAACTAAAATATCAGTTCTTGTTGGGTAACTGAAGCTCACGTTTTTAAATTCAATTTGGGCATTCATTTTTTGCAAGATTTGACCATCATCTTGGACATTGGAATTGTGTTCTAAAATTTCAAATACCCGTGTACTGGCGCCAACACCAGACATAAAATCGCCCCACAAAGTACCTAGGCTGCCAACGCCAATTGCAACCAGCATTAAATACAATAAAAACTGTGATAAATCTCCGACACTTAATTCATTCAGTAAAACTTCGCGGCCACCAAACCATAACACAAAACAAACAGCCGCAAATCCAGCAACCATACCAAAACCAATAAACTGTGCGATTGTTAAAATTCGTAGTCGTGCAGTATTTAATGCTGCTGATAATGATAATTCATAGCGAGCAGATTCTTTGGATTCTTGAACAAATGATTTTACGGTGCGTAATCCTGAAATACTTTCTTCGGCGACAATACTGGCTTCGGCCAGGGATTCTTGAAAATTTTTAGAATATTTTTTGATCCGTTTACCAAAAATTGCTGCGGCTATTCCAACGGGTGGGATTAATAAAAACATAATTAATGATAATTTCCACGACGTATAAAACATGAATCCTAATCCACCAATGACTTGACCTAAATTACGTAAGCCCATTGAAACATTAACGCTGACGGTATTTTGCAATGTTGTGCAATCCGAAGACAGCCGACTCATTAACTCTCCGGTGCGATTAAAGTCGAAAAATGAAACTTCTTGATTTAATATTTTTGCAAACAATCGCTGCCGCAATTTTAAAACAATACGTTCGCCGCTCAGTGTGAATAAATAATATCGAATAGCACTAGTCACAGATTGTAATACGAAAGCTGCAAATAATCCTAAAACAACAGGCAATAACAAATCCATACGTTTTGGTTGTAAAACATGATCAATCAACCAACGAATCAGTTGTGGATAGGCAAGACTTGATAAGCTCGATATAATTAAAAAAAACAAACCCCACAACAAATTTTTACGTTCGGGGCGGGCGATGGTTAAAAATCTTTTGAAAGCTGTTGAATTCATAAAACTACATTAGAACTCTTTGTCAAAAATTCCTATGATTATTTGTTTCCAGTACGCAGTTTTTAGTTTTCCAGTAATTTGCTTTGATTTTGCAAAATAAGTATCAAATACAGTTTTCATCTCTACGTTTAAATCTGTACCCAAGGTCAGAATACCATTTTCGATGTCATGATAAAAACTGCGTTTGTTTAAATTGACACCGCCAAAAAATGACATTTTACCGTCAATTAAAAATACTTTCGAATGTAAAATTTCATTTGCTGCAGTATATTCGTACATTTCAATTTGGTTTAAAAATTGATTAACTCCGGCTTTATTGACGTCACTCAGCAGCCAATCAATGGTGTCACCTTTTAAATCAAGGCGTGTAATCATTTTGACTTTAACACCACGTTGAGCAGCCCTTACGAAGGCTTTAGATAATTGTTCAGTTGGTCTGAAGTAGGGTGTTGAAAAAATAATTTCTTTTTCTGCAGAATCGATCATAGATGCAATAAATTTCTCTAGATTCATATTGTCATTATATGGAATTGTTAAAATATGTCTGGCAACAGGCTTGTTTAAATCAATATCAGCAACTGACATGTGTTTTTTAGATTTTAAATTTAAAACACTGTCCCGAACAAACAATGTGTCACTGTCGCGGTTCCATAACGTGGCATATTGTGAAATAATTTGGTCAACAAGGTGTTGATCTGAAATAATCGACTCAAAATCGCGCCAAAACGCCCATGAATCGTCTTTTGAATAATCCACGATTTCTGAAGTATTGACCTTCGGCATTTTTTCAAATGCAAAACCGTCATGTATATTTCGTCCGCCAATCCAGGCTCTGTTTAATTTTTTATCGATTTTGGAATAAGTAATAAACATTTTTGCATGTAACGTTCGGTGCATTTGGTCAAACATATCTTTTAATCCCAAGCCAGAACGTGTTTTATAAGCGTATTCTTGAACATGAACATTTGGGTACTGTGCCGTCATATCTAAAAACATTTGTGAATCTTTAGAAACTGCAATGACTTTGGAATTCATTATGTAAATTTCTGTACCCCGCTGGGCATGCCACTTTAATAACTCAGTGATTGTGCGACCAAAAAAATCATTTCTGAAAACTAAATATGAAATAAATAAAGCATCAAATTTCGGAGCACGTGACATATTAAATTTGTAGAATGGCGTTTGTGCTGTCCAAAAATCAGCAGGGACTTTTTGTCCAATCAGGGCTTCGATTTTGGATTCCATTGTTTGCTGCGGAATTGGTAACATTTCATATGCGCCCACGGCCACTGGGCAGGTTAATCTTGAATTATCAGATCCATAGAAAAATTTTTCTGGCCCAGACAATTCGGAAACATCTTCTTGAATACAGGCTTCGTATCTTGATGAAGCTTGGTCAATCATTGAATTTGTGTTTGGAACAAATTTGACAGAGCCAATTTTCTGATTTACAGGATTTTTAAAGCGAAATTCACAAATTCCCGAGTCTCGATTTAATGTGACTGTAGGACGTTGACCGTTCGATAATTGATCATACCACATTAATTTTTCAATTGATCCGGCTGGTTTATTTTTTGAACCGAATTTATACGAACCTGAACATGAAAATTGAGCCAGTAAATAGTGTTGATTTTTAACGACTCCGTCGAATGACTGTGTATCTTGGTCTTTGTCGACAGCTCCCAGGTTGTGTTGCCATGAATAAAAATAATTATTTAATGACAATTCGACTTCATCAGCTTCGCTGAATTGGTACGTTCTGATTCGTGGTGTTTGATATAAATCCAGATTGTGTAATAAAAAAGTTTGCTTTGCTTTGCGCCATTTTTTATTAAACTGAGAAAATCGGGGTTGTAACGATCTTTCAGATGTTGTCTGAATATTGGTCGCGCGCACAGACAACTTTTGATCCAATTCGATTTTCGTTTTACTTAATTCCGTTTCAATAGAATCAATAAAATTCAAATCCAATTCAGTATTTTTGTCGACGGATTTTCGTTTTTGTACAGTAGATAAATAATTCACATGTTCAGTTAATAAATCAGTATTCAATTTATTAAGATAAACACCATCTAAATCAGTCGCTGAATTTGGTTCACGATCAGATTTAACCAAACTTGTGCATGAGGAATTTAAAATCGACAGGCAAACGAATAAACGTAAAATACGGATCATATTTATACTCATAATAACCACCTTATGTATGTGATTATTTATCTGCTATAAAAAATGTCAAAAGTACTGGACGATAGGCTATATATTTTTCCAGGGCATTTTTTTATAATCTGAAAATTTGATGATTTGGATCATATCAAATAATATAACCCTAGATTTAATTTAAAAACCAGATCATATTCGTTGTATGTATCAACTGCGGCCCTATCAAAACGAATCAGTCCAGGCGACACTTTCGCATTTTCGTAAAGAAAATACCCCGGCGATTATTGTTTTGCCAACGGGAGCAGGTAAAAGTTTAGTCATCGCCGAGCTTGCGCGTATTGCAATGGGACGTGTATTGGTTTTGGCTCATGTTCGTGAATTGGTCGAACAAAATCATGCAAAATTCATCAGTTTTAATTTGCAGGCGGGAATTTATTCAGCAGGATTATCGCGCAAAGACATTTCTGAAAAAACAATTTTTGGCAGCATTCAGTCGATTGCCAGAGCACCCGCTGAATTTTTCACGGACTTCTCATTATTAGTCATCGATGAGTGCCACAGAGTATCCACGGAATCAGAAACTCAGTATTCACAAGTCATTGATTTACTGCGACAAACAAATCCCAAAATATGTATTCTGGGACTGACAGCAACGCCTTACAGGTTGGGGTTTGGTTGGATTTACGAATTGAATATGCAAAAAAAAATGCGAGTCACAAAACAAGACCGATTTTTTAAAAAGTGTATTTTTGAATTATCAACACGATCGATGATTCAAAATAATTATTTAACGATGCCTATTAAAATTGATTCGCCTGTCGCATGTTATGATTTTTCAAGCTTAAAATTAAATGGCACACGATTTTTAGTTACTCAAATAGAAGCAATTTTAAAAGATCAAAAGCGAATCACACCGTTAATTATTAAAAACATTGTTGACATGTCTGCAGACAGGTCAGGCGTAATGATATTTACCAGTTCAGTCAATCATGCCAAAGAAATTATGCAATCATTGCCGCCATCTATTTCGGCGTTGGTCGTGGGCGAAACAGCGGATACTGAGCGCGATGAAATTATAAAATTATTTAAAGATCGAAAATTAAAATTTTTAGTCAATGTGTCCGTACTGACGACGGGGTTTGATGCTCCGCATGTCGATGTGATTGCCATATTGAGACCCACAGAATCAGCCAGCTTATATCAACAAATAGTTGGCCGGGGTCTGCGAATCAGTCCGAATAAAACAGATTGTTTAATTTTAGATTACACGGGCCAAGACCACGATATTTTTGAACCAGATATTGACGACAAAAAAATAAAATCTGAATCTGTGATTGTGGATGTATTGTGTCCATCCTGCGGTGGCACAAATCAATTCTGGGGCCTGGTTGATGACGAAGGTCAAATCACTGAGCATTACGGAAGGCAATGTCAGGGTATCTTAGAAAACCCAGTGACTTCAGAAATGACTGATTGTGGCTTCAGATTCAGATTTAAAATTTGTGATCAATGTGGATCTGAAAATGATATTTCAGCCCGTAACTGTCAGAAATGCCAACACATTTTAGTCGATACCGATCAAAAATTAAAAGAAGCCATGTCGCTGAAAGACGCGCACGTTTTACGTGTCGATAGCGTTCAATATGAAAAAACAAAAGACAAAAAAAGTCAGGACAGGTTAGAAATTAAATATTTTGATGCTGATGCGAATGTTCTGAAAGAATACTATTATTTAAACAGCACAGAAAGTCTGACAGCATTTTATTTCAATTTTATTCGTATGCATAATCGTAGACCGGAAATTAAAATTAATATTCAAAGTCCAGATGATTTTTTAGCTCAACAGCATTTGTTCAGAATCCCAATTTTTGTGATCGCCAGAAAGCAGAAATTTTTCTGGACAATCAGAGAAAAAATATTTGAATAAATAAAAAATAGCCCAAAATTTGCATTGTACAAGGTAGGGCGAAATTTTGATTCAAAATGCCGTCCTAGGACTCATACAATTCAACTGAGGTTTAATGATGATCAGCTGTTTTCAAAAAATGTCACAAATTTTAATTGCCCTATTTTTCATTTCGGCAACGTTTCATTCTGAGACAGTTCATGCTCAAGCAAATAATGATGGTTTTTATAAATGGCAATTTGATTTAACAAGCAGGTGTAAATTCTGCGAACTCAAAATTGTTATCTTGAGTCCTGAACTCAAAACAGAAAAAGTGATCAAATTCGTTGAAACTCTGCAGAATAAAAAATCTGAAATCAGCACTTTATATAATGATTTTGATTCTGATTATTACAATAGATTGGCGCATATGTCCTTAGGAATTTTGGGCAATGAATCTCAATTTTTTAAAAGTAAAAAATATCAGATTAAAGAAACTTTTCCATCATTGGTCACAGGTGTGAAATTGATCAAAAGTCTGTACTCAGATCAAAAAATGTCAGCAAACAGCCAAGGGCCGACACAGATTAAAATAATTCCAACAAAAATTGCTGAAAAATACAAATTAACCAAAGACCAATTGAATCAACCCGAAGCGGCGGCATTGGCTACGATGGGTTTTTTAATCGAAGCGTTCGGCGAATTAAATAACAGAATGCGACTCAATCAAATCACTGTCGATGCGATTGATGATTTTGAATATTATTTGCCCTATATTTTTTTTGGTAAAACAAAATCCTTGGTTAATGGAACAGCAACGCCAATGGTAAATATATACGTCAAAAATATGCGCCAAAACATGAAAAAATTTGAAATGTACCAGCGTCATCCATAAGAGCAGCTAAGTAATTATTACAATTTAATAGAAAATCTTGTAAAAAATAGATTTACGCATATTTTACCGTACATCAACGGAGTTAATATGAAAGTGCTTTGCTTTATTTTTACAAATCTGTGTTTTCTGACATCAGTGAATGCATTTGTTGATTTTCGTATTCAAACTCAAGATCAAAAGTTTTTTTTAACAGGTCAATTTGATTATCCACAAATTTCACTTTGCGGCATGGGACCCTACAAATCTGTTATTTTTGTTAGTGGAACAGGTTGGGCGGATCGCGATGGGTTATCAGGTCGATCAGGATCAAAGGCAGACTATGTTTATAAGTACATTTCTGATTATTTAAATAATAATTGTTATGCGACAGTTCGGTGGGATTATAGAGGTGTTTCTTGCGCGCCGACAAAAGCTGATGATGTTGGTCGATGTATTAACCAAGATGTTCGGAAGGAAATGGACCATCAATCAATGTTAGAAGATATTGAATCTATTTACAATCAGACTAAAAATAATGTATTGATCAAAAATGACGAAATTAGAATCGTGGGCCATTCTGAAGGTTCATTGAATGTATCGATTTTAGTTGAGCGACAAAAAATTGATCCTAAAGGTTTGTTGTTTATTGGTGGTTTAACGGAGAGCCCTCAATCAATTTTTCGATGGCAAACAGTTGAGCGAATGGTTGAATACTTATTTGCTCTCGATCTTGACAGTGATGATAAAGTTTCAAATAAAGAAATCGAAACTAATTTCAAAAAGTCAAAATTAGTTATTTTTGGCAAACCAGATTTCTTTTATGCCGAAAAAGGTTATTGGACAAAAAGTGAATATTATCAAAAAATGATTGAAGAATATAACCTAAATAGGGACTCAACGAATGCTTTAAACGATGAGGACCCTTTTTATCTAAGTGGGATAATTTTAGCTAAAAACAAGTATTGGAAAATATGGCTGAATGACTCGACATCAATACTAGATCGACTCGTCGGATATTTAGGGAAAATTATTTATATAAACGGCGATATCGATTCTCAAACGCCTGGTGTAAGAGAAAAATATTTTCTAGATAATTTCAATAATAAAATGAAGTCAAAGCCAATATTTAAATTGATAAATAACAAAGGTCATTGTTTGGGCGCTCATCCTATTGGCGCTCCAATAGATGACGACATGGTTCTAGAAATTTTTAAATCAATCGAAGAATTATAACTTATACTTAAATTATTTTTCTCAAAGGATCAAATTATGACAACATTATATGGCAGCCCACGAACCAGCGCAGGACGATGTGTTTGGACAATGGAAGAATCTGGAATTAAATACGATTTAAAATCTGTTGATATGCGAAACAAAGAACACAAGTCCCCAGAATTTCTGAAATTGAACCCAAATGGCAAAGTTCCCGCATTGACTGACGGCGATGTTATCCTGTTTGAATCGATGGCGATTAATTTTTATTTGGCCGAAACTTACAAAAAAGAACTGTTAGGTGTAACACCTGGCGGCCGTGGATCGGTTCACCAATGGAGTTTCTGGGCCGCTGCGGAATTACAGCCCATATTGATTGATATATTTATTCAAAAGGTATTTGTACCCGAAGCAAATCGCGATCTGTCATTGATTGAAAACCGATTGAATCAGTTACCTGCATTATTTCAAATTTTGGATACGGCCTTAATCAATAAAAAATATTTAATCGGCGATCAGTTCACATTGGCCGACATCAATACAGCAAGTGTTGCGATGATCGCAATTCCTGCAGGCTTTGATTTAAAACCCTATGTTCACATTCAACGATGGATGGAATTAATTTCAGAGCGGCCGGCTTATCAAAAGTATATGGAGTTACGGAAATAGGATTAGTTTAAAAAACAGCGATTATTCTTTTCTTATTCAATTCTTATTCAATTGACTGACACAACAACAACAACGACTGTTGTCTATCGACCAGAATCGCGAGCCTTAATAAATACATCAGCTTTTATAAGACCCAAAGTTTATTACGAAGATACGGCAAAATGAGTGTCGCAAGTTATGCATCAACCAGCTTGTACGACAACGGTACTAATGATTCAGGGACGACATCACCAACGCTTGTGACCAGTTCGACAAACACGCCACCCGTGGCTTATGCAAGAACACGAAGTTCGGCGATTACATTAACTTCAAGTGATCGTTTTTTTGCAGGTTATACAAAAACAGCAACAGCTGGTACATATAAGTTTGTGAATGCATTTATTGTTGTTATTTTTTCAAGGTAAATGCGTAGGCTCATCCAGTAATGAGCCGTCAAACTTGTTACTGTGTTTTCAAGTTGAACGATTTAGTTAATAGATAAGCAAATTCAATATGATTAATAAGTTAGGAAGAGCAAAACAGATATTTATTGATCAAAATATTAAAATTAAATAGGCACAGGTTCGTTTAGATAAGCATATAAATTGCAATATATAATATGGGGGCAGATATGAAATTAGGAACTGTTTTATTTTGGGCCGTTGGCATTTTACTTTCATCGAACGTATGGGCCTTAAACGCACCAACATCATTAAGTTCGGTTGCGGCATCAGCATCAGCCACGCAAATTAATTTATCCTGGCAAGACAATGCCACCAATGAATCAGGTTATATTATTCAACGAAGTTTAAATTCATCATCGGGTTTTTCTGAAATTGCACGAACCACAAGAGATTCAAAAAGTTTTTCAAATACGGGTTTAACAGCAGGAACATATTATTATCGTGTGCGTGGTTTTCGGAACAGATCAGGATCGATAGCGTATTCATCGTATTCAAACATAGCCAGTGCAACGGCGGGAACTGTTGTTGATCCGGTACCAGTTGCGCCATCAATTTCATCATTTACCGTTAACTCATCCACGATCAGTGCAGGTCAAAGTGTCACGCTAAGTTGGTCTGTATCAAATGCGACAAGTTTACAAATTAATCCGGGTTCACTTAACGTGACAGGTACAAGCTCAGTCGTGGTTACGCCATCTGTAAGCACGACTTACACTTTGACTTCGTCAAACAGCGTTGGTTCAGTGTCGAAATCATTATCAATCGTCGTCAACGTAGTAACTCAGCCTCCGAGTGCAGGTGTTAGTGTTCCTGCTGGGACAAGCTGGTACTGGCAACTTCAAGGAGCTGTCAATACAACAAAAGCAGCGAAAGTTTATGACGTCGATTTTTTTGATAACTCAGCATCGCTTTTCACATCACTTAAACAGTCAGGTCATATTGTTATTTGTTATTTTTCTGCTGGTACATATGAAAATTGGAGAGCTGATGCCAGTCAGTTCCCTGCAGTCGCCCTAGGAAACAACCTCTCAGGTTGGCCAGGCGAGAGATGGTTAGATACTCGAAACCTGACTGTCCGCTCTATTATGACACAAAGAATGGACCTTGCAAAAAGTATGGGTTGTGATGGCCTTGAGCCCGACAACGTCGATGGTTATGCAAATAATCCAGGATTTCCTCTGACAGCGCAAGATCAAATCGACTATAATTCTTTCTTGGCTGATCAGGCACACGCCCGAGGAATGATTATTGCTTTGAAAAATTCTACAGATTTAGTCAGTTCTTTGGTTAACAAATTTGACTTTGCTGTTGTCGAGGAATGTTTCAAATACAACGAGTGCAGTGCTTATTCGCCATTTATCAGTCAAAATAAAGCGGTACTGAATGCGGAATACACTTCATACTCGAGTTCAATTTGTACACAAACAGCCAGCTTGAAATTTTCGACGGCATTTTATAATTTAAATTTAGACGGGACTGTTTTTAATCCGTGTCCGTAAGTTTTTTAAACGGTTGTATGTTCAGCTTCGCAAATTAATTTATCCTGGCAGGACAATGCCACTAATGAAACCGGATACATTATTCAACGAAGTCTTTCGTCGACATCGGGTTTTTCTGAAATTGCCAGAACTGCAGTAAATAAAAAAATCAAGAAATTCGATTGGCTGAATTTGGAGCGGGGACAGATTTTTGAAAGTCCGCTATATTTTCCAGAGTCACTTGACTGATTTCATCAAGAGCCTCGGCAGTTAAAAAGCCTTGGTGAGCTGTAATTAAAACATTTGGAAAGCTCATCAGTCTTGCGATCAGTTCATCTTGTATAACTTCTGCGGAATGGTCTTGAAAAAATAATTCAGATTCAAACTCATACACATCCAATGCGGCTCCGCCGATATGCAACTTCTTAAGGCCAGCGATCAGCGCCGTAGTTTCGATAACGGGTCCGCGACTTGTATTGACAAGGACAACCCCTTTTTTCAAAGTAAAAATATTTTCAAGATTGATCAGATGAAGTGTTTCTGCGTTCAGCGGGCAGTGAATAGAAATAATGTCACATTCAACCAGCAATTCAGACTTACTGACATACCGGCCTTGAATTTTTTTCGCGAATTGTTCATCAGGCAACACGTCATACAAATAAATTTCGCAACCAAATCCGGCCATTATTGTTGCAAAAGCTTTTCCGATTTGACCAACACCGACAACGCCAATTTTTTTATTTTTAAGGGTCGAACCAACAAGGCCTTCAAGCGAAAAGTTCATTTCACGAATTCTTAAATAGGCTTTATGTATTTTTCGATTTAAGCACAGGAGTAATCCGACAGCGTGTTCAGCGACAGCTTCAGGCGAATATGCAGGAACTCGGTAAACAGGTAATTCAAGTTTTTTCGCGGCCACCACATCAACATGGTTATAACCCGCGGAGCGCAAAAAGATAGCTTTGATATTGTACGATTTCAGTAGCCTCAGGCATTCCGAATCGAGTTGATCGTTTACAAAGCAAATAACGGCATCATAACCTTTTGATAAAATCGCAGTTTTTGGCCCAAGCCTTTCCAGGCAGAAATCGATTTGGATGTTTTGAAATTGCATCAGATTTTTTTTAAATGCCAGTTCTTCAAAATTTTGAGTATTAAAAAAAATAATTTTCATAGGGTATAACCTTCTGTTTTATTCAGTTTTAGATTATCGTATTTATTATTTGGCTTAAATATGACGGGCGTCATATTTAAAGATCAAATTGAATGTAAAATGAATACGAATGAAAAAAAGAATCATATTGCATTTTAACGTTGGCCTGAATTTGTTTGCGCGACGGATATGGAAGCTTATTCAGCAGCCTGTTTTTTTGGTTTTAACTGTGATCGGAAATACCCTGATCGTTATATCAAGCATGCTTTTATATCATTTTGAAAATGGAATAAATCCTAAAATCAACAGTTGGCTGGATACAGTCTGGTGGGCAGTGGCTACAGTCACGACAGTGGGGTATGGGGACATTAGCCCCATCACAACAATTGGAAAAGTGATTGGTATTTTTATGATGATTGTGGGTACAGCACTTTTTTGGTCATACACAGCATTATTTGCAGGCGCTATAATGGCCGAAGAGGCCAGTGAATTGCAAGAACAGTCAAAGGGGAAAAAATGAAAATTAAATTTTTAGGGGCTGCAGGCACAGTGACGGGCTCAAAATATGAAATTCAACATCAAGGAACAATGTTATTGATCGATTGTGGAATGTATCAAGGCGCGCGTGATCTTCGAGAATTAAATCGTACACCATTTGAAAATAGCGAAAAATATAATGGGGTTCTTTTAACACATGCTCATATTGATCATTCGGGCCTGCTGCCCAGTTTGGTCAAAGATGGTTTTAAGAAAAAAATATACAGCACCAAAGCAACGCATGAACTTTGTAAAATACTTTTAATGGATTCTGCAAAGTTACAAGAAGAAGATGCTGAATTTGCAAATCGAACTAAACACAGCAAACGCCATCAGCCCGCAGAACCGATATACACTGTTAAAGATGCGATTTCAGCTTTAAATCTGTTTGAAAGTTATGACTACAAACAGTGGGTTCAGTTAACTCCGGACATCACATTTCGCTTTATCCGTAATGGCCATATTTTAGGCTCAGCCTGCGTACAAATCCAATACACCGAAAATAATCAACAAAAAATAATCACATTTACCGGTGACCTTGGTGGTGGCAGAAGCCAGGTGATTCGAAATCCAGATATAATATCCCAGACAGATTTTTTAATTTCAGAATCAACATACGGGGATCGGAAACTGAAAAATTTAGTCGAATCTGAATTTGCAGATTTAATTAATCGAGTCTTTCAAAGAAAAGGCACTTTAATTATACCCGCATTTTCAGTCGGCAGAACCCAAGAAATTTTGTATATTATTAAAAAACTACAAACTGAAAATCAAATCTCATCGGAAATGCCCATATTTTTAGACAGCCCAATGGCTACGAAAGCCTCTATTGTGTATACATTGTTTCCGAATGAATTAAAATTAACTTCAGAAGAACCCTTAGCCGAAGACTTTTTTCAGCCACAAAATTTTCATGTCACAGAATCAACAGAGGAATCCAAACAGCTTTGTGAATTGGCAGATTCAAAAATTGTTATTTCGGCTTCAGGGATGTTACAAGGCGGTCGTGTGCTGCATCATCTGCGAACAAAATTACCAGATGCAAAAAGTGCCGTTTTATTTACCGGCTATCAAGGGCAAGGCACAAAGGGTCTGCTGCTGAAAGGTGGACTCAGTGTCATTCGAATTCATCATACAGAAATTCATGTCCAGGCTGAAATTGTGGCTTTGGATTCGATCAGTGCACACGCCGATACAGATGAACTGATGGTTTTTTATAAAAATATGAAGGCTGCACCAAGAATGACTTTTTTAACACATGGTGAGTCATCTGCATTGAATGCATTAAAATATAGAATTACAAATGAACTCAGCTGGCCGTGCACAATACCAACACTGGGTGAAGAATTTAATTTGTCGTCAATGTAATCCTAAAAGCTAACAAGGTTGGGATTTTTGACAGTTTGTGAAAATCCTTGCAACAAAATAATGGCCTCTTCAAGTAGGGTTGGTGATTTATCATTGGAATCTAATAATTTTAAAAGTAATGAAAGCAAATCTTCGCTGGTGATAATTCCACAGACAACGTCATCTTGCGTAACCAGTACCGCCGAAAATTTATGCTTCAACATTGATTCGATAACAACTTTAATGTTAGTTTTGATATCAACTTTAAAAACATCTTTGGTCATAATATCTGAAACAAATATATCATCTGAATTTAAACCGCGGTAAAGATCGCGATCTGATACGACGCCAACAATTTTTTTATTTTCCCCAAGCACGGGCAAATGTCGGATATGGTGATTTTTCATAACCATAAGCGCTTTTTCGACACCACTATCCGCTGGGACTGTGATCAAATGGTCGGTCATATTGTTTTTCAAATTAATATTCATGGCAAGCCTCCTATTTATTTCTTAATACTAATCCATTTAATGTCGTCAAAATATGACCAGGATCATACTTATTTAATAAATAAACGTTTAATTGTAATATAAGGGGTGTTTCAATGAAAAAAATATTTCAGTCCAATGTACTATGTATTCAAACCGGTGCCACTGTTCGACATGCTAAAGAAATCATGAAAGAGCATCGAATTCGGCATTTGCCTGTGATTGATGAAAATCAACAAATTACAAGTCTGATTTCAAAACATGACTTCATCGACACAGATCGATTCCAAGACTTGCCCGTTGATTTGTTTGCTTCTCGTCCGTTGACCTATGTCACTGAAGATACACCATTACGACAAGTTGCGTTGATCATGCTAGAAAAAAAAATATCATGTGTGTTGATGACAGATTCAAACGCAAATTTGGTGGGTATCATTACCACCGATGATTTACTTTTTCAGCTGACCGAGCTGTTAAAGGACGAAAAAGAAAGTATCCTTGAAAAATTTTATAATACAGACGTGATCATAACCGCTGGCGAATTTTTCAGAAAATTGTCAGATATCGGTATTTAAAAAAATACCGAGTGTTTAGAGTATGAATACGCTGTCATAAAATTTATTTATACGAGTTTACTTTTTTAAATTGAATCGACATTGCCGAGGCCTTACAAATTTTTATTAAATGTGATGGCACTTCACCTGTAAATACAATTTTAAAAGTATCTTGGTTTAAATTTATATTATGTGTTCGGGCCTTTTTGACAGTTTGATTTCCGCGGCATTCTTCAAACGTACCGACTTTAAAAATAGTTTGAACGGTATCACTGACAGTCAGTTGATTATTTCGTACGGACCACCGCTCGGTCACATTTGAAAGGCATGTCGAAAATTTTTCATTCGTTTTTAGGTATTTGATTTCATAAAGGACCTGATCATTCGTGATTTTTAAATACAGTGTGCTCAGACCCTCGTTCAGTTCTTTGTTCATCCGAATTCCATGGTTATTGAGATCGTCCTTTTCGCAGCCGTAACTCGTTGCTTTCCACAGTCCGTTATAAGCATCAACGTCTTCCTTTTCCCTGTCGGTACACTTGGGCTCGTCGGCACCGTTTTGATTCATAGCAGAAGTTTTTTGCAGTCGTAATTCAGGCGAAGAAAAATCACATTGAAGTGTCTTCTTTTTGCCAGATGCAAAAGTTGATACAACTGTTCTTTTGCCTGTTAAATAATTTGTGCTTGAAATTTCTTTATAGGGAACTGTTTTGGATTTCTTCAAGAGTGCCCAACTTTCCGAAACTTCCGAGTCTTGTCCGGTAATTTTTAAAATGCCATCTTCGAAACGCCAAGTCGAAGTCGTTGTTGAAAGGCTTGTGCCGCCTTCACTGGATGAAACTTCAATATCAAGCTGTAGCGTAGCTGGCGCAGTAGAATCTCATTTTAAGGCAGGACTCATGGATTTGCTTAAAAAAGCCGATATTTCAGTTATTACAGATATTGCAGTTAATTCAGATATTGCAGTTAATTCAGATATGGGTTATACTGTTTGAGATGGAGGTTTTATGTCTAGACCCTTACTAAAAGAAGCCGCAGCGAAGAACTTGCGAAAAATTCAAACGCATTTAGACGTGTTGCCAGAAAGCGCAAAAAGCAAAGTTATTCAGTTACCCATAGAGGACGCTAAACAGCTGTCAGAGCTGATCAGTGAACTTTTGAATCTTCAGCCGATTGTTTTTGAAGAAGAGTACCTTACGCCAAATGATGCATCTGAGATGGTCGGCGTATCAAGACCCGTGATTGTTGAGATGTTAAAAAATAAAGCTCTGGTCGGTCACCAAGTTGGAACGCACTGGAAAATTCAGAAAAAATCGTTGATGAATTACATGAATCAGCGCGACAAGGCTTCGCGGTCAGTATCAGCGATGGACGAAGACGGATTCGGTCTAGATTAGATGTCCAAGGTTTTTCTTGAGAAAATTAATTATTGACAAATTTGCCCATTTATTATAATCTACAAATATGACAAGGCGTAAGTATTCGATCAATATAACCGTAAATGATCAAAAAATTAAGACCGTTGTCATTGACGCCCACTATGAAAAAAAGCATTCGACCTCGATAAATGACGAACTTATTCTAGAATTAGTTCAACTGCTTGACGGTGGTGATTTTGAACCAGAATCTGCTACTCAGAATTTTGAATATTTTGTTGCTAACGATTTAGTGATTAGGAATAAAAGATATCGACTTATTTGGCTTATTGATAAAATAGAAATTTATATTGGCGTCGTTAACGCCTACAGGAGCAAATAATGGCTTTTCCAACAGAAAAAGAGCTTTCTAAAATTCGTAAGAAATTAGAAAAAGTTGAGGGTTCACTAGTTTTATCAAAAAACGCCACAGCTCTAGAAAAATTCAGGTACGAAATCTGTCGCCAGTTCGTTATTTATTGCAGAGATCACGATTTAAAATCCAAAGAGTTGGCAAAAATTGTTGGTGTCGATGAAAGTATCATGAGTAAAGTTTTACGTTATCGCAATGAGCGCTTTACGACAGATAAATTAATTCAGATGTTATCACGTATTTATCCTAAGCATCATTTGATTTTGAAAGTGGCTTAGATATATTCTACTAGCAAATCCATTTTGAGTGCTTAGACTTCTTTAAATCTACAGACCACTTAATTATATTTCCTGGAAATTCATTTGGGCCTACTTGCTGCGAGTCTACATAATATTTGAAAGATATAAATGGTGAGCCATCAATAGTTTCATGCATATTGAGATTTGCACTTGATTTAAAAAGCAATATTAAAATACACCCAGTGGTACTACAATTTCTTAAAGTATAGCTTTCATAATTTGCGATGGCTTCTTGTGTATGTATTATCTTCGTAATATTGAAAATCTTCGCCCTTGAAAATTTCTGTAAAATATTCTTTAAGAAAGAAAATTACAAGTACGACAAGTGAAGTTGTGTATACATCCATTTTTTTCATTCTTGGCGCAGCCTTTATTTTTTAATTTATCTAACCAATTCTTAGAGAAAGATTGGCGTTCCCAACGAGATTCGAACTCGTGTATCCTCCGTGAAAGGGAGGTGTCCTAGGCCACTAGACGATGGGAACAGTGAGAGATGAAATCCAAGCTTCAAAAATTGGTGGCTCGCGATGGATTCGAACCATCGACCCTTTCATTAAAAGTGAAATGCTCTACCAGCTGAGCTAGCGAACCACTTTGAACTTGGACGACCAATTTGTTATAAAGTTTTAGGTTCGTCAAAGGTTTTTTCGCAGTGCTTAAATTATAATCGCGAACGAATAAACTTCCTATGAATACACTGAAATTCAGTCATCAAATGCTGGCTTCAGCAGCTAATTATACAACGGTTTAATCCACAAAGTTTGCTCTCGGTCAGGTCCCACAGAAATCACATCAATTGGACAGCCTACGTGCTGTTGAATAAAATTAATAAAATTCATGGCTTTGATTGGTAATTCTTTGACGGATTTAACCTGTGTAATATCAGTTTTCCACCCAGGGAATGTTTCAATGACGGGGACTAATTGTGACACGACTTCGGTTGATGTTGGGAAATCGGTGATGACTTCGCCGTTTAATTTGTATGATGTGCAAATACTGACTTCGTCCAAACATGACAGCACATCGATTTTCATCATGGCCAGGCTGTTGATGCCGTTCAAGCGGATTGCATATTTTAAGGCAACCAAATCCAACCAGCCGCAACGTCGGGCTCGTCCTGTTGTTGATCCGAATTCGTGGCCTTCTTTTTGAATTTTTGCGCCGATGTCGTCATGTAACTCAGACGGGAATGGTCCGCTGCCAACGCGCGTGGCATAAGCTTTAAAAACACCGACAATTTTTGATAAATGATGTGGGCCAACGCCTGCACTGACGGCGCCAGAACCTGATAACGTCGACGAACTTGTCACAAATGGATAAGTTCCGTGGTGAATATCTAATAAAGTTCCCTGGGCGCCTTCGAATAAAACTTTTTTACCCATTTTTATTTTCTGTGAAATTAATAAACTGACATCAGATAATCGGTGAGGCCGCAAAATTTCAACAACAGTTTGAATTTGATCGAATAAATCTTGGGCTTTGATTTCGGGTTGGTCATACAAATTTTTCAGTAAAGAATTTTTTTCTTTAAGAACAAATTCCAATTTTTTTAATAAATTCGGAGTGTCAAACAAATCACTCATGATCAAAGCCCTGCGAGCGGCGCGATCTTCGTAAGCGGGGCCGATGCCTTTGCCTGTAGTTCCGATTTTACCGTCTGATAATGATTTTTCACGGGCAAGGTCCAAAATTTTGTGATACGGCAGCAGCACTGTTGCTGTATCAGAAATTTGTAATTGTGTTCCTGTGATTTGGTAGCCTGTTGATTTTAAATTTTCGATTTCTTTAACCAAACCAAAAATATCGATCACGACGCCTGAAGCAATTAAACATGTTTTGTCAGCATGTAAAATTCCCGAGGGTATTAAATGTAAAACAGTTTTTTTTCCGTTAACAACCAAAGTATGGCCGGCATTTGATCCACCCTGAAACCGAACGACGGTGTCGGCATTGCCTGCCAATACATCGATTAATTTACCTTTTCCTTCATCGCCCCACTGGGCACCGACAACAACAATTGCAGACATGTTTTATGTTCCTTTAATTAAGTTTTTTTATCAAAGCTCAGGCTGCCCCAATTATTTTCTAAGGGCAGTCCATTCGTTATGTTATTATTTTTTGTATATTCGATAGCAGCAGTCGCTGCGTGTAAAGATGCTTTTTGAAATGCTTCCTCAGTCAAAGCACCCATGTGCTGGGTCATCACAACATTTTTAAATTTGAATAATTTAGATTCTTTTGAAACTGGTTCTTTATCAAAAACATCTAAACCAACACTTGCAATTTTATTGTGTTCCAGTCCGTAAGCCAAATCGTCTTCGTTCACGACGCCACCACGACTGGTATTAATAATTATAGTTTTTGGATGAATGAATTCAAAATGCGAACGGTTAAACATGTTTTTTGTTTCTTTGGTCAATGGCACATGAAAACTTAAAATATCAGATTGTTTTAAAACTTCTTCATAGCTTGAGCGTGCCAGATTTAATTTTGAAAAAATATCATCGTTTTGGTAGGGATCAAAAACAACAACATTCATTCCAAAGGCTTTTGCAAAGCCTGCTATTTTTTGACCGATACGGCCCAGTCCAATAATGCCATACGTTTTCCCTGATAATTCGGATCCCGAAAGCTGTTCGCGATTCCAGATACCAGTTTTTAAGTTTTTCTGTGCTTCGATGATATTTCTGGCGCAGGCGATGACCAGTCCCCAAGTCAATTCGGCGGCGGACGTGCTGTTGGCATCGGGCGTGTACATGACAGTGATATTTTTTTCTTTGGTTGTCGTTAAATCAATATGATCAAAGCCACTGGTACAGGTAATAATACATTTGAGCTTTGGCGCACTGTTTATTAAATTTTGAGTGATTTTTGTTTGGCTACGGGTCATTAAAATTTCTGTATCGATTATTTTTTCTGATAAAATGTCATCAGCTTTTAAGCGTTCGATTTGAAAAAAACCACTGCTGGATAATAAAACTGACGCTTCGGTGGAAAATTTTTCTGTAATCAGAATTTTTATCATAATAATGTCGTTTCTGTCAGAAATTTATTCGATGTCGCAGAAATTTTTAATAAGTCTAATTGAATTCCAAAATCAACCAAGCCTTGTGCAATTCGAAGAGTTGATTCATGCAGATCATTATCAGTAATGTAACCCATATGCCCCAATCTTAAAATACGGCCTTTTAATTGATCTTGGCCGCCCATGACTGTTAAAAAATATTTTGATTCTAAGTGTGTACGTAATTTTTGACCATCAATATGTGATGGCAATAGCATCGCGGTCACGGAATCAGACGGCGATTTTGAAAATAAGATCAGCCCCAGTTCGGGAATCATGTGACGGGTATAATCAGCACGCCTACGTAATTGTAAAAAATGTTTTTCTAGGCCGATGTCTTTGATTCGTTTCAAAACATAATCGAGCGCTCGCACCAGTGGAACATTTGATGAAAACAAAGTTTCGCCTTTCTGATTGGCTTCAGATTCTTTCCGTATATCGAAATAAAATTTCGGACAGGTTGCTGTTTTAATTTTTTGCCAGGCTTTTTCTGAAAAACTGACAAAGCTCATACCCGTCGGTAGCATCACGGCTTTCTGACTGCCAGCGACCAAGCCATCAATCAAGTATTTGTCCATCGGAAGCGGATAAGCCCCCAATGCTGTGATGCCATCAACTAAAAACAGAGCCTTTGTTTTTGAAATAATTTGCCCCAGTTTTTCAATATCATGCATTGTCGCAGTACTGGTTTCGCAGGCTTGGGTCATGACAATCGAAGTGTCTGGGTGATTTGCTAAAAATATTTCTATCTCTGTTGTTGAAACTGATTCGCCCCACGGAACATTTATTCTGTGAACATCTGCGCAGAAGGCTTGGGCCATGTCGGCCCAGCGTTCTCCGAATTTACCGGAAACAATCGATAAAATTTTATCGCCCGGTGATAAAACATTGATTAATAAACTTTCCATGCCTCCACTGCCAGTGCATGTGTGCATGTAAACGGAATTTCGAGTTTGAAATAAATATTTCAAGTTTTCTAAACATGATTTCAAAATCAGATCAAATTCAGGAGTGCGATGATGTATCATGGGTAATGATAAAATCTTTTGGACTTCGGGATGCAGTTGGACTGGGCCCGGTGACAGTAATAAAATCTGATTTGACATATACACAGCCTTCGGGTTGTTATTACATCAATGAATCAATTCTTTGTCCCACGATATTTTCAAGTCACGTTCAGCGTCATAAAAATTATCTTATTTTTATTTTTTACATGTTCTTGCGCTTACAAATTAAGTAACAAAGTCGATACCTTACCAAATAATGTTAAATTTATTTTTATTCCAACATTTAAAAACAAAACATCTGAGCCTTTAGTTGAAACTATTTTTACAGACTCATTACGCAGTGAAACTTTACGATCTGGTTATGCTCAAATTACAAACCAAGAATCTGATTCAGATGCTGTGATGATCGGCACAATAACTAAGCTTGATACTGTTGCCGATGAATCAGTGATCAAAGCTGCAGACACAGAATATTTACCCAAAGAAACACTGCTTTCAAAACAAGCAAAAATAAGTGTCACTGTTGATTTGGTGCTTAAGAAAAAAGGTTCTTCGGAAATTTTATGGTCAGGTCAGTTTACGCAATCACGCAGCTATACATTACCGCAATTAACGCTGCCAACAATTAACTCGGCAAACAGTCTTTACAATTTATCTGTCCGCAGGCAGACTTTGACGACCTTATCAAAAGACATGATGCAATTGGCATTTGACCGTTTAGTTGATAATTTTTAATATTCTCAAAACAAAACAGGATTTATGGCAGCAAGTAATTTATTAACTTTAATTGACGATATTGCGACATTGTTGGATGACGTCGCAGTTTTAACAAAAATGGCAGCTCAAAAAACAGCTGGGGTTTTAGGTGACGATCTGGCGCTCAATGCAGAGCAAATATTAGGAGTCGCCGCAGAGCGAGAGCTTCCAATTGTTTGGGCTGTTTTTAAAGGTTCTTTAATCAACAAACTGATCCTTGTGCCAATGGCGTTGTTGTTAAGTGCATTTATTCCGTGGTTGGTGACTCCGCTTCTCATGCTGGGTGGTTTATATTTATGTTACGAAGGTTTTGAAAAAATTGTCGAAAAGCTTTCAAAACATTCTCCGGCTAAAGAAATAGTATTGAATGACCTCGAAAATGATCTTGCTCAATTTGAAAAAACAAAAGTCAAAGGTGCTATCACTACAGATTTTATTTTATCAGCAGAAATTATTGCAATTACATTAGGAATTGTGGCGAATAAGCCATTTTTGCAACAAGCCTCTGTCTTGTCGATTACAGCGCTGGCGATGACATTTTTTGTTTATGGATTGGTTGCTGGAATTGTCAAAATTGATGATTTTGGTCTCTATTTAGTTCATAAAAAACCAAAATTTAAAAAAATAGGTGTTTTAATTGTCAAATCAGCACCTTGGATTATGAAATTGTTAGGCCTGCTTGGTACAGTCGCTATGTTTTTGGTTGGCGGCGGTATTATTGTTCATGGATTGTCATTTCTGCACGGAATAGTTGAAAATTATTTTATGATTTTTGTATTCGAAGCCATTGTCGGAATAATTGCAGGTGGAATTGTTGTCGCAGGTTTATTTGTATTTAATAAAATATTCAGGATGAAATAACGTATGCCAGCTGTCGATGCTCAAAAAATTTATAAAGACATAGAAAATAAAAAATTTTCTCCTATTTATTTTTTTTACGGAGATGAGCCATATTTATTAGGTCAAATTCCAGATCGTTTTAAATTTTCTGTATTGGATGAAAACACTTTCGATTTTAATTTAAATATATTTTATGGCGGTGATACAGATATTTCAATCATCAAAGACGCGGTTGAAACATTACCGGTCATGACAATGAGTCGTTTAGTCATTTTAAAAAATGCACAGGATCTGAAAGAATCAGAATGGACAGAAATTGAATCATTATTTAAAAATCCTGTTGATTCAACGGTCTTCGTCATCTTGGCAGACAAGGTCGATAAACGTAAAAAAAGCATCAAATTAATATTTGAAAATGCAATTACGTCTGAATTTAAAAAACCTTACGATAATCAAGTGCCCCAGTGGATCAATCATTTGGCGCAGAATCACGAACTTAAATTTTCGATGGATGCCACACACAGGTTACACCGTTTGGTGGGCAATAATTTATCTGAATTAGACAATCAAATTCAAAAACTTAAAAATTTTGTTGGTAACAAGTCAGTCATTGATCTGAAAGACGTCAACGACGTTGTTTCAAATTCCAAAGAAGAAAGTGTTTTTGATTTTACTCGTGCCATTGGTCAAAAAGACCGTGTGACAGCATTGGAACAATTGGTTCAGCTGATCGATCAAGGTCAGAACGAAGTTGGTATTGTTTCTCTTTTGGCTAGACACATGCGAATTTTATTAACCATTCGATCAGGTTTAGATCAAGGCCTTGGCGGATCAAAATTGGCATCATTAGCCCAAGTCCCGGCCTATTTTGTTGAAGGCTACTGTGATCAGGCGCGCGTTTGGTCGATCAAAAAAATAGAAGACGCTTTGGTCGTTTTAAATGAAACTGACAAGGCTTTGAAATCATCACCAGTTTCATCGCATATCTGGCTTGAAAATATGGTTCTGAAATCGTGTTCGCTTTAAATTCTCTATTTATCATCATGGCCGCATTTTTATGGGCGACCGATTCAATATTCAGATACCCGTTGATTTCTAAAGGTTTGAATTCAGTTTCAATCGTATTTACGGAACACATGATTGTATTGATTGTATTAATTATTTTTGTTTTATTAAAGAAAATAAAAATATTTCAATTATCAAAAAAGCAATGGCTGTCAGTTCTATTTATTGGTTTTTTTTCATCTGCTTTGGCGACAGTTTTATTTACATCAAGTTTTAAATATGGGAATCCTTCTGTTTCAATTTTATTGCAAAAATTTCAACCGATTATCGTTATTTTATTGGGGTTATTCACGCTGAAAGAAAAACCACCAAAATATTTTTATTTTTATGCAGCTTTGGCAATGATTGCAGGTTTGTTTTTAAGTTTTCCAGATTTTAATTTTAGTTTTTTAAATCAGCCAGCTGGTTATTTAACGTCTGCGGGATTGGCGTTGTCTGCTGCAATATTATGGGCTGTGGGGACAGTTGTTGGAAAATCAGTCAGTGGGAATCTGCCTGCGGTGACTTTGATTTTTTGGCGTTATTTATTTGGTGCTATTGGTGTCATATTTATTGCAGTTTTTCAGGGGCAGTCTGTAATTTCAGAAGCTTTGTTTCAATTTCAAAATTTAGGGCCATTATTGTATATGGCTTTGATCGTCGGATTATTGTCGATGGTTTTTTATTATCGTGGTTTAAAAAAAGTTTTGGCAACACAAGCTACAATTTTAGAACTGATTTTTCCAATCACTGCGGTCGCTTTGAATTTTATATTTTTAGATCAGAAATTATCAATCATGCAACTGACAGCTGGGGCTGTGCTATTGTTTGCGATAACAAAGGTTTCAAGATCAAGTTCTGAAAACTAAATCAGTTACAAATCAATAAGAACAGTTGCTTTTGCCGGCGAAAAACCGCCTGGACATTTTTCTGCAAATAAATTCGAACGTTCTGATAGGGCACAATTATTATTCAAAGTGTTATTTTGTAAAGCGGCACAATAATCAGTTAAATTTGAAAACGAATGACTGCCGGTCGGGCAGTCATTGATATTTAATTCGTAAGTATAAGATTGATCAGCTGTTTTAGCTTTGTTTAAGGCATCACATGATACAAAAATTAAACTGATAAAAACTAAAAATAAAAAATTGATCAAATTTATTGTCTTTCTGAAATCGGTGTGACTTTGCGCTGGGCAGAACCGATATATTCAGACAATGGTCTAATGATTCGATTATTCGCAGTTTGTTCCATAATGTGTGCTGACCAACCAGTTGTTCGAGCCATCACAAAAATTGGAGTAAAGAAATCGATTTCAAAACCCATCATGTAATATGCGGGACCTGCTGGAAAATCTAAATTTGGATAAATTTTCTTTTTTTCAACCATCACGTTTTCAAGTGATGTGTACATTTTCATCCATTTTTGTTCACCAGTCACATCAGCCATGACCTGTGCATATTTTTTCATAGTAGGCACGCGTGAATCACCCGATTTATAAACGCGGTGACCAAAGCCCATGACTTTCTTTTTATTTGCTAAGGCATCGATCATCCATGCAGTTGCTTTATCAGCATCAGCAATTTCGATCATCATGTGCATAACCATTTCGTTGGCTCCGCCGTGCAATGGGCCTTTTAAAGCGCCAATACCAGCCGTTGTCGCAGAATAAATATCAGATTGAGTTGATGTGACAACACGTGATGTGAACGTCGAAGCATTAAAACTGTGTTCAGCATAAAGCACCAATGACACATCAAAAGCTTTAACGATTTTTGCATCAGGAACTTTCCCAAAGCACATATGAAAGAAATTTTCTGAAATACTTAAATTTGGATTCGGTGGAATAAAATCCAAACCTTTTTTAAAACGGTAATCAGCAGCAACCATCGTTGGGATTTTTGCCAATAATCTGATGGCTTTATCCATGTTAACAGCGGGGCTTGCATCCCATACACGCTCGTCTTCGCATCCTAAGAAACTGACGCCTGTGCGGATTGAATCCATGGGATGACATTTTTTTGGCAATGTTTTAATAATGTTTAAATTATCTTTTGAAATTTCACGCAATGATTTTTCTTTTTTTGAAAACTCATTTAACTGCGAAGTCGTCGGAAGTTCGCCGTTATACATCAAATAAGCAACTTCTTCGAAACTGCAATTTTCTGCTAAGTCTTGAACGGGGTATCCGCGGTAAACCAATGAATTTGTATCAGCATTCACCTTTGAAACGCTGGATGTATCCATCACGACGCCTTCAAGGCCTTTTTTAACGTTCATTTTTTCTGGTTCTGCGATGTAGTCGGGGTTGATATATTCAGCCATAGGTTTTCCTTTTTTATGAGTCTGAATAGGGTAATAAATGGCTGACGGCGAGTCAATTGGCTGCGGGCTGCGCAATTGCGTTGATTTTGAATTTTTGTGGTTTTTGTGAACGAAAAACTGCCTTTTAAAACAATATGCGACAACTTTTATCGTATATTGTTTTAAAAGGCAGTTCGATTATTTATTTGAATCAGTTGTAGATTAAATTATTCATCGCCTTGAATCGATTTTTTAACTTCATCATAAAGCCAATTTTTGGCATGACCGGGCAGTTCTTTTTTAGTTTTACCTAAAAAATATTTCGGCAACAAATCTTCAACGTTTGAACCTTTGACAGTATCATAGGCGATATCGACCGTATTAATATCCGCCAATTCTTTAACCTGACATTTATCGTTCACAACATTTATCGATGTATAAATCAAATGAACTTCGTCGTCGTAATTAAATACAAGACCGACAGCATCAGCCGTAGAAAGATTAGATTTTGAAAATTTAACGATCCAGTCTGTTGTGGTTTGTGAAATTAAAACATCAATCAATCCATCCATATCTTTTTTAGATTTGGACAAAATATAATCGTTATGACTGTTATATTCAGGAACGTAATTTTTGGCAAATGACCGTAAACATTGTTCAGGCGTTGGCGTCGCGGACTGAGCTTCTGAAAACGCAGTAACTAAAGACAATAAAATAAATATTTTTTTCATTACTTTTTAACCTCAGGTGTTGCAATAAATATTTTTGCAAGTTCTTCAGCAGAAATTCCTGAAGCATGTCGACATGTTTGAACATCAGCTGATAAAATTTTTCCAGTATAGGCATCATAATCTTTCATTGTCATACGTTTTGCGCGCGCTTCGTCCTGAACCATTGATATTAAAAATTGAAATGTCCCATCATTCATCAGACATTCGCCGAGGGCTTCCTTAGTCATGGCTGTTGAGTTGATACTTAAAAGTAAAAGTGCAGATCCAATTATTTTTTTCATAGTCTATCCTTTGTTATTTATTGTTATTTTATTTATTGTTTTTTCGATTTTAATTGATTAGAAACACAGCCGCCGAATCCAACATTTGCGTTCATTATCCCACTTTGATCTTTAACTTCAAATGGGTAAATTGTATCGCTCATTCCATTTGAACCTTGATGATTCAATGTTAATGTTTGGATAACTTTACCATGACTGACTAATTCAAAAACACCTGCTGATTTAATTTGAAACGAAACATTTTTAATAACTTTGTTCAAATCAAAACCAACATAAGTCAACGTAGACTGTGTTGTGCTGTAGGTTGAGCTAATAAACGGTTCAGTAAACGAACATTTAATAATATCTGCCTGACTGATCGATGCAAATAAAAGAGCTGATGTGAAAAATATTTTTTTCATAAAATTATTCTTGAATGCGTGTTAAAATGCATTTTGTTTTATAAGTTGAGAATTCTGTTGCATCCATATTTAATGTATTTGCATCAATGATCTGTAGTTTTAAATTATTTTCCCAATCTGCTCCGCTGGACAGGAAGCAGCTTTCTCTTGTACTTACGTAGTCAAAATTATGAGCTGATATTTTTGTAGAATATTTATGAAGTTTGCAACCACCGCTCTCCATCTTAACTTTTTCCTTATGTGATTGCTTTGTAAGATGTTCAGCAACGAAACTGCCATTAAAAAATTTATTGTCTTTCGAATGACTGAAATAAAGTGTGTCATTTTCTATATTGTGAAAAAGATAGACAAAATTAATTTTTGAAGTCTCGGAATCACCACTGCAAACCGCCGAAAACTTTCCGGCAAACTTAGAAATGTCTGCTGGCAAATTTTGTGAAATTGCATTTTGCCCAATCAATAGAGCAACGACTAAAAGTGATTTTTTAATTTTGTTCATGAGGTATCCTTTTTATTATATTGTTTCTGTTTAATTTAATATTTTTAATGAACTTTGTTTTTGAAGTATTAACCGATAACGCTGAATAACTTGTTCAGTGGTTGGTTTGTCGTGATTATTTCCTGCATATGCGAATTGAATTTCAGCGGGGTCTTCGGCCATTAAAAATGAAATTATCAGTTTGTTTTTTTGATCGATTCCGATTTCAGATTCAATTTGTAAAGACTCTTTGCCTGAAATCAGCATTGAATCTTTCATATTAATCAATACGATGTGTCCGCCAAGTATACTTTCATCAACAGCGATTTCGGGCAGCATCTGCGTTTCGGCCTGTGTTTGTAGACCACCTAATACCAACATTGTAATCATTAGAATTGTTTTCATACTTTAATCTATTGCAAAGCATGCCAATGTCTCAGGTTGATACGAATTTGGTTGTCGACGATTTTATAGGTTTTGAAACAGTTAAAACTCAACTTTGTGTAAAGCAAAAA
The DNA here is from genome assembly GCA_031428135.1 of Pseudobdellovibrionaceae bacterium. GTDB lineage: Bacteria > Bdellovibrionota > Bdellovibrionia > Bdellovibrionales > Bdellovibrionaceae > Pseudobdellovibrio. Next base: position 76,861 of record JANPOT010000005.1, on the reverse strand, counting down.
ATGTTACTTTTTGAGAATTATTTCAATTTAAAATTAAAAATATTTGCATCGAATTGGTTGTAATCTTCGTAGGCTGTCAATTCATACAAATCTTTGCGAGTTTGCATTAAATCAAGTGCACCGGTTTGTGAGCCTGTGGATTTAATAATATCCAGTCCGCGTTCAGTATTACCCATGGCTAACCTGAATGTCGTTACAGGGTAAATCACCAAATTATAACCGAAATTTTCAAGTTCAGTTTTTGTGTATAATTTGCCTTTGCCGAATTCAGTCATATTCGCCAATAATGGCACGCTGATGGCTTTTCGGAATTTTTCAAATTCTGATTCATCGATTAAGGCTTCAGGGAAAATCATTTCGGCACCGGCATCGACGTAAGCTTTGGCGCGATCAATGGCTTTATCCAGTCCTTCAGATGCGCGGGAATCTGTGCGTGCAATAATTAAAAAATTTTCGTCCAATTTCTTACCCAGGGTTGCTGCTTTGATTTTTCGAACCATTAATTCTGTGGCAACTACGGATTTGTTATCTAAATGTCCGCAGCGTTTTGGATTTTCTTGGTCTTCCAAGTGGCATCCAGACAAACCCATTTCGATAAATTCCTGAATCGTACGAGTGACATTCATTGGTTCGCCCCAGCCAGTATCGGCATCAATGATTGCTGGTAATTTTGTGGTACGAGCAATTTGACGACCGCGCTGGGCAACTTCGGTTAACGTCGTAAGTCCGATATCGGGATAACCCAGATCATTTGCTAAAACTGAACCTGAAATATACACACCGTCAAAATTTTTCTTTTCAATCATCATACTGACCAGTGGTGAAAATGATCCTGGAAACTGTAATAGTTTTCCAGTTTTCAACTGATCACGAAAATTTTTTCTTTTTTGAGCGGCTGTAATTTCAGGAAACAACATTTAAAAAATACCTTTGGTATCACGTTTATTATTGACTAATTTTTCGATTGGAATTTGAACGTTCAACTGTTGAATTTCAGCGGCTGTTAATTCAGGTAAACGTTCGCACAAAGAAATAAAACGATTGCGTTCTTCTTTGGTGATGATGTCGGCTGTTAACATATCAAATTTACGGATATAGTCTGCGCGTTTAAATGGTTTTGCGCCAGCAGGGTGGGCATTTGCAACGCCCAATTCATCAATTATTTTTTCGCCGTTGTTCATTGTGATTTCAACACGTCCACCAAAACGTTTTTTATTGGGATCTGAATCATGATAAGCTTTGGTCCATTCAGCGTCTTCGATGGTTTTAATTTTGTGCCATAATTTAATTGTATCAGGACGATTTGCACGTTCAGGTGAATAGGAATCAACATGGTGCCAAGTTCCGTCTTGAAGTGCTACGGCAAAAATATACATGATCGAATGATCCAAAGTTTCACGGCTGGCTTTTGAATCCATTTTTTGTGGATCGTTGGCTCCGGTGCCAATCACATAATGAGTGTGATGTGATGTGTGAATCATGATTTCTTTGACGTCATCAAAATTCTTAATTTTTGGTTTCATACGAGCTGCTAAATCAATTAAGGCCTGCGATTGATATTCCGCAGAATGTTCTTTGGTGTATGTTTCCAAGATGACACGCTTTTCTTCGCCAATTTCAGGAAGTGGAACTGTGTATTTTCCATTTTTTCCGTCCAGCATGTATGAGATGACAGAATCTTCGCCTTCATAAATTGGCGATGGTGCGCCTTCACCGCGCATGCAACGATCAACAGCTTCGATTGCTAATTTCCCAGCGTGAGCAGGGGCATAGGCTTTCCAAGATGAAATTTCACCTTTGCGTGACTGACGTGTTGTAAATGAAACATGAACGGCTTGTTGAATCGATTGAAAAACAATTTCTGTTGGTAATCCCAACATCGCTCCGATACCGCCAGCTTGTGCAGGTGCTAAATGTGCAATGTGGTCTTTTTTATGTTCATGTAAACAAATCGCTTTGACTAAATTGACGTGTAATTCATAACCAGCCAAAACACCGCGAATAAAATCTTTGCCGTTTTTATTTGTTTGCTGAGCAACTGCTAAAATAGGCGGAATATTATCGCCAGGGTGTGAATAATCTGCAGCTAAAAATGTATCGTGGTAATCAAGTTCACGCACGGCTGTGCCATTGGCCCAAGCGGCCCATTCACAAGAAAATTTTTGATCATTCGGCATTCCAAAAACTGTCGAACCACCAGCGCGCGGGTGAGCCAACGCCATTGATCTTGCTGATGCAACGGGGTGACGATTGCTTGCAGCAATCGCGACTGAAGCATTATCAATAATTCGATTAATAATCATATCAATGACATCGTCTTTGATGGGAGTGATATCGGTACAGACTTCGGCCATTTTCCAAGCCAGTTGGTCTTTGCGGTCAATTTTTTCTTTAGATGGATAAACGCGAACTTGATGCTGATGCATAGTTGAGCCTTTCGTTTTGATTCGTATAAATTCTTAGCGAATTCAGTATTTAATTGGTTCAAAAATACCTTAGAACACACCTACAGACAAATGAAATGCGCCCTCTGACTCGGAGGGTTTTCTGTCGAGCTTGTGGGCATATTCCAGATTTAAAGGACCAACAGGAGTATTATATCTGAAACCAAGACCAATGACGTCGCGGTATGAGTCAGAAAATTGCAAACCTTGAATCAAGACTTGGCCACCATCATAAAAAACAGCAGCAGAAATATCATGTTTTGGAAACAATGGAAATCGCAATTCTGATTTGATTAATTGAAAAGAGGCGGGCTGAGTGAATTTATAATTTGCCCCAAGGCTTTCAGAATTTTTATCATCACTGGTCGGAAAAAATTCAGTTGATTCAAATCCGCGGATTGTTGATCTGCCGCCTAAAATGAAACCCTTCTTATCATAGGGTATTCCATAAACAGTTTTGCCGACCGGATTTACATATCCACCACGAACAGAATTGGCCCAGATGATTTGATCTTTGACAATGGGAATATATACAGTTGTCTGAGCTGTCGTACGTATAAAATCATCAACTTTGTGATTTCCCAGTGTTTCGGATGCGTACTCTAAACTCAGTCTGGAAAAATGACCACTTTGCGGATTTAAAATTTGGTCACGATAATCGATATCGATTGTAGGACCTGTTAATGCAACGGCAAAGTCCTGACCTGAATATTTATAGTTTTGTTCGTCTTGAATAGTCATTCCTTTTTCAACGTAATTTGCAATATTATAAATATCCCAAAGGCCTGTAATATGCGAAGTGAAATCTTGTTCGAGAGCCCAGACTGCAGAATTTGTAATAGTTTGTTTTCGTAGAATGACATCGCTGACGCTGGCCTGGGTTGTATAATTAATACGGAAACGCACGCGAGTATCGAACAGATAAGGTTCAAGGTAGCCCAATGTAACTTTTTTTTCTAAAAATTTTAAAAATACATCGTTATAATTTAATTCTCCGCGACCAGAAATACCACGTCCCCAGCCGCCCAAATTTCTGTGAGCGAGTCCGCCGTAAGCATGAAATGTTCGTTCGTTTTCATTTGTTGCGCCGATACCAAGAGTCAACAAGATGGGTTTTCGTTCAGAAACTTTGACAACAATTGTACGTTCTTTCAAAGCTGTATTTGCTTCGAGGCTGTAAATATTTATTGACGAAAAATGTCCAGTTTTTTGTAATCTTGAAATAGATTCTTCAATCTTCTGTGGTGTTAATAAATCACCAGTTCTGAATTCAAGTTCTGTCAGAATTAATTTATCATGAGTTAACTTATTTCCATCTAAAACAATAGATCCAACACTGATTGGCACGCCTTCATTCAGTTCGATTTCAATTTGTGCTTTTGTATAATCCGAATTGTAGGTGATTAAGTTTTTTTTATCATTTAGAATTTGTGATTCAATAAATCCATTGTCTGTGTAAAAAATTTTTAAATTGATCAGGGCCTTTTCAAGTTCGTTTAAATTGAGCATTTGTCCCGTGCGAAGCCCCATTTTTTCCAGTAAAACTGCCTTCGGATATGTTAAATTGTTTTTAAATTCAATAGACTCAATCACGGCTGCAGGCCCTTCTTCGATAATCACTGCTAAATCGATATTTTGCGATTGAGTTGCACTTTGTCTAGGTTCAATACGATTAAGTTGTGCTGAAACAAAACCTTCATTTTGCAAACTTGTAATCAGATTTTTTGCGGCTTGGTCTGCGTCGGGTTTGACCCACACTTGATCTTGTATTTTTTGCGAAGCCAATTGAAGGTACTGATCCGAGTAAAATTTTTCATCACGTGTGATTTGTCCGGCAACACTTATTTTTTCAATATAAGTTTTTTGGCCTTCATCCATATTTAAAGATAAAACAACCGTTTGATTTTCTTTACGCTCATAATAGGTCACTTCAAAACGACTAAAGCCTTTGTCAAAATAAAATATTCGGAGTTTTTCTGAAAGTTCAGAGCCAAAATTATTTTCAGTTGAGAAATAAGAATCTAATTTGAGGACATCAGTTGCTAAAAATAAATCAGAATAATTTTTTGCACCAATCAGTTCTACTTTATATTTTTGCTTCAGCTGTAATTTGTAAGTAAGTCGGGCTTGGGTATCGTCCTGATTGAATGACACTTGCGGCGAAGGCACTGAAATCAAATAATATCCAGATTGACTCAAAAAAATACGTAACTGTTGGCTCAAAATTTTCAGTTTATCATCTGACAAAATATCGCCAACACCGTACCAATAAATTGAATTTTCAAACTTTGTTTTTTCTAATTTTGAATCGAGTCCCAAAATTAAAATCTGTGAAATCAGTGTCTTTGAACCCAATTGAATATTAAAATTCAAAACACGGTTCAGGTTTTCAAGTGTTTTGTAATCAGTAGAAATTTTTGTGTTGCGGTAGCCTAAGTTTTTCAGATAAGATTTTATTTTATCTTCGGCTTGATTGATTTTATTTTCATTTTCTGCATCATCGACATTTAAGCCTGTAATGCTTTTGAAGTCTTCGACGCCAATAGATGAAGAAACATTGTAATTGATCGAAGTGACTTTGACCGTTCGTAGTCCAAGCAAATACAAAATATTATCTTTTTCAATAATTTTCAGGTTTTCGATCGGGTAATTGACAGCAATTTTTTTTAAAATAACATTTAATTCGTATTCTGAAAACCTCTTGTTTTTTATTTCAGGAATATTTTTTTCAAACGAATCAACAATTTGAACGGGCCAGTCTTTGAAATCAAATGCAGGATACATTCTAACCTCATCAGAATTTGCAACGAAGCTCATCAAAATTGATACTAATAAAACTAAATAAAATTTAAAAGTATATTGATATATGATCATTCACCAAATTCCTTTTTAAATTCGAAATCGATGCCGCCAACTCCGGTCTCTGTTTTGTTGCCTTGTAATATATTTGTTTGTTGATCAACACCTTGGTTTTGATAATTCAGAATCAACGATAAGTTTTTAGCCCAAAGGTATTGTAAGCGAATTTCATTTTCTTGTTGATCACCAGTGAGCGGCCTTGAATAGGATGTTGTGATTTTAGAACTTACTTTTTTACTGACGATAACTTTAGGTACCGCGATATTTCGTGTACTATCAATGCTCGGAGCCAGCTGAACGTTGAGGCCTAATTTTTCTTGTAGTTTTTTATTTAATTGAGATTGGTTGCTGAGCGCCGCAAGAACTTCAAGTCCTGTTTGTTTTTGTTGCACGTCAGAACTCAGTGCTTGATCATTTTTTGATGACGTATAGCCTAGTGCAAGTAATGAAATAATATCTTCTCTTGATAAATTAGGCTGGCTTGTGGGTTTAATATCTAAATTTTTACCAGTTCCCTGGATCAGTAAATTAATGTCATAATCTGAAACGCGTGCGTTTGCAGTCATAAAAATATTTGGATTAATCACATAATCGCCGTTAAAAATAACATGTCCCAGTTGTATATCGAAAAGTTTATCTTTAAATACAAGACGACTACCTTGTTGAATATCAATGCGGCCCTGTAAAATTGGATTTTCCGGAGACCCAGAAACATTAATTTTACCGATAGCAATTCCTTCGATAATACGATTTTTAACAAAAACACCCTTACTGAAATCCGCGTTCACGTCCAGAATCAATGATTGATTTTTCTGATTCAGTTGTTTCGTTGGCAAAAATGGGCTTGGACGTAAACTTAAAATAGCATCGGTATCTTCATCTGTGAATTCTTTTGTGATGCTGCCTTCGTTAATTAAATAATCAATTTTAAGTTTGTAAGGCAGCCAGTTTCCAAAAAATTTAATTTGTGCATTTCCGGATGTTTGGTATTTATCAGGAAACTCAATATCTAATTTATCGGTCTCAGCAGCCAAACTGACATCGATATTTTTTGCGCCTTTGATGTCAACCTGTCCTTGGCCGGTAATAGCTGTTTGATTTAATGTGGCATTAATTTCTGAAAATAATATTTTAGATTTTGAAAAATCAAAATAGGCACTGATATCGTTAATTGGATATTTAAAACCTTTCATAGCAACAGAAGCGCTGTCTATAAGGCCCTCGCCGGACAGATTCAAATTCGGAGAGTTTAAGTCTATGAAACAATTAATTTCAGCTAAACCTGACAAGTTTTCCAAAAATGGAACTAAAAATTGTAACGGTCTTAAGAAAAATCGGCCATCAATTTTCAAATCAGATTTTGATCCGTTTTTAAGTGAAATCACCAAGTTCTGGTCAGAACCAGCCAATTCGATGGGATCCATTTTTTGTAATCCGCGATTAAACACAACAGTCGCTGGTTTAATTAATTTCAATTGCTGTGTACTTCGCTGCAATAAAATACGTTCTAATTGAATGTGCCCTGATAATTTTTTTATCAAAGCGGAATCTGATTTTAGATCAATATCACCAGATATTGCAGCATAGGTATCACTGGGAGGTAACGGCAAGCTAATCATCGGTAACAAAGTGAGTGGATTAAAATCACGGATTTGAGCTTTGATCGAAAATTTTTCTGTATTTTTTAATGGTACATTTAAATCAATCTGTAATTGACGACCAAAAATCTGACCCTGAAATTTAAAATTATCTAAATTGAGTTGAGCTTCTCCTTGCGAAGTCGGCAAAACAAATTGATCGATTTTTAAATCTTTGGTTTGCGTTTGCAACTGAATCAATGGATTCAAAATATCCGAAGTCACAGTGCCGTTGATATGAATAACTCCATTTGCAGTCGGGAATAGGTCGGATAAATGATTGATTTCTTCGGCCCTGAGATTATTCGATTTAATTTGCAAATTAAATTTTGGAGTCTTCTGACTGGGGCCAGTTATAATGTCATTGAAGATGCGAACTGTTCCGTGGGGTTTGTTAAAAACAACATTTTTAAAATTAATTTTTTCACCATCGGACGAAATATCAGCATTTAATTTCTGGAAACTTTCGTTTAAAATATGGCCGTTCGAAAAATCAGATTGTAAATTATATTTCATTTTCCAAAAATCCAATGGACCTGAAAATTGAATGAGCCCGGAACCTTTGCCTGTCGCGGTGATTGGTAAATGCCAGCGTTCTTCGATGGCAAATAAAACATCCTCGATATACAATGGTTTCATTTGCATTTGTCCATCGATTTCGGATTTAGAAAAATCTAGAATTATATTTCCAGTGTAATTTGATTTATTCAACTGAGTCGAACTATTTAAAAAACTGAGTTTTGATTTTGAATATTTGAGATCCGCCTGAACATTTCCCAGGTTGAATTTATCGATCATTAAATTATTGATAGACAGCTTGGAATCGATAATACCCTGGCTGCTGTCGCCATTGGTGTTGAGTTCACCAGAAACGACCCCCTTAAGGCCTAGGTTTGCAATATTATCAATTTCAAATAAATTTAAAGATTTTGAATTAAATTTCATTTCGAATCCAGTTTGAAAATCCACCCGGCCTACGGATTCAATAGTGGATGTCCCGATTTGCAATTGTGATTTAAATTGAACAGAATTTAAATCTAAATTAAAATCACCTTTTGCAGAAGCTTTTTCAATCTGGACAATGTGGAAACGACTATTTAAATCTGTTTGTACAGAAATTTGATGTGCTTGGATCATTGAATCACAATGCATTTTGAAATTTTCAATTTCGCCAGTGCACTGTGCAGTTGCGCTGGCTTTAAGGTCAGCGGGTATATTTTTTAAATTCAATGATTCAAACAGTTTTTGCAAATGAAAATCCTGTGCTTGAAGATCAGCTTTGAAATTAAAAGGTTTTGCTTGCTGAATAGAAATATTTTTCAGTTCGGCACGTCCAGATGGATGTTCAACTAAAATTGAATCGAATAAAAAACGACTGTCTGTGATTTGAGCCTGGGCTTTGGCATTTCCAAATTTCAAATTTTCAAAACGAACTTCTTCTGAAGAAACTTGGACTGATCCTCTATTTTTCTTGAGCCCACTGGTTGAAAATTGGCCATTCATGCGGATCAGACCAGAAATTTGTGGCAAGCGTTTTGATTGATGTTTTAAAATATAAACAAGATCCTTCATTTCATCTAAACGCAAGTTCAGCTTAAAATTTGATACAGTTACGGGTTCTAACAGAAGCTGTTTCAATTTTTGTGATTTTGATGCTATTTGTATTTCAGATGAGCCATGTTTGACTTCCAGCTTGTCTATTGCGTAGGAATTTTCATTCAGTTGTGCTTTTATCGATGCCGAAAGAGTCGCGATTGTTTTTTGTTGATTGACCAGGACAGCATTAAGACCTTGTGACTGTATTGATATTGTTTTTCTGTTTTGTGCTATGGCTAAATTTTGAATTTTGAACTGAATTTTTCGCAATGTTGCATGTTGGATCTCTTCGACATTGATTTCGACATCAGTATTCAAGAACGTCATTTTTTGAACGGGAATTTCATCTAAAATTAAAAACATTTCTTTTAAATCAATTTCACCATTTTTTTGTGAGCCATCAGGCTTCAATTTCAGTAAGTCTGAAAGATTTTGTGCCGAGTTCAAATGGTCAATGAATATATTTGAAAACGAAAATTGCCCAACAACCAAGGAAAACAAATCAACCTGCGCTTTGATAGAATCAATACTTACAGATTTCAATTGGTCGATTTTGACAGGGCTATTTTTTTTAAATTTGATTTCTATTTTCTCTGCTCGACCTTGAAGTTTTAAAATTGAGATTTCTATGTTTTCAATTGAAAGGTCAACATAAGGCTGACTGGCGTTGATTTTAGGAATTTGTTCTGCGATCCAATTTTTTAAAAATGGATGTCCCAGGTAAACCCAGAACGCTGCTAATCCGAATAAAAAAAACGCAGGACTTAATAATAAAATTGCCGTCGTTCTTTTTTTCACGAATTTTTCCATTCGTGCAGCAATGCTTCTGTTGATCGATACGATGGAACAGTTGCTGAAAGTGATTCTAACAAATGAATTGCAAAATCCTTTTGACCGAGTCCTTTGTAAGCCAACGCTTTTAAGTAAGTAGCACCAAAAATTGTTTCTGAATTTGTAACGCCATCGGCTTCAAGTTTTTCGATCAGTTTCAATAAATCCAAAAAACGGCCGCATTCCAAGTAAGTTTCAGCCAATAACCAATCACGCGCAGCGGTTTTCGGAGACTTGTTTAAGATTTCCAATGTCAAATCGAACATTTCAAACTGAAATGTTAAAATTGCTAAGTTATAAAGTTGATCTGGATTTTCTGCTTCTAGTTTTGGGATTAATAATTGAATATGGCTCGTTATATCGTGAACAAAAATTGCAGCTTCGGGATCATTCATTAAAGCGCCAGATTTTGTCTTGATCATTTTTTTCTGAGTAATGACCCGCGACAAAATTTCATCTGCTTTTTTTTCTAAATGAGCCTGGCGTAACAGGCCAACGTCGATATCGTTAGGAAAAAATTTTAAAAGTTGTTTTAAAACGGATTCTTCTTGTTCGATCAATTGATAAATACGATTTTGATTTAATTGCGCTATTAATTTCGTTTTGAGTTCAGTACGGTCACTTAAGAACATTTCTGGCATCTGCCGAAATTTTTTCTGCGCGGACAAAGAAAAGGTCAAAATTTTTTCAGATTGTAAAGCCGTCAATTCATTGGGTTGTTGATGAATGACATAATCGATCAGATTGATATCGTCATCTGTAATTTCAATATTTTGCTGATCCAGACATTCAGTTAAAAATCCAATTGGAAACTGACTGAGTTTTGATTTTTTTAAACATTTTTTATAAAGCTTTTGAAGCAGATCAAACCGTCCAGAGGTTATTAAAAAATGACTGAGTCCTTCAATTTCAAAAGCGCTCAGTGTTTCATTTTTTTCATACTTATTTAATAGCTCAGAACAAACGTAATCTATAGAGGTTCCCTCTTGAAACAGATTATGTATTTCAATTTCTAAGCTATTGGTCCCGGCCAAATTACTTCATGCTTTCGCGGGACACATATTCTCCGGAATCAGTATCAATACGCAAAGTATCACCTTCTGCGATATGCAGCGGAACACTGACGATGAGCCCAGTTTCCATAGTTGCTGGTTTTTGTGCGCCAGTGACTCGGTCGCCTTTGATGCCGGGCTCTGTGCTGGCGACTTTTAAATTAACAGCTTTTGGAACATCAACCAAAACCGGCTTGTCGTTATAAATCGTAATTGTTACGACCAAATTTTCAGTCAGATAATTTTTTGATTCACCCATTTCGTGTTCCATCATTGTTATCTGTTCAAAATTAACTTGGTTCATGAAATTGTAACCGCTGTCGTCTTTGTATAAAAAAGTCATTTCAACATTTTCAACATTGGGAACTTCAAACTTTTCACCTGATTTGAATGTGCGTTCTAAATTTTGTCCAGTCAGCATGGCGCGCATTTTAGTTCTTGAAAACTGATTTCCTTTTCCGGGTTTAACGTGTTGAAAATCAACAATCACGTAAGGTTGACCTTCAACCATCATTTTAAGGCCCTTTTTAAAATCTGATGTTTCGTACATAACGACTCCTGTTTTTTGAATGTCTATTTTGATATGAAATGAACGGTTAAGTCTATGGCAGGATAAGCTAGGGAACAAGCTCGACAGATTTTAATTTTTCGATTCTGCGCAGCAGTAATTCAAGAGTTTTGATTTTTTTGTTATTGATTAATGCGCGGCGAGATATTGATTTTTTTTCATCAGACTTTGGGCGTATTTTTTCAGCATTTTCGTACTTTGAAAGCCTCAGTAATCGGGTCTGTATTTCTGGGTGTTCGCCAAATTCACCAATGCATTCACGCAAAAGTTGAATCGATTTTTGATAATCATGTCGCACTGTAAATGCATCAACCAACGACAGAATTCTGTCCATTTTTTGGTTTGTAACGCTCCATGATGGATCGGCAACTGCTTTGACTTGCAAGTGGGAATTATCAGCAATTTCTTTGACAGATTGAATTCTAAAAACGTCGTCCTCATAATCGTCAGCTGTCAGTATTTCGAGTTTTCCGATGGCTTTTCGGGCCAATGGATGTGTTGGATTATAAAGTAATACTTTTTTAAAATCAGCTAATGCTTTTTTGGGTTGCTGCAGCTTTAAATATGAATCAGCACGCAACAATAGACAATGCCAATTTGTTGAAGCTTTTGCAATGGCCTGGTTAAAGTATTCAATCGCCATATTAAAGTCTTCGCGGGTTTTATAAACTTGGCCCAATAAGATCAATCCACTGACCGAATGAGGGTTGTATTTTAAACTACGTTCGATTAAAATCTGAGCTTCATCGATCATCTTTTCAGCAATATACAAATCAGCAAGTTGCACAAATGAAAGCGATTTTGGATTTTTTTGCAGTTCAAGCTGCAGTTCTTCCATTTTTTGAATTTTCATTTGCCTGATTTTGTCATCATTTTGATTTGTCATCTTGTATTATGTTGTCATTAGATTGACTGAATGTGAAGCCAAATATTCAATAGAGCCATGATCATATTAGGTATCGACCCAGGTTCAAGATTTTTAGGATATGCAGCCATTGAAGTGGATCGTAATCGTCAAATGAAACCGCTTGAGTACGGTGTTTTAAAATTCGATGCAAAAGCAGAACTGACACACAGACTGCTTGAAATCGGAAACGGAATTCGCGATCTGATGATTTCGTACAAGCCACAACATATGTCGATAGAAAAAATATTTTTAGGAAAAAATGCGGACAGTGCTTTTAAATTGGGTCATGCCAGAGGCGTCGTTATTTACGAAGCCTTGTCTGCCGGCTGTGAAATTTTTGAATATGCAACGAGGTCCGTTAAAAAAGGAATCACTGGGAACGGCGGCGCTGAAAAAGATCACGTTCGCATGGTCGTGCAAAATTTATTAAAATTGCCACCTGTGAAATCATTGGACGCATCGGACGCGTTGGCGATGGCTTGTTATCACGTGACACAACTACAAGCTTTAAAAATTAAAAAAGAATTACAACATGATTTGTAATATAAAGGCGATATGATTGGATTTATTGAAGGACTTGTTTTTGACGTTGGTGATGATTCATTGATATTAAAAACAAATGGTATCGGGTATGAAATTTCGGTCACGCAACAAACGTTGGCTGACGCCCATGTTTTAATGGGGCAAAATATAGCTATTTGGATTTATTCACATGTCCGCGAAGATGCGTTTCAGTTATTTGGTTTTTTAACGAAACCTGAAAAAGAATTTTTCACGCAATTATTAAAAGTCAATGGTATCGGCCCAAAATCAGCCTTAACAGTCATGAGCGGAGCTCGAGTTGCACAAATTCAATCATGGATTGAACAGGGCGATGCAAAAGCCTTGTCTGCATTACCAAAAATTGGCAAAAAAACGGCCGAACAAATTGTTCTGACATTAAAAGGAAAGCTGGTATTGATTGATGATCAAATCAAGTCGCCGACGAAATCAGAAACACATCGGCAAATTTCTTCAGCGCTTGTTAATTTGGGTTTCAAATCGCAATTGGTTGAAGAATTTATTTTAACTGTTGATCAAAAAGCGACCATGGAAGACGGTGTTCGTTTAGGTTTAAAAAAATTAACCGGAAATAACTTATGACACGAATTATAGAATCTGCGCCGTCTGAAACGGAAATTAAATGGGAAAACAAATTACGTCCGACGTGTTTCGAAGATTTTCCAGGGCAATTTGATGTTAAAGAAAAAATGAAAGTTTTTGTTCAAGCGGCAAAAAACAGAAATGAACCCTTAGATCACACCTTATTATTTGGCCCGCCAGGTTTAGGTAAAACCACATTGGCGCAAATTATTGCCAATGAACTCAAGGCAGAAATTAAAATTACTTCAGCCCCTGCGATTGATAAAAAAGGTGATTTGGCAGCGATCTTAACCAGCCTTAAACCATTTTCCATTTTATTTATTGATGAAATACACAGATTAAATCGAACGATTGAAGAATATTTATATACGGCGATGGAAGACTATTACATCGACATTGTTACCGGCGAAGGACTTGGCGCGATGTCGATGAAATTTCAATTGGCGCCGTTTACATTGATTGGCGCAACAACCAGAGCCGGTCTATTGGATAATCCGTTCCGAGATCGTTTCGGAATTCAAGAGCGTTTGCAATTTTATGACAAAGATTCATTGAAACAAATTTTGATCAGATCAGCGAGTTTATTGAATTTAAAAACAGATCCTTTGGGCGCCGAAGAAATAGCCAGACGCGCACGCGGGACTCCGCGTGTTGCAAATCGCTTATTAAAGCGAGTTCGTGATTACGCAGAGGTCAAGGGCGATGGTCATGTCACAAAAGACATCGCATTATATGCGCTTGATCAGTTGGGCGTTGATAAATATGGCCTGGATGATATGGATCGAAGAATTTTAAAATTGATGGCGGAAAAATATGACGGTGGTCCTGTGGGGATCGATACGATGGCGGCAGCTCTGGGTGAAGAACGCGAGACTTTAGAAGAAGTGTATGAGCCTTATTTAATTCAAGAAGGCTATATTCAAAAAACAGCACGCGGACGTGTATTAACATCATTTGCAAAACAAATTTCATTGGTTGAGAATTTAAAAACTTAGCTCAACAAGAAAGATAAAAATGTTTTTTCAAAAAACGATTCGTAAATCAGCAGAAGTTCAAGGCATAGGAATTCATTCGGGTGAAATGTGTACTTTGCGTTTTAAGCCAGCCCCAGCGAACACAGGTGTTTATTTTATCAGAACGGATTTACCGAATCGACCGTTTTTAAAAGTGACTGCACTCAATGTCCAGGCGGTGCATTATCAAACTGTCCTTGGTGGTGAATTTTTCAAAGTTGCAACAATTGAGCATTGCGTTTCTGCGTTGTCGGCGATGCGAATCGATAATATTTATATTGAACTGGATGGGCCAGAAATTCCTATTTGTGATGGCAGCGCAAAATATTTTACCGAAGCATTGTTGAATGCTGAATTGGTCGAATTGGACGAACCTCGTAAATATTGCTATGTCACGGAACCGATCAGTTATACTGAAGGCGATAAATTTGCTTATGTTTTGCCATATCACGGACTACGTGTCGGAGTTACAATTGATTTCGCTCATCCAATGATTGGCAAACAAACTTTAGATATAGAAATGACAGAACAAAGTTTTATTCGGGAAATTTCTGGAGCCAGAACATTTGGGTTCTTGAAGGATGTCGAAGGCTTAAAATCTGCCGGTCTAGCCAAGGGTGGAAGCCTTGATAATTGTATTGTTTTGGACGATTCAAAAATTATAAATCCAGAAGGTCTGCGTTTTGAAAATGAATTCGTCCGACACAAAGTTTTAGATGCGCTGGGTGATTTGGTGACATTAGAAATGCCGCTGATGGGACATCTTGTTTTGCATAAAGCTGGTCATGACATTATGAATAAACTTGTTCAAAAAATTGTAACAAGTCCTCAGTCGTATCGCTTTGTGCATTTGGGCGCAGATATGTCATCTGAAATTAAAAAATTTGCCAATTGGTCATTGTAAAATCAGACCATTAAAGCTACATTACCATCTCTATAAAAACCTAAAATATAACAGGAGAAATCTTTATGATTATCGGAGTTCCCAAAGAAATTAAAATCAGCGAAAATCGTGTTGGTATGACCGAAGCCGGAGCCAAACAATTAACCAAAGAAGGCCACACAGTTATCGTCGAAAAAGACGCTGGCGTTGGCAGCGGAATATCGAACCAAGACTATGAAAAAGCGGGCGCAAAAATCATCGATACAAAAAAAGATGTTTATGCAAAAGCTGATATGATTATGAAGGTCAAAGAACCACTTCCAGATGAATATGAATTAATGCGTGAAAACCAAATTATTTATACGTATTTACATTTGGCTGCAGAGCCAAAATTAACAAAAGTTCTTTGCGAGAAAAAAGTCAAAGCGATTGCTTATGAAACAATTCAACTTGAAAACGGATCATTGCCATTATTGACGCCGATGTCTGAAGTTGCAGGACGTATGGCAACTCAGGTGGGTGCGTATTATTTACAAAAAAATCACGGTGGCAAAGGTATTTTATTAGGCGGAGTCACTGGTGTTATGCCAGGTAAAGTGACCATAATAGGCGGTGGAGTCGTTGGTACGAACGCAGCAAAAATGGCTGTGGGTCTAGGCGCGCAAGTGACCATTTTAGACGTATCAACTGCGCGTTTAGAATATTTAGACGATATTTTCCAAGGTCGTTGCCAAACTTTATTTTCGAATGCAAAAAACATTGAAGATTCAGTTCGTGAATCTGATTTGGTTGTCGGTGGTGTTTTAATCACAGGTCAAAAAGCACCAACGCTGGTTTCCAAAGACTTAATTTCACAGATGTCACGCGGATCAGTTGTTGTTGACGTTGCTGTGGATCAAGGCGGTTGTATTGAAACATGTCGTCCAACATCACACACGGCACCCACATACGAAATTGACGGCGTCATCCATTATTGTGTTCCGAATATGCCAGGCGTTGTACCACGCACATCAACATACGCATTAACAAACGTCACATTAAAGTACGCAAGCATGTTGGCTGCCATGGGTGTCGAAGACGCTATCGCAAAAAACAAACCATTAATGAAGGGTTTAAATGTTTACGGCGGTTATGTTTGTTACGAGCCCGTCGCCAAAGATTTAGGTATGGAATACCGTCCGTACAAGATCTAGTTTCACGATTTGCATTTGATCGAGTTCAAAACAAAAAGGCTTCGCAAGAAGCCTTTTTGTTTTTTGAGTTTAAGTACGAGTAAATCTTAAACTCGATCAAAAAATCCAGAGCCTGTTGCAGCAACAACAATGCTTAATGGAACCAATTGGCCCTGATGTTTTTCATATTTTGATATTTGGTGCAGATTTGCAATTTCATTCATTAAATCTGAAAACTTTTCGATGATTTTGTCTCGATTTTTTTGTGTGACTTGGACATAAGAAAGCCTGTGAAAATGATTTTGAGCTGCGGTCAGTGATTTGTTCAAAGTTAAATGGGACCAATCGCGATTCATTTTTTGAACCAAAGGGTTGTTATCTGACCATCGGTACAGACCCTTGTGTATGAATATAATTTGGCCTTTGGCGTTTGTTTTCAGTAAATCAACAGATTCTAATTTGTAAATTATTTTTTGAAAATCAATGGCAGTCATTTTCTCGTTTTTTTTGATTTCTGATGGCATTTTTTGTTCAACGGCCAGCATCCAAAATATCATCAAAGCGGTATTATTTTTAATCAGTAATTCAGTTTGTTTCATTGTGAATTCAATATTTTCGATTGTTTGTGTCCGACTTGCTATCAGTAAATCAACAACAGAAATATCGATGGTTTTGCATATTTTATTCAACCGTTGCATCGAAATATCGGGCGACGTCATCATTTTCTTAAGCCCTGATTCGCTCAGTCCTAAGTTTTTGGATAAATCAGCATAACTTATTTTTTTATTTTTTAGCGCTAATTTTAATGTTTTTAGTATTTGTTCAGTTTCCACAAACAGCCTCTTTTTCGTCAAATAGTACCTAAATCAGGAACTTAATTTAAATGTATAATAAAAAAGTTCATTTTGCACGATATTAATACCAAGAGGTATTAATGAAACTGATTAAAAATTATGATGAAATTAATAAAATATCGAAGGCCTGCCAATTGATTTCTGAAGTGCACCAAAAAGTGGGCCTTTTAAATTTCAGAGGTATGACAGAAATGCAAGTCAGCGAATTTATTATGAAATGTATTCACGATTTAAATATCAGCGAATTAGCATTTCCTGTAATCGTGGGGTCGGGTGTGCGGTCATTAATTTTGCATGCTGAACCGACTGAAAAAATAATCGAAGATAATGATTTGGTATTGATCGATATGGGATTGAAATATAACGGCTACTGTTCAGATATGACACGAACATATTCAGCGAATGGTCAAATGTCTGAGGAACAGAATACAATTGAAAACATTGTACGAACGGCACAGCAGGAGTTTTTAAATTCAATTTCAAAAAAACAAAGTCTATCTTCGCTGCATGATATTGCCAAAAATTCACTATGCAGGGGGCTCGATGCCGCTGGACTTCGTGGCTGTTATGATATTCAAAAAATATATCCACATAAAACATCGCACTGGATTGGACAGGATGTTCATGATAGGTGCGCGTATATCGATGAACTGGGTCATCCTATTTTATTAAAACCTGGGATGTGTTTTACAGTCGAGCCAGGTTTGTATATTCAGAATACAAATACAAAATATGATGGAATTGGTATTCGTATCGAAGATGTCGTGGTGGTGACGGATGATGGATTTGATATTCTTAGTGTTTAAGCCACCAACTGGACAGTGTATTTCACCTTGGCTTTGCGCAACTGATCCTGCAATGAGGCTTAGATAAGCTATAAAATCAAAATCGATCCCCATGACTCTGTACGAATGGCATTGATATGGTGTTTGTGTAGCCTTTGAAGGACGTCTTTGTGAGGATGGCCATATTTTTTAAATCTTGATGAAACAAACGCCATTTTTAAATTTGGCAATTTCCCAAGTAATAATTCACCTGTACTGGTGCGACTGCCATGATGACCCAAAATTAAATATTTAATTTGGTTTGTCGGCCCAATGTTTAACGCCCATTTTTTTTCTTTTCTTGACGGTGAATCTCCAGGGATCAGGAATTCGTTTGTTTTTAAAACTATTGATCTGTCATTACATTTTTTGGCCGTTTGATCGTAAAATAAAATTTGAATATTATTTTGTTTTGTGGGTTCGTTGCAATATGAAATTTGTTGTTTGATTCCTTTTAATTCTTCTTGGGGTTTTGAGTCCCAACAGGTTTTAATATTGTTTTTAAGAATGAAATTATAAAATGCATAATGATCCCAATGCGCATGGGATAAATACAGTTTGTTTGTTTTGTTTCGACATTTTTGAATATACAGCGGTTTTATTTTTGATAACATGAATATTTCGCCGCCAAAATCAAAATGCGTGCAGCTGTCATTTTCAATTTGCGTCATCCATTGGCCTTGGCCGACATTCCAAATGATCCATTGATTCAAATGATTGGGCGATTTAGCTATGCTCATTTTTAAAAAAACGATCATGAAAATATATTTTTTCATAAAATTTCCTTATGTTTTATAATTCTTAAAATGTAATATGAAATGAATCAAAAATATCAAAATCCAGTTCAATGAAATTGAATTTTCAAACGGGGTCGTCGTTAAACTGACACTCAGTTCAAAATGTGATAGCAGGAAATTCAAACTGGTCATCATAATTTCAAATGCAGGATCCATAAAAGGAAATGCCAAGACTAAAAACGCGAATGGCAACAGAATGTATTCTAAGACGGGCGTTAAAAAAAATGCGATAACGACAACTGCAAACTGGGGAAATCCCAATGCAGAAAATGTGATACAATAAAATAAATAAAACGGTATCTGTTGGAACAAGTCATTTTTAGATGACAAATAACGGCGACACACTTCAATGCTTAATGCTGCCAGCCAGCTCATTTGCAGACTGATTGATGAAATCCAAGCGGGTGATAAAATTAAACAAATTATACCAATCAATAGCAGTGTATAATCCGTTGACCAGTATTTAATTTTTGTCTTTAAAAAACTGAATACAAATAATCCGATGAGGCTTCGCGTGATGGGTGGGTTAAACAGGCAGACTGCGGCATAAATGATTAAAATTAAATAAATATATTTTTTGCTTTTTTTGACATTTAATTTTTCGAAAAAATAATTGAGTGTTTTGTAAATTAAAATTAAATGTGAGCCAGATACGACAAACAGATGAATTAATCCAGAGCTTGTGTAAAGGTGAGCAGTTTCAAAGGTTTCAAAATTATGACCACAAATCAGAGCTTGCAAAGTTGCTTGTGTTTTTGGATTTTGGGGTAACAGATTTAAACAGATGTCATGCATCGAGTTTGATATAAAATGCAGTTCGGTCAAAATCGAAAACCGAATTTGAAACAATATATACGTCAATAAAAACAGCAATACGATTAAGAGCATCACTTGAATAGCAAAAAACCAGGCACTTCAAGTGGTTGAAATGATGAAATTAGTTGCTTGAATTTCATTTTTTATGAATTATCATAACAGATTTATAACTATTTATAAAAATACTTAGTAATATCAATGTGTTATGTGTGTTTAAAACTCATGCATTTCGCTGAAAATACTGACAATCAACGAGTCTAAAGTCTAGTTTGATCGGTTATAAACACTTTATGTGGATAACTTATCTAAGGGTTGTTGAAAATTGGGCAAAGCTTCAGTTTAATAATACTGAGGGCATTTAAGATATGAAAAAAAATCAAAAAATATTTTTTATACTGTGTTTATTTATAACATCAGTTTCATTGGCAGCAATTTCAAAAAAACCAGCTGTTTCGATGTCAGATGCAAAAACTAATATAGAAAAATTAACGGGCGTGCGAACTTTGAATACAAAAGAAAGTATTCAATCAATTTCTGCAAAAGCATTGATGTTGGCCCGTCAAAGTCGAGACGAAAAAAACTATGTTCTGGCGATCAAACGATACAATTATATTATCAAAAATTTTTCAACGACACCAGAGTATGTAACAGCTCTTTTTGATAAATCTGCAATATATAAAAAAATGGGTTTTGAACAACCCGCTGTTTATAATTTTAAAAAAGCTCAAACACTTGCAACAGTAAAAAATAAAACAGGCAGTCTAAAAAGATAAAATGAAGATTCATTTAAGAGACTTTCTTTTTTGTGGTTTTGTATTTTGTACGCTTTCTGTAGCGGCTCAAGAACAAACCCCTGCGCCGACGCAGAAGTTAATAACGAGTCCGCCTCAACGCCCACGGATTGATGATTTGCAAAAAGAAAGCAGTTCTTTTGTCGTAGACCCTGATCCATTAGATCCATTGCCACTTAAAATAGAAAGCCTCAAGGACGACGATGAACCTGTGCTTGAAGACATCAAAGGCATTTTAAATTCGACGGTTAAGAAGAAAACAGAATCTAAATCGAATCCAGAAACTGTTTCAGATGATAAGTCTGAAGAATCAGACTCTGTCAAAAGAACTGTTCCTGAAAAAAAACGAAATAAAAAATTTAAGAAAAACATAAAATCAGTTTCGAAAAAAAAATCAACAAAGTCTTTCTCTGAAAATTTAAGTCCAGATGATCCTGATTTAGACTACGAATCCAGGCTGAATCAATTGTATAAAGCATACAATATCAATCCAACATCGGCAGAAGCGTGGACCCAGGCAACAGGAGAGCGCAAAGTCGAAACGTTTATCGTTGAAAAGGGAAATACCCTTGAATCCATCAGTCGAACACTGTTTGGTGATGCTCAGTTTTGGCCAAAAATTTGGGCTTTGAATCATGAACAGATTTCAAATCCACATCAAATTTATCCAGGTCTTAAAATTTATTTTTTCCCTGGAACAGGTTCTGATATGCCAACGGTCAGTTTGGATAGCCAATCCGACAGAAAAATTCTCGTGGATAGCAAAAGTTCTACGGGACGTGATTATACGCCACAGATGACAGAATTTGAAAAATTTAATTCCAGATCTAAATCTAAAAACAAATTAAATGGTCCAATGCCATTACCAGACAGTTTGCCAATCGTACGTAGAAAAGAATATTTTATAAAGCAAAAAACTGGGCAAACCGTGATTGATATCAAAGAAATGCAAAAAATAAATTTCACGATCCCTAAAAATCCGTATGTATTATCTGCAGATTTATTAAAGACCGATTTTTCTGTGCCAGAATCAGAAGTTCAGAATATTATTTGCATCAAAGATCAATATATTAAAAAAACAGTACGCCTGAATCCGCAGGCCGGACCTGGTCGGTATATTTTGGTTGAGCAATTAAATATTGAAAAATCGCGATTAAAAAAAACATTTATCTATAAAATCGTCGGAGATGTTTTATTAAGCGATAAAAATGAATTACGTATTAAGTCATGTGACCAGCTTATCAATTCAGATACGCTGATCGTTTCAGAGGCTAAAATTCAAAGTTTATCTGAACCGACGGAAACAATGAATCATTCAGCTCAACTCGTAGAAAGTCTCGAAGCCGAAAATCTTGATTTCTTCAACTTCGGTCAGCGCGTCGTCGTCAGTACAAATTCTGCAAATATATCGAACGGGCAGGAATTAAATATTTATTCTGAATCTGCGGGTGCCATTGTCGGGAAACTTCAAATTATAAAAACAACAGGTACGCTTGCAATTGGATTTTTGACAGGAATCAGTCGTTTGATCCAAATTGGTGACCAAGTAACCACTGATCAAGCGCCATTGGATCAGGTATCAGATTCTGTCGATGCTGAGCCAGCTTCAGATCTTAAGATTGAATAATAATTAACTGATTGTGGCCCTTTTTTTGCGATATAGATCTGTATGACAAATGCAATCTACTTTAAATGGCTCCAAAGAAAAAACAAATTTCGAAATCCGGATTCGGTTATAAAAAAACCTGAATTTTTTAATATTCCGCAGTCCGAAATCATTGAAATTCAAAAATATTTAAATATTTTACATATAAAACATATTTCATACACGTATCCGTCGCATATCAATTATCCTCAGGCTTTTTATCAAATGAAAGAGCCACCATTATTTTTGGAATATATTGGCGAACCCATTTGGAACCAAGGTCCAATGATCTCGGTTGTTGGCTCAAGAAAATGTCACATATTGACTCGAAATTGGATTCAGACAGAACTCTATCAGTACTTGTGTGAATCAAAAATGACAGTTGTCAGTGGTGGTGCACATGGCGTTGATCAGGCGGCACATTTAATTGCCATCAAAGCCCAAGTTCCAACAATTGTTGTTTTGCCGACGGGATTAAATAATTTATATCCAAAAGATTTATCAGATTTAAAAAATGAAATTTTATACAACAGAGGCTGTTTTATTTCTGAATTTGAAATGGATCAGCATGTTCACAGAAATTTTTTTTATTTGCGAAATCGATTGATTGCAGCACTTGGAAGTTTTTGTCTTATTGCTCAAGCAGGTGAAAAAAGCGGAACGATGTTAACAGTTCATCATGCATTAGAATTTGGTCGCGCCGTATTAACGATTCCGTCGCATCCTTCGATGATTGATTTTTCTGGAAATAAAAAATTGATCCGCGAAGGTGCTTATATGGTTTTCGAAACTACGGATCTGCATGTATTCTGGCAGGCCGAACAATGGTCAGGTCCTGGTTTTAAAAACAGATCCACCACAGACAGGGCCTTGTCTGGACAACTCGCCCTATAGCTAGTGCTCGGATTCAATGAAGCCGATTCTATTTAAAAAAGTGAAATAATCTAAAATAAGCTTTGAAATTCGGATAAACATCGACTTAGAATATTGTAAGGGAGGGGCGATGTGGTCAAGGATGACCATGGTGGTAAGGATGCTACTGCGTCGTCTCATTTTTCTTGTCAGTTATAAATGATTTTTCAGCGATAAAACTAAATCAATTTTTTTCGTAAATTATAAATAGCAAAAACACTAAACACAATATTTGTTCCCCATGCGGATGCCCAGGCATTTAAATGTCCTGAACGAGCAGTGCTTTCGAACGTTAAATAAATAATCCAGTATAATATTATAAATCCTACGGCAACGACAAATCCTGATGCCTTTCCGCTGCGACGATGTGTTTGTATACCAAAAGCCACTCCCACCAGGCCGAAGATCAAACATGCAAAGCTTAAAGCTGAGCGCTTAAAGTATTCTAAATTATAAATATTTTTCTCTACATCAGAAAAATCCGAGCTTTTACGTCTGATATCTAATTCTGATAATGATAATGACGGTGGTGATTTTTTACGTTCTTCGATTTGAATGGGATCGTTTAAAAAAATATCATATGATTCGAAATGGACAACGGTGTGGCTTTGATTTCGTTTGTGAATTTGGCCATTAAACATCCGCAATTGAACGCTGTGGCCCGGGTTTTCGACATCCGGTATAATTTGCCCACGCGGAGCAATGATCGTCAGCGGGCTGTCTGGATTTTTTTCGTCGTAAATAAATAGATCTTCGAGCAAGCCCTGATCTGTATTTACTTTATTTGCATACACGACCATATCAAAAAAGCCTTCCGAAAAAGTTCCTTCTTTGATGGAAGCGGCAGCTTTGGAATTACTGAGCTGAGAAATAAGGACTTCAAATTGTCGATTTCCCCAAGGTGCAATATCGTATGCAGTCACAGCGGAGAAATAGGTAATTATCAAAGATAAAACCAATGCGGGCATCAATAGGCTGATGCCGTGCAGTCCAATGCCTTTCATTGCAATAATTTCAGATTCTTGGGACAGTCTGTTGTAAGTCATTAAAATTGAAAACAACAGGCTCATGGGCAAAATCAATGGCAGCATCGACAAGCTCATGTACCCCATGATGTTTAAAATTGTCGTGAATTTAATTCCGTGGACTAACATAAATTCAGTCAGACGTAAGGCCTGAAACATTAATAATATCGAAACAAAGACGACGATTCCCAACAAAAATGACGGAATCATTTCAGAAATTAAATATAAAAATATTCGACGTGATCTCCACATTCGATTATTTTAGATTATTTCTTTGCGTTGGTCATTGAACAGATTCTAGAATAGACCAATGGACAGAGTACTTATAGCTATTGATCAAATTCAGTTCGCCAGTCACCTGGAAATGACATTACGTAAAGTTGGTTTTGACGTTGAAACGATCACAACCGAATTTAACTTGAGCGAAAAACTTTTAACGTTTAATCCAGATATGATTATTGCGCGTGGGCAATCTACAAAATTATCAGCATTTAATATTGGCAAGAAACTCAAAGACAATTCAAAGTACACAGGTAAAATAATTTTAATATTTGGATCAGATCAAAAAATAGCACCGAACGATTTGGAAAAAATAAAATCTGACATGTTATTATTTGAACCCATCGGTGCATTGAAATTAACAGTCAGTATTTTGAATATGGATCCGGTTCGAAAAGAGTTAATGTTAGACCGACTACTTAGGATGGCAGAAACCGATTCGTCATTCAGATCTCAAGAGCAATCTTATTTGGTTTCGCACGGGCAGGATTTGGACCGAGAAATTATCAATGTTCAAGGCAAGGTATCAGCAAAAAATGATGAAGAAATTTTAATCAGTGACGAAATTTTAAATAATTTCTCGAGCCCCGGTATTAAACCTACAAATGCGCCAATAATTGATTCAAAAGATCAACAGACTGTATCAAAAGCGACTCAGGATCAAATTCGCGAACAATTGCAGTTTGTGACAGCAGAATTGCCCCTGCGAATAGATAATTACAATCACCAAATCAAGAAACTTGATGGAGATTTGAAAGTAGGACTGAGTAAGCGGCATACTAAGTCTGAATTTAAAAAGCATCGCGCAGAGTTGATGGTTGATCCTGGTCAAGAAAAGTTAGACAGTCTTGATCAAGAAAAACAAAAATTTGCAAAAGCTTTATTTCAAAAAAAATAGAACTCAAAATTTGAGTTCAGCATAAGGAGATTCAATGGGACAATTTACTCAACCAGTCACAGATGCATCATTTGAAAATGATGTTTTGAAATCAGACACTGCCGTTCTTGTGGATTTTTGGGCTGAATGGTGTGGACCATGTCGCGCACTCGCCCCGAAGCTTGAAGAGTTGGCTCAGGAAATGTCAGGAAAAATTAAAATCGTAAAAATGAATGTGGATGAAAATCAACAGACTCCGGGTCAGTTCGGTATCCGCGGAATTCCTGCAATGATTTTATTCAAAGGCGGCCAAAAAGTCGGCGAACTGGTCGGCAATCACCCCAAGGATAATATCGCTGAATTTTTAAAAGAGAATACGAAATAGGATATAATTAAATGCTAAAATCCAAGTCGTACTTGGATTTTAGATCATTTTTTCCAAGTAGCACTTGGAAAAAAGACAATATTATTTCACCATCTCTTCAAGTTTGCCTTCTTCATCAAGTGCTTTTAAATCAGTATAACCACCAACCAAAACATCATTGATGAAAATCATGGGAACAGTTTTCCAGCCGGTTTTTTGTTTCCAAGATTCTAATTCGTCCATTTTATCAGTTAAATCTAAAATTTCAAAAGCGATGCCTTTATTGTCTAATAAAGTTTTTGCGCGATCGCAGTACGGGCATGGATTTTTTTTGATCATTAAAACTTTGGCCATAAGTATTCCTTTGATAACTGTTTCAGTGCTGATTCAAATTCTATAGGGTTTTCAATGATTTTCAACCGATCAAATATTTCTTTTGCAGGCTCTGATGCTTGACCCAGTTGATTCAGCCATTGTTTACATCTGGCAATGGCAAAGCTTTCGCTTTTGAAAATGGTGCAGGCTTTATAAAAGCCTGGGATCAGGTTCAGGCTGTCAACGTGGGTTTGTTTCATTTCGGCAGTTGTATTTATTTTGTTTTCTGACAATTGTTTAATTTGTTGAAATAAATACGGGTTTCGAAGAGCGCCGCGACCAATCATAAAATCGGTACAATTCGTTATGCTTCGACATTTTTTAAAATCATCTGCAGTCCAAATTTCGCCGTTAGTGACCAGTTTAATTTTTGTTGTTTCTTGAATTTTTGGAATCCATTCCCAATATGCGGGTGGGCGATATCCGTCCGTTTTTGTCCGACAGTGTACAGTCAACCAACTGGCACCGGCTTCTGTTATTGCAATTGCATTATCAATACACTGTGCTGGATGGTCAAAGCCCAATCTGATTTTAACTGTAACGGGTATGTGTTTTGGAACCGTATTGCGCACAGTTTTTACGATATTGAAAATTCGATCGGTGCATTTCAACAGACTGGCTCCGCCGTCATGACGGTTCACAGTTTTGGCTGGGCAACCAAAATTTAAATCAATACCCAAAGCGCCCAGTCCAATTGCTTTTTGCGCGTTCAGCGCTAAGGGTTCGGCTTGGCCGCCCAGTAATTGAATAAAAACAGGAGTGCCTGATCTGGTTTTTGAATTTGTCAGCAGTTCCGGACAATTTTTGTAAAACACGCTGTCGGGAAAAACAGTTTCAGTCACGCGCAAAAATTCGGTCACACATTGATCGATGGCGGGTGGACTTGTTGGGTTCAGCGAAGTTAATAAATCACGCATCACCCAATCGGTGACGCCTTCCATCGGAGCCAGAAATAGTTTAGGCGTTGATACATTGAATTGATTGCCGGACATGAATCATTATTTACACATGATTATGACAAATGTATTCAAAATCTTTTTGATCAACCGGTTGTATTGACAGCCGCTGACCTTTTTTAATGACGAGCATATTTGATAATTTGGCGTTATTTTTTAATTCTGCCAATGAAAGAGTCGTTTTGAAGTGGGCTTTGTATTTAACTTGAACGCAGAACCAGATTGGTTTTTCTTTGGTGGCTTTGGGGTCAAAATATTCTGATTTTGGGTCGAATTGTGCGGGGTCGGGGACTGCAGCTTTTGAAATAACAGCCAATCCAGCAATGCCAGAAGGTTCTGCATTCGAATGGTAAAACAAAACCTGATCATTGATTTGCATGTCGTTCATCATGAAATTGCGAGCCTGGTAATTTCTGACGCCTTCCCAAAGTGTCGTTTTGTTTTTTTTCAGATCATCAATTGAAAAAACATCAGGTTCGGTTTTCATCAACCAATATTTAGTTTTCAAAGTCGAAGTTTGATTTGCGGAATTCTGATTATTTTTAGATTTTACCATCTGGGTTTTATCGCGTATTCAATATGTATTTGCAAATGAATTATTAAACTTTATATCAATAAATGACATCGCTCATTATAACTATAAAAATATTTGACTGACGGCGTATTTCGGGTACAAACTAATCATGAAAACAGCAAAGCATAAGTCAAAACAACTTTTCTTGGATTCAAATCTAAGAGCCCAACGGATGAACTCGTTTGGCGGCAGTCTGCTGAAGCGTGGTCATGCTAGGACGGCTCGACCACTGTCATCGAAAGATTTTATTCATATTGTTTTAAAATCCGATATCGCTCAAAAAACAGATGTCACGGATCTGCGGATGTCAAAAAAACAAGCTCAGATCGCCGCTATTATATTTAAAAATATTCAAAATTTTGGTGTGCGAATTCGTAAATTAGCAATAGCTTCAAATCACATTCACCTGCTGATTTCGTATAAATCCAGACGTAAATATTTTGACTGGATACGTCGAATCACGGGATTAATAGCTCGATTGATGCTTAAAAAAGAACGCGGCTTGGCGTCTAAAAATCGAACTGATCAAAATTCATCCCTCAAAAAGCTCGATTTTTGGTCACAGCGACCATTTACTCGCATAGTTAAATGGGGTAACGACTATAAAATTGTATTAAATTATATACAAAGAAATATTTTAGAAGCTTTGGGGTTCATTGTTTATGTTCCTCGTGCATTGAAATACAGATCGACATCCTGATTTAATATGAATACAAACTCAATTTCATAGCCTAAATGGCTATTCATTGTGTATAATTTGTGAATGAAAAAAAGTACTGTGCTGAATGAATCTTTGAAAATAAAAATCAATGAAACGTATACGGTCATTACAGGTGCATCGTCGGGCATTGGTGCAGCAACAGCTTATAAATTAGCAAAAAATAAAAATAATTTACTGCTGATTTCACGAAGAAAAAAAAATCTGGATTCTGTTCGGTTACAATGCCTTAAGTTAGGTGCCAAAAACGTATCCGTTTTCGTTTTAGATCTGACTACTTTGTCTGATTTTAAAAAACAAAAAAGTATGTTTAAAAAAATACAAATTTTTTTGAACAAAGAAAAAATTAAAATTAAAAATATAATTAATTCTGCAGGCTTGGCAAAAGGCACAGAACTTCTGCAGAATTCAAAATCGTCTGATATCAATTTAATGATCGACACGAATATCAAAGGCCTATTGGAAATTACAAAAATATTTTTGCCGGAAATTATAAAACACCAAGGTCACATCGTAAACTTAGGCTCTGTTGCCGGACGTTTAGTTTATGAAGGTGGTGCCGTTTATTGTGCGACCAAATTTGCAGTACGAGCCATCAGTGAAGGCCTTCGGATGGATTTAAAAGGGACTGGAGTTCGTGTTACGAACATTGTTCCGGGTATGGTTGAAACAGAATTCAGCCTGGTTCGACTAGGAAATCAAAAAAAAGCAGCGGCTGTATATTCGGATATGAAACCGTTATCGGCTGATGATATTGCTGATAATATTGTTTGGTGTTTGCAACAGGCGGCGCATATTAATATCCAAGAATTAGTGATTTACCCAACAGATCAGGCCAGTGTGGGTCAAGTGGTTCGCGGTGATAAGAGTATTTTAAGATTAAAAAATAATAAAAAATAATCAGGAGCTTCAAATGTCAGAAATTAAATCGACAGAATTCAGAATAGAAAAAGACACAATGGGCGATGTGCAGGTTCCTGTAAATGCACTGTGGGGGGCTCAGACTCAGCGGTCTACGCAAAATTTTAAAATTGGTGGCGATCAATTTCCGCGTGAAATGATTAAGGCATTAGGAGTTTTAAAAAAATGTGCGGCCATCACAAATACCGAATTGAAATTATTAGATATCAAAAAATCTGAATTTATCGTTGCGGCTGCAGATGAAGTTATTTCGGGTCTGTTAGACGCACATTTTCCATTGGTTGTTTGGCAAACAGGATCTGGGACGCAAACAAATATGAACTCAAATGAAGTTATCGCAAACAGAGCAATGACGATGCAGGGTTTATCATTACCAAATAAAACAATTCACCCCAATGATGATGTGAACAAGGGACAGTCTTCAAACGATACCTTCCCAACAGCAATGCATATCGCAGTTGCTGAAAGAATTCATTTTCGATTATTACCAATGCTCGATAAAATTCATAAGGCTTTAAATTCTAAATCAACGGAATTTCAATCGATTGTAAAAATAGGCCGAACACATTTAATGGATGCAACGCCATTAACATTGGGTCAGGAATTTTCTGGTTATGCGACTCAAATTAAAAATTCGATTGTTCGAATTAAAAATGTATTGCCGCATTTACATGAACTGGCTTTGGGTGGAACGGCTGTTGGTACGGGTTTAAACACTCATGTTGATTTCGCCGTTCAAGCAGCTGCAGCTATCGCCAAGGAAACAAAAATTCCATTTGTCACTGCGCCAAACAAATTTGAAGCATTGGCTTCACATGATGCATTGGTTGAAGTTCACGGAGCATTAAAAACTGTGGCTGTTTCATTAATGAAAATTGCAAATGATATTCGTTTGTTAGGAAGCGGTCCCCGTTGTGGTTTTGGTGAATTAAATTTACCCGAAAATGAACCTGGATCATCAATTATGCCAGGGAAAGTGAACCCAACCCAGTCCGAAGCCATGACGATGGTGTGTGCACAGGTTATGGGAAATGATGTGGCAGTCAATATCGGTGGTTCAATGGGGCATTTCGAGCTCAATGTATTTAAACCTGTTATTGTATTTAATTGTTTGAATTCAATTCGGTTATTGTCAGATGCTTGTGAAAGTTTTACGGATCATTGTATTTTGGGAATTACGGCAAATACTGTTCAGATTAAAAAACATTTGGATAATTCATTGATGTTAGTCACAGCACTGAATCCGCATATAGGTTATGATAATGCAGCAAAAATTGCAAAGACTGCGCATAAAAATGGAACGACATTAAAAGAAGAAGCCGTGAATTTAGGATTATTAACCGCAGAAAAATTTGATCAAGTCGTTAGACCAGAAACGATGATTGGGCCATTAAAATAATGTCTGAACTGAATCCACTTCTTATGAAAGCAGACTGGCTGAATTCCGATAATATCAGGCCCTATGTTTTTGTTCGACCTGAAAACAAAATTGAAAATCCGGGAACTCGACATAAGCTGAATTGGTTCACCAAAGAGCCAATTTATAAAAATCCATTAGATTTAAAGGAATTGGCTTTTGCAGAAGCGATTTACCAAATTGAATGGAAATCATTTGGTGCGCAAGATTTGGCAATTCCTCGTTGGGTTTTTTATGACTGCGCAGCGATGCCAGGGTTTATTGCGGGATTCGCCGCAAAAACGAAATCTTTGCCAAAAAAAATTCTGGAAACCTTAAATTATTCTGAAGACGAAGAGTGGTGTCCGCTGTCTTTGTTCATTATCATTCCAACCATGCACAAAGGTGAATGGGTGGCCTATGATTTGTGTTCTGTGAATTCAATGTTGCCGAAGGCTGATCAGTTCTATGGTCTGGGTTTTTTATCTAAAGCTTTTGCGTTATGGTACGCAAATGTAAACCAGTGTTCGGGAATGACTCAGTGGGGCAGTCCTTCATTAAAATTACATTCACATTATGGTCATTTAGAAATGATCGGAGCTTATGCTCCATTGCACACGCACGCAAAAACGATGACTTACCGCTGTGACGTGAATACGGACTGCTGGGAGAAATTTTTTACACGTGATGATGACATGGCATTTTTGGAAAAGTACGAAAAGACGGGCTATACGGTTGAACCAAACAACGTCGAGTCGATGTTACACATGCAACATAAAATTCAAAACAATGATGGTCCGTTTTATTTAAGCGCGGGTGAAATTGCTGCTTGCGGATTACGCGATCCACTGTCAATCTATCAACCTAAACAAGAAAGATCAAAATAACTATGAGTACAATGACGTTACCTCCTGTTGCTAAATCATTTTATATGCACTGTAAAAAATGTGACGGCGATCGTTACCATACAGTTTTGGCTCATACGTCATCGACAAAAGCGAAAATGCAATGTGAAATTTGTAAAAGCATTAAGGCTTATTCATTACCAAAGGCGACATCAACTCGCAAAGCTGGCGCAACAAATTCAACAAAAAATTCACGTGCAAAATCGCACACAGGTGAATACGAAAATCGAATTCAAAACCAACAAGCCAAAGAAGCAATACCTTATTCAACAAAAACAACATTTACTGAAAAACAAAAAATTCAACATCCAAAATTCGGAATTGGTTTTGTACAAAAAACTGCAATTGATCGAATTGATGTTATTTTTTCTGATGAAATCAAAGTTTTAATTCACAGCAAAGTTTAAAAATACAAATCACTTATCCATAGAAAAAATATTTAATAAATGGAAATCGATTGGCTGAAAGGTCTTAACCCTGAACAATGTCAGGCTGTGAATCATAATCATGGCCCATTATTGATACTGGCAGGTGCTGGTTCAGGTAAAACGACTGTTCTGGTATCCAGAACTGGGCGCTTGATATCAGATCAAATTGCAACCGCAAGCGAAATATGTGTTCTGACATTTACAAATAAATCAGCCAGAGAATTAAAACATCGTGTTGCAAATCGAGTTGGTCCTCGTGCAAAAGGGCTTTGGGCGGGAACGTTTCATTCATTTGGATTACAGCTATTACGTAAAAATCATAAATTAGCAGGCTTACCAGCACAGTTTGGTATTTTAGACCAATCCGATTCGCAAGCTGTCCTTAAGGACGCGATGAAAAACATCAGAAACACAACTAAAGAAAAATTTGATACAGATAAATTATTAAATTTGATTAATTTATTACGTGCCGGACGAACTTTGCCAGTTGGTTATTTGGAAGAATACCATGAAATGGCGATTGTTTTGAAACCCATTTACGAAAAAGAATTATTAAAATTAGGAGTCACAGATTTCGAAGGATTACTGCTTGAGCCATTAAGACTCTTTGAAAAAGATCCTATGGTTTTAGAAAAAGTTCAAAATCAATTTAAACAAATTATGGTCGATGAATTTCAGGACACCAACAAAGAACAAATGAAATTGATTGAAGCCATTTCAAAATCACATTTGAATTTATCAGTCGTCGGAGATGACGATCAATCGATTTACGGCTGGCGCGGTGCCGAGATTAAAAATATTTTAGATTTCCCTAAACAATTTAAAACATGCGAAGTTATTAAACTTGAAAGAAATTACAGATCCAGTTCGGTTATTTTAGATTTAGGTAACGCTGTTATTCAAAAAAATACAAATCGTCATGGAAAAATATTAAAATCAGAAAAAAAAATAAATCCAGATCATATCAAACCAGAATTATTTGTTCTGGAAAACGAAGATGAAGAAGCAGATTTTGTATGTCGTGAAATTTTGACTTTAAAACAAAAAGATTTTAAATACAAAGATATCGCCGTACTGTACCGATCAAACACGCAAGGCGCGTTTATTGAAACAGCCCTTCGAAAATACCAATTGCCATATACGATCACAGGCGGGACATCAATTTTTGATCGCAAAGAAGCCAAAGATTGGTTGGCCTATTTAAAACAATCTTTGAATGATGACGAAGTCAGTTTCAGGCGAATTATTAATTTACCTCCGCGTGGATTGGGGGATACAACAATCGAAAAATTGGCAGCCTATGCAGATCAAAATAATTTAAATTTGCCGCAAGCTTCTAAAAAATGGGACAAAACTGAAGTTTCATTAAAACAAGGTGAAATTTTAGATCAATTTAATAATTGGTTATGGACTTTCCCCCAGCGATTATTAGAAGAGACAACATTGGGTGCAACAATATCAGAAAGATTTCAAAACTTAGTCAAAGAAATCGGTTATCGTGATTATTTAATTAAATCAGTCACTGATCAGACAACTGGGTCTGGAATGTTATTTGATCGTAAATGGCAAGTGATTGAAATCATGGGTCGGATCTTAGAAAGTTTTATCGGGCGTCGTGATCCAAGTATTGCAACACTCAAAGATTTTGTTGATAGCATGCAACTGCGCGATACTGTTGATGACGAAGAAGAAAAAAATAGCGTTCAGTTAATGACATTTCATGCTTCAAAGGGTTTAGAATTTCCGATTGTTATTTTAGTTGGTCTGGAAGAAGATCTGTTGCCACATAAACGTTTGGGCGGGGACTTAGACGAAGAACGCAGGCTTTTATATGTGGGAATCACAAGAGCCCAAGATAAATTAATTTTAAGTCATTGCAGGGAACGTAAAAAGCAAGGCGTTATTAAACGAGTCAGCCCGTCCAGATTTATACTCGAAGTCGATAAAAATTTATATTCACAATTTGAAATGGGCGCGCGCCCGGTCAGTGAACAGGCGCGTGAAGATTTAGTACAAAATTTTTTAAATAAAACGAAGAAGTAACTATTTTTGATTCACATCAAATGTCGTTAACATTTTACCTTCGTCAGATTCAAATGTGATCGTTTTAGAAAATCTTAGCCGACCATTATTACGTTAAGGTGTATCATATTGAGACGCTGTTCAAAATTGACAAAAAAAGTTATACATCAAAAGTTTTCAAAGCACTTTGATCATTTCCAAGGCTGTACATCGGCAGGGGTTACCATCTCTGGTACAAGTGTAATCGACGTCAATCCAGTAGTTAGGGTGTTCAATCACAGTTTTAAAACCAATTTTTTCCAGGTATTTCAGTGAAGAATTATTTGGTGATTCTTTCCAGCAATGAGTAACGATGCCCTTGGCTCCTAATTTTTTAAATATCGATATCGATTTTTCAGATAATTGTGGTCCCAGTCCTTGACCTTGTGCTTCGGCGGAAACAAATAAACTTTGAAAATAGGCGGCCTGTGATAACTGAAATGGCCATAATTCAGGACGCAATTTTGATCCTTTTCCGTGGGCCCAGCGCCCTGGAGCATAGGCCAAACGCAGCCCCATTATTTCTTGAGCTGTATTGATTAACACAAATGAAGTGATTTCATTATTTTCAGCAACTGATTTTTTTTGATTTTCAGTCATTTCTGGCAGCGTATAATAATTTTTCCCAATGTGTTCATCGGTAAATTTTGTGACTTGAGCAATTAAATCTGTGGTAAACGGTATAATTTGCATTTTTTAAAGTTCAGCTTTGAAAAATTGATCCAATGAAAAACTATTTGATATAAAATGATAGCTTTGTTTTTCGAATTCAAATGAAATTTGTTCGGCGTGCAGAAACATTCGGTTCACATCATATAACTTGAATATATTTGCATTGTAACTGTCATCATTATAACGAGGATCGCCGACAATGGCATGATTTGCCAGGGCCGTATGTTTTCGAATTTGATGTTGGCGGCCGCTGTTTAATTTCAAGTGGGCTTCCGTAAAGTATTTTGATGTGCGCAGGGCAGTGAATTCAGTACTGCAAGCGATCCGATTTTTTGATAAACCTTGGGGATTTTTTCGGCCTTCGGCTTGGTCAGTTAATGGTTTGTTCCAAAGGAGAGTCTGTTCTTTAATATGTCCACGCAGTAAGGCGCGATATATTTTTAAGCCTTGGCCAAGAGCAAAGCTTAAGGGTTCATGATATTCAGGTTTTTGTGCAATTAGCATTAAACCGCTGGTTTCGCGGTCAAGACGATTTACAAAATGTTCAGGTTTTTCAAGTGCTTTAATGAATTCTTGAACACTGGGTGTTTGATTATGCACGGACAAACCAGCAGGTTTATCAATCACATAAAAAAAATTGTTTTCGGCCAAAATTTGAATCATAATATTTAAGAGGTTACCATGAATGAAGAAAAAACAGCAAACGAAGAAATGACAAAATCGGATGAAATTTTAACTGAAAAAGTCACAATTCAATTTCCTTACAGCGATATTTTACGAGACAAACTGCCCCGAACCTTTGAAATCGCCGAAAATGTAGCGACTCAATGGAAAAACAATGAAAAATTTGAAAACCTGGGTTTATCAAATCCATTGGCGGAAATTGCAACCGTAAAAGCTTTAGAAAAAGCTAAATTAATTGAAAAAAAATTAGATGAAAAAGGCGTTTTTGCGCTTGCAAAAATGGGTTCTGAAATAGCTAAATCAAAATTTTCGGATTTTTTTAAAAAATCATGAATCGTGAACAGCGTATCATTGAATTATTAAAAACTTTAAACCCAACACATCTAGATCTTGTTAACGACAGCCAAAAACACGCAAACCATGTCGAACATTTGGGGTCTGCGGGATTCACTGGTGAAACTCATTATAAATTAGTCATTGTATCAGATATTTTTAAGGGATTGTCGCGTATCGATCGACAGCGAAAAATAAATGACTTACTGAAAGACGAATTTTTAAACGGATTACACGCTTTTCAAATGAAAATATATTCGTTCGACGAATATCGAAAATAATTTTTTTAGTTAAAATTGATTTAACTTCTCTTTGATATTTTCAATCATACTTTTGACTTTATCCAGTTGAATTTCTTCGGGTGTTTTTTGGGTTTCAGCATTTTCATAGGCAGCCCATTCAGACAAAGCAGAATTCAAATCAGTTTGAATTGATTGCCATTTTGTTTTTTTCAAATCGGGCGCTGACGTTTTTGAAATTATATTTTTTTTGTTGTCTGAATCAAAGTTGCTCATTCTATCAAACGATGCTATATATATTTATCCCATTTTCAAAGGAAAAAAACATGTCTCAAGATATTATTTATACAATGAAGGGCGTTTCAAAAGTATATCCGCCGAATCGCTACGTTTTAAAAAATATTTATTTATCCTATTTTTACGGTGCCAAAATTGGTGTGCTTGGATTGAATGGATCAGGAAAATCGACTTTGCTAAAAATTATGGCTGGTGTAGACACTGAATTTTTGGGTGAAGCCTTTCCCGCAAAAAAAATGAAAGTCGGCTATTTGGAACAAGAACCCAAATTAGATGATTCGTTAAGTGTTCGTGATAATATTTTCTCTCAGATGGGTGATTTGCCCAAATTGATGAAAGATTATAATGCAATCAATGATAAATTTTCTGATCCAGATTTAGATCCTGATGAAATGAATAAAATGATTGAAAAGCAAGGTGAACTTCAAGAAAAAATTGAAGCTCTTGGTGGATGGGAAGTTGATCAGAAAATAGAAATGGTCATTGATGCTTTGAGGTGTCCTGACGCTGACCAGATGACAACGCACCTATCTGGTGGTGAAAAACGTCGTGTCGCACTGGCGCGTTTAATTATGAGTAACCCTGACATTTTATTATTAGATGAGCCAACAAATCATTTGGACGCTGAGTCAGTAGGCTGGCTTGAGCAATATCTGGCCAAATTCCCAGGAACTGTTATTGCAGTCACGCATGATCGATATTTTTTGGATAATGTCGCAGGATGGATTCTTGAATTAGATCGCGGCGAAGGGATACCTTGGAAAGGGAATTATTCATCGTGGCTTGAACAAAAAGACAAACGATTAGCTGGCGAAGAAAAAGAACAATCAAAAAAAGCAAAAACATTAGAGCGAGAATTAGAATGGATACGTCAAGGAGCAAAGGCTCGCCAATCAAAATCCAAAGCGCGTATTTCTGCATATGAGAATTTAATGAAAGAGCCATCGGCAGAAAAATTACAAGAAATGTCGATTTATATTCCAGCAGGTCCACGTTTGGGTGATATTGTCATCGAAGCGACGGGTGTAACCAAAGGTTATGGTAAAAAAATATTATTAGACAATGTTGATTTCACGATTCCCAAGGGCGCCATCGTCGGTGTTATTGGACCCAATGGTGTCGGTAAATCAACATTATTTCAAATGATCACGGGACGTGACACGCCAGATTCAGGTGTTTTCAAAGTCGGTCAAACTGTTAAAATTGCCTATGTGGATCAAACACGTGAAACATTAGATCCGAACAAATCTGTGTACGAAGAATTATCAGGTGGATCTGATATTATAAAATTGGGAACGCGCGAATTGAACGCCAGACAATATGTCAGTTGGTTTAATTTTTCAGGCAGTGATCAGCAGAAAAAAGTCGGTACATTATCAGGTGGTGAACGAAACCGAGTCAATTTAGCAAAAATTTTAAAAGAAGGTGCAAATTTATTGTTATTGGATGAGCCAACGAATGACTTAGACGTGAACACAATGCGTGCTCTTGAGGAAGCATTGTTAGAATTTGGTGGATCTGCAATTGTCATTTCCCATGATCGTTGGTTTTTAGACCGTGTTTGCACACACACAATGGCTTTTGAAGGTGATTCAAAAATTTATTTTTATCCAGGAAGTTTTTCTGAATACGAAGAAGATCGTAAAAAACGTTTTGGCGAAGATTCAACACCAAAACGAGTTAAATTCAGAATGATCGACTAATTAAATTTTTTTGTACGGCCGGATTAAAATAAATGCCGTCTGTAGGCCACGGATGACACAATTCCTAATCCTGCCATCGTTGTTAACATTCCAGAACCGCCGTAACTGAGCAGTGGTAATGGAACACCAACAATGGGCAGTAGCCCGATAACCATTCCCATATTTATAAATACATGCCAAAATAAATAGGCGGTGACGCCGACAACAAGCAGTGCTCCATTTTTATCTCTGGCGCGTGAAGCAATTTCAAAACAGACAAAAAACAAAATAATAAATGTGAGCATCACAATAAAGCTGCCAATGAATCCCCATTCTTCGGATAACACAGAAAAAATAAAATCTGTATGACGTTCAGGTAAAAATTCAAGTTGTGATTGCGTTCCTTGCCGGAATCCTTTGCCAAGAAACTGCCCAGATCCAACTGCTATTTTTGATTGAATAGAATTGTAGCCTTTGCCTTGGGGATCAGAATCCGGAGAAATAAAAGTTAAAATTCGATTTTTTTGATAATCTTTCATCATAAAATTCCATGCCGTCGGAAGTGCAATTAATCCTATGGTCACCAGAAAAATTAAAATAGATTTTCGAATTTTTACGAAAAACAACAGTGTGCCACCAATTAAAGCCAGCATGACTCCGGTGCCCAAGTCAGGTTGTTTGACGGTTAATATTAATGGAATCAAAATTAAAAAAGCAGGTAATAAAATTTCACGCAGACCCATGCCGCGACCCTGAGGATTTTTACCAATTAAAATTTTTGCCAATAATAAAATTAAACCCAGTTTCATTGTTTCAGAGGGTTGGTACCTGAAAAAATACAGATCAATCCAACGTTGGCCACCCAGTACGATCTTACCGTGCAAATCTGTATAGACTAAAGCTGCAACATTTAAACCGTAAATAACCCAAACTAATCGATTGAACCAAACATAATCAATAAAGGTAATTATAAAAAATACTGTCCAGCCACCAGTCAGCCAAATGATTTGTTGTAAAAACAATGAAGCAACGCCTTCGGAATGTGGTCCGTGCGTTGCGCTATACAAATTAATTAGTCCGGCCACATTCAACGCAAAGACCAAAGCGATTAATCGAATATCAATACGGTTTAAAAAATTTCGTTCGGAGACAATCATGATTTACTCTCCATCCACAGGTTTGGCTTTTTCATTGATACGTTTGATTCCCATTTTCAATCCTTGAGCAATGATTTCAGGATGATGTTTTTTAAAATAGGCTTCAATGACGTCTCGAACTATCGGTGCTGCGCCTGGATTCCCATGGCAACTGTGCTGAGCCAGAGTGGCGACCACGATTTCGGGTTTATCCCATGGAGCCCATGCGACATACCAACCGTGATGTCGCATGTGAATAGGTCGCGCTTCACAGGAAGAATAAATTTGGTCTGCAGAAAAACTCATGACCTGGGCCGTTCCTGTTTTTCCGGCCATTTCAACACCAGGAATTCTTAAACTACGAGCAGTTCCACGCGAGCCATTAGCAACTCGTCTCATGGCTTCTTTGATAATTTTAAAATTTTCGGCGTCAATTTTGTATCCATTGGGTTGCGGTAATGTGACATCACGAACTTCAGTTGGAAATCTTTCAAATAAAATCTTACCTTCATGATCGGTGACCTTTTTGACGATGAACGGTTTAACAACTTTACCTTCTGTGGCAATTGTATTGTAAGCAATAGCCATCTGTAATGGTGACACTGTGACGTAGCCTTGACCAATTGCTGTACTTAAGTTTTCGCCAGGTTGCCAAGGTTCACCACGAGCGGCCAACTTCCATTCTGAACTGGGCAAGCGACCCGAGACTTCTCGGTCCATTTCAATTCCTGTTTTTGAACCTAATCCCAACAGGCTGATATAATTATACATTTTATCGATGCCTAATTTAATTCCTAATTGATACATAAAAACGTTACTGCTTCGTTCAATTGCATCATAAACAGTAATAGAGCCTTCGCCATTTTTATTATGGTTATGATACCAGCGATTACCAAAAAAGAATCTGCCTGGAGCATATAAAACAGTTTTGTCAGTGATGACTTTGTCTTGAAGCGCAGCTAAGGCGACGAACGGTTTAAATGTTGAACCCGGTGAAAAATGATCCTGAATCGCTTTGTTTCTGAGCGGTTTGAACGGGTCATTAATCAATTTACTCCAAATTTTATTTGAAATTTCAGTGGCAAAAGCATTCGGATTAAACGAAGGTGCATTCACCCAAGCTAAGATTTCGCCATCAGGCTTCATTGCAATCAGAGAACCAATTCGATTTAATTTAGTAAATGAATCATAAGCTGCATTTTGTATATCACGGTCAATTGTGAGCGTTGCACTGTGGCCATGGATAGATTCAAGGTCTTTGATTTGTTCGCCGTAAATATTGGGAATTTTTGTGACGGTCTCTCGTCCATGAGCATCAACTTGAATAAAACTTTGGCCATCAGAGCCACGAATTTTTTTTTCTAAAAATTCTTCCAGGCCACTTTTACCGACGATATCGCCTTGTTCAAGAATTAAATTATCATTCAGATATTTTAAATTTAATTTTTCTAATTCTTTTTTTGAAATTTCACCGACATATCCAAAAACTTGAGCGCCATTTTCTTGTAAAGGGTAATGTCGAACAATGGATTCTCTGATTTCAAGACCTGGGATATCCATGCGAAGTCTTTTGAGTCTAAAAACTTCTTCGCGCGATAAGTTATCTTTTAATCGAATGTTTGTGAATGGGCCGTTCACGCGTTTGCTTTTTTGAATCCGTTCGATGACTTTTTCGGGTTCCAGCCCGATGACGTGTCCGATATCCGTGGCCATTTTTTTAACATCATCAATATACTGTGGGCTGATGATCGCTTCGAACCCCGGTAAATTTTCAACCAAAGCACGACCTTCTCGGTCTAAAATTAATCCGCGTGGAGCCATAATTTTATTTTGTTTCACGCGATTTTTTTCAGAAAATTGGCGAAGTTCGCGCCCGCTAATGACTTGTAACCAAATTAACCGCAGGGCAAAAATAAAAAAAGTGAAAAAAATAAAATAATAAAATGTTTTATATCGACTGATGTAATCGCGAGCTTCTTCGGGGTTTGAAATATATTCGCTGCGCATTTTAGATATCATCCAGGTGTGAATTTAAATTTTTGGACACAGGGGTCCAGCTTTCTTGAACGGCAAAGGCCTGGTCTAAATAGTTCAGTAAAACATAAATGATTCCGCTGGCCAAAAAAGTCATTGCGGATTCCAACAGGCGTTCAAAAAATAAAAAACTGGTCATTTTGTTTTCTAAAAAATAACTTAAGAAAATATAATAAGCTGAATAAAATATGCTGGCGGCAGCCGAAAGAACTGAAAATAAAAATATACTGACTGAATGGATACGATTTTTAAATAACCACACAAAACCGTATAACCCCATCAATCCAAACCAAGACATTTTGAGTGGCATTAATGTAAATAAAATGAATATAAAACCCAGCAAGTAGGTGTAAAAAATTGTACCGTAGCCGGGCCATTTTAAAAATATATAAACTAAAAATATCAGCCAAAGTTGCGGCGCTGGTATAAAATCAATCAGAACAGACCAAAAGCTTGTCTGAAATGCACAGAACATAAAAAACAGAATTGTAAAAAGCACATATTTAAAAAAACGACGCAAATTTTTAGGACTCATCATTTAATGTCGATCTCTTTTTTTCTGTCGACAGATTCATTTGTCTGTTCAGTTGATTTTTCAAAAAAACTTTCTCCAGCTGCATTTTGAACAATAAAAACTTCTTCTATTTTATCAGATTCAATGACAGGTCGAATTTGAATAATTAATGATGCGCTTTTTGTTTTTCGTGCAACTTCAGTGACAACACCAAGGGGGAATCCTTTCGGAAAAATATTATCTAAACCGCCTGTGACAATCAGGTCTCCAGCCTTCACATCATCTGTTCTGTCGACGTATTGTAAAATACCATTGTTTTCACCCTGTCCTTCGACGATGCCATGTGATCGCGTTTTCTGAATCAGTGCATCAACAACAGAATATCGATCAGTCATTAACATGATGTGACTTGTGAACTTTTCAGGTCTAAAAACATAACCCACAGCGCCAGAAACAGTCAGAACCGCCTGCATGTTTTTTAGGCCATGGTGTGTGCCCTTGTTGATCGTGATTGTCTTATGGTCCGGCAATAAGTCTCTTCCAATAACTTGCGCAGGAATAAGCTGCATTTGAGTATTCTTTTGAAAATCAATCAAATTTTTTAATCTTTCAAGTTCAATTTGATTTTCTTCAAATAATTTGAGCCGCGTACTGAGTTCGCCCATTTTGTTTTTGAGTTCGGTATTTTCAGATTTGATACGTAGTAAGTTAAAATATTCAGAAACTGTACCGCGAACGCCTAAGCTTAAATTTGAAAAAAGTGATTGGAATATCTCTGCTGTAAAGCTCAATGGCTGAGCAAACCAAACTGTTGTTGAGCGTTTTTGTTCCATGTTAATTGAAATTAATGGCAAAATGAATATCACCAATAATAAAAAAGTTTTTTTGAAATTAAAGTTTAAAAAATTCAAAATGAATAACCTCGTTTTTCAGACTGATCAGTTTACGGTAACAAAAGAAATCAAAAGATCAAGGTGAAATGCGCAGCTTTTTTGTCTTGATCTTTTTTTTAAAACATGAGGACATATTCCACATATCGAAGGAGCACTTACAAATGTCAAAACAAGACCGTAGTTTATTTTTATCTCAAATTAAAAAATCTTTCACAGGTTCAGTCAATACCAGAACAGTTGTTGCAATTATTGTTTTTGGAATGATTATTGCCGTATTTGTTTTATCTGACTTATCAGGTCGTGCGGGCGGTAATGGCGGAAACTTAGGATCTGGAGCAGCTGCAACGGTCAATGGACAGATTATTTCGATCAAACAATTTCAAGATCAAGAATCACGTGTTTCAAATTATTACGCACAAATGTTTGGTGGCCAATTTGATAAAATGATACAAAAAAAACAATTGATGTCCGAGGCCATGAATCAATTGGTCAATAATACAGTTGCAGAACAAGCTGCTGGCCAGGAATCATTATATGCAACTGATTCTGAAATTCGATCGGCAATTTTGGAAATTCCCGCTTTTCAAAAAGACGGCGTATTCCAATCTGATCTTTATAAAAATTTACTCTCAGCAAATCGTTTGACGCCATCCGAATTCGAAGGATCACTTCGTCAGCAGGTTTCATTGCAAAAAGTGCGTGGTTTATTCGACGCCAGTTTTAAAACCTTACTTCTTGAAAAAAATATTGAAACTGACCTTAAATCCGCGCAAATCAACATCCAATATGTCAAATTGAATTTAGAATCATTCAATACAGAAAATGCGATGACGGTGTCTGAACTCAACTCAAAACTGACGAATCCTGATTTTAAGAAAAAAATTCAAGAATATTATTTAAAAAATGCAGCTGAATTCGAAACTCCCCAGCAAATTAAGGCGTCTCATATTTTGATCAAAGCAAGTGCTGATGATGCAGCTGCAGTTACTGCAGCGAAGATCAAAGCTGAAAATGTCTTAAAACAAGTTGGCAAATCTGATTTTGGACAATTAGCTGCCGCCAATAGCGATGATCCAGGTTCTAAAATTAAAAATGGTGATTTGGGATATTTTTCAAAAGGTCGTATGGTTCCAGAATTTGAAGCAGCCGCATTTCAATTAAAAAAAGGCGAAACTTCGGGTTTGGTTAAATCTGCGTTTGGATTTCATATCATCAAAGTCACTGATATTAAGCCCGCAGAAAAATTAACGGAAACGCAAGCGCATTTAAAAATTGCGCGTAAACAATTGGCCGAAGAAAAATATTTAATTTTAGCCAAAGAGTTGGAAAATTTAACATCACAAAACCCCGCAGAAATTGAAAACTATTTGGCTAAAAATAATTTAAAATGGTCTGAGTCAGGTTTTTTTGATTTAGCAACTGAAAATGTACCTCAAATTAATTCAAATGCTGTTTTTAAAGCGAGTGCTGAATTAACAAAGCAAAATCCATTTGCAAAGAATTTAATCCGTGAAGGTGATTCTCAATTTTTAATTAAATTGAAAGAAATGAAAAAAATATCGATCACTTCTACAAATGAGCAACTTGATCAATTGGCTCAACAAAAATCGTTTGGAAGCTATCAAAAATGGGTCGATATTTATAAAAAACGTGCGCAAATTGAAACGAATGATCAGCTTTTACAACAAGCTGAATAAGACATTACTTCAATAAATGTCCTGGCTCAAAAGCAAAAGGAAACAATTCTGAAAACTTCAGAGTTGTTTTTTTTTGTTCTGTATTCACCAATGTGACAACTGTATCTGCTGTGCAAAATTCAGCAAGAACTTGACGGCAAAAACCACACGGCGGCCAAGGGTTCGATTCTGCACTTGCTACGACAACTTCTGTAATTGTAACGGGCTTTAAGTTTTCGCTGTAGGCCTTCCAGATTGCAACGCGCTCTGCGCAAACTGTGCCGCCATAGGATGCGTTTTCAATATTACAGCCTGAATATATTTTCCCATTAGAAAGCTTGATGGCTGCACCTATTTTTTTAGTCGAATAGGGTGAATGTGAAAAATGTCGTGCTTCGATTGCCATTGTAAGAAGATCAGTTTTTAAAATATTCA
This sequence comes from Pseudobdellovibrionaceae bacterium, assembly GCA_031428135.1. Lineage (GTDB taxonomy): Bacteria > Bdellovibrionota > Bdellovibrionia > Bdellovibrionales > Bdellovibrionaceae > Pseudobdellovibrio. The sequence continues at coordinate 32,643 of JANPOT010000005.1, read as the reverse complement.
TAACCTAAGCCTTTCAGTTGTGTTGATAACCAGATCATTGGTAATCCTTGTATTGCAGTAAAATCATCAGTTTGGATTTTAGAAAATAAACATATGCCACTTTTTTCTATTTTATAGCTTCCTGCGCAGTCCAGTGGTTGGTCTAATTGAATATAATTTTCTATTTCTGTTTTTGTTAAATTTTTAAACTGTAAATGTGTAACGTGGTTTAAATGAAATGTCTGTTGATCTGTCATCACAGAAACTGCAGTTATCAGTTCGTGTGATTGATTATTCATTTTAATAAGTTGTTCGATTGCATTGTCTTTTGTATTGGGTTTTCCAATGATTTCATTTTTAAAGCGAATTAATTGGTCGCCACCAATGACGACGGTGCCTGTTTGAAATACTGATCGGGCCTTTGATTTTGATAGTTCTTCTGCGATTTCGATAGCTGTTTTTTTTTCATTCAGTAATTGTTGTTTTAAGGCAGGTTCATCAATCTGTGGCGTTTTATTTTGAAATATAAATCCAGCATTTTTCAGCAGTTCTGTTCGGTAAACGGATGTGCTGGCTAAAACTAATGTGGGCTTTTCTTTTTGTGAGTTGACCATTATTTTTTTTGGTTATCCTTGAATTTTTCAATTAACGTGCGGATTCTGTATTCGGCACGAAATTGTTGAACTTTTTGATCGAAATCCAACGGCGAATACAATGTTTTAATCTTTTTCTCAATTAAACGATCGATTTGCATCGTGGCAACTAAGGAATCTTTTTTGCAATAAAGTATAAATTTTTTATTTTCTGGTAAATGCAAATATAAATCAAAGGGTACTGGTAAACTGATGGGGACTTCGGCAGTTAATATTTCAATCATATCTTGTGTATCGTGGATACGTAGGGTCATTAATTCGGGCGAAATAGATAAAAAACTCAGAACTGTTTTTTGATCATTCACTACGATCGATTTTGTGTAATCAGCGAATTGTTCAGAAAAATTTTCAAAAGTAATATCATTTAAATCAATTTCAAAACCTGCAGTCACGATATTTTGATCGATCGTATCAGTTTCTAAATTTTCGTTAATCCATGAGATTAAAATACTTTCAAGGCTTGTTAAATCAACTACAGCCTCTGAGGCGACAATTAAATAACCATTCCAATTTAAACTTTCAATAATAACACAGAATCCAAAACGAGCATTTTGCAGGGTTTGATTTTTTCGAGAAGCGGGGTCATCGACAATTTGGCTTTCAATCAGTGTTTCAAACATTTCTTCAATCGGTTTTTGAACCTGATCAATGAACCTGGTGTTTAATTTATTTTTTAAAGGCTCAGTCATTTTATGCTCAACGCTGGATACAATTTCTTGAACAGGTGATAAATACATCACATTCGTTTGTGTTAAAACGCTTTGTTTATTTCTGAGTAACTGTGCGCGGTGTCCTTTGTCGACATATATTTCTGGTGTTGATGCGGTCGTTGAGTCTAATACGCTTAACAACTGATCCAGTTCATTTTTTTTATCGGCTGATTTGATATGTGTGTTTTGATTTTGTCGTAGGATTGGGTTTTCATTTTTTTTCTGTGAAGTTTGACCTGATTCAATGTTGTTATTTTCTTTTTCTAAGGTCAGAATTAAGCGTTGAATCGCAGGGCCAGATAATGGTGGAAATAATTTATGATTTTGACCACTGGATTGCAGTTTTCGAATCTGAGTTTTTTCGTTTGATGTGCAATACGAAACCATTGTTGTCATCATCGATTGTAAAATTATTTTTGGTAAATTATGAATGCGCTCGTTGGGGTGGTCCCAAGCTAGAAAAATATAATCCGGGTTTGTTTTCATGGCCTCGATCACAGACAGTTTTAAATCTGATTCGCTGTAAACTTGGAATCCACGTTTTTTCAAATACAGTTCAATTGCTGAAATATTTGAACCGGGGCTTTTGATAAAAAATAAGGATTTCGAAACGATGTCGGACATTCATGTTTATTTTAGCATTATCAAAAGCTGTTTTATAACCACAAATACGCTGTTTCGGACCTAGCAAGACCAAAGTCTGAATCATTTAACGCTGGATATTATTCAAGATACTGATAATCATTATCATTTTCAATAAACAAGTGTTATAATTCCAGATGAACGGAGAATTTATGAACGTATTCCAAGTTTTACCAAGAGCCGCTGACAGCGATGTTGTCAGAAAAAAAGAACATTTTAAAAGTGATGATTTTAAAATTATGATCCGAACAATGAATTTAAAAATTACAGATCAGCGTTTATTGATATTGGATTGTCTGAGTGATTGTGAAAACAAATCAGGTTCAAAAAAACCAACACGACATGTGACCGCACAAGAGCTTTTTGAAAAAACCATAGCCAAAGATTCCAGTATTGGTTTTGCAACGGTGTACAGATTTTTACGTGCACTGGCAGATCATAAATTAGTGACCGAAGTTCGCATGGGCGGACAGGCTTCCAGATACGAATTAACCCCCAAAGACCATCACGACCATTTGACATGCACAGCGTGTGGTAAAATTTGTGAATTTGAAAATGATAAAATTGAAAAATTACAAATCCAAGTCGCCAGTCATTTTGGTTTTCAATTAAAACATCATATACTGGAATTGTATGGAATTTGTCCGGATTGCCAAAAATGAAAAAAACTGAAAAATTCCCTGACGGAATTATTATCAAAGGCGCCAAAGAACATAACTTAAAAGATATCTCGATTTCGATACCCAGAAATCAAATCACAGTTTTCACAGGTTTATCCGGTTCTGGTAAATCATCTTTGGCATTTGATACAATTTATGCTGAAGGTCAGCGTCGATATGTTGAAAGTTTATCAGCCTATGCTAGAAATTTTTTAGAACAACTCAAAAAACCAGATGTTGAATCTGTGACGGGGTTAAGTCCTGCCATTGCTATTGATCAAAAAACTGTCGGGCTTAATCCCAGATCAACTGTGGGTACGATCACTGAAGTTTATGATTATTTGCGATTACTCTACGCTAAGGTTGGTACGCCATTATGTATTCATCACGGAGTTCCAGTTTCATCGCAAACACCAAAACAAATTATCGACGATATTTTAAAAAAATCATCAGGTACAAAATTTTATATTTTAGCACCCGTGGCCCAGGGTAAAAAAGGTGAATTCTTATCTGAATTTCAAAAATGGGCCAAAAAAGGTTTTGCAAAAGCGAAAATTGATGGCGTTTTCAAAGACCTTGAATCCGCACAAAAATTAGCAAAGACCAAAGAACACGATATTGATCTGGTCGTTGATCAATTGATTTTAAAAGACGGAATTTCACACAGGCTTTCTGAAAGCGTGAATACTGCATTATCTTTGGCAGCAGGGCGTTTGGTCATTGAAACCACAGACGGTCAGCGAACAAATTATTCAATTCATTCGGCCTGTCCAAAATGCGGATACAGTTTTCCAGAAATGGAACCCAGGCTTTTCAGTTTTAACAACCCCCGCGGAGCATGTTTAACCTGTCATGGTTTAGGGACCTTAGACCTTGTTGAAGAAGAACAGTATTCTGATTCTGATATCGGCGGAAAAAAATTAGACAAAGTTAAATACACATACAAAGGCAAAAAGGCCAGTGATGAAGACGATGAAGACGAAGAAATGGTGATTACATCATGTCCTGACTGTCAAGGGCATCGTTTACGTAAAGAATCACTGAATGTTCAAATCGCAGAAAAAAATATTGCTCAGCTTGCTGAAATTTCAATTATCGAATTGAAATTATTTTTAGAAAAAATAAAATGGTCCGATAAAAACAAATTCATTGCTGAAAAAATTATTATTCAAATCATCAATCGTTTAAAATTTTTGGACCGAGTGGGTTGTTCTTATTTGTCGATCTCACGTCCTGCCAGAACTTTGTCAGGCGGCGAAGCCCAGCGAATTCGCTTAGCAACACAGGTCGGTTCTGCATTAATCGGTTGTATGTATGTGATGGATGAACCCAGTATTGGTTTGCATCCGCGCGACCACCATAGACTTCTTGAAATCATCAAAGAACTGAAAGAGCGTGGAAACACAATTATTTTGGTCGAACATGACGAAGACACGATTCGTTTCGCTGATTATGTTGTTGATTTGGGGCCCCGCGCAGGTCAGCTCGGCGGACAATTAATCGCCGAGGGGACTCCTGCCGAATTAATGAAAAATCCAAATTCAATGACCGGACGTTATTTATTAGGGACCCAGCGAATTCCAATTCCCCAAAAACGAAGACTTGGAAACGGAAAACAAATTGTATTATCAGGCGCCAGCGGTAATAATTTAAAAAATGTGACTTTGAAAATCCCACTTGGAACATTTACAACTATCACCGGTGTTTCTGGCAGTGGAAAATCAACATTGATTATTGATACTCTTTATAAAATTTTAGCCAAAGAATTTTATAGATCAAATGTCCAAATATCACCGTACAAAAAAATCGAAGGCCTTGAATATATCGACAAGGTTATCGATATTAATCAGCGTCCGATTGGTCGAACGCCCAGATCAACACCAGCGACTTATGTCGGATTACTGCCATTGATTCGTGATTTGTATGCGACATTACCCGATGCAAAATTGCGTGGTTTTGAACCTGGCCGTTTTAGTTTTAATGTCAAAGGCGGGCGATGCGAAACATGCATGGGGCATGGTCAAATTAAAATGGAGATGCATTTTTTATCAGATGTATTTGTTTTGTGTGATGCGTGCCAAGGAAAACGTTACAACAGAGAAACTTTGCAAATTAAATTCAAAGAAAAAAATATTGCCGAAGTTCTGAATATGAGTGTCGAAGAAGCGCTGGCATTTTTTAAAAACCATTCGCATGTTCATAGAAAACTTGAAACCCTTCACAGGGTGGGACTGGATTACATGAAACTGGGTCAATCATCAACGACCTTGTCTGGCGGCGAAGCTCAACGGGTCAAATTATCAAAGGAACTTTCTAAAAAAGGCACCGGGAAAACTTTGTATATTTTGGACGAGCCAACAACAGGACTGCATTTTGACGACGTCAGAAAATTAGTCGAACTGATTCACGATTTAACGAATCAAGGAAATACAGTGCTTGTCATTGAACATAATATGGAAGTCGTTAAAACTTCGGATCATGTTATTGATTTGGGTCCCGACGGCGGAATTTATGGCGGTGAAATTGTTGCTCAAGGGACGCCTGAAGAAATTGTCAAAAATTTCTTGAAAAAAAGTGAAACAGCGAAGTATTTAGCTCCGCTGCTTAAATAAAAATTTGATTTTATAAATAATAATTTATTACTTACAGATATAAGCGGCTAAAGTAACTTCGCCGTTTGGAATATTTGATCCCGATGGCAACGAATTGACCAATGAACATTTTCCGCCAGCGCCTTTGACTTCCATTGAAATTTTTTGAGTTGAAACCAACCATTTTCCAATTTGTTCAGCAGCACCCAGTTCGTAAAGCCCTTCAAATTTTTCCCAAGCACATTTTTTTTGTGGTAATGGATTTGGTGAAACGTAAGGGTTTGAAATTGATTCACGCATACCTTTTCGCAAATCATTTCGGTAAATATTTCCAGCGATATAAGCAGGGCTCTCAGAGCAAGTGGAGCCCTCAAAACTATATTTGCATTGGTACATTTCAATGGATTCCAGTATTGTCGTGTTATAAGCAGTGAACGAAGACGATGTGCTCTGCCAGCACAATTGATAAACAGCTTCTTTGACCTCAAGTCCAAAATAAGTTTCAAACGCATCTGAATACGGCGGTTGGTACCACAAAAATCCAAACATTTTTTGTTGAATCACAGAATCTGTTTTTAAACCAGCAATTGTACTGATCTGTAATGCTGACATTAATGAATCCGGATAAAATTCAGGTGTTAACTGATTTAATCGTTGAATCAATTCAGCCTTTGTCGGAGGCACATAATTTTTCGGAGCACTTTTATTCGGAATCGAACATCCAATCGCCATGATATCAATTAAGGATTGTCCTTTTTTAGAAAACTGATACACGACTGGATTTTTTGGTACATTACATTTTTGACAAGATGTAAGCACCGTTGAAGAATCGGTCGCACACAAGCCATTTGAATACACCGGTAATGGCTTCAGGACTGGAGGAATTTCAGTATCAACTGGAATTTCAGGTGCGGCCAGTGAAGTCTGTGCATCCGGTGTTACTGGAACAAACTGCATTCGTTGACAAGACACAGCTAAAACAGTTGCAGTCAGTGCTGTTAACTTTAAAAGCATTTTTTTTGTCATGTTCAGTTTCATATTTTCTCCATTTGTAATTCGATTCAGACACCTTTCGACGATTGACCAGCTAAACTTTAGTGTTGTTTTTTTTGTCAAAAAAATAGACGATGTTTAAATGATTTTAAAATATTTCAAAACCTCGTTCCTCATTTTAATTGCAGGTCTAGTCTTGGCGATGTCGATTGTTTGGATTCAAACGAATTCTTTGCCACTGACATTGCAAGCAGGCTTTACGGCGTTACTTCTGTCTGTGCTAGAGATATCGCTGTCGTTTGATAATGCAGTCGTGAATGCGACTGTTATCAAAAAAATGTCACCCATTTGGAAACAACGGTTTTTGACCTGGGGAATGTTGATTGCTGTATTTGGTATGCGATTATTATTTCCATTAATTATCGTTGCCCTGGTTGCCCAAATTGATCCGATATCTGCATTCAGTCTGTCATTTTCAGACCCAGCAAAATATGCAGAAATTATGACCTCTGCGCATTTATCCGTAGCCAGTTTCGGTGGAATGTTTTTGTTGATGGTGTTTATTCACTTCTTTGTGAACAAAGATAAAAATACACATTGGATACCTTTTGTTGAAAAACCGTTGCAAAAAATTTCGGAATTCAAAGGTGTCGAAATTGTTTTGGGGTTAATGATCTTGATCTCATTATCCAGATCATTAACCGGTGAAAATATTCAAACCTATTTGTTTTCTGGATTGTGGGGGGTTATTACATTTTTACTGGTCCACAGTTTAGCCGAATGGCTCGAAGACATGGACATCATCAATGACTCAAAATCAGCAACAGCAACGGGTGGTTTTGGCTTATTTTTATACCTTGAAGTCTTGGACGCCTCGTTTTCGTTTGATGGTGTCATCGGGGCATTTGCATTAACTAACAGTTTAATCCAAATCATGATTGGTCTGGGAATCGGTGCATTTTTTGTACGAAGTTTGACAATTTATTTTGTTGAACAAAACACAATTGAACAATTTCAATTTTTAGAACACGGTGCATTTTATGCGCTGGGAGCGCTGGCTGCATTGATGCTGCTTGAACCATTTTTACATATTCCTGAATGGGTCACAGGCCTTACAGGTGGTGCTATTTTACTGGCTTCAGTTTTGTGGTCGATCTACATAGACCGACAAAGCCGAACTGCATAAAATCAAAAGGGCTCCAAATATTTGGATTCCGACTAAATTTTCGCCAATTAAAATTGTTGCAAATAAAAACGAAAAAGGAGCTTCTAATAAACACAGCATGCTGGCCGTGGTTGTAGATAATTTTTTCTGAGCACGCACTTGCAAATAAAAAGCAACAATACTGACAAAGACAATAAGTAAAGCTAATCCCAAATAAGAAAGCGGCTGTACACGGTCTGGCCAAATAGAAATATTTTTTTGTAAGCATTCGTAAATCAAAAATGGAATGACAACTAATAAGCACCAAAAAGTTTGGTAATTGTTATATCTAAATGTGTTTTTTGAATTTTTAGCCGATATTCCAATATAAATAATTTGAAATGCCGCTGTAACACTTGATCCCAGAGTCAGTAAATCGCCGATATTTAATGTCCATTGTTGGCTTTTTAAATCTAATAAAAAAGCCATTCCAACAAATGCCAAACCGGCAAAAACGAAATGAAGGTATTTAATTTTTGTTTTAAATAAAATAATTGAAATAAATGGAATTAAAACAACATACAACGATGTTATAAATCCAGAATTCGTGGCGGTTGTATAATGCAGGCCGTGAATTTGAAATAATAAGGACAGTCCCAAAAATAGCCCCGGCTTCAGCGATAATTTGATGTCTGCATGCGAATTTTTCCAGGCCTGTCGATGAAATAAAAATAAAAAAACTTCTCCTAAAATAAATGCTGCGAAAAATCGCCAAAATAATAATTGTGTTGTTGTGAAATCAACTAATGCCCATTTGACACAAGTAAATGACAATCCCCAAATAATACCAGCAATAACCAGCATCAATACAGAATTTAAATAACTGCTCTCTGCAGATTTAATCAAATGCTTCAGACCAAACTTTTGATTTGTCCAATCCATCAATTTCTAACAGTTGATGTTTGACTTCCTTGATCATGCCGCCGTTACCACACATGTAGAATGTTGTTGGTATTTGTTTATAATTTGTTTCATTTAAAAAATGCTGAACATAACCTTTTTTGCCAGTCCATGTCTCGCTGGGACGACTCAGGACATAATGAAATTCAAAATGGGGTAAATGTTTTTTTAATTCATTTAATTCAGTTTCATAATAGCGATCTGATTCTTTGCGTACTCCGAAATACAATTTGTATTTTAAATTCGGATATTGTTTCATTTTTGATTCTAAAAAACAAAAATGTTGTGACAATCCGCTTCCGGTATTTAAAAAGACAATTTGTTCGTCAGGTGGTTCTTGAAAAAACACTTTTCCAAAGGGTCCTGTGAAATTTAAAATTTCTTGGCCTTTGAGTCCCCAAACAAAATTCGAAGCGGCACCGTTTTCGACGAATTTAAATATCAGTCGAAATTTTTGATTGTCGTGTTCAGTGGTCGCGATCGAATACGCCCGTAATGCAGGTTTTCCGGTTTCAGTTGGAACGTGCAACATCACAAATTGACCGGCTTTGAATTTAAATTCAGGTTGATTTTTCAAAGTTAAAAACAATTCGCGAATTTCAGTGGTATGGTCAGTGATCTGATCGACTTGAAATTCATAATTAATTCGTGACATAAATAATCCCTTTATTGTTGAACTGGCCTATATTCATTTTAAAGGCTAAAAATGTCAAAATAATGATGCAAGAATTTCATGACATATATATGACAGTGTTTATATTCATTTAAAAATGGCATATTTTCTAAATGTTGCGGATTTTATACAAAATTCTACATCTGATATTGGTCTTGGAATTATTAGCGTCGTGTTCGTCGCAGAATAATGCCGAACCCGAATTACAAGCCATAGACAATACGATCTTACGACCCCAGGGTGCGATGGTGCAATCAAGGCCACTTCTTTATAAAAACGATCCAACCATCAGTTATTGTGAATCAACCGCAGGTACCCAATCCACCTACAGCGGTTATCGTGATTTAAAACCCTATGTTTTAGCTTCAGTTTCAAAAATATTTTTATCAGCCTGGGTGCTGAATACATTGGGACCAGATTACCGTTTTCAAATGAACTGGAAATTGAAAAAAATATCCAACGACGGTACGTATGATGCGTACCTGCAAACAAATTATGATCCCATCGTTAATATCGAAAAAATTTTATTCGCACTTTCGGAATTGAATAAAAAAGGCGTGCGACGAATCAGGCATCTGGTCATTGATGAAACGACTCGAATTTATTTGTCGGTATTGTTGAATCCGCATTTGGAATTGTCGGATGTGCCTGTGACATCAAATCAAACGATTGAAAATTTGAACAGAATATTAAATTCATCGAACTGGGCATCACAAACTGAAACGGCAAAAAATAATTTAAATCAAACGATGTTGAATTTAAAAATCCCTGATCAGTTTTCTGTTGAATCTGTAACGATGTTGCCGCAGTCACAAATTAATTTAAATGTTTACAACGAATCGCTGCAAATTCAATCAGCTCTACTAGCTAAATACATCAAACACATCAATGTCTTTTCAAATAATTATGTGACGGATTCATTTTTCGCATTTTTGGGTGGTCAATCTGGATTTAAAAAATTTCAAACAGAACAATTAAAAATTTCACTGACAGAATTGAATATTTTAACGGGTTCTGGATTATCAATTGAAATTGACGGGGCCAGATTCGACAACACGGGAACATGTATGAGTGTGTTGAAAACTTTGAAATATTTAGACGTGCTATCGAATAAATACAATTTAAATTTGGGACATGTTTTATTAACGGCCGGATCAGATCAGGGGACGTATGAATCAAATTTAAAATTTGATCGTAATTTGGTTGTTAAAACGGGTCGTTTATTTGATGTTCCTGCCTTAAATATATCGGGTATTACTTCGACGAATGTGGGAAATACATATTTTGCGATGTTGGCTCATGATTTTGATAATGACGATGAAATTGCAATTAAAAACAAACGTGATGATCTGATTGCAGATTTGATCAACCAGAACAAACCAAAACCTTCGTTTCTAACGATGGTATTAAGTTCGATTTTTTTGTGACTGGTGTAATCAAAAATAAAAAACTAAATAGGCTTTCGACATCAGGCCTGTTAAAGCGGTATCGGTTGTTGGAGTTGTAATTTTTTGATAATGATAAGCGCCCTGAATCCTTAAAGCCGTTGATGTTCCAGATAAATACCAAGTCAAAAAACCACCAAGATCTGCATTCATCAAACTGGCGCTACCACCAGATTTCAATTGTTTTGTGCCTACTTCTAAATTGAATGTTGGTCCCCAAACGTACATTGTTTGATTTTTGTTTTTTTGAATATTGTAATCAAAATATCCACCCGCAAAAAAATCACTGTCGGTGCCAGCCCCTAAATCAATGCTTTGATAACTGATCGTTGGTCCAATTTCAAAATATTCAAAATTCCAACCGTACCGGGCTGAAATAAATATTCGGTTATCTTGAACATTTGCTGCCGTCAGTGATTGTAATTCAGCCCCCAATTGTAATGAATTTTTTCGACTTTGTGATTTTATGCCGTTGGCATCAATTGATATTTGTTCGTTCTGTAATTCATAGGTCTGGCCGACCTCTAATGCGGCTGACGTTTCGATGATGGCCTGGCGGCCTTTAATTTTCCGAACCGTGACGGTTGAAGCTTGCACTGACTGGACTATCATAAATACAGTGAATATAAAAATTTTTGATTTGCTCATTGTCTTAGTCTGAGACGTTTGACAACGATTTGTCAAAAAAGATTCAAGCCTGGACTGTTGTATTCCGATAAAAAAACGAGGGAAATTCAATGTCGTCACAATCAAATTGGGGAAATGTTCCAAACTGGGCCTATGAATCAGTGAGGTCTTTGCTTGAAAGTTTAAAAGTTGTCGAGCCAACAACATACCATCATTGTTTGCGTGTCGGAGAATATTCCAGAAAACTATCGCGTGATATGGGACTGAACGAATACGAACAAAAACTGGCAGAATTCGCCGGAATGTTGCACGACATTGGTAAAATAGGAATCGATAAAGAAATTTTATTAAAACCAGGCCGACTGGAACCGATCGAATACGATATCATGAAAAGCCATTCGATATTAAGTGAAACGATTATTAAGCCATTGGCAGCGCATCCCTTTTTCGCACAAATTTTACCTGCTGTACGTGGTCATCACGAACGTATGGACGGGGAAGGTTACCCGGATAAAAAAATGGGGGATGAAATCCCACTGATCTCAAGAATCATTTTAACAGTCGATACATTTGATGCTATGGGCGAAGATCGTGCGTATCGTAAAGGTTTACCCGAAGAAATTATTTTTGCAGAACTTAAACGTTGTTCGGGAACCCAGTTTGACAATGATATTGTTAAGATTTTTTTGCAAGCTCAGCCCTTGTGGAAACAGGACCAAGAAAAAGAAACCTATAACAATATCATAAAAAAAATTGCTTAGCTTTTTGAGTTTTCTTGTTGATCAAAATCTAAAAAATGCCAATTAACAAATTCCGTGATGAAAAAATTACTTTTGAATTTTATTTGTACTTTCAAAAATTTTATCTGCCGATTGAGCAATAAAGCCTTGATACAATTGACCGTTGGCCATCGGATATCTTTTGGCAAACTCATAATAACAAGCTGGTATAGAATAAACGCCATCGCCAAACTGAACCATCATTTCCCCGGCCATTGTGGAGCTTTGTTCTAATAATTGTTCAGGTGTTCCTTTGATTTCACCACCTGATATATTTAATCGAAAGCCACGATCTTTGATGAATGTATTTAATTGAGTGATGTCTTTGAAATTTTTTAAATGATTAATGCTGACTGTGAAATGATTTGGTCTGAAGCCATAGGCATAAACCCAGCTTGCGTATTCGCTTTCTTGGGCCAATTTTTCGTAGGTTTGGTGATTCGTAACCCAGTGCTTTCCGCCAAAAACAAATTTTTCATTTTGAATTTCTGATTCTGAAATTTGTTCAATGCAGGTCGAGATTGTTTCTTGAATGTACGGCGAAACTTTTTCAAGCTGTAATTCAGAAATAAAAATCTTAGGCATTTCTGGATTAATATTCTCATAATGTTTTGCGTACAATTTTTTTTCTGTAAAAAAATATTCACCAGCTTCGAAATATCCATATTTAGTGAAATGTTGAGCCAGTGATTTGATACCCAGTTTTGGATGGTTGAATGTTCGAAGCGCAATGTGGTCATTCTGTATGTTTTCACCGGCTTGAGTTAACATATTGTAGATCGAAAAAGCCACTGTGTTTAACTTGCAGTAGTCATGCCACATGTGGTTTAGATAGGTCTGTAAATCATTGTTTTGAGCCTGAAGATCGGTTTTATGTGTTGCCATACAAGTTATCCTTTGGTGGAATTAAATCATAGATGAAGTTTTTTCAAATAGCTCGCCTAAAACTATCTTATTGCACCATTTCATTGATTCCCGAACCAGCTCATTTTAATATGGCTCTATGCCGAAAATAGCGATCTTTATAACTTCATTGATGATGATGCAATTTGTATGTGCCCAAGGGGTGCCGACAAAAACATCATTGCTTTCGGATCAAAAAACGCAGGTTAAAATCAACGATCGATCGCAGATTAAAAAAACAACTCAAAACCAACTGATGATCAGCATGCAAGCTGAATCCTATTTGCAATCATCCGAGCTTGCAGACTCCAGCGAACAAGCTTTTTTATTTCGACATCAATTTGATTTTAAGAAAGGTCAAAATTCTGTTCGTACGAATTTGATTTTGGGCGGTTACCAAAAAAATAAATCATATTTTGGCGCAGTCCCTGAATTATATTACCAACACTTCAGCACAGATACTGTGTCCCAAAAAATCACCAATAAATACACATTGGGACGTCAAATTTTAGACGCCAGTCACTTGGATCAAAAATTTAATTTAGGATTAGTAAATCCATATTATACCCAAGATTTTATTTCATACCAAAGCCAGGGTCTGATCGGATTTCATCAGGAAATCAGTTCGGAAAACTGGGCATTCAATATCAGCTTATTGCCGCTCTATTTGCCAAACCAGGGGCCTACGGTCAAAGAAGTCGACGGAAAAATTCAGGGTTCAAATCGCTGGGTTAAAAAACCACCAACAAAACTAGCTTTTAACGATGCCAGCAAAGAAATTATATATACAGTCGATTATTCAGATATTTCAAAACTTGTATTAACACCTGGAGCGCTTGCACAGTTTCGATTAGGTCAGTTAAAAAATAAAATTCATTGGGTTACATCGGTTTCAAAACGACCAATGAACGAAACTGTTTTAGAACGAGAAACATTTGGTAATTTAGACGTCATTGGTAATGTCAATTTGGTCCCGAATGTGATTTACAATGACCTGCTGACAACCGAAGTCAGGTATCAAAATCAACATTTCAGATCAGCTCTGTCCTACGTGACTGATCGCCCAGAAAACAAAACCGCCAGAGATTTTTATTCGATCCAAAAATTAAATTCAATATCAGGTTATTCAGTCTATTTTGAATACGATGTGCCATCACTCGAAAATCGTTCAGTGTTGTTAGGAATGGCTTATGCAAACTTCTTTGGTGGTGAAATTATCGATATAAATTCAGATGGAACGGAAAATTTGCTGACATTCAGCAAACAAAGATTGCAGTTTTTAAAACCAATGCAGCTTTATATAAAAGCTGATTTGTTTAAAGTTTATAATAAACTCGTAAAAAATTCCACAAAATGGATTTATGATCAACAACAAAAGGGCTCTGTATTAAGTTCTGAATTCAATGCGCAAACATTAAATAATCTGAATTTACGATTGGGGTTTGATCTGATTGGTACAGAAGAACAAAAAACAGAAGACTATGGTTTTTTACAAGATTTTCAAGCCAATGATCGCATTTATGCAGGTTTAGATTATGTATTTTAAGTTTTATCTTTTAATTTTAATTATGCTATCGATTTTATCTTGTGGTTTAAAAGTCGGCGAACCAGTGCCTGAAAATGATATCGTCGATCTTAAAAACACAAAATGTTTAAATCAATCGATCAGTACTTTGAAAATATTTATTGATGGTAAGGCCAATGATAACGAAGTTGATGATTCATTCAGATGTATTTCACAAGTTTTACTGGCTTTTAAAAACAATATCAATGGAGCCGACCGCGATTTTTTTGCTCCGGAAGAATTGGCCTATTTTATAGAAACTAATTTTTTAAAGGGTGAATACAGTTTCAAGTCAGAATTTTTATCTGAAATCATGAAACTCAAATTTGTTTTGATCGGCGGGTCTGCGAAGGTTTTTTATAAAAAAGACATTGAACAGCTGTCGATGATGATCGACCGATTGCGCCCTGAGATTGTTAAATTAAATACAGACATGAAAATTATTTCAGGAGATTGGTTATATTCCGATATCAGCGAAACTGACAAAGAAAAAATGTTCATAGCGGCTAAAAAAAATGCAGCTCGTTTTTTCGAAATTTTATCTGGTGAATTTGCCATGACAGGTAACAAATATGAAGCCGATCATTTTTTAAATTTAATCAAACAAATGGCTTTTTTTGCCAATTCTGATTCGGCGACAATCGATAAAATTGAAAAATCCAGACCATTTCTTATCAACTTCAAAAAAAGCCTTGTTGGCCAAGGCACCCAAATTTCCGCAAGAGATTGGTCTAAAATTACAAAAACATTAAATGAAATGCTCTTTCAACTGTTACGTATCAAATACTTTCTAAAGCCATTGGCACAAGATCAAAGTGAAAAACATTGGCTCGTTTATGAAAAAATATCAGAAGATTTATTTCATCTGATTGCAACGTTACTTGAAACACAAAAAAACCCAGTCCTATCAAATCAGCAAATTTACGATTTAATTTCAAGTGTTTTGCCAATATTTTCTGAACAAACCATTGATCAAGATCTTGTTCAAAGTATTTCAGAGCTCAAAAATGCATTAATAGGTAAAAAGGTTTTAAATCCAAACAACTGGTCGGCTTCTGATTTGAATCAAATCAAATTAAAACTTCCTATATTATTTTCTGAAATACGGAAAATTCTGAATTCAGCCAAGCAATTAAATTTACAAACGTCTAAGTGGAAGCAGTCCTATACAGATTTCAATGCGCTGGAAATCGAATTCAATCAAAGTATAGCAATTTTTATGAACCAATTCGATGGTGGTTACAGCTTGGATTCGTTGGAAAAACTGGTTGAAAGTTTAAATCGCAATAAATTATTGAATGGTTATAAATTACCCGACAATTTGGATAAATTATTTATTGCTGCAAAATCAGCAAAACAGGCTATGACCGGTACGCCGGGTTCAGTTTTATCGAACAGTGAATTCAGGCATGTTGTTGCCGTCGCAGCATCAGGATATTTTCATTATCTGGAATTTTCAAATTACATGAATCCATTTAAGATGTTAGATCGAAATTTTTATACAGGTTTCGAAAATATTTTACCTAAAATTAAAATGACGATCCAAAAATCAATTGATTTTAAAACAAGTCGTATGTTTTCAACAACTGAGTTGACCGATTTGTTTGAAGTATTAAAAACAACAAATTTAATTCAAACAAAAATCAGCACCGAAGGTTTCAAATCAATTTTGGACACACTGTGGTCAAATATTTTAATCGAACCCAAACACAGATTGTCCGGAGCTGTACTGCCGGGTTTTAATTCTGAGGCGTTAACACAACTGACATCAGAGACATCGTTATTCATTCAATCGGGTTATGATTTATTTGATATTTTTCAAAAAGATATTTTTTTAAGTCAAAAAATTATTTTATTTCGAATCAATGGCCTGATCAATTTGCCATCAACACCACCGCTACAAATGATTACTCTGGGTGAATTGAATCGTGTTGTGAACAGCCCTTTGCCAATGGTTTTGGATCAAAATAAATTTTTAAAAATACTAGAATTAAATATGAACTATCAACCGAACGATCTTTTACAGGTACAGATTTCAAGAGCTTTAAGTCGTGTACTGATCAGTTCATTTTCGAAAGATTTCGTTCGAATCAAAAAAATGTCAGGTATTACTTTGCCAGAAGCCGAGCAGTTTTTCACATTAATTAAAAAAGTTTTTATTGATCTGGGGATGATTTCACCGTCAAACACCAGTTTCGTCGCATCCAGATTTCGTGAAGCCAATTTATTTGTGGCACATGCAAATGGTGATGATTTAGCAAATTTTGAAGAACTATCCGATTTAGTTATTCATATTTTTTCTGGACTCAGTCGGGCAGATGTTTTGCGCGAAGGTGCAGTTAAATCGTGTTTGCCTCCGCAAAACGACCCTGTAACAGGTCAGACTGCGATTTCTGAAGTCTGTTTGCTGCAATATTATTTGAATACAACTGCAGGTTTTGATTCGATCCCCAAGTTTTTGGAATTAAAAAAACAATACACAGCTGATCAAAATAAAAATTATTATCTGAGCCTGTTGAAAGCCGTAGGTCATATTCAAAATGAACGTCAAGTCGTACTGTTTGATGATGCCAATTTATTCCCACATGTTGCACAATATATCGAAGTTATGTTTTCGCGGTATGACAAAAACCAAGACGGATTTTTAGTCAAAGACGAAGCTTTAAAAGCTTTTCCTGTGTTTAAATCAACGATCAAAGACGTGCTCGGACAGATTTCAGGTGGGAGCTTAATCGGAGAAGATCAGTTGCCTGGAGTATTTATTTATTTATTAAAATTTGGTCGTCCACCCAAAACACCGATGGAAAAATTGAATTTTATTGGGTTTGTCAGAAATGAGTCAAAATGGATCATTGAATCCAACAGACTTGATTTAGGCGTTATTTTTAATTTTATTGCGGATTCGTTAGCAAAGCCTTAAATAAATTAAATTTGAGTTTGAAGATTGAATTTAAAATTTATTTTTAAACATCATGGATTCAACGGGGATGGCGGCTTTGGTGTTGTATTTTGCCGTTGATTTTTTATTATAATAATTTTCAATATCACCCTTGACCACGAAATAGATCAATTGCCCGATCGGCATTAATGGATACACACGGACGGGCTGTTTGACTGAAATTTCAAGTGTCCAGTAATTGCAAAAACCAACATCGCCTTTGCCGGCCGTGGCATGGATGTCGATGCCTAATCGGCCCACGCTGGATTTTCCTTCCAGAAATGGAACATGGGCGTGCGTTTCAGTATATTCAGCTGTCACGCCCAAATAAAACTTAGACGGCAATAAAACATAACCTTCGGCAGGAATTTCAAATGTTGTGATTTTGTTGTGTGCTTTAGCATCGATGATATCATCATTGTACATAGCCAAGGTTGTCCCCAGGTGTACATCATACGAATTAGTACCTAATTTGGATAAATCAAAGGGCTCAACTTTAATGAGCCCTTGTTCCATATTTTTTAGAATTTCTTTATCCGTCAGTATCATTTGGTCAAAAAGTAAAAAAATTACTTAGTTTCGCGATGAACTGTATGCTTTTGCATATTTGGATTATATTTTTTCTTTTCTAAACGACCTGGAGTCTTTGTTTTGTTTTTAGTCGTCGTGTAGCGAGAAACTGGTTTTCCAGCGCCTTTTGCTTCAGTACATTCTAAAGTAACTATGATGCGACCTTTTTTTTTAGCCATGATAAACCTCTTTAAATAACAAATTAAGTAAGACAGTTATATAAGAAGATTTACACCACTTCGTCAATGTAATATAAATAAATTGAGGTATTTATGTTCAAAAAAAGTTCAATTTTATCATCTCTATTCGCATTTGGTCTTGTTTTTAGCTTTTCACAGGTCTTGTGGGCTCAAATTTACCAGGGAAACACCCAAACTGAAACAAACTTAAATACCCTGGTCAACTCGGTCAAACCTGGGACTGTTTTAATTATCGGCGAAATGCACGGGTTAAAATCTATGCGTGACCAACACATGGAAATTTTAAATATACTCAAATCAAAGGGCCTGAAAGTTTCCGTAGGTCTGGAATTTTTCAATTATACAGATCAAATGTTTGTCGATCAGTACCGAGCAGGTGAAATGGATGAATCAGCATTTTTAAAAACTGTGAACTGGGGAGGCTATGATTTTAATTTATACAAAGACCAATTATTATTCGGCGAATTGGGGATGGGTATTAACTTAACTCGTGACGTGACAAAAATCATTTCAAAACAGGGAATTGGCGCGCTCACGTCAGATCAAAAAAAATTGTTACCGCCGAATTTTACAATTGGCCGGGACAGTTATCGCCAGCGTTTTTTTCAAGCTATGGGGCACCCAGTGCCCGTCGCAAGTTTAGAGAACTATTTCGTCGCGCAAAGTGCCTGGGATGATACGATGGCATGGCAAACAGTCGAATTTCAAAAACGGCATCCAGATCAAGTTTTAGTAATTATTGTCGGTGAATTTCATGTGCAGTACGGCGGCGGATTACCAGAACGACTTAAAACACGACTATCTGCAGAAAACTTACCCGTGGATATCGTTACCGTTTCACAAGTTTATACTGATGGAATGACAGAGCAAGAAATTCAAGACAGTTTAATGCCTTTGATCGACGAAGGCATTCGTGCTGATTTTATTTGGTTATCGAAATAAAATTTAAGTCATCGCCTTTTGCCCTAAGATTTCAGCCACAATATCAGTGGCTTTACGCATTTTTGTAAAAAAATCATTTTGTGCTGTTAAGATCACACGCTTTGGATGGCCATCCCAGGCTTTTTTTATTTTTTCATTCAGCATCAGGGCCTCGTGAAAATCTTCGGTGCGAATGGGATTTGATGTGTCATAATCATTTTCAAAGGCTGTGTCTAAATGTAAAATCCAATCGTATTTAGCAAGTTCCTTTTCGCGTGTTGAATGGATCGTTTCAAAAAAATGTTTTTCAGTGTCAGGCCAATAGGCCAATGAATCCAATGAACCACGATCGCAAACCAAAAGACGTTCCGGAAAATTTTCCATCAATAATTGTTCAAGTTCATTTTGTGTTGTTAAAATCGATTTTTGCGCATGCAGGTACCCAGAATAATTTTTGATTCTAGGGAATCCGCCTTTGTACAAAATAGACGCGGCTTCAGGAGCAATTTTTATTTTTTGACCAAATTCTTTTTTAAGAGCATCGATCAATGTCGTTTTTCCACCAGAGGGGCCGCCAGTAATAGCGATTTTTTTGGGTTGAATGATTGTATTCATGCAGGAACACACTTTGATATCAGGTCGTGACCAATCCAGCTGACCGAATTTTTTGGTTTAAAACCGTCGTGTAACATCACGTAACCACAGGATTTAAAAATAATTTCACTTAATAATCCAGACATCATATTTTTTTCGTCCTTATGCATCGATATAATTTCATCAGAGAGTTTGAGTGATCGTTCCAGTTGCTCCTGGATTGAATGTTGTGGCCAATGATGATATTTGCTGGTGCCAATTTTTTCAGAATAAATCATATGATCATCAACCATTTTAAAAATACGTTCCAAATCATTGGGGTCATTTAATACAGATTCACATTCTGTTTTCATTTTTTTTGTCAGTGGGTGGTTTGGAATTTCTTTTTGTAATGATCTGACTAAATTATACAACGGTATTTCCAAGCCCTGAAATAACGAACTGGAATTCGTTAAAATTTCAGGACAGTTGTAAACACAGGCATTAACGCCCTTTTTCGTCCAAGCAGTCGCATAATTTTCAAGTTCAATTTTTGCCCAACCTTGGATGTACGGGGCATAAGATTGCCATTTGTAATTATTTTCAATGATAATTTCTGTTCCGTGGTACCCATAGGCCACATAACTGACTGTGGTGTTTTGTTTTTTCATATCCGCACGAAAATCCGTAGATTGTTCGATCAGTAAATTAAAAGTATTTGCAGTAACTTCAGAAAAATTTCTTTTTAAGAAAGTTCCAATTTTAGAATTCCAAAATTTTGTTGATGACAAATGTCTGTCGCCAATTCCTTTGAATACGCGATTCATCAAAGGCATCACAATTTTTGTTCGTGGGACTCCGCCAGCCATCAGGTGTGCAAAATGCACGTGCGAGTTAGGTTTTGCATATTTTCGAACTTCCCTAATGAAATCAGCAGTCTGCTTTTTAAAACGTAATTGACCGGCCAGTTGTGATTCATTCAAAGTTTGATCGGATACAGACGCATTTTCCCATTCACTCAGTTTAACAGATTTTAAATAATCATTGGGAGTTTGTCCCGCGGAATCTTTTTCAAGGTCAAAACCAGCCTCGAGCGGGATATTAATAAAGGGTTTTGGAATATGATCAGATTCTTCGGGTGTCAGCGGTCGTAAGTTCTGATTTTCGTCCCTTCGTCCGACCGTAGCTCGAATCACTGTCATTCCGCAGGATTGGGCTTCTTCGACCAGGCCATTGGCATAACCGCGGTTAAATAATTCTCCAAACAGAACTAAGATATCGTCTTTTTTGAATTTTTGAGTCGTGGGTTTTTCGCGAAGCGGGGTGTAATTTTCCATGCGTGTATTGGGCTGTATATTCATATCTAAAAATATACACATTGGTTAACTATTGACTCAAGTTTTGTTCGATTGACACAATAGGTTGTATGCGAGTGATCAGTCTTGTGCCATCTTGGACAGAAACTTTAATTGAAGCCGGTGTTAATGTTGTTGGCAGGACCCGATTTTGTATTCATCCTGAACAAAAAATTCAGAATATTGCCGTTATCGGCGGCACAAAAAAAATTGATATTAAAAAAATCAAAGAACTTAAGCCTGACCTGATTATTTTGGATCAAGAAGAAAACACTTTGGAAATCGTTCAAATTTTAGAATTACATGGTCTTAAATGGTTTGCGACTCATGTCACTGATGTACGAAGTTGTTCTACAGGATTATTGGATTTATCAAATCGGATCGACAGTAATCAAATCTTAAAACAGTGGTCTATTGATTATCTTAAGATCACAAAAAATTTAATTTTAGATTTAGATTTTAAAAATTTAAATCTAAAAAACATCAGTTATGTGATTTGGAAAAATCCCTGGATGTGTGTCGGCGCAGATACATTTATTGGCGATATTTTAACTTATTTTCAAATTCAATTGATCACACAAGCTAAAAAATATTTTGAAATTTCAGAAAATGAATTAAAAAAAACATACTGTTTGTTTTCAACCGAACCATACCCATTCGCCAAAGAAATTGAAAAATTAAAGAAAAATGAATTCCATGGACAACTGATCGACGGCGAAAACATCAGCTGGTTTGGGATTCGAAATTTAAATTTTATGAAATCGTTTTCAAATAATTAATCTAAATAACTAATTCAAATAACTAAAAATCAGATCAACAGTTTTTTGCGTAGATTCGTTTTGCGGTATACTGATTTTTTGAAGTTTCATTTTTCGAAAGTCTTTTAAAAAATCAATATCATTATTGACAGAAAAAACAGTACCATTTTTAATGCCATCAATAGCTTCTGGATTATTTTTAAAATAGGGTCCAACAAACACAGTATTTCCGGCACACAATGGCTCCATGACAGAATGCACCTTCGATTTAAACGATCCGCCCACAAAGGAAAACAGGCTGTATCTGTACATGTCAGCCAAATATCCGATTCGATCCAAAATTAAAATTTGATGATTTAAATGCAATGGATTTTTTTGTTCTGAAAAAATAATCACGGAATATTTTTTCAATTGAGTCCTTAAATTCTGAATTCTGTTTGGTGAAATATCGTGCGGGCACCAGATAATTTGATAGCCTGCAGAAATAATTTCATCAGTAATTCGAATCAAAAATTGATCGTCTTGGGGCCAAGTTGAGCCGAATACACATATTTTATGATCCGATTTGATTTCAAATTTTGATGGCTTTTGCAATCTGTGGATGATTTGATCTATGCGCGTATCGGGGATATACAGAACCTGTACGTTATGATTTAAAAGTGTGTCAATTTTTTCGCAGAGCTGTTCGGTGACAGCAGTCACCAGCATCATTTTCGACAAAGTGAATTTGAGCCAAATGTTCTGAAAAAATCCCATCGTCGGAAATACAGAGACTGCGATCAAAGGTATTTTTTGTGAAACGGCTTGGTTAATAAATTCAGGCCAGAAATCTGTTCTGGAAATTACGATGATATCAGGGTTAATTTTTTTTATAAACGTCGTCATTAATTTTCGTGTATCCCACGGCAGCGCTATAAATGCGGTAACATCATTTGAAATGTTTTCAAATAATTTTTCAGCCGAAGGCGACGTATAACTGACATAAATTTCTATTTGTAGGCGCTGTTGTTTGATATTGCGAATTATGGATTTGACGTATTCAATTTCTCCGCTGGCTGCATGAAATAAAATTCTCTGTGAATTCGTAGCAGGAATACTGATGGGCTGATTTCGTAAATTAACCCATTTTTGTAATTTTTCTGGCAATAAATGACGCGTAATTAAAAGCAAATGTGAAACAGTAAAATATAAAATTCGGTAAACAATCAGCATCGTAAATTCATTTCGCGGCTGACTTCTTCAGGGCTGATCGAAGTTAAGCATTCCTGATAAATTGAATTTATACATGGGCCTTGTCCATGTTTACTGCATGGTCTGCATTTTAAATTTCGTTCTAAGATTTTTGTTGTTGAACGACTTGGGAAGCCAAACGGGGCTGGCCCCATTAATGCGATGGTCGGAATCCCAAGTTGTTCTGAAAAATGTAACATTCCAGTATCATTTGTAACTACAACAGTTGATTTCTGAATGATTGCAGCAGACTGGGTCAAAGTGGTTTGTCCTGTTAAATTTAAAATATTTGGATACTGATTCAGTGTTTTTGTAAAATCATCAGCTGCGCCGGCTAAAACAATAAACTGATGATCCGGATTTAATTGAATTAATTTTCCCCAATGGGTCATTGGCCAACGTTTTAAGGCATGCGCCGCGCTGGGTACCAATGTGATAAATTTTTTAATTGCATATTTGTTTAATATGTTTTCAGCAGTTTTTTGGTCATCAGCGGTTAAAAACAACTGTGGTGTGTCAGGTAATGTAAATGGAATACCCCATTTTTCAAGCGGCTTTAATAAATCACGCTGACCTGAAAAAGGTTTTTCAAATAAATTAATTTTAAAATTCAAAAGTAAAAATCTTTTCCACCGCATCATGGGGCGCTGCAATTTATTTTGTGCTCGGATCATTGCATAAAATAAATTTGATCTCAGGTTGTTATGAGCGTCATAAACGTGCGTAAAATTTTCTGTAGATATGACGTTTGATAATCGAATCAAATCTGCGAATGACATTTCTTTATAAATTGTCCAAACTTTGTTTATGTACGGTGACATAATAAATATATTTTTGAATTCTTGTTTAGTTAAAAAATCAATTGTTGCTGTGGGGTATTTATTTTTGATATGATTCGGTATGCTCAGCGCCTGAGTCACATCACCAATACTTGAAAAACGAATAACTAAGATTTTCATCAGATGTCATCTTAGAAACAAAATCTGTCAGCTGTCTATAATTTAGAGGTCAAAATGAATATATGAGTCATCAGAATAGCTAAGGAGCTAACACTGAGGCACGGCTCTTGAAGTGTATTGCTATGTGAGCCCCAAAATTAAGACTGTCTCATTATTGGTCATTTTATATACCCTTGTATTTGGTGCAAATTCTGCACGTTCTGAGCTCGTTGGATCTGTCGAAGCAAAGGGTTTGTCTTTTATCAGTTCTGACTATGAAAATACAAAAGCTTCAAATTTTGGTCTTTTTGGAGCCTCTATCAAATCGATACAATCTGAAGATGATATTTTTAAAATTAATTTATCTGGAATGTACGCCGTCGGAACACCAGTTTTAAGTTATTTAAATTTACGTGAAATTTATTTTACGATTGAAAGTGATTCAAATTCAAAAATACACATTGGTCGCAAAATTAATATTTGGTCAAATGTTGATGACCGCTGGAATTTAGGTTTTTTTCAGCCTCAATTTCGTTGGAATTCATTGAACCCAGAAAACCAGGGTTTAACCGGATTATTTTTTGAAAACCGTATAAGCGAAATTGATTTTTTATTGTATACGTCAGGATTTTTTATTCCTGATCAGGGCCCAGGTTATGAACTCAAAGACGGTCAATTTGAATCAAATAATCCATGGTTTCAGTCGCCACCCAGAAATATTTTATTTCAAAATCAATTATTACCCATAGATTATAAAATTGAAGAACCAAAGATTAATGATGTCGTTTTTCAATCAAGCTTTGGTCTGCAATTAAAGTACGGATTTAAAAAAGGATTTTTTGCAAACTTTGCGGCCATATATAAGCCATCACACCAGATTTCATTGGGTTACAAAGGTGTGATCGTAACAGATCGTGTGAAAATCACAATTTTACCTAAAACATATTATGAAAATATCATCGCTGCAGATATCGGTTACAAACATGATTGGGGCATGGTGGATTTGTCAGTTTTATATTTGCGACCGACAAATGCAGATTTTACGAATGATTTTAATCAACCGATCGTTTCTGAAAACACCAGTTTTGGCCCGCACATAAAATTGATAGCCAATGAAAGCTTAAGTTTCGACATAAATGTGTTATTAACAACAGGACAAGATATTGTCGAAATTGGTCCAGAAGCAAAACCTGACCGAGTATTAAGTTCGAAATTTACGTACAGAAATGCTCATGAATTATCAGCAACATATCAACAAATTTTCAATAATAAATTCAAATTATCCAGCCAATTAATTTGGCGACAAGCTGAAAAAAATAATTTCCAGATCATTAAATCGAAAAATACGATTGATCTGAAAGGGCCTTGGAAATTTTTATTCGACCTGATTTTAGTCGAAACATCAGATGAAACCACAAGCATTTCCAATTATAGAAATTTAGATCAATTATGGATCGGAGCCAGTTATGATTTTTAAAACTATGCAAAAAATCGGGATATTTACATTAACAACATTAATATTAGTTGGATGTACAGAGTTTTTAAAAGGCAAGCCTGCAAAACAAGAAACGATAGAAATCAAGTCGGATGACATTGCTTGTTTAAAAAATATTTCCAACCAATTCGATAAAATTTTTCAAGGCCAATCAAATTCATCAGATATTGAATCTACTTTTCTGTGTTTAGATCAAACATTAAATCAATTCCAAAGCCGCGTTGAAGGGAAAGCAAATGCAAACTCGTTCACGGCCGAAGAATTATTTATTATTTTTGAAAAGTTTCATAAAGAAACAAAATTATCCAAGCAAGCTGTGATTGACGTACTGATTCTAAAAAAAGCATTGTTTGGCGGTTCAGATGAAGTCATCACTAAAATGGAAATCACAGATTTTCGTTCGTATTTGAATCTTGTTAAACAAGAAACAAAGAAATTATCGCCTTATATTAAAATGTTTAACTTTAAAAAAGAATCGGGCCCATTTTCCAGGTTAAATATAGATTCAGGTTTTCTGCAACTACGATCCAGTTTAAAAATTCTGTTAAATCAGTCAAAGTTAGGTAAATCAAATTATGAATTTGCTGAATTTAAAAAACTATTAAATGAACTCAATTTCGTCCAACATGAACAAAAAGAACTCCTTGATTTGGTCGAAAAGGTTAAAATATTATTAGTTGGAGCTGATTCGTTGAACAACAATAAAGACTATGAATCTGCCATTGATAATTTATCTGAATTGATGATTATATCTTCGTATGTTTTGCATGGAGACGTTCAATTTGAAATTAAATCAGAAAAGCAGTTATCAAAAGCACTTGATTTTGTGGACTCATTTATTGCTGTTTTAGTCAATTCAGTGCAGTTTCAAAAACATTCTAAAATCGAAATTTCAGCTCTGGATCCGATGGTTGAAGTGATATTAAAGAAGAACATTTTCCCATTTCAATTGTCAGCTGAAACTTTTAAGACATTTTATAAAAAAATTATGATCAAAGTTTTCAGTCATCAAAAAAACATGTCCATCAATGATTTTGATTCAATTCGACTGACACATATTAGATCTATACAAAAAGAAATTGCTATTTTTAAATTGGCGATGGATTTTACAAATTCGAACGGGTTCAAAAATGATTTAGATCGTAAAAATATTAAAAACTTGCGATCGCAAATTCAAAATTTTAGCCCGCAATCAAAAATAAATTTCTTATCAAGTTTTAATGCTGAAGAAAAAACATATATCATGGATGGTTTTAATGATTTAAAAAATGAATTAATTTCTGCTCGACCAGTAACATATAGATTTAAAAAAATGGTTTTGGCTGTCAATCAAGAAATTTGGGACATGTCTTGGGAAGATTTAAGTCGTGCATTTTACGGAAATATATTGGCTCGTGAATTGTTGCGTGGCTGGGGTGATTCAAATACGATTACTGAGTCGGGCTTTGTTCAATGGTACACAGATTTTAAATCATTTGCGATTGAAACAAAAACTTTTGATCCTAGATCAGAAAATGTGAGAACGGGAAAAGAGACATTTCTGCAAGCAAACCTGTTTACGTTTGCAGGAAACGGTGACAATCAAATTAATAAATCCGAAGCATTTCAATACGTCAATATGTTGGCCTCAGGCGGCAATCAGACTTTCCAAGAAATTCGCGATGGACTAACAGCTGCGGGCTGCAATTTGCCAGAAAAAGATGTCTTTGGTTATCCCTGGAACAATGAAAAATGTTTTTACGAAAATTTTAAAAACAACTACAAATATTATTATTCAAATTTGTCATATTTAGTTGCGTATTTAGATAAATTATCAGAAACAGAATTTAAAAACTACTATGACTCATTAATGACAGTCGCAAGATACGACATCAAAGCCGTTGGCCGCATTGAATCAGCAGATATCCGCGTACTCAATATGACTCTTATGTATATTGAATCATTATTTTCGGTTTATGACACAAATAACAATTGGACACTATCACCTGCTGAAATCAGAATTGCTTACCCTCGTTTCAAAAATTTTGTAACTGATTATGCACATAAAAATGCAAAAAAAGAATTAAACGAATGGGATGTGATAATTAATCCATGTCGCCCACTCTATCCATTAGATTCATTCATCAGCGAAGCGTTTATATTTTTAGCTTATAATGGCAGGTTGCCAAAAAAAGCAGATGTGAATGATCCGTCCTCAGTTGCAAATATTTATGAATGTGGAAAATATCAGCTTGGTTTTGCATCTTCGTATCAGCCCTATATTTTTCAAGGGGAAATTGATCGAAAGAGCATAATTAATACTTTCAAAGTGCTGAAGTCTGCTTTAGACTCTCAGTAGATTTTGAAGGGACGATATTCATGGAGATATTTATTTGTAAAATTGCTCAGAAAAAATGGGCCATTTTTTTCGCATTCTTAAGCTTATTTTTATTGGGACTGGCTGATAATATTCGAGGGCCATTATTTCCGGAAATTTTAGACTATTTTCAATTATCTAGCTCAAAAGGTGCATTAAGTTTTGCAACGACATCTGGAGCAGCCTTTGTTGGCAGTTTTTTATCAGGTTATTATTTGCGACGCTTTTCAATTTCATCATTGTTGTTGTTGGCCGTATTTGTGATGAGTGCGGGATTGTTTATCATGGGTTCAGCCAGTACTTTTGAAATAGTATTGATAGGAAGTTTTTGTTTGGGTCTGAGTATTGGTTTTATGGGTGTCGCACAAAATTTACTGGTCACGGAAAATGTTTCGCCAGCCAATCAATCAAAAGCATTATCTGGACTGCATGCGATGTACGGTTTTGCAAGTTTTCTGGCGCCCGTGATAGCATCGCAATCTGCGATTTATTTTGGTGTATGGCGAGCCGCATTTATTTCGACAGCAGTCTTGTGTTTGATTTTTTTTATATTTCAATATTTGATACATCCAGATCCTTTGTTTACGGCAACGAAAAAAATAAAATCAATAGACAACAGTTCTGTTCAGATTTCTAAAAAGTCATTACTTTTCATTGGTGGATTATTCGGGTTCTATGTCGTTGCTGAAATTTTAGTTTCAACCAGACTGGCTCAATACATGAGAACGTATTTCCAAATGGATTTGCAGGCGTCGAGTGCTTATGTAACATATTTCTTTTTATTTCTGTTAGCAGGGCGTTTATTTTTTGCTTTCAAGAAAATAAATTTACCAACAAAAACGCTTATGAATTATTCGCTGATTGTTTCTTTAATATTTTTGGTCCTGGGACTCAAAATTCACCCCTTCTTTTTGGCATTGGTTGGTCTTGGGATGGCTCCTTATTATCCGCTGAGTGTTGCATATATTTCTGAATACACAGGAGTTCATCAACGAACGTTTATTACTTTTGCAATGAGCTTTCAAAGTTTAGCAGTCATTAGCATGCACCTGGGTGTTGGTTATCTGACTGACCAGTTGGGGTTATTTTATGCTTTCGGAGTTGGGATTTTTGCGTTAGTATTATCTTGGATATGTTTAAATTGGCACCCCAAAAAAATCATTATTTCTTAGTCTCAGCAGTTTTTTTGTGTTTATTCTTAAATCCATTCGGTCACGTACTGGCCGAAAATTTAATATATAATTCGGCTTTAATTCATACAATTGTCGACGATCAAAATTTACTGGCAACTTCGGATTCAAAAAATTGGGAAATCGGTGAAATTGTACCAATTGTTTCACAAAATGCTAAAACAGGGACCTTTGCATTCGCAGAAATTAATTCCGTTAGATCAATGAATAACAGTAATAATAAATATGATGTACGCATCAAGCTCTTGCGGCAATCTCGGCGACATATGATTCAAAAAGGTGATTATATTAAACGTATTGATTTGTCAGTCTATGATACCGACTATATCGGAACAACAGATTTGTTGATTAAACAAAGCCAATTAAATATATCATCCAGATTTCGTCCCTTGGTTTATCAAGGTGTCTTTATTGGTGAAACCGCACAGGTGTTGTATAAAAATGAATTTTTATTAAATATTGTCGGAAATATTCATTATGGTGTGACGGACTGGTTATCGGTCAGCACGTTTGCAACATTCAATGTTTTGGGCGGACCCAATGCAAGCATGAAAGCTAAAATATATGATTCAGAATCGACAACATTATCTGCGGGCCTTAGTTTTGTTCAGTTGACTAATGAAAACCAATCGACTTTGAATTTAAATTTTTATTGGGATACGATTTCATCAGATGCATTAGTTTCGCACGCATTTTTAGGTCTTGGATTAATTCAATGGGACGGGGCTATCGATGCTTCGGCGGTCAAAGCATTGGGTTCAAGTTCATTTCAAACTGGATATGAAATCATATTATCAAACTGGGATCGGTTGCTGATCGGTCCCAGCTATAATTTTGAAAAAAAATCTTTGGGAGGATATTTGTCATATATTTGGATCTATGACAGATTTCATTTGCAATTGGCGCTGAATGCGACGGATATCAGTAAATACCGATATGATAGCAAAGACGGATATTTTTTAAACTTTGATATGTTTTGGAGATTTTAACCCAATGAAATATTTTTTTGTCAGCTGTCCGATCCATTTTGAAAACGAACTGATCAAAGAAATTGAAAATTTTTGGTATTTATTAATGGACTTGGACGGTTTACCGACGCGTGAATCAATACCTGAATTTGAAATCGACAAAGGTGGAATTTTATTTAAATGTCCGATCCATTTAGGTTTACAAAT
Source organism: Pseudobdellovibrionaceae bacterium (assembly GCA_031428135.1). Classification (GTDB taxonomy): domain Bacteria; phylum Bdellovibrionota; class Bdellovibrionia; order Bdellovibrionales; family Bdellovibrionaceae; genus Pseudobdellovibrio. The sequence continues at coordinate 2,622 of JANPOT010000005.1, read as the reverse complement.
CAATTTTTTCAGTCACATTGCAAATCGGGTGTTACTGCGGCATATCGATTTCAAAGCTCGGTACTTTGATCAATTTGAAAAAGAATTTAAAAAAATTGATTTTACAAAAATTTTTGACTTCACAAAAAATAAAAAAATTTCAATTGAAATTGAATCGTCAAAATCCAGATTGTTTCACGAAAAAAACTTAACCGAAACAATGACGAAGATATTAACTGATAAAAAAATTCAAATCTCGGCAGATTCAGAATCCAGAATTTTTATCCGATTATTCAATGATATTGTTACGATCAGCATCGACACAACAGGCGAACATCTGCATTTTCGCGGTTACCGCAAACATCAGGGTGCTGCGCCCATCCGTGAAAATTTGGCTTCTTTGACATTGCAAATTGCAGATCTAATGACTGTAAAACAGAAAACAATATTGGATCCATTTTGTGGGTCTGGCACAATATTGTTCGAATCAAATCTTGTCGGAACGCCTCATTTTCATCGCGTGTTTCCTTTCTTTCAATTTCAAATGACACCTGCAATATTTAAATCACCTATATGGATGAAAAATTACAAGTGGTTAGTGCCTCATCAAAATAAATTAATTGGTATTGAAAAAGATTTAGAAACTCTAAACAAAGCAATTTTAAATATGGACATATTCACAGAATTGTATTCAAAACCAGATTTGAAATTTCATCATGTCGACAGTCAGCAGGTTGATCTGTCGACATTAGGCATCGCTGATGATGAAAACTTATGGATTGTCACTAATCCACCTTACGGGGAACGGCTCAGTTCAGAACAAATTCCAGCAATTTTAAAGCGCTTTGAAGCCCTGAAAATGCTACAGGGTATGGTTATTTTGCATCCTGCTGACTGGAAATTCAGTTTTAACAAAATTCAGTTAACAAGAGAAATTCCCTTTACGAATCAGGGACTTAAGCTGTCCTTGTCAATTTATAAACGAATATAATAGCCTGCAATTTTTGCTCATCCTGAAAGTTCTATCATCATTGAATTTAAGCTCTAGACATAAACCTGTGTTTTATGTTTCTTTGTCATCACTGAACAGAATTTTATTTAAACAATAAAAAACACATCTTAGATCTAAGATGAAGGAGAATTTATGAAAAAAATGATTATTGCGACAATATTTTTGTTGGCGACGATATCTCAAGCCAGTTTACTGACTTACGAGCCAGGAACTTTAGAACTTGAAAAAGTAAACTTAAATAAATCTGCGGCAATTAATGATCAAAACGGCGTTGCAACAACGCTTAAAATTGATTTATTAGGGGCTGGCTTGCGCTCTAAAACTGTTTTGTTTGCACCAGCCAAGGTTTATGTCGCACAGTTATTTTCTGATAATAAACCAACTTTCAGTCGTGATGCCAATGCATTAAAATCATTGGTTGATAACTCAAAAACTGTGGCATTAAAAATCACAATGTTACGTACAATTTCCGCATCAAGTTTATCAGTTTCATTCAAAGAAGCATTGGCTGCGAACGGTTACGCGATAGATGCTGATTTATCAGCGATGTTATCAATCGTTGATAAAGGCGCAGATGGTATTCAAGGCAAAGATTTAACAATGTTAATGATTAAAACTGCTGACGGAAAAACAAGTGTTTATTACGAAGATACCAAAGGCATTCAAAAATCATTCGTTGGATCAGCTGACGTTTTAACGAAAATTATGTCAATTTGGTTGGGTAAACCCGCTGATGAAGGATTGAAAACATTAAAAGAAAATTTAATTAAACCAGTTTATTAATTATTACTTTATTATAGGAGAAAAAAATGAAAAAAATTATTTTGGTTATATGTGCTTTGGGATTGTCTTCGTGTGGAAAAATTAATGATTTGCATGACGCTGCGACAGAAGTGATTCCTGAAAAAATGGAAACTTTGGCAAAAAACACCGAAGAATTACGTCGACAAGAAGTTGTAAAAACTGCAGTTCTGGAATTAAACGATCCAAAAAATTACAAAAAATTATCACCTATACCAGTTGATTTATTATCTTGGGCCAAAAAAGCCGCTGAGAATATGTTGGTTGATGATGAATTGGTTCCTTATATTTATACAAAAATAGCAGATATCGAAACAATACGTTATGATGATAATAATTTAGGTAAACCGTATGACATAAATGATCCAGCTTGCGTTGAATTTGAAATGAATAAAGTCGGTGTTTTTAATGCAATTGCAGCCATATCAGGATTTTTACCTGAATCAAAAGTAGATCGCTTAATGCAGAGATTGCAGAATTCAGATGAATATAGCCCAACTGTATTAAATATTTTAGCAATGCGTGTTCATTTTATTAATAATGTTTTAATGAATGAAAAATATAAACAAAATAAATTGTTAGATTTAGGTTCTGTCGAAGCGGCAATTAGCTACAATCGTAAAGTCGAAAGAATTTTGAAATTGCCAATGATTTCGAATATCAGTGTTCAAATAACTGGATTTGTGTTGTTAGTTGATTACAATAAAGCATTATCAATATTTCCAAAAGTGGATTCTGCAAAATTAAACTGGATGAATATTTACGAAGGTATCAAAACGTATTTAAAGGTAGGACAGTTCTCAGATGGAACAAACGTCAGCTCTCAAAAA
>JANPOT010000004.1:0-88646 GCA_031428135.1 Pseudobdellovibrionaceae bacterium | reverse complement strand
GTGGTTTTAAAACTTTTACCGGAATGGTTTAAGGATTATAATTACATCGCTCCGCACTCAGCACTTGGCATGCTGAGCCCGATCGAGTACAAAGAAACAGTTAACTTTTAACCGTGTCCAATAAAATAGGGGTCACTCCATTTGTATGACTTTTGCGGGATGCCAACAAAAAAATGATAATACAACAACAGGTAATCCATTGGTATCTCTAGCCGCCACATCTTCGGCCAATAATGCTACCGTAGCCAAACTCAAGCCAAGTTTTATAGATTTAATATTGCCAAAAGCTATCGCATATCCGCCGCCAGCAACTTTGCTTGATGTCGCCGGAAATACCATTGTCATTCAATCGGTTTGGGTTAACTTTGGAAAAATCGAATTTAAATTCGATGAAATTGCTAGCGGGTCTGAAGTGGACGGAGATAGTATTGAATTTTCTGGTTCATATACAGTGGACTTGTTATCGCCGGCTCCAACGACATTCGTATCTGGTCCTATTAGTTTAACCCAAATGCGTAGAATTAAATTAAAATTAATCCGTGCTATAACTATACCGGTTGGCGCTCCAAATGGATTTTTAAATAAAAGCATCTACATTCAAGGAACAGTTAATGGAAATAATTTCACCTATTCTGCCGAAGATGAATCAGTCATAGAAATTGCCGGACCACAAATTGTGAGCGCTATTGAAAACAGAACTTTATTATTAGAACTCCAAGTAGCAAATTTAATTAAAAAAACAAATTTATCAGCAATAACAACGACAACACATATTACTGAAAGCAATCGTGTTGCCTACGCTACGCCGTGCATTGCAATTAACGCTAGCTCTATTGATTTATTCACATGCTTTCGAAAGGGTTTTGAAACTGAATCAAATTTAGGTCGTGATGATGATGGCGATTTTCAATTAGATCCACAAGAAGAAAAAGTTAAAAATTAAAATTGCAAATTTGTAATGCACTTAATGTTAGGTGTTCTCCGACTAGAACGAAAGCTGATGTAAAAAAATATCCGAACTTGCCGCCCATTCTATTTTGTACCATAAAAAATTCTAAACCAGACCCACCTCTTCGCAAAATTTTTCAAACGGCAAAATTTTAAAATCAGGTGCAATAATTCTGGTTTTATCGTTCATGTGAACTTGATACCACATTGGTATTTGTAATTTTGAACGCAGTTTCAAAACTGATTCTGAAACATCTGTGCTGTTCAATTTACATTCGACAGCAAAAATTATTTTTTTATCTTTGATGACAACAAAATCGCATTCGCGGCCTGTTTCATCACGAATATATCTGAGTTCTGTTTTGTGGCCAAAGGCGTCTTGCCAGTAATGACACAATTTTAATAAATGACTGGCAACCAAATTTTCAAAGCGTGCGGATTCGTCTTCGACCTGGGACCAATCCCATAAATACAGTTTCGGAGTTTTTTTAAGGGCTTTTATTTTTGGTGATCCCAACGGGGGAATCAAATAACAAAAATAAATTGAATCCAAAATTTGGACCCAGCGTTTAATCGTTTTGTCAGATGTTGCTAAATCTTCAGAAAATGATTTGTACGAGAAAAGACTGCTGACTTTGCTTTGTAAGGATTCAGCCAGCAATTCCAATTTATCCAGATCAGAAATTTTTTCAAGGTCGCGGATGTCAATTCGTATTAATTTTGAAACACGCTGTAAATGCCAACGACGTAGTTCGATTTCATTTTGTTCAATCAAAGGTTCGGGGAATCCGCCGAATTTCATTAATAGATTTAAATTTTTCGGACTGATTCCTAATTCGGGTAATGTGTACGGGTGAATTCGATAATAATGATAACGGCCCAAAAGCGAATCACCGCCTTTTCGATACAAATCAAGACGAGCAGATCCAGTGATTAAAAATTTTTGTGTATTTTTCCATGTGTCCCAAATGCCTTTGATTAAATTTTGCCAACCTTTGCGTTTATGAATTTCATCAAAAATAATTAAGGGTTCATTTTTATTCCATTCGCCTTTTTGAATCATTTTTCGGGATTGTTCGTTATCCCAATTGTAATACCCACCATGGCCATCTTTGAATTTTTTTAAAAAAGATTGAGACAATGTGGTTTTTCCGACCTGCCTGGGGCCTCCTAAAAAAACCATTTTTTTTAGTAAATCTTTTTCAATCAAATCAGAATAAATACGTTTTGGCAGGTGTAAGCTCATAAATACCTCTGTAAAGTGTTTCGGAGTCAACTCCGTTTTACTTTAAAGTATTTCGGAGTCAACTCCGAAATACTTTAATTAAACATATGGAAACTGGCATTTATATGTTCAACGAGCTCTTAAATGCCTAAAATGAGTCAATTTTTCGTCTTTTATATAGTTGCCCGCGCCTGGACCTTCATTTAGTCTTATCACGTGTATTTTAGCTGCAAAATTACCAATGCAATTTTAAATTATCTTGAATCAGAAAAAATTGATTTATCAGGAATATTTTCTGAAATCGAATCTGAAATTGATATTCCGTGGGAACACGTCAGGGATTCCTCAAACTGGATGCGCGCTCCAGATATGGAAGCGTTGCTTGAGCGTGTTGTGGCTGATCATCAAATGCTGATTGCCGCAGGGCACGCAACGCCCAAACGTAAAGTTTGGGGAGTTTTAGATAGCGTTCTGCGTATGATGCCAAGACCTCAAGAGATTTTTCAACAACCTGAAAAATTTTTGGGTTATTTTATTTCTCCGGAACCGCCAGTTGAAAATATCGTGCGAACTGAAACGGGGATTTCTTTTGATATTCCGTTGCCTGCCGAACAATATCCATTAGTCACGACGTATTTAAAATCAGCTTTTGAAGCATTGCCGATGTATGTCGGGCTGGATGCGGGTAACAGTCGTTGGCAGATGATGCATTTTGAATTAGATTGGCCGGCAACTCAGCAAAGTATTTTAAACGATGAACCGCACCATGTTTCGCCGCAATTAATGCAAGACGTGATCACGCAATTGCAAAACAGCAGTCGTCAACTGGAAGAAAAAAATCGAGAATTACAGCGCCGAAACGAAGAACTGTTGCGTTTTCCGATCAGCGATTTAAATAAATCTGAAACAGCTATTACGCAAGGCAACTTTTCTGATTTTGAATTTATGAAACAGCCTGTGCATCAAGTCGCACAAAATCTTTCAAGGCTGCACGATTATATGGTGCGAGCTCATCAATTGGTGACGTTATTAACCGCCGGACAAAAACAAACACCCGGGATCAAAGAAGCTTTTCGCCGAGTCGATTGGGAGATTGTAAAAAATCAATATCCGCAAATTATTTTAGAAAGTTTAGCTACGCTTAAAACCTTGAACCGAAAGGAATAAATTTTATGTCAGAAATTATCAGCATTATATCACGTGAAATATTAGACAGCCGCGGAAATCCCACAGTCGAAGTCGAAGTGACAACAGCCGATGGCAATATGGGCCGCGCAGCAGTGCCGTCGGGTGCCAGTACGGGCGCACACGAAGCCTGTGAATTGCGTGACGGTGATATGAAAAGATTTTTAGGCAAAGGTGTCTACAAAGCCGTTGATCATGTTCGTGAAAAAATTGCTCCTGAAATTGTAGGTCTAAATGTTTTTGAACAAGTTTATATCGACAAAGTATTGCGTGATATTGACGGTACAGAAAATAAATCAAATTTAGGTGCGAACGCAATTCTGGGTGTGTCGCTGGCGTGTGCGCAAGCAGCTGCCAAAGACGCAAAATTGCCGCTGTACAGATATGTTGGCGGATCACAGGCGTGCAGATTGCCAGTGCCATTAATGAATGTTTTAAACGGCGGAGCGCATGCAAATAACGGTCTGGATATCCAAGAATTTATGATTGTGCCAACGGTGAATAATTCATTTGCTGAAAGTTTACGTGCAGGATCTGAAATTTTTCATACATTGAAAAAAATATTAAATGAAAAAGGATTATCAACAGCTGTCGGCGACGAAGGTGGTTTTGCTCCGATTCTGAAATCGAATGAAGAAGCACTTGAATTATTAATGATTGCCATTCACAAAGCTGGATACGAAGCAGGACAAAATGTTTTTTTAGCCTTAGACGTCGCGGCCACTGAACTTTACAAAGACGGCAAATACACTTGGGAAAAAAATAAAATCACGGGCCAAGAATTGCAATCTGTTTATAAAAAATGGTCAGAAAAATTTCCGATGGTCAGTATCGAAGACGGTTTTTCAGAAGACGATTGGGAATCATGGATATCTGCAACGGCCAACATGGGACAAAATATGCAATTGGTAGGTGACGATTTATTCGTAACTAATCCTAAGCGCATTAAAATGGGCCTTGAAAAAAAAGCAGCCAATGCATTGTTAGTCAAAGTAAATCAAATCGGTACATTAACTGAAACTTTTGATGCGGTGAATTTGGCGCAAAGAAATAAAATGAAAACCATCATGTCGCACAGATCCGGTGAAACCGAAGACGTCATTATCGCAGATTTAGCTGTAGCCTTAGGTTGTCATCAAATTAAAACCGGCAGTCTGTGTCGCGGTGAACGAACTGCGAAATACAATCAGCTCTTAAGAATCGAAGAAGATTTGGGCGGTATGGGAATTTACTGGGACAAAGCTGGGTTCAGATAATTTAAATAAATATTTTTAATTTATAACCAAAGTCTAGATCTAGTTCACTGTTTACTTTCGTCCAGTAGAGTTTTTGATTTTTAATCTGTTAATATACAGATTGTTAAAGAATCAATAATCACAAGGACGTGATCATATGTTAAAAATTATCATTTCGGTTTTCTTTGCTTCGTTAGTTATTGGCGGAGCTTACACAAATTGTTCCCGCGTATCATTTCAAGCCCGCCCAAATACTGGCGGTACTAACGGTGTCTTAGGTGTTTGTTCGCAAACCCAAGCCGTATCTTGTCTCATCGCAAACGGTGCGGGCTCACAGCTATGTAATTCCAGTGGACAACCTGAATCATGTCATGTGATCAGCTGTGATCCTGGCTTTACTGTTTCCGGAAATTCATGTGTACCGAATGCAACTTGCGCTGCCGGAACAACGGTTGCTTGTAGTGGCGGTTACGGTACGGGCATTCAAACGTGTAATGCCAACGGATCTGGTTTTGGATCTTGTCAGCTAAATTCATGTCAAAGTGGATATCAATTGAATGCAGGTTTTTGTACGCCGATGACATGTTCAGTAGGAACTTCACAAGGTTGTACAGTTATAAATGGTGTTGGAACACAATCATGTATCAGCAATGGCAGCGGAAATTATTGGGGTATTTGCCAAGTCAATAGTTGTAACCCAGGAAACGTTTTAGTTTCAGGTTCTTGTATTCCTGGAGCCTGTGTTCCAAATTCAACAACGGCATGTACATATCAAAATGGAACCGGAATAAATACATGTACTTCGCAAGCTGTGTGGGGATCGTGTGTTTTAAATTCATGTGCTGCTGGTTACAATTTAAATGGTGGAATGTGTGTGGCAAATTTCTGCCAACCAGGTTCAATCAATAATTGTTCTTCAAATAATGGTATCGGTACACAGATGTGCAATGCACTGGGTACGGGTTACGGAGCATGTCAGTTAAATTCTTGTAATTACGGATATATATATTCAAATGGTCAATGTACTGCTCAGGCGTGTTCTCCGAATACGCAAGCCAGTTGTTCTGCGGGTAACGGTTCAGGTTTAATGACATGTAATGCACAGGGTTCTGCTTTTGGATCATGTCAGTTATTTCAATGTTCAGCAGGTTATCAATTGGTGAACGGATCGTGCGTTGTTCAAACATGCGCACCAAATTCGACTGTGCAATGCCAAGGTCCAAACCAAATTGGTGCTGGATTACAAACATGTAATGCATTGGGCTCAGCCTATGGTTCATGCCAACTATTTTCATGTGGCAGCGGATACAATTTAGTCAACGGAAACTGCGTCGCCCAAGCTTGTGCGCCGAATTCACAAACAACATGTTCATCAAACAATGGATCAGGATTCCAAACATGTAATTCACAGGGTACAGGATTTGGCAGCTGCCAAATTAATTCATGTAATAATGGATTTATTTTTAACAACGGAATGTGTATTGCGCAAAATTGTTCACTGAATTCTGTTGCCAACTGTACTTCGGGATTAGGTTCAGGAACAATGGTTTGTAATTCTGCAGGCTCTGCTTACGGATCATGTACAATCAATTCATGTCAATCCGGGTTTTATTTAAGTAACGGAAGTTGTTTGCCACTGACATGTCAGCCAAATTCAACAGCTGGATGTTCGACATTATCCGGCATTGGAATCAAAACTTGTAATACAAGTGGAACGGCATTTGGTTCATGTCAACTGACTCAGTGTAATGCTGGATACAATATGCAAAATGGCGTTTGTATTATGAATGTTTGTCAAATTGGAAATATTAATCAGTGTCAAATCGGTAATGGCACGGGAACGCAATCATGTAATTCATCTGGAACTGGATGGAATTCATGTACATTATTTGGTTGTGCATCTGGATTTATTTTCAGTAATGGTCAATGTACTGCACAAAGTTGTTCGCCAAATTCTGTAGCGGCATGTAGCGCACAAAATGGAACAGGTGCTATGACATGTAATTCTGCGGGCACTGGTTATGGAACGTGTGCAGTGACAACATGTAACACAGGTTATATTTTACAAAATGGAGTCTGTATTGCCAGAAATTGCAATCCAGGAGCTCCGCGCAGCTGCGCGTTCGGTAATGGAACAGGAACTCAATGGTGTGATTCAGCTGGATTAAATTATGGAACATGCCAGATCACCGCATGTGCTCGTGGTTATTTATTGCAAAACGGACAATGTATTCCGCAATCTTGTACACCAAACGCAACACAAAATTGCCAAGTTGGTTCATATGCTTTCGGAACTCAAACATGTAATATGTACGGAACCAGTTTCGGAGCTTGTCAAATTACGTCATGTGGAACGGGTTATAATTTACAAAACGGTCAATGCGTCGCAAATTTTTGTACACCAAATTCAAACGCATCGTGCAGCGCAAATAACGGATCAGGAATAAAAACTTGTAATTCAGTCGGCACAGCCTACGGCAGTTGCAATATCACAAGTTGCCAAGCCGGATTTAATTTTTCAAACGGAGCTTGTTACCCACAAGCTTGCGTCCCGAATTCATCAGATAATAATTGTTATGTCGCCAACGGAACAGGAATCAGAACATGTAATTCAACGGGGACTGCATGGGGATCATGCGGTCTGGCGTATTGCAATACTGGATACACGAATGTGAATGGATCATGCAATTGGCAAATGTGTTCACCGCTGTCAACAGTGAGCTGCGCATTCCCTAACGGAACCGGATCACGCCAATGTAATGCGATCGGAACAGGTTACGGTTCATGTAACCGTCAATCATGTAATGCTGGATTTGTATGGAATGGATCAGCGTGTGTTTACACACCACCACCGACACCTGTTGTTGAAGATACTGGCGGCGGTGGCGATGGCGGCGGAGCCGGCGGTTCCGACGGTGGTGGTACTGGTGGCGATAGCGGTACTGAGTAATAATCAGAAATTTATGGAGATATAAAATGATGAAAAATATATTTTTAATTTTGAGCCTGAGTTTATTTTCTTATTCGATATTTGCAGCAGCCAAATACGAAGGTGGATTTTGTAGAACTCAGCGATCAGCGTCTTCGGACAATAAAAATAATGCTAATTTATCTTGGCTAAAATTAGAGTGTTTCAACGGCAAAGGTCAGCCGGTCAAAGGACAAACTGCATTGCCAGAAATGCATATACCTGCACGGTGGGATCCCACAGGAAATAATCAAATTAGTCGCGGCTATCCCAGTCACTTAGTCATTGACGGAAAAAAAGTTTCAAATGATGGCATTGATGGGCTTGATTATTTTGATTTGATCAGTGGTTACGGAAAAACAGTTGAAAATTGTAAGAAAAAATTCCCAGGTTTAAGTTGTAAAAATATTGGATTCACTTTGCAGCCAGGTGCAAAAATTTATAATCGGGGAAATCAGTTTCAGGAAAGTGAAAAAGTACAGAAATGTACAATTAGTAATTCTGGAATGACTGGTAGATGCGCAGAAACAGCTTCCGATCAATTTGAAGGCCAGGATTTTGTCGAAGCATGTGCAACAGTCGGTTGTGGTCGCCGTGGATTGGTTGCAAGCCCACCAGTTATACCAACTCCAACAGACATTGCGGCTGAAAAAGAAATTCAAAAAGAAATCGTAACAAAAAAACCTATTGATAAAATTAATGATGAAAATAAAAACTGCGTGCCTGATCAAGCCAAATACAATGCATTGAAAAGTAAAATGCAAATGTGTTTAAGTGGTTTTCATATGAACAAATCGAATGCTCAATCGATGTATGAAACTGCAGCCATGTATTTATCGTGTTCAGAATTTGATTTTTCGTCTGCACTGGTTGTCCAAGAAGGCAAACATCAAGCTGCTGTTGCACGTAATCCTGCTCAGGCCACTGAAACAAATTGCCCAGTACGGTTAGAGGCCGATGTGGATGCGGATGTTGGATACGGAAAAATTGAATTCAAAGACAAATCTGGAAAAATAACATCTGTTGATTGGGATTCGAAATTCGATACAACTTATTCGGCGAATAATCAGCCGTATTGGAGAGCTGATTTCGGTCGAAAATTAATGGCAACATTAAATTCGAATTCATCGTCGGGATCAAGCGGTTCGCGAACACAACCTCAACCGGCAAATTCAAATAAATAATATTTTAAAGTTAAATTATAAAAGTTAAGGAACACAATATGAAAAAAACCACCACCGTAGTTCTGGCAACACTGATGGGATTATTCGTAACACAAGCGCAAGCCAATGTGATCGGGACCGAATACCAAAATTTTAATCCGACGTATTCGGGTTTGGATTTCACAACGGTGCATTCATCTGAAACATTGAAGCCGTGTTTATGTAACGTTGGTTTATTTTTTAATTATGCGAAAAATACCCTAACATATTCAGATACCTATTATTCAACATCAGGTAATCAAGATTTAAAAGGGCAACGTGCGAATGATTATTTGATCGGCGCAGATTTAAATGTGGGATTTGGATTAACAAAAAATTGGGATTTTGGTGTTTCGTTTCCGTTTGTTGTTTCTGCAAAAAATGATGACCCCTATGGCGTCAGTTATTTTGATAAATTCGGATTAACTGAAGTTCGTCCGGCGACAAAATTTCGTTTTTACGGTGATGATGACGGTGGTATTGCTGCTGTGTTATCAGCAAATTTTAATACAATTGAAAATAATCCGTTCGCAGGAATGAAGCCCGGGCCAACCGTTAATTTAGAATTGGCCGGTGATACGACAACTGACGGCGGAACAAAATTAGCCTGGAATTTAGGTTACCGTTTTCGTAATCCGGGAGCACAAATTACAAGTGCAGATTTAAGTTCAGGAATTCAGCCACCCTTCGTTCCATTTAAAAGCAGTTGGATTGCGTCACTTGCGATGGCGACAGGAATTGAATCTTGGAATTCTGATTTCTTAGCAGAACTGATCGGAAGTCATTCTGGAAAATTAGATGAAAGCGATTCCGCGCGAACAGCTCAACAAGCTTTAGAAATTAATTTAGGTCTTCGTCATGATTGGAATAAAAAATTAAATATTCATGGTGGTTTAGGTACGAAATTAGCCAATGCGCAATCAAGCCCTGATGTTCGTGCGTACATTGGTTTGAATATGAACTTTGGTCCGGTGTGCGATTCAAAACCTGCGCGTAAATCGGGATACCCAGTTGCAATCGTTGATAATACACCGATTGGGACTAATGCAACGACGTCATTATCAATGCCAGTGTCAGCAAATAATATTGAAGCCTACAGGTATAAAATTGGTTCAACGCCTTTGATAAATTGTTCAGAAGAGTCTGGATACTCTGCGGAAATACCAGGTCAAATGTCAATTGATACAGATATAACAGATATTCCAGATGGCGGAATTACATTGTGTGCTTTAGCTAAAAACACGGATGGCATTTGGCAACCGCTGGCAAAACCTACAATTTATAATTGGATTAAAGCGCGCGGTCAGCCTGCGATGATTCAATCAGTTGCAACACCGATTGCAATTATTGGAAATCATCCAGAAGGTGATTCGGAACTTACTGAATTAGATATGCCGATATCTGCTGTAACACCAATGGATTACCAAGCTTACCGTTGGAAAATCGGATCAGCACCTGTGATGGATTGTACAGATCCGTCAGGATATTCGGATGAAATTTCTGGGACACAACCGGTTGTGACAACAATCAAAGATATTCCAGATGGTGGAATTACAATGTGTACTGTTGCGAAAAATAACGGTGGGGTTTGGCAGTCATTTGGAAACCCAACGATAGCGCGTTGGAATAAATCAAAATCTCAAGTTGTTCAAAAAGATGGTTACGAATTATTCAGGCTCAGTGCCGAAGTTTTATTTGATTTCGACAAAGATAATATCAGATCAGGTGCTCAGCCAGAACTGGATAAAATCGACAGATATTTAAAAATTAAACCCTATAAAAAAGTGATCATCGAAGGTCACACGGACAGTAAAGGCAGTGATTCATACAATATGAATTTATCACAGCGTCGTGCTGTGCAGGTCAAAAAATGGTTGATTGAAAAATATGGCGTCGAAGGTTCAAAATTCACATCTGTTGGTAAAGGCGAAACTGTTCCAGCTGATACAAATGAAACAGACGACGGCCGACAAAACAATCGCCGAGTTGAATTTAAAATTTACAGATAATCATTTTTTATTAAAAGTAATAACAAATCGAAAAAGTGACTTACTTACCGTAAGTCACTTCAATGACATCACCCTGAAATAAACTGTAATTCGTTAATGTGACGGTTGTGCCGACGGCTTCAAACTGATTCGATGTCAGCACTGATAAAATATTATTTCTGCGTACTGCAACCGAGAAAATACTTTCATCAAAAGCCATATTTGGAACAGCATAGCTGAGGTTGGCGACGTTTTTAATAAATGTTGAAACGTTTGTTAAAATATTTGAAAAACTGGCTGCGCACATCGATTCGATAACGGAATTTGATGGTAAATTTGCTGTCAGTTGTTCGTATTTTGTTCCATAAGACTGTCCTGATTGTAAAGCACATGTTTCGCCATTTCTGCGAATAATGCTAGCGAATATAAAACCAGTTCCAAAAAGTTCATTTGATTTATTTATTAATGCTGAGCGCAGATCTTGAGCGTTATTTGCAACCGGGTCTGATTCTATGACTGAAATAAAACTTGATGATGCTGTTACTGAATTCGAAGCAACAGTTTGCTTAATACAAGTTCCTGCTACCGCTGAATGATTGGCTGCGGCGAGATATGAATACAAGTTTGAAAAAGTTTGTCCTTCGGAAACCACTGTCGATGTGCATAAATTTTTTGAAGGCACTGACCCATCGTCACCCAGATCCGCTCCGTAATAATTTGATTGCGCAGTTTCATAAACACATGAACCTACGTTTTGTACGACATAGCCCATGTTTGAAATTTGATTTAATACCGAAGCCATATCGCCGGCAGAGCAATTTCCAGAATTGATAAAATTATTTGGTGAAGCCAAAGAAATACCCCAAGTCACCGGGTACCATGAAATAATTCCGTCTCTATCAACTTGATATTCCAACTGAATACGTGCGCGTTTTTGCATGTAATTGTAATATACAACTTGGCTTTGACTGCTGTTTTGTTGATACGCAGATAAACATGTTGAATATGTACTTGCGTCATCTTCGTCAGTTAAAAATAGTATTGCGACTTTATCGCCGGCTTGGAAAAAACGATTTTCTGAATTATCAAAAAGTTGTCTGGCGGCGGCACAAAAACCTTCTTCGGTATTTGAACCATTCGCGCCGACAGATAAAATCGAAGATTTAATTTGATTTTTTAAAGTTGCAAACTGTGTCGCATTATAATTTTGTAACGATCTCAAGACACCGTGTCGGTTATTCAAGCTGTTGGTAATTGTATTTTGAATTGTGCTCGGTGAAGCGTTGATTGAGCTGATGTCATAATCAATTTGATTGTCGGGAATTCCCGAAGTCGACACAATTTTAAATTCAACGTTTCGACCTATTAATGGATTTAATAATGAATCGATGGCTCCTGATAATCGTGATTGTGATTGACTCATCGTGTACGAATCATCGACGACAAATAAAACTTTCATGTCGGCACTTTGCGGATTAAATGCAGGATTAATCACAGATACTTTTGTAACGACATTGCCTGTGGTAACAGTTTTTGTTGTGTTGGCGCTTAAATTGGCTTTGTAATTGACCTTTGCGCAGTTCTGAAACACAGAAGCTATAAATACTGCAGAAATACATGATGATATAATCAGGCTAATTTTTTTTTGTCGATTCATGAATTTTTCCCTTTTTGATCTACGTTACTTCTTAAGTCGGGATTTTTGTCGAGGATCTGTAGTTAATTTGTCGTCCAGCTGAATTTTTTCTAATTTCAAAGTGAATCTGGGTTATAGTTGAATACGACGTATGAATATGAGACATAATGAAATTTTTTTAAATGATAACAATGAATATGTCACAGTATCAAAAACAACGATTGGTCGTTATTCGCAGTGGTCGGACCATAGCGACGTCCATTTTTTTGATGTGTATAAACAGAAAAACTTAGAATTTAAGCCCTTCAAAATTTGTTTTTTGGTCCCGCTGATTAAAAAAGATTTATTTATTCTGCGTACCGAAAATAAATCGGGCATCATCAGCGAACAATTTGTATATTGCGCATTTTCAGAAAAATTTGAAACATATTCTTTTGCAAAATGGATATCTTTTTTTGCGCTGAATTTTATTTTTAAATCAATAACAGGTTGGTATATTATTTTTTTAAAAATATTTAATCAAGACATTGCCACGCTGCCGAGTTTGTGGTTTCCATTGTTAGCTTTCATCATTTTGTACAGATTGAATAAATTTTACAGTTTCAAAAAATTGATGGTTATCGAAATCAGCTTTTGGATTTTGATCAGCTTGGTTTTGACTTTCGTCCGCAGTTAAATGTAAATACTTTCGTCGAGCTGAACTTGTCATAGTCATGTTTAGATGTTTAAATAAATCATGGTCGAAATTCAAAGATACGCATTCAGACTTCAAAATTGGTTAAACCAGCCCCAAAAAGTCTTGGTCGCATGTTTATTAGTATTAACAATTTCATTATTTTTAAACGGTACAGTTTGGAAAGTCTGGGGACTTTATCGCGACCGAACAGTCATTAAAGAACAGATCAGCCAGGCGCAAATCACGATTAAATCTTATGACCAGCAAATGATCCAAGCCAAAGACGCTACGTTTATTGAACATCAAGCACGTGATAAAATGGATTTAGTCAGCGAAAACGATCTGGTTTTCGTTTTTCCTGAATAATATCAATAACGCGCAGTATTTAAGCAATATATTTTATTTTTAGGTTGCAATAACATAGAGTAAAAGCTCTAATGCTGATCTATGAACACAGAAAAAAACCAATCAAATTCTCAATTTAAAAATTTACACTTTCATTTGGGTCTGACTCGCACAGAGCTGAAAAAACGTTTGGCCATGGGTCTGATCGATCCGCAAATTTTGAACAGCCAGATCGCAGAATCATCAAAAGAGCTTAAGCTCAATGCACTTTGTGAAAGCTGGATCGAATCAAATTCAATGGAACAAGTCGATAAATATTCAGTGACTGCTGACAATATCTAAAAAATTGCCTACGTTCACCAGATGAAAAAAATTTATTTGGTTGATGTCAGTTCTATGTTCTTTCGTGCTTTCTATGCGATTCGTCCACTCAGCTCAACAAAGGGTGTTCCGGTTAATGCCGTGTACGGTTTTATTTCGATGATCGCAAAATTACTCAAAGAAAAAAATCCAGAATATATAGTTTTCTGTTATGACCGTAAAGAACCTTCATTTCGCAAAGATTTAGACCCCAATTACAAAGCCAATAGATCAACAATGCCTGATGATATGCAGGTTCAGATGCCGTATTTAAAACAAGTTGCAGGGCTTTTTGGAATCGCTGATATCGAAGTCGCCAGTTTTGAAGCCGATGACTTAATCGGAACAATTGCAACCCAGGCTATGAATGAAAATTTTGAAACATACATTGTCAGCGGAGACAAAGATTTTTGCCAACTGATCAATGATAAAACTTTCTTATACGATACGATGAAGGAAGTCGTTTACACCGAAGCCTTGGTCAAAGAAAAACATGGAGTTACTCCTGCGCAGTTCATTGATTTTCTGGCAATCACTGGCGACACTTCAGATAATATCCCCGGGGTGGCGGGTATTGGCCCCAAGGGCGCAATTAAATTGATTGAAGAATTCGGAACATTAGAAAAAATTTATGAAAATATTGATCAGGTTCAAAGCGCAGGCATCAAAGAAAAATTAATGAATGCAAAATCAAATGCGATTTTATCAAAAACGCTTGTGACCATTGTTCGCGATGTAAAAACCGACAGATCCATTGAAGATTACAAACGAAAACCGCTGAACGTTGAACCCCTGCGTGAATTTTTACAAGAACTAAATTTTAAAACTTTTGAAAAAACTTTGCTCAGCGATTCAAAATTAACATCCCCATCGTATGATGATTCGGCTCCTGTGAAAGAGGCCGTTTCAATTGTCGCAAAATCAGAATTCAATATCGAAATAAAACAATGGGATGCTGAACTCGTACAAAATAAAATAAATTCTGAGCCATCATTTATATTTATGCACAACACAGATTTAGCAATTGGATTCGGTACCGAATTATTCCATTCAGCTGTGGCCGATGTAAAATTAAATTTTTCAAATTTAACATGGTCAGGTTTTGATTTGAAAAATGTTTGGACGCAATTAAAATTATCACAATCAGATGTGCAAACTTCAAAAATTGATTGGGATTTAATGTTGGGCGCTTACACATTACGAGCTGCGGATTCGTCGGATTTACAAAAATTATCAAAAGTTTTTTTGCAAAACGAATTACCAGACGACGCTGAAATTTTAATCATTTATCAAACGATGTTGCAGTTGAATCAACATGTGAAATCTGAAATTGAAAATAAAAATGTTAAATCAATTTATGAAAAATTAGAACGCCCCATTATTTCGATTCTGTATCAGATGGAGCAAGCCGGAATAAAAATAAATGTTCCGGAATTAAAAATATTTTCCGATGAATTGGGTGCTGATATCAAACGTTTAGAAGCTGAAATTCACGAACTTGCTGGTGAAAAATTTAATGTGGCATCGCCTAAACAGTTGGGCGTCATTTTATTTGAAAAATTAGGCCTTGAAGTCATTAAAAAAACAAAAACCAGTTATTCAACTGACAATGATGTGTTGGAACAATTAAAACATCCCATTGCAAGTAAAATGATTGAATTTCGCGAATTTTCGAAATTAAAATCAACCTATGTTGATGCGTTACCGGCCTTAGCTGATGCCAACAGCCGCGTGCATACGTGTTTTAATCAGGCCTTAACTGTCACAGGCAGATTTTCCAGTACAAATCCAAATATTCAAAACATTCCAATCAAAACAAAAATCGGAAAACGTGTTCGCGATTCATTTATCAGTGATGAAAATAAAAAATTATTATCGTTGGATTATTCACAAATCGAACTGCGTGTATTGGCGCATATTTCAAATGATCCAGGACTCATTACAGCCTTTGAAGCGGACTTGGATATTCATGCGGCCACAGCCGCCGAAGTTTTTGCAATCAACGTAAATTCAGTTACCCCTGAACAGCGCCGCATCGCTAAAGCCGTCAATTTTGGAATCGCCTACGGCCAAGGCGTATTTGGATTGGCTGAAACGCTTGGAATTTCCAGAACAGAATCCAAAGACATCATTGAAAAATATTTTAAAAAATTCCACGGTATCAAAGAATACATCGATTCAACTATTGAAAGCGCGCACCAGAAAAAATATGTCGAAACATTATTTGGACGCAGACGTTACATCGCAGAATTAGATTCATCCAACATGATGATTAAAAAATTCGGCGAACGCGCTGCCATCAATGCGCCCATTCAGGGAACCGCCAGTGACCTGGTTAAAATGGCAATGATTGATTTGTCGCGAGTATTACAAAATTCAGGTCTGAAAATGATTTTACAAGTGCATGATGAATTAATTTTCGAAGGCACAGATTCAGAAATCGAAGAAAATATTTCTGTGATCAAATTCAAAATGGAAAATGTCGCAAAATTAAAAGTGCCGTTGAAAGTGAATTATGCCGTCGGTGTTAATTGGGGACAGGCGCATTAGAATTTATTCAGTTTCCCAGCCGACAACGCGACCGCCTTCGAAATAAACGAATCTGCGTTCGCGTTTATAGCCACTGGGTGATGGGACTTCGCGTGTGTATTTCCAGCGTTCATTTTTGTAAATTTCATTTCCACTATGATCAACAGATTCGGGGTCACCCCATGATTTTTTAACCAGATCTGCCGTCATGCCAACAGCGATATCTTGCGATCCGACCAGTTCCTGGAAATCTTTGTTTGATTTTACACGTGACCAAATTTTATTACGATTCACCCAGGCTTGGCGGCCTTCGATAGACTCAATGGATAAATATTCAATTTTTTCTGCATCGGTTTGTAAAAGGGGTAATACTTTGGAATAATGTCTGCGGTCTTTTTCGGAATCTAATTTTCGTTCCAATTCGCGAACACGACGTCGTTCACCAACAGATTTTCTTTCGTCAGTTGTTAATCCAGTTTTTGGATCAAAACCCAATTCATAAGCGTATTTTTCAAGGTCTTTGTCAGTGGCTTCGGTTGTTTTTGGTAATGTATTTGAAACTGAAATTCGTTCAGTTGTCATTTTATCATCATTTTTTTTAAATTCTTCGCGATCAGCTGTTTTAATATCGTGTTGGCAAGCGAACAAAAACAACATCGGTAGTAATTTTTTTTTCATACTTCTATGATAAGATAATCACCGCAATTTTCAACAGACGAAGGTCTGAGTCTTTCTAGAGATTGATTTTTTGTTCAATCTCAAATAAATTAGGGTTATGTCCAAAGACCAGTCCAACGTTGATGACGTTATTTCAGAAGTTGATTCATTATTATCTGAAGAAGATCCGGATTTTATTGAACAATTAGGTCAAATTAAAATCGATAATGCGATGGCTGATTTATCCTTAATGGATCAAGTTTTAAATAATGTAGGCCCTGAAAAAAAATCTTTTGTATCAACGATTAAATCTTTATTTGATTTGAAAAATAATGCGTCTGTCTTGATTCCGTTTTGGGGATTAATTATTATTATCACTGCTGCCGTCGTTTTTGTTGTAAAAATGAATACGTGGAATAAGCCAGATTCATTATTTTTGACTTCATATGCCGAACTGCCCGCAGAAATTCATTCGTACAATCCAGTCACTGAATCAGAAATGTTTTTTGACAATTCAAGATTGTTAAAAAATATAGTGGCAATAAAAAAAATGGTCGCAAATATTAAATCATCTGAAACATCTGGAGCAAACCCGATGTTGGCGTTTGAATTAAATATTGAAGGAATGACCAGCGAAGTCATCATTGAAATCAAAGACCGCGAAGCTGAATTCAAAGATTTGATTTTAAGAGTTGCTGAAGAATCAAATTACGACACGCTGTTGAAAAGCGAAGGCAAACAAATTTTGTCTGAAAACATTTTAAATGTTATAAACGCGAATCTGACGCAGGGTCAGATTCGCAAAGTCTTGTATAAATCATTTATCTTAAAAAACTAAATTAAAAAACTAAATTTTAAAATCAACGAAACTGTTGAACGTTGATACTGTAATTTTTAATTTTATCATGCAATGTTGATTTCGGTATTCCCAAATCACTAGCTGTTAATTTTTGGCTGCCTTGGTTAGCGGCCAAACGTTTCAAAATCATTTGTTTTTCAATTTCCTTCATGACCGAGGCTTGCCCGACAGTTTGAACATTTTGCGGAATATAACTGATTCCATGGCCCGTGTGTGTGGCTTGTTCACGCCGGTTAAGCAATTGATTAATATGTGTTTCGGTGACGTAACATTTTGGAAACAATGTTGATGCTCTTGCGACCAAGTTTCGCAATTCACGAATATTTCCGGGCCAATCATATTTTTTTAATTCACGAATTGCTAAAAATGAAAAGCGGACTTTCATTTTCCTGGCAAAACAGTATAAAAGGTCTTCGAAGTCTTCCATGCGTTCTTTGAGGGAAGGCACATCGATTGTAATAATATTCAAGCGATAAAATAAATCTGATCTGAAACTGCCTTCGCGAATTTTATTTAATAAATTTTGATGTGTTGCTGCAATCACTCGAACGTCAGTTTTTATTATTTTATCTGAACCGACGGGTCTGATTTCTTCATTTTCCAAAGCACGTAAAATTTTAGCTTGTAATGAATACGGCAAATCACCGATTTCATCCAGAAACAAAGTTCCGCCGCGCGCGGATTCAAATGCACCTTTGCGATCAGAAATGGCTCCGGTAAAACTGCCTTTGACGTGTCCGAACAGTTCACTTTCGACCAAGGTTTCTGTTAATGCCGAACAATTCACGCTTAAAAAATTATTTTTTGCACGATGCGACGTTTCGTGAATATTTTTAGCAATGACATCTTTGCCTGTACCAGATGGGCCTAATAATAAAACTGAGTAATCTGAAACGGAGACTTGGCTGAGCGATTTTAAACTTTCATTCCAATATTCAGCGCGACTGCTCATCGGAAATTCTGTGATTATTTTTTCTAAATCATGAACAACAAAATCTGCAGCTCCGATCGAAACTAAATCCCCATCCTGAAGAGCAGCTTCAAAAATTTTTGCACCATTGACATAAGTTCCGCCTTTGGACCTTTGGTCTTTGATGATAAGGACGTCATTTTTAACTTCGACACGACAGTGGCGGGGTTCAACTTCAGCCATAATAATTTGCAATTGGCAGCTTGAATCGGTGCCAAGGGTTAAAAAATCTGTGACAGTCCATTTGTTCGCTGATCCATCAAGCAATTCTAATTGGTATTTCATAATGTCCCTCCTGTATTCATCGGACAAAACCTATATATTCAAATCAGCGGCCTCCTGAGATTGAATTAAATGGCCATAGGCGGCACAGAGTTCTGTTTTTTAAGAAAATGTCGAAATAAAATCTAAGAATTGAGAATTTTTAAGGGAGCTACTATGATCTAGAAAACAATATGATCAGGATGTGTGGCTCAACTATGGCAAAAATAACATATATAAAAAGTGCAGTCATGCCGGATGATTATCCGAAACACGATTTCAAAGAAGTGGCCTTCATGGGCAGATCGAATGCCGGCAAATCATCATTATTAAATGCAATAGCAAATAATAAAATTGCCAAAGTCAGTCAGAATGCCGGCAAAACCAGATTGCTCAATTTTTTTAATTTCAATGACAGTTATGTTTTGGTGGATATGCCAGGATACGGTTATGCGTCCCGAAGTGGTGACGAAGTTTCTGAATGGCAGCCGATGATCGAATTATATTTAGCTAGCCAAGAAAAATTAGTCGGACTAGTTTTGGTGATGGACGTGCGCCGCAAATGGAGTCGCGATGAAATGCTGTTGTGTCGATTCGTTGAAAAATTTGGCCGTCCCGTCGCATTGGCATTAACAAAATCTGACAAGCTCACAAAAGCTGAATTAAAAAAAGCGGTTGAAAAACAAATTAACGATTCAAGACTGAGTAATATTTTTGTCGTTTCAAGCACAAAAAACGTAGGCCACGCAGAACTTGAAAAATTTATTTATCAAAAGTGGATCAATGAGTAGCGAACAAAAAAAAATAAAAATAGCAGTAATTATTCCTGCCAGGTTTGCATCGACCAGGTTCCCAGGGAAACCTTTGGTTCAATTATGCGGAAAGCCCATGTTACAGTGGGCGATCGAAGGTTCAAAAACGAGCAGTCTTGTAAGTGAAATATTTGTAGCAACTGATCATGTTGAAATCGCTCGGTTGTCGGAACAGTGCGGTGTTCGTGCTTTGATGACGTCATCAGAATGTCAAACGGGATCGGATCGTGTTTTTGAAGCGTTACAAATATTAAAAAAAGAAAACAAATTTTTTGATGTAGTGATCAACGTGCAGGGTGATGAGCCGTTGATAAATAAAAATTTTATTGATCCGCTGGTGGAAGCATTTATAAATGAGCCCTCTTTGGATATGGCAACAATGTCACACCCACTGAAATTGAATGATATTGATAATTTAAATGCCGTCAAGGTTTTGCTCAATCAAAAATCAGAAGCTATTTATTTTAGTCGATGGGGAATTCCCTTTTCGCGTGAAAAATTTTCCGAAGGATTGTTTGACCATGTCGTCCAAAAACATATTGGACTGTATGGATACAAAACTGAATTCTTAGAAAAATTTTGCTTATCACCACAAAGTCAGCTTGAAAAATCAGAAAGCCTTGAGCAACTGCGAGCATTGCATTTAGGCGCAAAAATTAAAGTCATTTCTGTGACTCAACCAATTCAGGGAATTGATACGCCAGAGGACTTAATCGTATTTGAAAAAAAACAGCAGGGTTTAAATGAAAAAAAATAATAATAAAAGCAATCAAAAATTTATTTTTGTCACTGGCGGAGTTGTATCATCGATTGGGAAGGGTCTGACGGCGGCCAGCCTAGGCTCTTTGCTTGAAGCACGCGGATTCAAAGTGACTTTGATGAAATTTGATCCGTATTTAAATGTCGATCCAGGCACAATGTCGCCACTTCAGCACGGTGAAGTTTACGTCACTGACGATGGCGCTGAAACTGATTTGGATCTGGGGCATTACGAACGATTCGTGAAAGTCACTTTGCAAAAAGCAAATTCCGTCAGCGCCGGACAAATATATGATTCTGTCATTACTCGTGAACGTCGCGGTGATTATTTGGGTGGAACTGTCCAAGTTATTCCGCACATTACAGATGAAATTAAATCCAGAGCCTTCGCTGCTGCTCAGGGCAGTGAAATTGCAATTGTTGAAATTGGAGGAACTGTTGGTGATATCGAGGCACAGCCTTTTTTTGAAGCTATCAGGCAACTACGTTTAGATTTGGGCCCACAAAACACGGCTTTAATCCACGTCACGTATGTGCCATATATTTCAGTGGCGGGTGAACTAAAAAGTAAACCCACGCAGCATTCAGTCAAAGAGCTTCGTCAAATTGGTTTGCAGCCAGATTTTCTGGTTTGTCGCAGCGAAAAAACAATTGATGATCAACTGAAATCAAAAATTGGATTGTTTTGTTCGATTCAAAAACAGAATGTTATTTCAGCTAAGGATTCATCCAGCATTTACGAAGTTCCATTGGCTTTACACAAAGAAAATTTAGATGCCTTGGTTTGCGAAGTATTGGGCTTTAAAAAAACAACAAAAAAATCCAGTCAAATCGTCAGCGGTTGGCAAAAAATTTGTCAAATTGAAAAAAATCCAACAAAAAAAGTTCAAATCGCAGTTGTCGGAAAGTATGTTGATCTTAAAGAATCGTATAAATCATTGCACGAATCACTTGTGCACGGGGGATTGGCGAATCGATCCAAAGTAGAAATAAAGTATGTCGATTCAGAAAAATTAAATATTAAAAATTTAAAAAAAGAATTATCAAACGTAGATGGAATTTTGGTGCCTGGTGGTTTTGGTACCCGTGGTGTCGAAGGCAAAATTTTAGCAATTCAATTTGCCAGAGAAAACAAAGTTCCATTTTTTGGGATATGTTTTGGGATGCAGTTAGCAGCGATTGAATTTGCCAGAAATGTTTGTGGCATCAAAGACGCAACATCGCGTGAGTTTGTCGGAGAAAATAAATCGGGCAAACAATCAGGTAATATTGTTATCGATTCAATGGTCGAACAACGCGGACTGGTCGACAAAGGCGGAACAATGCGCTTAGGCGCATTTAAATGCCAATTGCAACCGCGTTCATTAGCGCTAAAAATTTACAAAAAAAATACAATTTCTGAACGTCACCGGCATCGTTTTGAATTTAATAATCAGTTCAAAGATTTATTTGAAAAAAATGGCCTGATTGCAACAGGCGTAAACCAAGAACGTAATTTGGTTGAAATATTAGAAAATAAAAAACACCCTTGGTTTATTGGAGTTCAGTTTCATCCTGAATTTAAATCTAAACCATTAGCTCCGCATCCCTTATTTGCGGCATTTATCAAGGCGGCTTTAAAATGAAAAATAAAATTTTTGAAATAGCTAAAAACGTTTTCAAAATCGAAGCTGACAGTATCTCCGAATTATCAAATCGCATTGATGATTCGTTTTATAATGCTGTGACTGCGATACTGGAATGCAAAGGCAAAGTTGTCGTCACAGGAATTGGTAAATCAGGTCAAATCGCCAGAAAGATTTCCAGTACATTATCCAGCACGGGAACTCCTGCATTGTACCTGCACCCTGCTGAAAGCAGTCACGGGGATTTAGGTGTGCTGACATCAAATGATCTGGTGATCGCGATTTCTTATGGCGGGGAAGCGATCGAACTGAATTCGATTTTAAATTTTATTTCCAGACGAGGAATCAAATTAATTGCTCTGACCGGTAAAATGAATTCAACATTGGCCAAAGCCGCCAATGTCGTATTAAATATACATGTTGAAAAAGAAGCCTGTCCGTTGAATTTAGCGCCAACGTCATCATCGGCCGTAACGCTTGCGATGGGCGATGCATTAGCGATGGCAGTTTTAGATCAAAAAAATTTCAAATCAGAAAATTTTGCTGAATTTCATCCGGCGGGCTCGTTAGGTGCCAAATTATTACGGGTTCGCGATTTAATGAAAACAGGTGCTGCACTGCCATTCATTGAAAAAACAACTTCGATGAAAGAAATTTTAACAAAAATGACTCATCAAAGTGTTCGTGGTGCTGCCGGCGTATTGGATGTTGATAAAAATTTAATTGGAATTATTACAGACGGTGATATCCGCAGGTTTCTGGAAAAAAATCAAACTCCATTCACAGCTACGGCGCAGGATATGATGTCGTTATCGCCCAAAACGATTGATGCCAATGAATTGGCTGAAAAGGCATTATTTTTGATGGAACAATTTCAGATTCAAATGCTGATCGTATTGGATCAAAATTCTGAATTTAATAAAAAACCTGTTGGTATGTTAATGTACCAGGATTTATTGGTTTCAAAAGTCAGATAAATCAGTTTGTATGCTTGATGCGTTTCAGAATGAGATTTTTTTAAAAAATCATTAACTTTTTTCCAGATTCTGTCGATCAGTTGTTCAGATGGAGCTGCGTATATTATGAAACAATATTTTTTAATTTTTGTTCCAATATTTTTTATTTTTTCATGTAAAAATTCGGGCAACGCACCGTCGTTGCCAGAAGTCACCAGTTTGTATCAATTGGCTTACGGATCATCGGTCATTGATCGTGATCAACTGGCAAATCGAATTGCTGGCAATGCGCCGCCAAAATTTGCCGAAGTGATTTCAAAATGGAAACGATTTTCAGGAACTACATATTATCCTACAGTTGCAAGCATTGTTGCGACACCCAGTTATTGCCAGACCAGTATGGATGGTTCGGGTATGTGGGCGGCATCTGTCAGTCCCGTCGCAGATCCAAATACAGCAGGTGCATGCAATACGGAATCGATGAATTCATTATCGTGGATTTATTTAACTGCGCCAGATCGATTATTTAATATTCAAAACACAAGCTATTATAATGGATTTTTTAGTTCGTTAAA
Source organism: Pseudobdellovibrionaceae bacterium (assembly GCA_031428135.1). Classification (GTDB taxonomy): domain Bacteria; phylum Bdellovibrionota; class Bdellovibrionia; order Bdellovibrionales; family Bdellovibrionaceae; genus Pseudobdellovibrio. The sequence continues at coordinate 64,875 of JANPOT010000004.1, read as the reverse complement.
ATTTGATACTTATGTTTCTGAGGCGACTGTGTCTTCGACCAGTACTGATGATGATGCAATTGGTCTGTCGATCGCTGTGTATGTTGATCCGGCTAATAATAATGTTCACACATTGTCTGCATATCGAACTCAAGGCGGATTTCCTGCGCCAAGTTTAGGTTGGGGTTTGATACATAAAATAAACGGAACAGTCCAACGAACGTTTGATAATAAATCTGTAGGCGGAGTTAATACAAATGGCAGTGCAGGCGATCAGCAAGGTTGGAACGGGCGAAATACAAAAATTCGTATCGAAAGAACTGAAAATATAATTAAAGCATATACTAGTGTTTGGAATACGGGAGCAACGGCTTTAGCAATTGATCCCACCAGTTTAATTCAAATCGATTTATCAGATGTTGGAAATGGCTTAACAGTTTTCATGGGTGCGAAATCCTATGGGTATGAATCATTAAGCCAAGCACGTGCGACTTTTTCTAATTTAAGTTTTATTACACCACTGGCAAATTCTGATCCTGATTATCTGTATGATTTGCGTGATAATCTTGTGTATTCAAAAAAATCATCGGGCGTGGGTTACGAGCTCGTTGTTGGCGCAAAAGCATTAGATACTTTGGGATTTCCGAAAACAATTACAAACTTAGAAACTCAAACAGAATTTCTGATCGACTCCAGCACAAGTTTTACCGAGCTTTAAAAACCTTTACGACTAAAGTCTGGATTGCGAAATTCGCCACGACCTAAGTCTTTGTAAATACAGCATAAATTGTGCTGTAGGTTGCAGCCCGCATTTTTATTCTGAACAATAGCATTGTGGATAAAAGTATCGGTCTAGATATACAAAAATTAAATTCTGTAAAAATGTTGGTGCTTGATGTCGATGGCATCATGACCGATTGCCGTTTGTGGATGGATTCGAATAACCAATGGAAACGTATTTATTCTGTGCGTGATGGTGTAGGAATCAAAGCATTGATTGAATCAGGTTATCAAGTCGCAGTCATCACAGGTGCTACTGCGGATGATGTTCGTGCCCGAGTCAAAATGTTAGGGATCCAATATTTATATGAAGGTGCTTTGAATAAAACTCCTCCATTTTTAGATTTACAAAAACAATCAGGAATTTTACCGAATGAAATGGCGTACATGGGTGACGATCATTTTGATTTACCTGTTTTAAATGCTGTTCAGTTTTCTGCAACTGTGCCAGATGCAATGGATGAAGTCATAACATCAGTTGATTATGTCACACGCCGGCCGGCAGGGAACGGTGCTGTCCGTGAAATTTGTGATTATATTTTAAAGTATGGATTTTTTTCTAATAAGAAAAACTAAGGAATAGTATGAATATAAAAACTGCGAAAAAAATATTTTTAGTCCTGACATCGTTGTGTACAAGTTTTGTTTCTGCACAGTCTGATGTCGCAGTTCCCAAAGACGAATTAGCCACAGAAACCGTGTATCCAATTTTTGACCAAGCATCCAGCGTCAAAAACAGGAACGTACAAACAACAGGTCGAATCGATGTGGGATTATTCGGCGGGCTTGCATTGACAGAGCCCATCGCGAATACGACAAAATTTGGAATTGCAGGAAATTATCATTTCAATGAATATCATTCGTTGGGTTTGATGTTTATTTCAAACAGTTCTGGATTATCCAAAGACGCACAGGGCTTACGTGACCAATTCGGTTTGGATTTCGCACGTGCGCCGCAACCAGTGAATACAATGATGTTGGATTACAATTACAAACCATATTATGGAAAAATGTCATTCACAAAAACGGGTGTCATTAATACGACAATTTATGGATCTGCGGGTTTAGGAATGATTAAATATCAACATAAATCATATCCAGCACTGGCATTGGGATTGGGCGAACGATTTTATTTCGGTAAAAGCTTATCATTAAAAACAGATTTAAGAATGTATGTGAATCAAGCGCCGATTCCATTTAAATCGCCGGGACTGTGCGATGGATCAGATCAAACTTGTGGAACTACGCTACCAAGCCATAATGATCCAATTCCAAGTTTCAGTGATTTCAAAGAACGAATTACTTACACGACGAATCTGGAAATTGGTTTAAATTATTTATTTTAAAGGAATTTATAAAATGAAAAAAAATATTTTATTCATTTCAACATTGTTTTTAAGTTCGTTATTGGCTGCAACTGCGGCTATTTCAGAACAATTAGACGATGCTGAAGTCATCAATCTGGAAAACATGTATCAACAAAAACCAGTCGAAGTCAGGTCAAGTCCAGAAGCAGTTCCTGTGCCTTCTGAGTCCACATCAACAACAACGGTTTCTGATGTTGAAGTCGAAGAAACTGAAACTGTCGTCGTTCAGAAAAAAGAAGACGTCAAAGTCAAAGAGTTGAAAGATTTAAGCAGGTTGTCGCCGTTTCGCGAAGTTTCTGTGATTCAGAAAAAATATTTACCAAAAACAGAACGTTTTCAGTTTTACGCAGCTGGTGCAACAACAACAAATACGCCGTGGTTTTTAAATTATGGTGCTAGATTAAATTTGGCTTATCATTTTACAGAAACGCTGGGATTAGAATTGTCAGGAATGTTCTTAAGCAGTTCAGAGCGCGAAGTGGCCAAAGAAATTCGTGAAAATAATGGATTAAAACCTGAACAATTTATTTATACCAAAGGGTTTTATGGGCTGGATTTGATGTGGTCACCGATTTACGGAAAATTATCGCATTTAGACGGAAGCATTGTTCCGTTTGATATGTATTTTTCATTGGGTGGTGGAATGTCAAATACAAATTCTGCCGAAGGAAATGTGCCCACGGGACATTTGGGAACAGGACAAATTTTTGCAATTACGAAATCGATCGCATTTCGTTGGGATTACAGCTTAAATATTTTTCAAGCAACTCCAATTTCCGGCACAGGAACAGCAGCGCCGGCCAAGGGTGCTTATAATGATCTGATCTTATCGGCTGGGTTTAGTTTCTTCTTTCCGGAGGCAAGTCTACGATGAAAAATTTAATTATTATTTCAATATTAGCTGTCAGTGTTGTCAGTGCAGCACAAACAACAAAAAAAATAGTTACTCAAAAAACAATCGCTGTTAAAAAAACATTGCCTGTCACAAAGCCAGGCTTAAAAGTTTATACAAAATCGACAAATACAAATATGCGAAGTCAGATTGCAGTTGCATTGACACAAATGAAAAGTGGGCAGTATGTGCAGGCTGCGAATAATTTATTGGCATTAAGTCGCAGGTCTGAATTATCAGCGGAACGTCCACAAATTAAATATTTGTTAGGCATTGCATTGATGGAATTAAACATGAATCAAGTTGCCGCATTTCAATTTGTCGATGTCGTCAAATCGAGCGACGCAAAATACACACGACAGTCTTTGGAAAAATTACTGATCGTAACAGATAAATTAGGCGATGAAACATTATTAAATTATGCAATTCAGCGTATTGATGTGAACAGTGTGCCAACGCAAAATCGCGATATGCTGTATTACCGCATGGGTGAAATTAAGCAAAAATCCGGATTATATTCTGAAGCTGTTCAATTGTATTCAAAGGTCGGCAGTAAAAGTCGGTATTATTTAAATTCTTTATACAACATGGGTCTGTCTCAAGCGGAAGCCAATCAAGCTGATTTAGCACTTTCGACATTTCAAAAATTATTAAACAACAGAACTGCTGCCAGCGTCACTGATACCAACAAAGTCGCTGCACAAATGGCAATGGCACGCACACTGTACCAGAAAAAAGATTGGGAAGGATCTGTTGATGCCTATGCAAAAATCCCACGCGATCATACTTTGTGGCATGATTCTATCTTTGAACGAAGTTGGGCAATGTTACGTGCAGCCAGATTCCGTTCAGCATTAAGTAATTTTCAGTCATTACATTCAAGCTATTATGATAATTTTTATATCCCAGAAACCTTATTGCTCAGATCAATTGTGTATTTATACATTTGTAAATATGATGAAATGGAAAAAGTTTTAACCTTATTTGACAAACAATATGGCCCTGTTGAAACCAGTTTGCAAAATTTCATAAATACAAAATCTTCTGCAGAATCGTATTTCCAAGAATTAAACAAAACATTTCAATTAAAAAGCAATTCTGATGCCAGCGTAAATCTGGAAAAATCAACGAATGTTTCGTACCGTGCTATTCGTCACATTGCAGATGAAGGTGATGTTCGCAGATCTTTTTCATACATTCGTAAATTATTTGAAGAACGAAAATTAGTTGATGCAAATCCACAAATTAAATCTTCGGCAATCGGCGCATATTCATTAAAGCTTTTAATTAATCGTATCAAAAGTGCAAAAGCCAGTACTGGCGATATGGTCAAAGCACACATGCAAAATATGCTGATCGAATTAAAAGACCTGAAAGAGCAAACAAGCCTGATCAGATACGAAATGATCAATGGCAAAAAAGAAAGTTTGAAAAAACGTCTGGCGGGCAAAGATTTGGGCGAAGTTCAAGTTGATGATCAAAAAGATAGATCATTTTATGTACAAAATGGATATGAATATTATCCGTTTCAGGGCGAATATTGGCTGGACGAAGTTGGTAATTATCACTACTTAGGAAAACAGAATTGCGAGTAAACACCATGAATAAATTAATTCAAGTTACGACATCATTAGTTATTGTCAGTTTAAGTTTAAACTTATTTGCAGCGGCAAAGAAACAAACTGTCGGCGAGCTTTTAAAAAAAGCCAAAGAAGACAGCCGTGGCGGTAAAATTCAACAAATGCAAAAAGGCGATACATCATTGCCTGAAACCAAATTTAATTTTCAGCAACGTGAAGCTGTAAATTTGGGTTCTGTTAAGCCACCTCGTTCAACAGAGATTCTGAAATATGAATCTGGTAATGATCAATCTGAATACGAAAAAACTTTGGATCAACAGATTCAAGAATTATTTAAATTGACAAAAAAATTCGAAAAAAGCCAATCGCGCGGCGAGCTTTGGTTGCGGCTTGCTGAATTGTATGTCGAAAAAGCTGCATTAGTTGATTCCAGAAAACAAAACACTTACGATCAGCAATTGCAGGCTTTTCAAGCTGGCAAATCAAAGCTGAAGCCCAGGTTGGACGTTGCAGAATCAAAAGAATACAACAAAAAAGCTGTTCAATTGTATGAATGGTTTATTCGTGATTATCCGCGTGATGAAAAAGTCAGTCAGGCATTATTTTTCTTGGGATATAATTATTTTGAATTGGGTGATACTAAAAAAGGTGCTTATTATTACGAACAACTCACAAGAAATTACCCAAACAGTTCGTTTGTCGGAGAGGCGCATTTCGCCTTAGGCGAAAATTTATTTGAAACTGAAAAATGGGGTGATTCATACAAAGAATACGCATTTTTGATCAAACAAAAAAAACACCGACTGCATACATTTTCAATGTACAAAGGTGGATGGTGTTTGTACCGCATGGGAAAAACTGAAGACGCGATCAAATACATGGATTTCATTATCCGCATGGGGAAACCGTCGGCAAGTAGCGATAATTCTGGATCAAAAAAATCAGTCAACCATTCAAGACTTGAAAATGAAGCTTTGCGCGATATCGTTGTTTTCTTTGCAGAATTGGGCGACACGCAGCGTGCTATTAAATATTTTCAAAACATTGGTGGCAAAGACCAAAATGCATATCTTGAAAAATTGGCTTATTATTTTGGCGACAAAGGAAATCGTGAAGCTTCAAAAGAAGTCTTTAAATATTTAATCACAGCTGACCCGATGTCGAAGAAAGCATTTGAATATCAATATCAAATTGTTCAAAATTATTTCTACGCTAAAAATTCACCACAATTCAAAGAAGAGCTGTATCGATGGATTAACGATTACAATAAAACATCAAGCTGGACAGCGAACCAACCTGCAGACAAAACTTTTTTAGACAATGTCTACAAATTACGAGAACAAACATTACGTAATTATGTTTTACAGCAACATCAGGCGGCACAAAATTCGAGAGCAAAATTTTCACAGCAAAGTGCGCTAGATGGATATCAGCTGTATTTCCAGGAATTTTCGGATTCAACCAGTGTGTCCGACATGCATTTCTTTTATGCCGAACTTTTATTTGATATGAATAAATTCGAAGAAGCATCAACGCATTACACATGGGTTGCAGAACGTGCTCCGAACAGTAAATATGCTGCAAAATCAGCACAAAATTTATTATTATCAATTGAAAAAGCATTACCTAAAGACGAAGATTTGCAAAAACGTACAGGTGATTCGATAGAGCCTATTGCGTTAGATGCGCGTGTTGATAAATTTATCAAATCAGCGACTTGGTACACACAAAAATTTCCTAATTCAGAAAAAGACGCTGAAATTAAATTCCGTATGGGTCGATTGTACTATCAAACAAATAACTTTACAGAAGCTGAAGCCATCTTTAAAGATATTGTGAATCGCCATCCTAAAACTAAGTATTCAGAATATTCAGCCAATTTATTATTAGACATCTATAATTTGAAAAAAGATTATGTTGGACTTGAAAAGATGGGGACTGAACTATTGGCGAATGATTCAATTGCGTCGTCAAAAGCGGGATCTGATATTCGCGGTGTTTTAGAAAAAGCAAATTTTAAAAAAGCACAAGATTTAGAAATTGGAAAAGATTATTTAGGCGCGGCCAAACAGTACCAAGCTTTTGCATTACAAAATTCAAAATCTGAATTAATTTCAATGGCTGTATTTAATGCTGGTGTTAATTTTGAACGTTCAGGTCAGAGTTCTGAAGCGATTGCGAATTACAAAAAAGTTCTGACAGCAAAAGATAAAAATGCAGATCCTCTCAAGCCAAAAGCAAAAAAACTTTTAGCTAAACTATACCAAGACACCGGTCAATCCGAAGAATCTGCAATTTTGTTTAAGCAAATAGCTGCAGAAAACCCCAAAGATCCATTGGCAGCAAATTATTTATATAATGCGGCTGTTCAATATGAAGCTAATGGTAAAACCAGAGAAGCTGTCGACAGTTATTCGCAATATATTAAAATAAATCGTAATCAAAAAGAAAATATGGATATCGTATTTAACATGGCACAAATGTTAAGGCGTTCAGGATCTGGATCTGCAGCAGCAGAAAAATACACGGAATACATTCAGAGTTCGCCTGAATCGGCACAAAAAGTAGAATCTTATTATTGGTTAACAAAATTAGGCCGCAGAACAGGCCAAGAAATTCAAGATCGAAAAGCCAAAGCCGTTCAAATATTTCAGCGATTACCGAAAGCTCAAAAAGAATTATCGGCGGGTTATGTTGCTCAATTTAAATATGAAGAAGCTGAAAAAACATATCAACAGCTGAAATCAATTTCAATTCCAGCAGACGCAGCAAAACAAAAAAAAGCTGTCGATCAGAAATTAGAGCTGATTGCCAAGTTGAATACAGAGCTGGGTACTGTGATCAAAATGGATTCGGCGGACGAAATCATTAAATCATTAAATTTATTAGGTTTATCAAATGAACACATGTCGCAGTCCATTTTAAATGCGCCTTTGCCTGCGGGACTGAACGAGGAACAAAAAAAACAATACGCCGGCGGTATAGCAAAAATTGCTGAGCCTTTTTCAAACAAAGCGAGCGACAGTTTTAAGGCGGCCGTAGACCGAGGTCGTGATTTGGAAACTTATAACTCTGGATACAAGCAAGCGCTTGAAAAAATGCAGACAATTGACCCCAAAGGATATTATCAAGGACTTGAGCTTCCGAGCCCTGCAGCTTCGAATTGGATCGGTGAATAATGAAAAAAATATTAAATATTGCATTGATAATTTTGGGATCTGCTTTTGTAACAAATTGTGCATCAAAAAACACGACAGTTGAAAGCGATCAATCTGACGTTAATGTTGAAGTCGCCGAATCCAAGCCAGCGCCATTCGATCGAAAATCAAAAACTGTAACATCAGCGCCTGTTCAAATTCCTGTGCAAACTGGTGAAATTAAAAACAAAACGGGTTCTTCATTGGCAGCTCAATTGGCCATGACAGAATTTAAAAAAGGCCATTTTGAAATTGCAGAAACTCATATGAATAAAGCCATCAAAGCACAGCCTGATAAATCAGAACTGTATCATAACTTGGGGCTTATCCATTTGGCCAAAGGCGAACAGCGTGAAGCCTTAAAGGCGTTTCGTAAGGGAATACAAATAAGCCCTGAAGATCCAGCTTTATCAGGACAAATGGGAGCTATATTCACAAAAGAAAAAGATTACATCAAAGCAGAAATTGCATTAGAGATTCCAGTCAAAAAAGGGACAACCGACGCAAGTATTTTAAATAATTATGCGATCGTGATGACTGCAAATAAAAAATTTGACGAAGCTGAAAAAATTTATGAAAAAGCTTTGAAGGCAAATCCAGGCTCGCGCGATATTATGTTAAATTATTCAATGTTTCTAATTGAACAAAAACAAAAATATAAACAGGCTTTAGATCTTTTAAGTAGACTAAAGTTTGTAGGTGTCCAGCCAGAAGTAAGAAATATAATAAATGTTTTGGAAAATAAAGCAAAAGCTGGTTTAAAATAGAAAGATGAGGTTTTTTGTGTCGATAGATTTTAAAATTCTGATTCTGATATTTTTTGTGACGGGTGTAAATTCAAATTTGCATGCGCAAACAGAACCTGTGGCAAATCCGCAAATCGAAGCTGCTAAGCCATCTGCGCCAGCTGCATTGAAATCTTCGCGCAAGCAAACATTAAATTTTGAAGATGAACTTGTGCAAGGAACGGCTCAAAAACCAGATTTATTTTATTTGTTTCAAAGAAAAGACATGAATCAGGGCCGTTTAATTAAATTAAGACAGAATTTTTTGCCTGAGATGAGAAAAACAACAGAAGACATACAGCGAGTTCGGGGTGGACATTGAAATCTCCGGTTATATTTAGAGTATTCAAAAATAATCAAATTCATTTTGTAAAGCAATTTACAGACAAAGACCAATTGGTCATAGGTCGTTCTGATTCCGGCGAAGCCGAAGTTGACGTCGACTTAGATTCCAATGAAGTATCAAGCATTCACTGTTTGGTTGAAAAACGTGGAACACAGTTTTATATTTGCGATTTGGGTTCTGCTCAGGGCACATTTAAAAATGGTCAAACTGTTTTAGACGAGCCGATCGCATCTGGCGAAGAATTTTCAGTCGGACCGTTTAAAATCGTATTCTTCGTTGGTGTTCCTAAGCCTGTGCATTCAGAAAACAGTTCTCAGATTTCAATTTCTGCAGAAAAGCCAACTGAAAAGCCAAAAGCTGAATCAGCAGTGGCTCCTTTGGTTCATATTCCAGCGCCGAATGAAACAACAACCACTAAAGATTCTGCGGCAAAACCAAGCATACAAGCAGCGTTCGTAGGTCAAAAACTCAATGCACGCGCGCAACAGTTTTTAAAACAAAAAAAATCAACTGGTGAAAAAACTTTTGCTCCAAACAGTGATCGTAAAGGTCTGAGTGAATTTATAAAACCAGGATCTGGCGCTGTTGTTGAAATCGTTGTTTCTTGGAAAGAACGTATTTTAAATTCACATCATTTAAATCCGCAAGGACAATACAAAGCTGGTCCGTCGGAAACAATTCAATTACCAGACGGCGCAGTTCCGAAAAACTGGGTTCTGATTGATTGTACAAATGGTGTTCAAATTCGTTTAGCCCCAGAAATGAAATGTGAATCTCATCGTTCTGACAGCGTTAAAGAAATCAAAGATTCATCTTATCGCTTACAGCAAAACGAAGTTGTTTTTATTCATTTAGTCAACGGCATGCAGATCGCAGTTCGTTATTCTGCAAAAACAGCGTTGGTTCCATTGGATTCTTCATTAATTTTTTCTGCATCTGAATTTACAGGAATATTAGCAGCATTAATTATCGCAACGTTAACCAGTTTAATCGTTTCGGTTTTGACTCCGAAAAATGTACCAGTGGACGAAGAAGTTCAGCGCGTTGCACAAGTTGTTTTCAACAGACCTCCTGTTGAAATTAAAACTCCGCCACCAGTGACTCCTGTTGAAAAACCAACAGAAAAACCACCTGTGCCACCAAAGAAAATTGAACCACCAAAGAAAATTGTTGAAGCCAATAAACAAGAAGAAAAAAAATTAAAGGGTGATGTTACAAAACCTGAAGCAAAATCGCAAGCCGCCGAAAAAGCCGGACGTGCTTCAGAAGTAAAACCAAAAGACCCAAAATTAAAAACAAAAATATTTACATCAACGAAGCAGGGCGGAGCAGTTAAGACTGGCGATAAAGCTGGTGCCAACGCACAAAGTAAAGACATCGATCCAACGAATGCTGGATTACTATCAGCATTCGGTTCTGGTGGAGTTCGAAGTAAATTAGACAAAGCCTACAGCGGATCAGGCGAACTGATCGGTGATGCGGGTAAAGCAACTGGCGCATCGGGATTTAATGAAAATCGTGCAGGCGGAGACGTTGGTTCGAAATTCAAAGACACGGGTGCTGGAGGCAAAGGTACTGCAACATCTGGTATTTCTGGAATTGGTACAAAAGGTCGTGGCAACGGAACAAGTGCTTACGGTTCTGGTGATGGGTTTGGATCTAAAGACCAAGTCGCAATTTCTGCGGGCGGAGCCGAAGAAGAGTTTGTCGGAACAATTGATCGCGAAGCAGTCAGACGTGTTGTTCGTTCGGCATTAACTCAGTTCAAAGATTGTTATAACCGTGAATATAAATCTGATACGAAACTTGAAGGCAAGGTTGTTATCACTTGGGAAATTCATGAAAAGGGTATTGCGAAAAATGCTCGCATTGTGAGTTCAACAATTAAAAATTCAAATGTCGAAAGTTGCGTAAAATCCAGAATGATGACATTGCGTTTCCCAGAGCCACCAGCAGGAACTGTGGCTGAAGTTACGTATCCGTTTTTATTCCAGGGTCAAAAATAATATATATTTAAATAAAGTTTAATAAGTTGAGTTTAATAAGTTTAAATAAAATTAGAAAAAAAATCATAGGAGGATTTTCGTGGAACCAACAGCAGCAACCGCAGTAGCGGCAGTTAACGCAGCAGAAAACATCAACCCAGTCGTTCGAGCATTCAACGAGGGTGGATTCGTCATGTACATCATTTTAGTGATCGGAGCATTAACATTGTTCGTCGTGATCGAAAGATTTCTGGCATTGCGATCATTGCGCGTAGATAAAAAAGAATTTACTGATCAAATATTTCGTATGATTATTGCGGGTGATCTCAGACAAGCGATTTCATTTTGTGATTCTCGTCCTGCGCCACTTTCAAATACGGTCAAAGCCGGACTTGTGCAGGCGATGAATAAACGTCCTGACGAAGAAATTCAAGTTGCTATGGATGCATCTGTGATGCGTGAAATGCCACGACTTGAAGGTTGGACAGCATTTTTAGCAGTGTTTGGAAATATTTCGGTTTTAGCCGGATTATTAGGAACAATTTTTGGTATGATCGGTGCCTTCCGCGCAGTTTCCAGCGCCGACCCTGCAACGAAAGCAACGTTATTATCGCAAGGTATTTCGCATGCCTTAAATTGTACTGGTTTCGGTTTAAGTGTTTCCATTGCAGCGATTATTTTTTATGGATTATTTCAGCACATGATTCAAAAAGCTGAAAATGAAATGGTTGAAACATCAATGAGCCTTATGAATTTGGTTGCTGCTAACAGAGATAAGTTGCGGGATTAATCAATGGCACATATAGACACAGGCGGCAGTGGCGGTCGAAATAAAAGCGTTGAATTGAATTTGGTTCCGTTCATCGATTTGATGTCAGTGTTGATTACATTTTTATTAATTTCTGCTGTATGGACGCAGGTGTCGATGATTCAATTGGGAGCATCATTTGCTTCTCCGCGTAGTGATCAAACTACGCCGTTGAAACCACCAGCACTTGAGGATCTTGTTTTACGTTTAGACATCCGCGAAGCAGGGTATGTTTTGTATGTTGGTAAAGACATTAAAAAAATTCCAAAAATTGGTGTTGAATATGATAAGGAAGCACTTGTTGCAGATCTGTCAAAAATAAAACAAATGTATCCTGACAAGGGCGGCATTAAAATGGCGATCGAAGATGCTATTGTTTATGATCATGTCGTCGCAGCAATGGATATTGGATTAAAAGCAGGTTTTGCACCAGAGCTTTTAACCGGAGGACCAAACTAATATGGCAATTTATAGACCAGGCGAAAGACATCGTTACCACAGAATTTTAAGTAAACGAAAATCAAAGCGTGGTGTGACGGCGATTCTGTCATTAACAGCGATGGTCGATATGTTTACCGTTTTAGTTATTTTCTTATTACAAAACTACAGTGCAACTGGTGAAATTTTGTATATGCCCAAAGAAGTTGTTTTGCCAAAAGCAAACCGCGTCAATGAGTTAAAACCATCTGTTGTGGTGACGGTATCATCTAAAGAAATTTTGATCGACCGCACATCAGTGGCAACATTTGACGAAGTTAAAAATTCAGTAGAATGGACAATTCCTAATTTACGCGATCAAGTTCGTGTGATTTTAGAGCGTGCAAAAGCTGAACAAGAAGCTAAATTACAAAACAAAATCAGAAGCGTCGTTGATAAAACTTTAGGTAAAGACGAAGAAGACCCCAATGCTTGGCGGAAAGTCACATTGCAAGCCGATAAAAACATCGATTATCTGACAATGAAAAAAGTCATGTATTCTATATATGAAGCAGGTGGTGGTCCAATTAACTTTGCCGTATCTAAAGATGCAGACAAAAAAGATGCGGCCACTGGCACTCAAACTCAATAATTTTATTCGATTTATCAAACTTAATAAATCAGCAGTTTTTTTACTGCTGATTTTGTTTTTTATATTCATTCAGTTTTTAATTATAAATCCGACTAATACAGGTTCAGGTCAGCAAGAGTTAAAAACAGCCGAACAAATTAAAAAATTAGCCAATTCACAAAAAAATCAAAAATCTGTCGAACAAAAAATGAAGGGCATTCATCTTGTTGAAAATTCTAATCGATTAAAAGGTTGGGAACTTTTTGCCGAAGAAGCAAATGGATCAACGGATGCTCAGTGGGTTTTAAAAAAAGTTAAAATTGAATTTTTCGCTGAAGATCAATCCAGTTACACAGTGACAGGTGATGTTGGTGAAATTGACGGAACAACAAAAAATATTTTGATCCGCGGTCAAGTCATTACAACCAGCACAAATGGTTATTCATTTAAAACCAATGATTTGCGTTTTGATGCTAAAACCAAAAGCTTAAAAAGCGATGACAGTGTTGAAATGAATGGGCCCAACGATCAAAGTGGTTCAGGATTTGAATTAAATGGAATTGGTTTTAATATTGATTTAAATAAAAATAAAATGTCAATTCTGGATGCTGTTCAAGCTCGAAAAATAATTAGTCAGAAAAAAATGATCATGACTTCAAATCAGGCCTATTTTTCAAATAAAAACCAAGAAGGTCAGTTCATTGGCCGCGTGAATTTAACGTACAACCAAACTTTGATCAAAGCTCCTGAAGCCCTATTCAGATATTCAGCGACTGAGAAAAAATTAAAAACAATTTTATTAACTGATTCGGTGACAATTTCAGAAACTGATCGAAAAGGAACCTGCAAAGAGCTTGAAATAGATCTTGAAAATGATTTAATGATTTTGCGAGGTTCGCCAAAGGTCCAGATGCAGGATGATGAAATCACCGGCAACGAAATTGTCTTTTCGGATGGTGGACAAAAAGTTAAAATAAATAATGTCAAAGTTTCGGGCCAATTAAAGGATAATAAATAATGCAGAATAGTTTTTTAAAAATAGAAAAAATTTCAAAGCAATATGGCAGCAAGCGAGTCGTTCAAAATGCCAGTTTCGAAATCAAAGCTGGCCAAGTTGTCGGTTTGTTGGGACCCAATGGCGCAGGAAAAACCACATCATTTTATATGGTCGTTGGCCTGGTACAGCCGGATTCGGGAACAATTCATTTTAATAATTTAGACATCACAAATTTTCCTATGTACAAACGAGCTCGTGCAGGTCTCAGCTATTTGGCGCAGGAACCCAGTATATTTCGACGAATGACTGTCGAAGATAATTTATTGGTCGCACTTGAGGCACATGGACTGGAATCCAAAGACAAACATGAAAAATTAGAATCTTTATTGCAAGAATTTCGAATTAATCATATTCGCGAAAGCTTTGGATTTTCATTGTCAGGTGGTGAACGTCGTCGTGTCGAAATCGCCAGAGCTTTAGCAGGTTCGCCACATTTTTTATTATTGGATGAACCTTTTGCCGGTATTGATCCAATCGCGGTCAGTGAAATTCAAAATATTATTCGGGAACTTAAGGCCAAAGGTATAGGAGTTTTGATTACGGACCATAACGTGCGTGAGACTTTGGGCATTTGCGATTATGCTTATATACTGAAGGATGGGCAGATTCAAGTCAGTGGAAACACAGATGAAATTGCAAATTCAGAAATAGCCAAGAAATTTTATCTTGGTGAAAATTTTAAATTATAAATAATAATAAAGTTAACTGTCTGCGAACGGTGGAATAGAAATGGCATTACGACAAACGATGAGCCTCAGTCAAAATCTTGTGATCACGCCGCAGTTGCAGCAAGCGATCAAGCTTTTGCAGATGTCACGTTTAGAACTTGAATCCCAAGTCAGAAATGAGCTTGAAGACAATCCCATTTTAGAAGAAGCTGAAATTTTGCGTGAAGAAGATTTTGAACGAACCAAAGAAGCCGCTGCGCAGGTCGAGCAGCCGCAAAATGATGGCAACATCGAAACCCATGTTGAACAATCTGCTTCGCAGGATCCGCAAAAGCAAGACGAATTCGAATGGGAATCTTATTTAGAAACACAACATAAAATGCCACGTGAAGCTTCGCACGGTAACGAAGAAATCATGAACTACGAAAATGTGATCACGCAAACGCAAACTCTGCATGATCATCTGTATTGGCAAGTTAAAATGGTTGGTTTTTCTGATAACGAAGAAAAAGCTGCAGACGC
The DNA here is from genome assembly GCA_031428135.1 of Pseudobdellovibrionaceae bacterium. Classification (GTDB taxonomy): domain Bacteria; phylum Bdellovibrionota; class Bdellovibrionia; order Bdellovibrionales; family Bdellovibrionaceae; genus Pseudobdellovibrio. The sequence goes on along the minus strand of JANPOT010000004.1, from coordinate 49,861 downwards.
AATTATTTCACATATCGACGATGACGGATATTTAAAAACTCCACTCAGTCAAATCGCAGAAGAAGAAAAAATTGATATTTTAGATCTTGAAGACACATTAAGTCTGATTCATGATTTTGATCCTCCGGGTGTTGGTGCTCGTGATCTAAAAGAATGTTTGATGTTACAAGCAAAGCATCTTGAAGAAGACACCAATGATTTGGTGGGGCTTTTGCAAAATCATCTGAAGGATCTTGAGAAAAAAAATTATGAAGCTATCGCCAAAGGTTTAAATCGATCGATGGAAGAAGTTATCGATATGTGTAAAATTATTTACGCTATGGACCCCAAGCCCGGACGTGCTTACGCAGCAAATGATACCAATTACGTAACACCCGATGTGTATGTCTACAAAGTTGGCGATGATTACAGTGTTTCATTGAACGAAGACGGAATGCCTAAATTAAAAATTTCAAATTTTTATCGAAATATGCTTAAAGGCGGCGCCAGTCCAACCGGCGATAATAAAGCGGCCGAATATATTTCAGAAAAATTAAAATCTGCTGTTTGGTTGATTAAATCAATCCACCAACGTCAGCGAACAATTTTCAAAGTCGCTGACAGTATCGTCAAACATCAAAAAGAATTTTTTGACAAAGGGACCGCATTTCTTAAGCCAATGATTTTACGTGATATAGCCAATGATATTGGGATGCATGAATCAACAGTCAGCCGTGTCACCACATCAAAGTACATGCATTCACCGCAGGGCATTTACGAATTAAAATATTTTTTTAATTCTGGTATATCAGCTTCAGATGGCGGTGATTCATTAGCTTCTGAATCTGTGAAATTAAAAATCAAAGAACATGTCTCAAAAGAAGACCCTAAAAAGCCCCTTTCAGATCAAAAGCTTGTTGAGCTTTTAAAAAAAGATGGAATTGATATTGCGCGCAGAACTGTGGCAAAATATAGAGAAGTGTTAAGAATATTGCCATCCAGCCAGCGAAAGAAGTTTTTTTAATAACCTATGATAACTCGAATAGGCAGCATTCTTATTTTATGTCTGTACATGCTGAGTTGTTCAAATGGCTCATCAGGCACTGTCCCAAATACAGCGATTCCGCCCGGTGGAATTTATCAAAAATTATCAGCAGGCACAACGCACACATGTGCAATCAATCCATCATCAAAATTAAAATGCTGGGGTCGAAATCAATTTGGACAATTGGGTGATGGGACAACAACAGACCAATCTGTATCAACACTGATTGATTCAGTAAATACATATACAGAAATTTCAGCGGGTGACAGTCATACTTGTGGGATAACAACGTCAGGTGTCCTTAAGTGCTGGGGCCGTAATAATTCAAGTCAACTGGGTGATGGAACAACGGTGGATCAGTTATCGCCAATTGTTATTGATACTGGAATAAATTATTCAAAAATTTCTGTCTCTGGCAGCTTAAGTTGTGGAATTACAACGTCGGGTGTTTTAAAATGTTGGGGTCTGAATGCTTACGGCGGTTTGGGTGATGGAACAGTGATTAATAAAACTTTCCCTACAGTTATTAATCCAGGAACAAATTATTCAGTCATTGCAACAGGTGCGCTGCATACGTGTGGAATTACAACAGCGGGTGTTTTAAAATGTTGGGGCTTGAATGCCGACGGTCAATTGGGCGATGGAACAACTGCAAATAAAACTTTACCCATCGTTATTGATGCCTCATCAACATATTCTAAAATTGCAGTCAGCAGTTTTGTTTTATACCACAGTTGTGGAATCACAACATTGGGTGTTTTAAAATGTTGGGGCAACAATAATTATGGACAAATCGGTGACGGAACTACGGGTGTTGCCCGCGCAGTTCCGGTTATTATTTCACCAGGAACAAATTTTTCTGATATCAGTGCTGGTTATGTTCACAGCTGTGCGGTTGTATCCGGCACAGGAATTTTAAAATGCTGGGGTTATAATTTTTTTTCGCAATTGGGTGATTACACATCAACAACCCGAACAGTCCCCGTACAGGCAGATACAGGTTATGCATATTCCAAAGTCGTCGCTTCAAATAATTACACATGTGGATTATCAACGGGCAGCAATTTACGTTGTTGGGGTCGTAATGATTACGGTCAATTGGGCGACGGCAGCATTGTCGATAGATATGTACCGATTGGCATAAATAGCGTATCATCGGATCAATGAAAACAGATTATAAAAAATTAATTCGTGATATTCCCGATTTCCCAATCAAAGGTGTTTTGTTTCGTGATGTCAGCCCACTTTTGGCAAATGCCGATGCCTTTGCAAATGTTGCAAAGGATTTTGCAGAAAAAATAAATTTAAAAAATGTTGATGCCTTTGTTGGCATCGAATCCCGTGGTTTTATTTTCGCAGCCCAATTAGCTGCCGCTTTTAAAAAAGGTTTTATTCCCATGCGAAAAGCCGGAAAATTACCACCACCCGTATTCGCCGAAAGCTACAAATTGGAATACGGTAGTGCTACGGTCGAAATGAATCCTGCATTAGTCAGTGGTTCACGTGTTGTGATCTGTGATGATGTGCTGGCGACGGGCGGCACATTGGGTGCTGCGGTTAATTTGTGTGAAAAATCTGGATACGTCGTCGAAGACATCTTGGTATTAATTAATCTGACATTTTTGAACCAGATGAAATTTAAAAATGAAATCGTCAAATCATTGATTCAGTATTAATCACCCCATCAAAACATCAACCCAATATTTTTTATCCTTGGGAATCGCTTCAGGCGGCATAAACAACCCTGATTTTAATCCGCCCGCGTAAGCCAAACTGCCGTTGGATAAATTATCCATTTTTAATAAATCTTTTAAAACACGGAATGCTTTTTGGTTATTGAATTTCATGACTTTGATGACTTCTTCGACTGTGACGTGTGGAATTGAATCATCCCAACAATCATAATCTGTCACAAAACAACACGGTAAATACGGAACGCCGGCTTCACGAGCCAACGCGTATTCAGGAAAATTCGACATCCCAATAATTTGTGCATCCATTTGGCGGTATGTATTTGATTCGGCTTTTGTTGAAAAATACGGGCCTTCGATACAAACATAGGTTTGGCCAAAATGTGTTTTAAAATCATATTTATTTGAAATTGATTTTAAATGATTTCCCATGATTTCACAAATTGGTTTTGCCAATGACACGTGTCCGATCAAGCCTTCGCCCAAAAACGTTGATTTGCGTAATGATTTTGTACGATCGATGTATTGAAAAGGTGTCACCATGTCACCCGGAGCAAATTGTTTTTGCAGTGATCCCACAGCACTGAAAGAGACGATTGAGGTTACACCCATTTTTTTCAGTGCGTAAATATTCGCGCGGTAATTAATTTCGCTGGGTAATAATTCGTGATGATCACCGTGTCTGGAAATAAATAAAAATTCTGTGCCATCGGCTTTGACTTTTTTAAATCCGGTCGATGCAGGGCCAAAGGGTGTTTCGGTCGGTAATAATTCAATCGTTTCAAAATCTTCAAATTTTTCAAAGCCAGAGCCGCCAATAACACCAATCATAAAAAACATCCTTCTAATATATCTTTTTTTGTAAATACTTTTTGATCCATGATCCATGCTGAAATTAATTTTGCAGGAGTCACATCGAATGATGGGTTATAGGCGTTGACACCATTTGGTGCCCATTGAATTGTACCGAAACTTCCTATGGCGCCTAAAACCTCGTTAGGATTTCGTTGTTCGATCGGAATTTCATCGCCATTTTTACATTTTGAATCGACGGTTGTAAATGGTGCCGCCACATAAAATGGAATTTGATGATAAAAACAATTCACAGCTACGCTGTAGGTACCAATTTTATTTGCAAAATCACCATTCGCAGCAATTCGGTCGCTGCCAACAATGGTTTTAGTAATTTTTTTTAAACTCATAAGGTGGGCGGCCATATTGTCAGTGATCAGTGTGCAGGGAATATTTAATTTTTGTAATTCCCAGGCGGTCAGTCTTCCGCCTTGTAAAAGTGGGCGTGTTTCATCAATGTAGACGTGAATTTTTTTACCTTGTTCATGGGCTCGTCGTATGACACCCAGGGCAGTGCCGATGCCCGCTGTTGCTAGTCCGCCAGTGTTACAGTGGGTCAATATTTGATCGCCGTCTTGGATTAAATCAGCGCCGTTATTGGCAATTCGGTCGCACAACTTGACGTCTTCGTTAAATAAATCGATAGCAGTCTGCGCCAGCATTTCAATATTTGAATGAATTATTTTTTTCATCCGGTCCAAACAGTTCATTAAATTCACAGCTGTTGGACGTGCTTCATAAAGTAAATCTGCGATTTTTAAAAGTTGTTCTTTGTTGTTTGTATTCAAAGATTCTTTAGCCAAATACAAACTGGCAGCAACGCCAATTAAAGGAGCTCCGCGTACACGCAGACTTTGAATGGCTTCAATCATCTGGTCGATATTTTCAATCTGTAACCATTTCTCATTTTGCGGTAACAATGTTTGATCAAGCAGATATAAATTTATTTTTTTAAAATCTTTGGTGATGTCCGCTCTTAAAGCCATCGAAACTAACGAAATCATAATAAAATGTCTCCAATTTTTTTTCGAAGTTCGTACAAGTATTCAACTTCTTCAGGGGGTAATGGATTTAATCCCCCCAGCTGAACGGCCGTCATTAAAATTTGCGCTGAATTTTCAATGCGTTCCATACCACGGTACGCCTCTTCCAGGCTTTCGCCCCAAGTGATGGCCCCGTGTCGGCGTAAAATTAATGCTCTATGTTTTGGTAAAAATTTTTGTAAAACATCACCCATGGCTTGTGTGCCTGGGCGAGCATAATCCGCAAAAGGAATATCACCTGTGGCTAATATGACTTCTGATAAACAATCACTGGGTAATTTTTCAAGCTGTGGTTTTGCGATCGACCAAGCAATCGCTGTGACTGGGTGTGCGTGAATGACCGCTTTGGCTTTCGCGCAAGCGTTAAAAACTTCCAGATGCATGAGTCTTTCGCTGGATGGAATTCCTGACAGTATTTGATTATCAATAGTCACCACCGCCATGTCAGATAATTGCATGAATGCTTTGGCAATACCTGATGGCGTAATTAAAATTTCTGTGGGGCTGACGCGGTAACTGATGTTTCCGTCTGCGGCAGACAACATATTTCGAGAATGCAATCGTTTACAAATTTCCATAATATGCAGGGCCGTGTCTTTGTATTTTTCAATCAATGGCATTGTCATAAAATTATTTTCCATCCGCGGGTATGTCCAACAGAATTTCTGTGCATCCTGTTTGTGGAATATTTTGAGATTTTGGCCACAGAAAATTTTTAAAATGATCTTCAAAGGCCGAGGCCATTTTAATAGGGCCGTCTTTTTTACGTAAAATTATTAAGTTTTCATCGTTTTTATCATTTCCATTCTGGCTCCAGTTTTGCGAACCAAACGTAAAATATTCTGGGCTCATTGTTCCATCCGATTTTTTTCGGATGAGCAAGCCAATTTTCTGGTGATTTTGTTTCCAAGTTTCACCTTTGTTTTTATCATTTTTATGAATCTGAAGTGGTATATATTGTGTTGAAATTTTTTGATACGGATTATCTTCAATCAATGACGAATCGCCGTTTCGACCAGCCCATGAACCTGTTCCGCAGGCCGTGGGTGAATCAACGATGACTTGAATATCAACGCCTCGACTGGCAGCCCATTGAAGCGAGCGTGCGTATTCGATACCAGCGCCTCCGAACATAGAAATTAAAATTTGATCGCCAGGACGTGCTGACAACAACATCGGCAAAAGTGCACGATGTTCAGCATCATCCGTCGGAGAAAAATACAATCGCAATTCAGTTTGGTCGACTAAAAAATTAAAATAACGTTTTGTGTTTGGCAGCTTGGCTTTGTGAAACTTGCCACGCGGAAAATATTTTTGTTTATTTAATCCGATGAATACTTTGCCCAAGTCTGGTTTGACAAGTTTTGCGTCTTTGTATTCATACATTTCATTAAATTCAGTCAGATAACTTTTGGCGACCTCGTCGTTATGTATGACGACGCTTAAGTTTGAATTTCTTTCTGTACCCAAGCAGGTTCTTGAAATGTTCGCAGTACCTGTCCATACACTCATTTTTTTATTTTCTTTGAATATAAAAAATTTATTATGCATCAAATCTGTATCTGGCCATTCGATTCGACCACGAGCTTTTTCGTCAGATTTAATTTTCTCAGATAATTTCAAAACAAGTCCTTGAGTTCCACTTTTGTATTGAAAATCCATATTCGTTAGATCGTTTGCAGGTATTTTGGATTGGGTATCGGAATTATTCAAGGGGCTTAATATCCATTTTTTCAAATCAACTGCTGGTGGTTTGACGTAACTGAAGATCAACGGCTTTGTCGCTAGTTCATGTGGACCTGATTGATCAAAAACACCATAAACGGTTGTGCCTGCAGTGATTCGATCAATAATTGCTGAATAAATTCCAGACAAGCTGCCGGGGTTATTTTCTGTTTTTTGAATATCGTCCATGCCATAGATTGCCATGTACAATGCATCTTTGTCTGAATGAGTGCCTATTTTTTTTATTTTATTTTCTAAAACTTTTGCAACGCCGTTTGATGGATCGTACTGATCTTCGGTGGCAAAAATTTGTTCATTGAAATAATATTCAGAACTTTTTTCAAACGAATCTTTAATTTGAACGACTTCGCCCAATTTCAATTTAGGATCTTCGATACGAAAATCTGAAGTGGGCTGCAATATCGGTGTTTTTTCCAGACAAGAAAAATCGTTCAGATCAGAACATAAAATAAATTGAACTGACGACTGCATTAATCGCGATATCAAATCATCTGAGACTCTTTTTTTGCTGACGGAATCAGGGTAATTATACATCACAAATGAAACATATTTTGCGATACGTTCGCTGGCATTTTTGATATTGGAATCGGATAATTTATTTGTTTTATTATTTCGGATTACGATTTTCCGGATTTGTTCGATGTATTCTTTTGAATCGCCAGGCAGTTCTGTCAACCAATCCAGATTGATATTTGTCGTTGAAGTGCTCACTGTGTTTGGTTTTCGATCGCTCATCGTATTCTGTGGAATATGACTGCATTGGACCGTAAATAATAAAACTATGCCCAAGTTGATATATTTATTCATATGAATTCAATTCCTAATCTATGCTTTTTAAAAAATGCGAACCTAATCCATTTGGCTGGTCGCTGGGCTCAATGCCTTTTGATGCGGTATATTTAAAATCGACAGATTCTGTCCATAATTCGTTAAAATATTTCGAATAAGCTACTAATAATTTTTTATTTTTCGAGAAATAAAAATTTTCCCAATTCACATTCATTGCTGCATTTGTATAATGTCCAGCCCCTGAAAATGTGAATTCGCCGTTCAGTATCGCGAATTTATTATGCATCAATGCGCCGCCGCCGCCAGCCAGTTTATTTGTTTCAGCGAAACGTATTTGAATACCTTGTATTAAAACCAATTTTTTAATCATCAGATCAACACCAGGCACGTCACTTTCGCCGCGCAAAGCATCGTCATCCATCACAATCCGAACGTCGACACCACGACCAGCAGCTTTTATGAGTGCTGAAGAAACTCCTGGGTGCAAAAAATGTTGAATGGCTATGTAGATATATCCGCCTGACGGAATTTTATTTAATGATTCGATAAACGATTTTTCAACATATTTATTATTGTTCGGTGAAAATAGCGGTGCGATTTCTTCAGCCGCCAGTGCATTTGCGATTTGAGCCTCAGTATCTGGCAAGCTTTGTCTTGGGATTACATTTTTTTCATCGAAACATTTTTCTCGTTCTAAAATGTAATTTTTGCCAACAGCAATCGCTTTGACATCGGGTTCTTTGGATTTAATGACTGCGGATTCAAGTCCCTGTATGACACATTTGTGTGCACGAATTAAATTTGAGTTCTCAGAAGCTTTGATCATAACCCAGTGGTCCAAATGCAAACTGGTTCCAAATGTTGATAAATTTCCAGATGAAAAATTGAATTGGACTTTATTGTTTGGTGTTTCGATCATTAAAAATTTATTGTGGTGCAATTGCCAAATTCCGCCAGCTCCAGCTGTTGTATTTCCGCCTAAATAAGACAGTGTCACATTTAAATTTCCATTCATATCTCGGCAATCAGGATTATTCATGACCAAATCATCGATTTGTCCAGGCAGACCGTTTTTGGGCCCAGATCCTTGATCTAAAAACACACGAATCGGAACACCTTTGCTGCTCAGCTCACAAAATTTTCGTTGGATATTTTTATTGGAAAAACTGAAATAGGCGACAGTTATTTTTGAATTTCTGGGATCAGCAAGTGCTGTGTTCAACTGTTCGATGGCAATAGCAACCATGCCAGATATTTCAGTCGTCGATTTGATGTCGTCGCCATTCGTATTTAAACAAAATGTTTTTTTATGAAAAATTTTTTTTTCGCTGTCCATAGCAACTTTGCAGTCTTGCTTTGTATGAATAAAATCAAATTCAATTTGCTCATTTTTCTGCGACGGCGTATTTTCTTGATCGGGTTGACGAATATTTCCAGATTGGCACGAAAACATCAGCATTGTCATGGTTGCGATAATTATTTTCAAAAGCATTTTCAGTCCTTTTCCGAGATATCTATATTATGTCTGACATCAAGTTTGAATCCAACCAGACCAAGGTCTAATATTGCGAAGGAGCAGCAACAGGCTTATGATAGTTTGAATGAGAAAAAATATAAGATTTGTCTGTAATTTATTTTTAATTTTTGTGGCGGCGCCAGCCTTGGTCGGGTATTCAATTTATACGTTGGATCAAAACGGCTATTTCCGAATTCAGAAAATTGAAATTGTATTGAAAACACATGCGGATCAAAAAAGTTATGCGCGTGATTACATTGGGCGTTTGGATGAAAACTTTAAAAAATTCCAGGGTCAGTCGTTATGGAATTTTTCTCTGCAAAACATTTCAGATGTTTTGAAACAGCAAAAATGGATCAAAGATTTTAGGATTTCCAGGTCTTGGCCATCGTCGCTTGAAATTCAAATCGAAGCCTTTGAAATTTCATTATTGTTAACGGATTCTCAGAAAATGAATTTGGGTCTGATGCGACCAGTAACTGTTGAAGGCGATATTTTACCTGAAATCGACAGTCGGCAAGCGCCGGCGAAAGCATTGCTGAAGGGTGACGTTTTTTTAAAAAATGTGAATAAACGAAAACAAGCCATTGATCTTTTAAAATCACTTCCCTCAGAGGGAAAAATGGCTGTTCATTCGTTAGCTGAAATTAATTATGACCCAAAGGAAGGGTTTTGGATTTCGATGATTCAGTCTGATTTAAAAGTAAAACTTGGCGAAGATCAATTCGCCATGAAGTCAGCCCGTGTTTCCCAGGTTATGGATTATCTTGAAAAGAAGAATCTTAAAGCACGCGTCATAGACGCAAATCTATCAAAAAAAGTTCTTGTCAGGTTGCAGCAAACTCCTTAAGCTTTGAGTATAAGGACATTCGTCGGGACGACTTTTGTCTGTGTGTGAATTTTTGCACAAAATATTAAAACACGCTTCAAGGAAGAAAAAAATGAGCAATATCAAATCAAATGTGATTTCATCCGCCATTTCATCTGCAAATTTTTCTGCAAATCAAACTGTCAGCACAGGGCCAATTTTGGCTTCTTTGGATATTGGTTCATCATCTGTGAAACTTGTGATGTCGAACGTTGTGATGGTTAACCAAGAGCAAAAAATTGAAGTCGTTGGCGTCGGTGTCAGTCCAAATTCAGGATTAAAACAGGGTGTCGTTGTCAACATCGAAGCAACAACAGAATGCATTCGTAAAGCCAAAGAAGAGGCTGAATTAATGTCAGGCTCTCGTGTTCAAGATGTTTGGGTTTCTGTTTCTGGATCTCACGTTCAATCATTTGATTCGCGTGGAATGGTGGCAATTAAAAACAAAGAAGTTACGGCTACAGATATTGACCGAGTGATCGAAGCCGCAAAAGCCATTCAGGTTCCTGCAGATCGCACAGTGCTGCATGTGATTCCACGTGAATTCAAAATTGATAACCAGGACGGGATTACTGATCCCATTGGGATGTCAGGCGTTCGCTTAGAAGCAAATGTACATATCGTTACAGCAAGTCAATCGGCTGTTTCAAATTTAATTCGTTGTATTGAAAAAGCTGGCCTGAAAGTTTCAGGTTTAGTTTTGGATCAAGTTGCTGTGACAAAATCAGTTTTAAGTTCTGACGAAAAAAATTTGGGCGTGTGTTTAGCTGATATCGGTGGCGGCGCAACAAAATTAGTTTACATTTTAAACGGTAGCGTCGCGCACACATCAATTATTCCATTGGGTGGCAGTCATTTTACCCAAGACGCGGCAGTGGGTTTGCGAACACCACAGATTTTTGCTGAAGTTTTAAAGAAAAAATTTGGTTGTGCTTTAGCAAGCCTTGTTGGCGATGATGAGTCCATCGAAGTTGAAGGCGTCGGTGGTCGTAAATCACGAAGTGTTCAGCGTAAGGAATTAGCTCACATTTTAGAAGCCAGAGCAGAAGAATGTTTAACAATGATTGCAAATAATATCCGTATCAGTGGATTACAGCCCTTATTAGGTTCGGGAATTGTTATCACTGGTGGAGCTAGTCAATTGGACGGATTGGTCGAAATGGGAGAATTTATTTTTGATGCTCCGATTCGTCGTGGATTTCCAGTTTTAGTCGGTGGATTAAAAGACGTCGTCAAAGGCTGTGAATTTGCAACGTCGATCGGATTATTATTATTTGCATTAGAATCTAAAAAAGAATTGTACACATCGAAAGAATCAGGATTTTCTGGTTTGAATATGACGGGGTCCATGGGTGATTCGATGGGTGATGTTGCAAATAAAATGAAAAAGTTTTTTTCAGATTTATTTTAATTATTTTTAATTTAATACAGTTATAAAAAACAAATTTTTACGGAGGAAATATGTTCGAACTTGAAGAAAATGTAAATATTGGTGCAAATATTAAAGTCGTTGGTGTTGGTGGTGGCGGCAGTAATGCTGTAACAACAATGATCGAAGGTGGCATGAGCGGCGTCGAATTTGTCGTTGCAAATACAGACATCCAGGCTTTGAATTCAAGTAAAGCAACTCATAAAATTCAATTAGGCGCAGATTTAACAAAAGGCCTTGGCGCAGGTGCAAACCCAGATGTTGGCCGCAGATCAGCGATCGAATCGTATAATCATATTGTTGAACAGCTTAAAGGTTCAGACATGGTTTTCGTCACAGCAGGAATGGGTGGTGGAACAGGAACTGGTGGCGCTCCGATCGTCGCAAAAATTGCTCGTGAATTGGGTGCATTAACAATTGGTGTTGTGACAAAACCATTTTCATTCGAAGGCAAAAAACGAACAAAACACGCTGAAGGTGGTTTATCTGAGCTTCGTGATAATGTTGATGCGTTAATTGTTATTCCCAATCAAAAATTATTATCAATTTCTGATGAAAAAACACCCCTCTTAGACACTTTTAAAAAAGCTGACGAAGTTTTATTACAAGCCGTTAAAGGTATTTCAGACTTAATTAATATTCGTGGTCTGATCAATTTGGACTTTGCAGACATCAGAACAGTTATGTCTAACAAAGGTTTAGCGTTAATGGGTACAGGTTCTGCTAAGGGTGAAAACCGTGCTGTGATCGCTGCGACTCAAGCAATTTCTTCACCGTTATTAGAAAATGTTAAAATCGACGGAGCCACTGGCATTATTATTAATGTCACGGGTGGATCTGATTTGTCATTGTACGAAGTGAATGAAGCTTCAACATTAATTACAGAAGCTGCAAACGAAGACGCCGAAGTTATTTTTGGTGCTGTGATTAATCCAAATTTACAAGACGAAATTCAAGTCACTGTGATTGCCACTGGATTTGCGCGTGAAGAGAAAAAAGATTCTTTAACGGGTTTCCAAAGCATGCAGAATTTTTTATCAGGACCGTCTCTGACTTTTGATTTACCACAACAGCCCATTCAGCACCAAACAATGATGCCACCACCGCAAATGCCGGTGATGCCACAGGCGCCAATTTTTCAAATGAACAGCCCAATGTCATCTGTAAATCCTGCGACAATGTCGTCTCTTAATCCTGCGACAATGTCACAAGAACAAATTATGCAAATGATGATGCAGCTTCAACAATTGCAATCAGGTCAGGCTGCACAAGCAGCAATGTCGCCTCCAGTAACAGCTCCTGTACAAACAAATGTTTTGCCTTCGATGGATGCGGTTCAAGAAACAGTTCATGCATTTACGAACGAAGAAATTCAAACTGAAGTTTATGCGACACCATCAGTTCCACCACAAACAGAGGTTCATTTTGAAACTCCAGTGGCTCAAGATTTTTCATCAGCTGTATCGCCTTTGAAAACTCAAGAAATGAACACAACAGAGCCCACGTCAACAGCACAAACTGCACGTGATTTGTTAATGGCTAAAGCCAAAGCTTTCCGTGAATCACAAACTGCGACTGCTGAAGAAAAATCTATGCATCCTGAACAATTAACAATGATGGATGAAGAACGTCAAAACCAAGAGCAAATAGAAAATGCGCGCAAAATGGCACGTGATATCTTGGAAGTTCCTGCTTTTATTCGTAAAAAACAAGGTTTTGATTTACAAAACTAAATCAAAAAATAAATATGAGCGTTCAGCACTGGTTTATTTCAGATCTTCATATTAAAAACATCAACGAGCGAAGCGGGAATACCCTGCTTCGCTTTTTGTTTTTTTTGAATCAAAATCCATCCCAACATCAATTATTTTTACTGGGTGATATTTTTGATTTTTGGATTTCTGACGGCCAGGCATTTCAAAATCATTACAAATTTTTAATTGAACAAATTCAAAAATTTTTGGATGGTGGCGGTAAAATTTTTTATTTCGAAGGAAATCATGATTTTCATATCGATGTTTTTTGGACTAAAAAATTGGGCATTCCAGTTTTTGAAAACGAAGCTTATTTTAAAATTGGCGAATACAAAGTCAGGCTCGAGCACGGTGATTTCATCAACCCCAATGACAAAGCGTATTTAAAATACCGTGAAACAGTTCGAAAATCATACATTGAACCATTTGCGCACTTCATACCGGGATCGATTTGGAAGTTCATTGGTGAAGCCGTCAGTTCAAACAGTCGTAAAAAATCATCGAATTATGCTGTCAAAAACCAAGACCAAATTAAAAAATGGATTCGCGAATATGCCCATAAAACACATAAACAAAAAGAATTTGATTTATTAATTACAGGCCATATGCATGTTGTTGATGATTATACATTTCAAACGAATTCAGGACCTGCGCGTTCACTGAATTTAGGAACCTGGCTGGATCGCCCCAGAGCCTTGAAGATTCAAGGCTCTCATGTGGAAATGATTTTAATTGAAGAACTTTTAAAGAACTAAAAGTTAGTTTTATATTTGTACAACTAAAAGTTGTACGTATAGGAAACAGTTCCTGAAATTCCTGAAAATGTTGTGCCCATATCACTACCGTTCACTTCTAACTCTTGGTCAATAGCGGCCTGTGAAATTCCATTACCCGGGATACCACTGGTTGCTGTTGTGATATTTCGTTGAATGGGTAAATATTTATAATTACCTTCGATACCGACGCAATGATCCGGAACAAAACAAAAATCAGCACCCAATCCTGCTTGCAATCCAAAATTTGATCCTGTGAATGAAATTTTTGATGAACCATTTGTCATATCACCACTTAATTTTCCGTAGCCCAAACCAGCTTGCATATAAAAATCAATCAGATCATTACTTAATGGAATCAAACGAACCAGTGGAAATACCGTAAAGCCACTCAGCTCATAGCTGTATGTTCCAGCTGTGCCAGTACCACTTTCGGATTGTGTAAAATAGGTTGGTCGCAATTGGATCGCAACAAAGCCATTTGAAAAACGAAATGTACCCTGCAAACTGTATTCAGTGGCAGATTTTAATTCGCTGGTGGTGGCCTGATTCGTTGATTTTGCATTTTTAATGATATCGTTAATTCCAGTTTGTTCAGCTGTCGCGAAACCAACACCAAAACCCACTGACAATGATCCACCAGCAAATGCACCTTTGCCACCACGTTTTTTTGCGGCCTGAGAATTCACTGAAAATAACATTAATGTGGCAGTCGCCAGAACTGTAAACATTTTAAATTTCATATTGTTCCCTTTGGGTTAATAGTCAGACTTTGAGTTTACCAAATTAACGATCGCAGGCAATCGCAGGGAAAATTTTTTGGACCAACATCAACCAGACGAAAGTCTGATTTGGCTTTTTATAAGCCTAATAGGGGACCAATGAATTCATGAGTTTGTTTTAAAATTGACGTCTGCCAGTCCTGATCCCGAGGAAAAAACATGTCTGCAAATTTTATTTTAGATTCCTGTTCAGATTTTTTATTGATGTATCCATTTTGAAAACCTTGATTTTCGATCACCATCCGGCGTAACGACTCAATGGATCCTAATGTATTTTGACTGTCCATGGTGCCATATTCAAATACGACAGCTGTGATTTGATGGTCAGTGGATGTTTTTGAATTTAAATAATCACAAAGATCACCTGTCGATTTGTAAAAATTTTTTTGATCGCCAAAGTCTATGCTTTGATTTTTAAATAATTTTGAAATTCGTTGGCCTGATTCAGTTTTTGAATCATTTGATAAGATGTGCAATTTGTTTTTTTGGCCATAGCCAGTATGTAAATCAATCCAAATGATACTTTGATATTTTAAAAATGTTGTTTTGATCAAATCATTAATATGAGTCTGTAATTCAGTGGGCTGATTGCCACCGAAATACAGACCATTTTTTTCTGTGTACTGGCCGATCAAAATTGATTTCCTCAGCGATTCCATGCCATAGGTTAAAATTAATTTTACGGATTGAAATAGAAAACCCAAATTATGCATGACGCCGATATTCAGTTTTTCTGATGGATTTAAAAATTGATTTATTTTTAAATAATCAGGATTTTTATTTTCAAATATTTTTTGATTGATTGAAAAATTTCGATTCAAATCGATATTGCTTTCATTCACGCGACGTTTGTGTTTCATCCCCCAAGGATTCATTGAATGGACCATTAAAATATCAGCTGATTTTATTTTTATATTTTGCATCAGATGACGTTGGATACTGGACCCAACATAGCCTTCAATACCATGAAGCCCTGATGAAAACACAATAAGTCGTTTTGAATTATTTTGGTATAATGCCAAATCTGTTGTCAATTTTGGATCTATTTTTAAAGGCCAAGCAGGCAAAATATGTTCACCAGCTAATTTCAAGAATTCAGTTTTGTTTTCTTCATAGGTGTTGAAATAACTAAGATCAGCAAATACTGTCGTAGAAAATAGATAAATTAATATAAACAGTCGTTTCAACCTATTTGGCTTTCTTTCAACAATTGCTCAGCATGGGCCAATGATGTTTTTGAGATTTTTTCGCCTGAAATCAGACGTGCGATTTCATCAATGCGGTCAGTTTTGTTCAGTTCAATGACGGTCATGATGGCTTGATTTTTTTTGGTCGACTTTTGAATTGAAAAATGAACATCTCCGCAGGCGGCGACTTGTGGTAAATGAGTCACGCAAATGACCTGCTGGCCGCGTGCAATTTCTTTGAGTTTACGACCGACTTTTTCAGCCGTCGTTCCAGATACTCCGGAATCAACTTCGTCGAATAAATATGTTCGTGGTGAATCCGTTTTACCATTGGTTGTTCCGACTGATTTTTTCAAGGCTAATAAAATCCGTGATAATTCACCACCTGAGGCAACTTTGGCGATCGGACGTTTAGGGTCTTTGGGTGATGTCTGTGATAAAAATTCGATGTCACTCAGTCCAGTAGGGGCCAAGCTGGTTAATTTTTGAATTTGAATATCGAAAGTGACGCCCTTCATATTCAAATCCATCAGTTCAGTGTTCACATGATCCGTTAATTTTTTTGAATATTTCAAACGTAAGACGTGCAGGTCTTCAGCCATTTTTTTTAATTCTAATTCGAACAAGCTTGATTTTTTCTTGAGCTCTGAAATGTGTTGATCTGAATTTTCCAGATTTAAAATTTCAGATTTCATAGTTTCAAAATAACTGACTAAAATTGTTAAATCGTCGCCATGTTTTTTTTGAAGTTTTCGAATTTGGCTTAAACGGGATTCTTTGGCGTCCAGAGCCATGGGATCGGCATCAATTTTTTGAACATAAGACCTGATCGCAAACACAGCATCATCGATTAAATTTTGCGCCTGTTCTAAATTTGATATTTTATCAGCTAAATTGGAATCCAACGCGGCCATTTCAACTGATTTTTTGAGTAACGATTTTAATCTGGCAGAAACTGAATCGTCGTCCTGGTAAACAACCTGGTCACACAAATCGGCAAACCCCACAAGCTTCGATGAATTTTTCAAAGCTTTAATGTCTGATTCCAGATTTAAATCAGATTCTAAATTTAAATCTAAATTTGAAAATTCCTGAAACTGAAATTTTAAAAAATCTAAACGTTGGGATTTTTCTTGAGATTTTTTTTCAAAATCTTTGATATTGGTATTTAATTCAGACCACACAGAAAATTTGATTTCATACAATTGGCGTTTATCCCAAAGTTGTGCGTATTGGTCCAAAATATCCAGATGATAACTTTTTGATAATAAATTTCGATTGTCGTGTTGACCGGTCATTTCAATCAAAGGAGCATTCGGTCCAGTGACTTCGATCAATGGCGCAACAAAATCACGCAACTGTGATAATGGGCTTAAAACCCCATTTAAAAAAACTTTGGATTTGTCTTCGGCTGAAATAATTCGGCGAACAATCAGTTGATTTGAATCAACTTCGATACCCAAATCCAATAATTTTTTTTCAAGATCGGGTCGTTTTTTTAAATTGAAAGAACCTTCGACGGTCGCGGTTGTGCAGCCAGTTCGGATGGTATCTGACGATGCTTTTTCGCCCATCAAAAGACCTAAACTTTTTAACAAAACTGATTTGCCAGATCCTGTTTCACCTGACAGGATATTCAGACCATTTTGAAATTCAATTTGTAATGAATCAATGATGGCAAATTGTGAAACTCTAAGCTCCTGTAACATACCGGTCTCCGAATCTGAGTTTTTCTTTCAGCAAAGAAAAAAAGTTATGTTTAGGTTTTCGAATCATTAAATGATCTGTATCACATTTTGAAATTGTGACTTCGTCCTCGGGGGATAATTCTAAAACTTTTTGACCGTCGATAATTAAATGTGCGGTGCTGGTTTGTTTTTCCAGTTTTAAAGTAATTTTTTGGTGATCTGGGAAAATCAGCGGTCTGGATGTGAGCGAATGTGGTGCGACGGGAGTCACAACCAAGGCACGGACTTCCGGGTGCAATATGGGGCCACCAGCAGCTAAATTATATGCTGTTGATCCCGTTGGCGTCGAAATGATGAGGCCATCGGCTTTGATATCATTAACAAATGAATCATCGAAATAAACAGAGGTACTGATCAATTGCGAAAACGATCCACGTTCGATGACAACATCATTCAAAGCATCAAACGACAATTTTTTGCCTGTTTTTAATTGAACCGAAGTATGTATGCGAGCGCGTTGATGTATAACCATATTATTTTTTAATGTTTGATCAATCACTGCAAAAACTTCGTCCGTCGTGTGTGCAGTTAAAAATCCCAACGACCCCATGTTGAATCCTAAAATCGGAATAGGGTGGCCTTTTAATAATCTGACAGCACGCAAATAAGTTCCATCCCCACCCAAAACGATGATCAGGCTCATTTCTTTGAGTTCTTTGGAACTGATCACAGTCAATGTGCCTGGGATCAGTTTTTGTTCCGGAGCTGTGAATACTTGGTAACGGCTCTTTTTTAATTTTTCAGAAACTTTTTTTGCCATTTTCACAGCATCCGGTGAATGGATACGATAAACAATTGCAATTTTTTTTTGATTTTTTAAATTTAATTTCTTTTCAGTCATTAAATCAATCCATCACGCTTAAGTAACGAATTTGCATCAGGTTCACGTCCACGAAATTCTTTGTATAAATCCATGGGATGTTTGGTTCCACCTTGAGTTAAAACAGAATTTTTAAATTTATTAGCAACTTCTTTATTAAATAATCCTTTTTCTTTAAAAAAATCAAATGCATCAGCATCTAAAACTTCGGCCCATTTATACGAATAATATCCGGCTGAATATCCGCCGCCAAAAATATGACCAAAACTGCACGACATGTTTGTGCCAGATTCTTTGGGTAACAACCTGGTTTTATCACCAATTTTTGTTTCAAAGGCATCCACATTTTTAATATCATTCGGGTTTGTTGTATACCAGCTCATATCAAGCCAAGCAAAAGACAATTGACGAAGACTCATCCAGCCTTTCTGAAAATTTTCAGCGCGTTTTATTTTTTCAACCAGTATCGCTGGTATAGGTTCGTTGGTTTCATAATGGCGAGCAAATAAATCAAGGCCTTCTTTTTCTTTGGCCCAGTTTTCCATAATTTGCGAAGGCAGTTCGACGAAATCCCAATACACATTTGTTCCCGATAAGCTTTTATATTTACATTTTGACAGCAAGCCGTGTAATGCGTGGCCGAATTCATGGAACAATGTGGTGACCTCGTCGTAAGTTAATAGCGACGGCGTCGTTGGTGTCGGTTTTGTAAAATTACAAACAATTGAAACATGCGGGCGTTTAATATCCTGGCCCCAAAGGCCTTGTTCGCGGAATGATGTCATCCAAGCGCCGCCTTTTTTGGTTTCGCGAGGAAAAAAATCTGTATAAAATAAACCAACATATTCATTGTTATTTTCTAAATCAAAAACTTCGTATGTTTTGACATCAGGGTGATAAACAGGAATTCCTGTGATGGGTTTAAATGTAATTCCATACAATCTGCGGGCGTGTTCAAAAACACCTTCGACCACGTTTTCTAATTTAAAATAGGGGCGTAACTCTTCTTCGTTAAATGAATATTTTTTCTCTTTTAATTTTTCTGAATAAAAAGCAAAATCCCATGGCTTGATTTCAGTGTCATCGCCTTCGGTGTCTTTTCGAAATTCGCGCAGATCTTCAAGGTCTTTGGCCGCAGCTTTTTTTGAAGGCTCTAATAATTTTTCAATAAATGAAAAAACTGTTTCTGGTTTTTGAGCCATACGTTCTTCAAGAGCATATTCAGCATGATTTTTAAAACCCATAATTTGTGCGCGTTGATATTTTAATTGAACAATTTTAAGAACTGTTTCTGAATTATCAAATTCTCCGCCGAATGATTTTGCAGAACTTGCGCGCCACATTTTTTCACGTAAATTTCTGTTTGCACAATAAGTCATAAATGGAATCAACGAAGGTCCATGCAGTGTAAACAACCACGACGGTGATGTTGAGGGCTTGTCATTGCTTTTATTTTTTTGTTCAGCTGCGATGCTGGCAGCTTCGATGGCATTATCAGGCAAACCGGTTAAATCATTTTTATCCGTGATCCATAATTCGAATGCATTTGTGGCTTTCAATAAATTTTCAGCAAACAGTGGGCTCAGGACAGATAATTCTTGGTCCAGTGCGCGTAAAATTTCTTTTTGTTCAGAATTCAACAAAGCGCCGTTACGAACAAAGTCTTTGTACATTTTTTCTGTTAATTTTAAATCTTCGCCAGCTAATTTTAATTCAACTCGAGTGTCATAGATCAATTTAATTTTTGCAAACACATCAGCGTCCAATGAAATATCCGATGAAAACGCGGATAATATCGGCGAAATTTCTTGAGCTAATTTTTGCAGATCAGCGTTGGCTTCAGCAGAAAATAAATTAAAATAAATTCCAGATATCCGATCAACAGGTTCAGAAATTTGTTCTAAGGCCAAGATCGTATTTTCAAATGTGATTGTTTTTTGTTGTTTGAATGTATCCAGTTTCGCCTTCGACAATTTGATGGCTTCGTTCACGGCTGGAATATAGTGATGGGTTTGAATCAAATCAAAAGGGACGGCTTGGTCTTTGTGATTGAAATTTTGTAATAGGGGATTTGTAGTGATTTCTGACATAAAAAAACTCCTTTGTGTTTCGCGTCTATTACGCTATCAAAGGAGTTTTCAGGTGTCGAATTTAAAACTAAGTTATCAATAAAGTTTATGTGATTATCTAAAAACGGGGCCTGTCGTCGTTGACGAATTTGACACGCAAAGTCCCAAACGAGAGCTGGCATTACTTGCGCGGCATGTATAACCGCTTGCACACGAGCTAGGCTGATCAGTTGCGCATGATTGAACAGCGCCATTATAGCAAGACTGATTGCCGTAACCAACATAATTTGAAACCTGTGGGATATTCATCCATTGGCTGTTGTTGGCCCGAGATCCGATGCTGATATATGCGTACGCAGAATAGCCGGTATTATTTGAAAAATTCGAGTTGACGCAACCCATGCCAGAATATGAATTATATGTCGGCATCGTACCCGCCGGACAATTACACAAACTGTCATAAATGTTGTTGTAATTATTAGGCTGAAATCCGTAAGAACTATAATAGTAATTGGAATTGTAGTTGGAATTATAATTATTGTTATTGTAATTCTGGTTACAATTTTGTGGGTACATGACGCAATAATCTGTGGTTCCGGTTGTAACAACAGGTTGTTGCGTCTGTTGATTTGAACCGCCGCCTTTGGCGCAACCAAGTCCAAGCAATGAAATCATAGCCAAAGCGATTGTCATCATTTTCATAAATTCTCCCTTTTAAAAATTCAATTACATATGAATGCAAAGCAATCAGCAGACCAAACTATGTTCGATATATTGCATTTGGGAGATAAAATGTGTTTAACTGTTTTACATTGAGACGGTTCAGCGTCAGATTTAACCGTAAATTTTGTCAATGAGCTGTGAATATCGTTTTTCTAAAACTTTGCGTTTAACCTTCATTGAAGGCGTTAATCCGCCATTTTCGATAGTCCAAGCTTCGTAAACGATTTCAAATTTTTTGATGGCGTCATAACTGGCCAGATTCGCATTGGTTTTTTGAATATGTTTTTTGATTTTATCCATTGTTATTTCTGTAGTTGCAGATGGAGTTTCGACGGAAATCAGTGCTGAAATAAATTTCCGTTGATCGCCAATAATCAACACCTGTGAAATCAGTGGATCCTGTTTCAGGAGGCCTTCTAATTTTTGGGGAGCCACATATTTGCCGCCGGCGGTTTTAATCAAATCTTTTTTTCGATCGGTTATTTTTAAAAATCCTTCTGCAGTCAATTCGCCAATATCACCTGTTCGAAAATAGCCATCATCGGTGAATGCGTCTTTGGTTGCGTCTGGATTTTTATAATATTCCTTCATATTTTTTTTAGATTTAACTAATATTTCACCGTCATCATCAAAGCGAATTTCAACGTCACCGATGGGGCGGCCCACTGTTCCCAGTTGCCATTGTGATTCAGTGTTTACGGCGACAGCTGCAAAAGTTTCAGTCAGGCCATAACCTTCTAAAACTTTGATATTCATGTTTGCAAAAAATTGTCCTAACTCAGTACCAAGCGGGGCGCCACCGCTGATTGCAAAACGCAATTTTCCACCGAAGGCTTTACGAACGGGGGCAAAAACGACCCTGGATAAAATTTCATATTGTAAAATCAATGACATCGGTGGTGATTGTTTTGTTTGACGATAATAATTAATTTTTTTTGAAACTTCGATGGCTTGGTTAAATAATTTTTTCTTTAATGGTTTTGCTTCAACTTTATTTAAAATACCAGCGTAAATTTTTTCAAAAATTCTGGGGACGGCGACCAGGAAATCAGGTTTGATTTCGACGAGATCATTTTTCAGAGTTTCAACTGATTCAGCAAAAGCCAATCTATAGCCTTTGCAGCAACTGCCCCAATGTTCAATCCGACCCATCACATGCGCAAAGGGTAAAAATGATAATGAGGTTTCTGTTTCGGACAGTTGAAACAAACCAAAAGTTTCACTGACTTCAGATATAAGGGCTTGGTGTTGCATCAAAACACCTTTAGGCTGCCCCGTCGTTCCGGATGTATAAATAATTGTGATCGGGTGTTCAGGTTTCACTTTTTTTGAATTTTCAATAAAACGATCAATTTCAGAATCTGATATGTTTTCAGAATTTAAATTAAATTCATTGATAACGACGGGGATTATTTTTTTCAAAATTTGATTTTCAATACGATGAAATTGATCTAAATGCTGTTGTGTTTCTAAAACGACAACATCTGCAGAACAGTGATTTAAAATATAAACCACATCTTCGTCGTTTAAATTGGGGTACAACGGTGCAATCAGCGCGGCTGATGAAACTGTGGCAATATCAATGGCAGCCCATTCCCAGCGTGTTCCAGAAATCAATGCGACAGTTTTGTTTTGTAAGTTTTTATCTGCAGTTTGATCGGTTAATAATTTTTGAATACAAATAATTTTCTGCAGATATTGTCGGGCTGTTAAATTCTGCCAATTTTTTGTATTTGAGTCTTTGTATGTTATTGCGATCAATTGATCGCGTAATTTGATACGTAAAAGCCAATCTGTGATGGTTTCTGAATTTTGCATAGTTTTTATTTTTTTTCTAAATTTTGTTTACGGCCTAAAATTAATTCAACATCTTGAATTTGATCAGCGGCGACTTTGACCTTAACTTCATCGGTCAAACGTGTAATTGCGTTTTCAGCGTAAATTGTAATTTCTGAATTCACAGGAACTTTGTATTTTTTGATCGGCAATTCTTCAGTTAAACGCTGGCCATTCACAAAAATAGCAGGTTTTGCACCACCATTGGTGACGTAAATATTCACATAGCCACCTGAAATCTGAGGCAATAATGTTGCTGAAAACGACGATGCTGTTTGTCCAAATTGTTTTGTTGTTTCATATTTAATATAGCCCATTTTAACCAATGATATGGCCAGGTCTTTGTTCGCATCAACGGGAATAATCGACGGCGTAATTTGTCCTGAATCTTGGCCATCAATATATATTCTTGCGCCAGCAGGCTGACTCGTTATCGATAAACTGACGCGAGCCATTGATGAACTGACGATTTCGCCTTCTTGGTTATTGATTTGATTGATAGGTTTTGAGTTTTGAGCAGTTTGTGTTTGTGGTTTTGTTTGTGGCTTTAAAAATGTTTTATAACCCCAAAAACTTGTGAATCCTAATGCGATGACGATAAAAAATTTCATGAAAGCATCACCAGATTCAGATTTTGAATACTTTTTGTCATTCGTGCGTGTATGTGACATTTTTGAAATTTGTGTCACACGCGTGGATTGGCCAACTTCATTTGCTGATCCATAATTATTTTTTGAAGAATTATTAATGCCTGCGTTTCTAAGGCCATCCAATGATATTTTAATTTTTTTTTGTTCTTCCAGACCCTTTGGTTGCGGCATTGATTCAGGCGTTGCAGAAAATGCTGCAGAATTTAATTTCTGAGCTGGAGGTAAATCTTTAGCTGGAATTTCTTGTTTTAAATTGATGGGTGGTTGTGTTTCAGTCATGGCCATTGGATCATGGGCATTTTCAATTTTTCCGTATTGAACTAATTTTTCACGGCCTTCTGCAAATGCATTTTTAAAACACTCTTTGATAAACGTACTGAAATCTTGTGAAGCAAAATCTGGATACTGCGTATTTAAAAATCGATTTAAATCTTTTTGTAAATTTGCAGCCGTTTGATAACGGACGTTTTTATCTTTGGCTAAAGCCTTCGTAACAATACGTTCAAGTTCCGTTGGTACTAAAGGATTTATTTTCCGTATTGGTGGAATTTGGCAATCACGAACTTTTCTTAAAATAGCAGCTTCGTTACTGCCAGTAAATAAACGATCATTAGCTAACAGCTCCCATAAAATAATACCCAATGCAAAGACATCAGTTCGTGGATCAATCGGTAAGCCTTCGGATTGTTCCGGACTCATATATGCAAATTTGCCTTTTAAAGTTCCGGCCTTTGTGGCTTCAGAAGTTTTTTCAGCTTTTGCGATTCCAAAATCAATCACTTTAGATTCACCTTCAAATGAAATCATGATGTTCTGTGGACTCATATCCCGGTGGGTGATATTTAACGGTTTCCCAGATCTTGAATCGGTGCACCTGTGCGCATGATCCAAGCCTGCGGCAGCTTCTTTGACAATGTAAACAGCTTGTTCGATCGAAACACTTTTATTGGCTTTTTTGAGTTCATTTAAAATTTGACGTAAATTTCGGCCCTCGACAAATTCCATAACCAAAAAAAATTGACCTTTTTCTATACCGAAATCATAAATTGAAACGACATTTGAATGATTTAAATTAATCGCAACATTGGCTTCGTCTTTGAACATTTCAATAAATTCTTCGTTGTCGGAATACTGCGGTAAAATTCGCTTCACAGCGACAAATTTACTGACGCCGTTGGCGCCATTTGATTTAGCTAAATAAACTTCGGCCATGCCACCAGAAGCCAGTTTTTCTAATAAAATGTATTTGCCAAATTGTTCTAAGTTAGACATTGCTTTTCTGATCGGTTATATTCAATGTAATCTGAAGTCTTGTTTAATTATTGTTCGTTAATATAACTATATAAAGGATCGTTATGAAATGGATTGGTCTGACCGGGGGAATTGCCACCGGAAAATCAACAGTTGCTCGACTGATCGAAAGTCTGGGATATCCGGTCATCGACGCAGATCAGATTTCACATCAAATAACACGTTTTGGCCAACCTGGATACGAACAAGTCACGTCTCATTTTGGGACAGACATATTAAATGATTTACAAGAGATTGACCGCAAAAAATTGGCCGAAATTATTTTTGCCAATTCTGCAAAAAAACTGCAACTTGAAAATATTTTGCATCCGTTGATATCCGCCGAGGTCCAGAAATTAAAAACACAACATTTAAACGACGGTGCGCAGTTGTGTTTTTATGATGTCCCCTTATTGTTTGAAAATAATTTGCAAAAAAATTTTGACATGGTGGTGACGGTCTGGTGTGACCCAGAAACCCAACTGCAACGACTGATGTCTAGGAATCGACTCACGCAAGCAGAAGCCCGTTTGCGTATTGCTAGCCAGCTTCCGATGTCTGTTAAAATATCTCAGTCTCAATATTGTATTGATAATTCTGGATCAGAAGAAAGTCTGATCCAGATTGTCTCGAATTGGCTCAAAACAGCTTAAGTTATTGGGTAAAAATCCGATCAGTTCAATATGAAATGGATTTTTCAAAAGGCACGATGCCTGTATGTCATCATTATTTTAATTTTGGGATTTTCAGCGAATTGTTTTTCGCAGGAATGGGTTGAATTTTATAACAACACCAGATCCCTGGGCATGGGCGGGACGGGTGTGGCAGTTTCCAGTGATGAAACTGCATTATTCAGTAATCCAGCAAATTTGGGAAGTATTCGTAATTTATATGGAACTGCATTTGATCCCGAAATTGAAGCTTCGTCAAATTTCAGTTCAGATGTCATTACAAAAATCAGCAACGAAGCTTTTGATATCGCATCGGCGAATACGAAATTGAATTCAAATCGCGAAAAATATTATCATGCAAAATTACAATTAACACCGTCGTTTGTTCGCAGAAATTTTGGCCTTGGTTTGATCTACAGAAATCAAATGCACGCAGAAACTGAAATCACAGGCACAACAATGAATACGTTTTTTCAAAGCGATATGGGTTTGGTCTTGGGCACCAATTACAGATTTTTTGATGGCGTACTTAAAATCGGTGCAAATGCAAAAATAATTAATCGGATCGAAGTGAATAACCCACTATTGTCAACAACAGGTCCATTTGATTTATCAACTGTCGCCTCGGAAGGCACAGGCATCAGTTACGATGCGGCCGTCATGTTTCAAGCACCAGTACAATTATTACCATCATTAGGTGTTGTCATACGTGATGTCGGTGATACAAAATTTAATTCCAAAGATGGGCTCAGATTGACGGCGACCAGCCAGCCCGCAACAGTTCAGCAATCAGTTGATGTTGGATTATCAATTTCACCAATTCATTCGAATCAGTTTCGCAGTGTTTGGTCGTTGGAATATTCAGATGCGACAAATTCCAGAACAGATAATGATACATTGAAACGTGCACATTTCGGCATAGAAACAAATTATCGTGATGTTTTATTTTTAAGAGCAGGTATGAATCAACGTTATTGGACGGCGGGTTTTGAAGTCGCTTCTGAACGAATCAGTTGGCAAGTCGCAAGTTACGGCGAAGAAATTGGAACAGTGGTTGCCGAAAACATTACGCCACGCGAAGACCGCAGGTACAATATGAAATTCACGGTCAGGTTTTAAATGAAAAATAAAATATTTATAGTCTCTGTGACATTTTTATTATTTTCCTGCAACGGCAATTTATTTACAGAACTGAGCTCTAAAACAGGTGATGAAGATTATTTATTTTTAGCACAAAAATATGTTGATCAAATGCAATATGATTCGGCGATCAATGTTATTACGACGCAATTGTCTGCGGTTGCGCAGAATGGCGTTAAGGCGCGTGAAATTTTAGCCAGCAGTTACGGTGGAAAATGTGGATTAAATTTTATTGATTACACCGGTAAATTGGCGGCACAAGCAACTGGAAGTTCATTTTATATTTTAATGTCTCCCTTTATTGGTGTGGCCGTCCAGCCGCAGTTCTGTCGAACAGCATTGGACACGATGGAATTGATCGGAACAACAGAATCCAGGACTGTGAATCAAAATGCGTTCGTTGCGGTTTTAGGAATGGTCCTGATGGGGACAGCACTTCGTGGTTATGCAGATATTGCTCCAGCACTGGGTGACGGTACTGCGGATGTCGATTTATGCGTGGGTGTCACAAACGCCCAAATTGACGATGTCGTTATTGGATTTGGATATATGTCGAAAAACTTTTCAGCATTATCGTCGTCGTTGATAGGCGGGAATTCATCGACATCATTAAATGCCGTCATCAATTCGTGTTCAACAATTGCGGGTTCGTCATGTCAAATCACTGATGCAGCAGCAATCACAGCACCTGTGCGTGATACTGTTCGCGATTTGGTGCAAACAGCTGAATATGGAATTGGAACTTACGCCACAGGTGGAAATGATTTGTTGGTCCCCGGAGCGTGCCCATGAAATATATTGTATCATTTCTGTTTGTAGAATTATTTATTTCAAACGTTCAAGCCAAGGTATTATATCAACAATTGATGACGACCAGGTCTTTGGGTATGGGCGGTGCATCGATTGCATTGGTGCGTGGTGTGGATTCGTTATTTGTAAACCCATCAGCACTATCCTTGGCCGAAGGTTACAGTTTCACCATTGCCGAAGTCCAAGCAGCAGCGGGTAAAAATAGTACAAAAATTTCAGCTCTTGAATCGAATCAAAATTCAACACTGTCATCATCTGACATGACAACGCTTTACGGTGACACAATATTTACGGATGCGTCCGCAAAATCAGGAATGATTTTTCCAAATTTTGGTTTTGGTGCTTATTCTTCGAACTACGTACATTTAAAATTTAACGATCCTGTGTTTCCGACATTCAATGTGGATTTCGTCAGCGATTATGGTTATGTCATAGCAGGTTCTGTTCCATTGGGTCCCAAAACATCATTCGGATTTGCCGGTCGACATGTTAAGCGCTGGGCTACGGACCAAGAATTTTTGGTTACAGATTTAGTCGGTGCAAGTTTTCAAACATTTGCAGACACAAAAATATTATCTAAGGGAACTGGGAATGCATTGGATGTGTCGTTCATGACACAAATGAGTGGCAATTTAAATCCAACGATAGCAGTTGTTTGGAAAGACGTTGGATCGACGCGTTTTGAGCCGACATTGGGCGAAGGCCCCAATCGACAAGATGATAATTTAATTTTTGGAGCAGCAGTTCAGCACCCTTTCGCTTATGGCACCTGGACACATGCATTTGAATACAAATACATAACAACAAACAGCGTTGATTTGACAAAAAAAATTCATCTGGGAACCGAAGCATCGTTTGGCTTATTTGATTTACGCGCAGGATTATATCAAGGGTATCTGACCTATGGTGCAGCCTTTGATATTTCATTTATTCGTGTTGAAGCAGCTGCATATGCCTTAGAATTAGGTCATTCATCAGGTCAAAGTCAAAGCGATCGTTACCAAGCCAGCGTCAGTATCAATTTAGATTTTGACCAAGCGTTTAAGCTGTCTAAAGACGGCAAAAAAAGAAGACTTATGCAGCGAAGATAGTCTAGCATCAATAAATGCTGACATTTATTGATTTAGGACATCCGGATCAAATTCAAAAAATAATAGAACAGTATCCTGTGGATGAATACTGTTGGATTGTTTCAGATTTAAAATCAAAACAAGATTTACAAAAATTGTGTTTACAAAAAAATAATTTTTATTTTGATGAAAATATTTTAAGAATCAGTGATTTTTGGTCGATGTGGCTACGCAGATTGGCACCTCATGTTCAAATACTGAGTTCAGATTTCATACGGATATACATTCAGCAAATTTCAGAAACTGACCAAGCGCTGAATATGAAATCGAACGAAGTTTCAACGTTACATTATTTCATTCAACAGTTAGCTCCACTCTTATTAAGTGCGAATCATGAAAGCCTGATGGAATGGTTTGTTGAAAATAAATACAATAACGATGAACATAAATGGTATAAATGGTATTTAAAATCGAAATATGTTTTAAATATATTGATTGAAAAAAATATTATCGATGCGAAATGGGTATCGTCATATTTACAATCTTTGGACTTACAAAAAATGACCGAAACGATTCCTCTAATTTTAGATTTAGGATCTGAAATGACATCTGTTGAAATGGATATTTTTATTCGTTTGGCAAAAAAACGCGATGTTCGTGTGATTGTACCCAACCCCAGTTGGCAAAAAAAATATCAATTTTTATTGAATACGTATAAAATCAACTCTGGATTTGCTCAGAAAAATATTTATGAAAATAAAAATAATTTTGATAATGAATTCAAGCCAGATCATTTTTTGCGGTTATCGACTCAGTTGGCCGAAATCAAATGGATTACGCAAACTGTTCGTGGGTGGCTTGATCAAGGAATCGAACCCCATGAAATCGCACTGCTTTCGCCACAAGTTGAAAAATATTGGCCGGCATTATCTGTGCATTTTGAATCAGAAGGGATTCCAATCGATAAACCAGTTGTTACAAGTTTAATCTCAACAGGTCTTTTTCAAAATTTAATAGCCATGATTCAAAGTTTTTCAAGTTCATTAACCTGGGAAGACCTGGAAACCAGTTATTTTCAAAATTCTGCAAAGGTTGAAACCGAATCTGATTTAAAAGATTTTGCAAAATTCAAGGCACTGTTTATTGAACTGACAGATGCTGATGATTTGGGTCGTGACGCCGAAATTAAAAAAATATATTATCGAAAAATTGATTTTCAAACTGTATTGACACGATCAGAATTTTTAGCAAAAACAATAGAAATTATTTCAAAACAAAATATTCAAAAAACTGAATTGAAAGACTATCAGAATTTATTAGAAATTATTTTCAAAGATTTCTTAAGTCGTACAACAGATCAGAAATTTAAATTTTCAGATTGGTTCGATTTATTTAAATCAATTCTTTCAAATAAAGAATTAAAAATTAAAAATGCACACATGGATGGAATTCAAATACGCAATTTAGGCGCTGTGTATTTGAACAAAATAACCCACAGAATCTGGTTCGGCTTGGATGATTCGGTTTTTCAAAGTTCATCAAAAAATTTAATTCCAATTAAAGACATAGAAATTTTGAAAAATGTATTTGATTTTCCGTTACAATACCCCGAAGAAAGCCATGATGAATTCAATTTACGTTGGTTATCAAAATCAACTTGCACAGAACAGTTTTTCACTTGTTCTCATGTCAGCTTGACTGGCGAACCGTTGAATACGTCTATTTTTATATTAGAAAATAATTCGGCACCAGATTATTTGTTTGTTCCAAAGACTCGCATGGATCAAATGCAAAATACTTTTAAAGCCAATGAAAATCAAAAAATATTTTTTGAAAAAAATCCAAGCAAAAATATTGTTCCCAATTTTCAACCGCGTGATATTTCAGGAACTGACATTGTTCAATACGCCCACTGCGAATTTAAGCTGTTAGCAAGCCGTGGTTTTAAATTGCGAGATTATTCAATTGTATCAATTGATCTGGATCCAATGCAAAAGGGCACGTTGGCTCATGAACTGTTTGAATTTCTAATGACGCAAGAAAAATATAAAAATACAAATGAAAATGAAATCACCGTTTTTTTAGACCAAAAACGGATCGATTCTAGGTTGTATCCCAATGATGACTTATTTTGGACCCTGCAGAAAAACAAATTTATTCAAATTGGTCTTCGATTTTCTGAAAATGAAAAAAAACGTTTGAATGGGCAGAGCTATGAACATCTTCTGGAAAAAGAATTTAATTTAAAATTCGAAGATTTTAACATTAAAGGTCGTATCGATCGTATCGACCGTGACGTTTCAACAAATGAATACCTGATCTATGATTATAAACGATCAGATTCATCAAATATTTCGCACGTCGATAAATGGATTTCGAAAATCGAATTTCAGATGTTATTTTATATTTTGGCTGTGGCCGAAGACATTGCCCCATTGGATCAAATACGTGGCGCTGTGTATTATTTTTATCAGAAATTAAAAGTCAACAAAGGCCTGCTGTCAGTTGGAAATGATCAATTTGATTCAACAATTGAAATCAAAAAAAATATGAATATGGACCCATCGCAGGTCAGCGGACTTCTGAATGAATTTAAGATTGTGCTTGCTGAATTATTTTCTAAATTGAAAAAATCAGAGTTTTCAGCAAATCCTGATGATCAAGCCATTTGTGATACGTGTGACTGGAGGCGGTTATGTCGAGCTCATCATCTGAATTAGTATTCGCATACCCCAATCAATTTATTCGAGCCGGTGCCGGGGCTGGAAAAACAACAAAATTAATAGCCACATTTATTGATTTTTCACAAAAATTTAAATCTGTGCACGGCCGATATCCCAAAGTCATATTAACGACGTTCACTCGGAAATCGACCCAAGAAATCAAAGAACGCTTGTTGACGCAGGCATTAAAACTGAATGATCAGGAACTTTTTGCGTATATTAATAAAAAATCATCAGTTCATATTTCAACAATTCACGGCGTCTTAGGCTTATTTTTAAATCAATATCAAGATCTGGTTGGCCTTGCGACTGATTTTAAAGTCTTAGACAAAGAACAAATCAGAAAACAAAACTTCAAAGAATTGAAATCAATTTTTAAAAGTAATTCTCAATTTATGCAACTCTTGGAACATTATTCTTTCAATGAGTTATTAACGCATTTAGACCGTGCGTGTGAATTTTTAAATCAAAACTCAAAAATTAATTTTATCACGGCTGCTGAATTAAAAACAATTCGCGCCAAAGAATTCCAACATATTATTGCTTTGATTGAAACACTTTGTGAATTGCCAACGCCTTCAGGCAAAGGCTGGGCAGAATATTTTCAACAATTGAGTCACATTTCAACGGCGTTAAAATCCGAAAATCTGGATCTGGCGTTGAATATTTCAGATCAGTTACCCAATAAGCCAAGGTTCAGTAAAGACAAACCACAATTTGATACGGATTTGCATGACGATTTAGTCAAATACCTTACGGACCAGCAAGCAATTTTAAACGACTTAGATACGGATGCATATATCGCTGAAAACCACCGAATGAATTCGTTATTTTATGATTTGGTCATTTTGTTTTCTGAAAAAATAAAAGATAACCGCAGATCAAAAAACGAAATTACCATTTCTGATTTAGAAACCTTGTGTCTGGAAATCATCAGATCATCGTCCAAAGCGGCGAAACAATTTTCATCGGAATTCGATTATTTCATGGTCGACGAATTCCAAGATACTTCACCGACACAGGTCAATATATTGAATGAATTGATTGGAAATCGTCCCCATTTTATTGTCGGAGATCCCCAGCAAAGCATTTATTTATTTCGAGGAGCCAGATCCGAAGTTTTTTTGTCTAAGCAGTCTCAGGCCTTGTCAGGAAATTATGAAAGCATCAGATTAAACACGAACTACAGATCTCGACCCAGTTTGATGAAATTCATTAATCAATTTTTTGCTGATTTTTCATCAGCGTTTGAGCCTATGATTCCTAAGGAGGCGGAACCTATTGTATCAAAATTTTTTGACGGATATTTCATTCAAGCAGAAGACCAGATTCAGGCGGCACTCAATCAGATTCAAAAATTAATCAGTTTGGGAGCCCGCGCATCTGAAATTTGTGTATTATCTAAAAAAAATTCAACATTAATGTCATTGTCGCAAAGTGCAAGCCAGTATCAGATACCTGTTCAGTTAATGGTTGCTGCTGGTTTTGATGAACGACGTGAAATTTTAGATTTAGTTTCATTCGTTCGATTTTTAGTGAATCCTTATGACTCTGAAAATTTAATTCAACTGCTGCGCAGTCCTTGGTTTAAAATGTCCGATCAGCAAATTGTTGAATTTAGAAAAAATAAAACAACGAATCATTTTTGGAACCAATTGCGATCAGAAAATTTGCCAGATTCAATACGGCTGATCGAATATTTAAATCAATATACCAGTTCAGGAGTCTTGCAAACGACGATCGACTTTATACATACTTCTGGATTATTAGTTTCTGCAAAATATTTGGATGCATCGGGTAAAAAAGAAGCAAATATTTGGAAATTCGTTCAAAATCTGCGAGATCAAATGAATCATAAAAATTTTCATCTCAACGAATATTTATCAAATCAGTTTTCAAGCCTTCAAAGTGATTTGGCTTCTAATTCATCCGAAGCCCAGCCGGTCATATCGCCCGACAGAGTCAGTTTGATGACGATCCATAACGCAAAAGGCCTGCAGTTTGAACACATTATAGTGATGGGTATGAAGGATTTGCCGAATACAACAAACATAATGCCGTTATCCAAAAATGAAATGACAGGTCAATTTAATTTGGGAATTTTTAATGTTGATGATTCACAAATTCATAACAGTTTTTGGAGCCAAAAAATTCGCAAAGAATTTAATTCACGTGAACACGCAGAATCGGAACGTTTATTGTATGTGGCCGCGACGCGCGCTATGACATCGGTCACATTTGTTGCTGAAGACAAAAAAACAAATTCAAAATCCAGTTGGTTTTCAAAATCAAAATGGCCTGATTTTGGCATTAATAATACGCCAGATTTTTCTTTTGAATCTGTACGTGATGAATTAGTTCCTGAAATTTATTTGAATTCGATGACTGAAATTCAAAAATTGTCTGAACCATTTCAGATTCTAAAAACAGCAGAGCCTTTAACGGAATCAGTCACTGAAAAAATATCAAAAAATAAATTTTCACAACAAAATCAAATTTCAAATCAGTTCATAAAAAATTTGGACAAAGCCAAATCGGGTACGGATTTACATAAATTATTCGAATCATTAAAATACAATTCTGTTTCGGAAGTTCAAAATTTAACAAATGACAAAAACAAAAAATATTTACAATTTTTAATGGATCAAAACGAATTGCCACTGAATCAAATTTTAAAATTCGGATATGTAGAATGGGGATTTGGTTTAAGGTATCAAGCCAAATTAATTCAAGGTCAAATTGATGCTTGGGGAATTGTCGATGATATCGTCTATGTTTTAGATTACAAGACAGGCAGTTCGGAATATTCAGAAAGTGCATATTTGCAATTACAATTTTATGCGACTTGTTTAAAAGAAATGAAAAAAATTAATTCAAATCAAAAAATAATTTTAGGCGTCATTTATCCTGTGGAAGAAAAAATCATACAAAAAACAGTCAGCTTTAATGAATTAAAGCTGACTTGATTTTTATATATATTTAAATTACTTGGTCGTTTCTAAATCCAAATCGACATATCGTGAAAATTGAGTTAATTTATCAATGATATCAACAATTTTTTCGTTTCCGCGTTCGATGTTTTTTCCATCCATCATTTGTGACATCAATGCAATACCATTCACATTTGATCCATCTTTTAGATTGATTGAAACTTTCTTAGATGCTTCAACTAAATAAGACTGTGAATAAGCAATCAATGGTAAAGCAGCCAATTGATCATTCGATGTCCGAGTTTGCTTAACCGTTTCAAGAACCATCGTTACTGTTTCTGCCAGTTTATCGACGGGTGCTTTTTCGAGTGTAGCTTTTAATAATGACAACAAATGCATTTGTGCCGTATTCAAAGTACGAATCACTTCGACTTGATTTTCAAAATTGGCTTTCGATTCAGGTTTATCTAACGCTAAATCTAAAATTGCACCGTTCTGATTTAATTTTCTGAATTCCAAAGCTAATTTTTTGGCGATCAAGTCTGCTTTTTGTTTTGCAGCTATTAGATTCGCATCGTCTTTCAGATATTCTTGGATTGTTTTTGTATAAGCTTTATCACAGGCGTCTTTGTCTTTGACCTTGCCATCGTCTGAAGTTACGCAGGCACTGTCGCGATCAGCATTAATTTTATTCATATACGCAGAATCAGCTGTCATTAATTCATCAAGCTGTTTAAATAATTCTGTTTTATTTGATAATAAAATATCACCACGTGCAGCTTGTTGAATCAATACATTCGCCGCAACACCATTTTGTGTGGCGTAAAACACTGTTGTATCGGATTTTGATCGATCCTGACCCAATCGTGTAACATTCAGACGATCTTTTGGTGCATTTTTGGCAGTTGATCGTGCCATTTTAAAACTTTCGGCAAATGCATCAAATGACTTCCATTTTGATTCATACAGTCCAATGATCGCAGCAACTGCAGTTTGATCACCCAGCATTCGATTGATATCAACAGAAGCATTTAAATTTATTAATTCACCGTTCGGCGCAAAAAAACCGACCTTTAAATTATTTGTTAAAATTTCAATCATCGTGTTTATTGTCAAAGAATCTTTAGGGTTTTCGACTCCTAAGAAAAATTGTTCAAAATCTTTGTATGAAATATAACCTTGTTCGCTTGAATCTGGGCCAAACACCGTTGATGTTTGCATTAAAAAATTCATTGCAAAATTTTTGTCGTAAGCGATTCCGACAGTATCAAATTTGTCTTTTGATCCACGTAATCCCAAATCATACAGCGAACGACCTTCAATAATTTTATAATCTTTTTTTACAGATTTCGTTTTTTGGTCTTCAGAAAGGACTCCGTATTGATATGGTACCGCTTGAAAACGCGCAGCGATTTTAGAAAAACTAACGCCAGCATCCGGAGTTCTGATCAATTCATGGAAAAATCTGTAACCTTCAAGTGAAGCGTTTTTTAAATCTTCTAAAATTTTCGCATCAATTTCTGGTGTACGACCTGCACCGTATTGTGCAGCCATCAACGTTTCGTCTAAATACGCACGGATTTGTGAAAATGTTCTGATATTGCGTGTGATCAGTTGGACTTTTTCAGACCAGCCAAACGTAATTTTATCGTAAACATAATTTCTGTTGGCATATGAACGTGTGTAATCAGCAATCATATTTTTTACAATTTCAGTAGCTGATCCGCCAGTATCGAATTGATTACATAAAATTGATGTTGATCGTCCGCCGTCGCTGCACTGTTCATAAAACTTTGTTAAACCTATTTTATTTAAAGTTTCTTTTGTGTAATGAACTAACGATGCAGAGTTTCTAAATTTTAAAATATCATTAATGTGAATTAAATTTCCATTAATCAGTTTGATATTTTTTTCTTTTAGTTTCTCTAAAACTTCAGTACTTAAGATAGCTTCTTCACTGAATTCAACATATCCCGTGTACGCCGCACGTAAAGCATGAGCATCATAAGGCCCCGGGCCTGCATATTCCTGATCAATATCAGAAATATAATCCATGATTGATGAATAATTTCTTCCTGTTGGTTTTTCACCAGGAAATTCATAATTGGCTTTATCAGTTGAAGCTTTGAAATTATGTAATAAACCAAATGCATGACCTAATTCATGTGATAATGTACTCATGACGGCCATTTTGAAATTCATATCAAAATTTAATTTTCGTTCAGCGGCTTTTTGTTCAGGTGTTTTGTCTTTTTCTGCGACTGTGCGATCAATTCCGTAATCTAAAGCTCTATCATTAATATCATTACGTGCGTATTGGAAACAGCCTGCGCGTTTTTCTGTGGCCTTATCAAACTGAGTCGATAATGATAACATTTGTTGGCGTTTTGACAGAATCGATTTAACATCGTCCGACAGTCCACCATGAGCAATAAATAAATTGTTCATCTCTAGTTCAAGCAAGCGTTCATTTTGCGATACTTTTTTATTCATTGAAAGTTCAGTCATTTTTTTTGTCAAAGTCATTGCATTTGTTGGCAATTCGACTTTTGTGGCAAGCAGTCCATTTCTGAAAGTTTCTTTATTCAAGATACGTTTCAGGGATTCTGCACTTTGTCCCATTTTCATTCCTGAAATTGCATTTTTAATATCTTTATTTTCAAGTTCAAAATATTTAACCAGGCTGGTTAAATACGTCTTGTTTTTTGAAGTCAGCTGAGCTGTTTTTTGAATCGTATTTTGGTGGGCGTCTTTGTTTTCAGATTTTGTTGCTTCGTCTTTGGAAGAAACTGGTTTTTGCGTCAATTTTGCTTTATCCAACGTTTGAGTTTTTAATGCTTCGATGGCTTTTTCATAATTTCTAGAAACTTCAGTTGTTTTTAATAAAATTTTTGTTTGTTCATGTGTGTTTCCAGTGTAAACGATCACATTTGCAGATTCAATGACGCCTGATCTTGGATTCGCAGCTGGTTGTGCTACGCCTAATAATCCATTGTCAGCAGGAATTTCGTTAAACCAAATGTAATTACGATTTAAATCGCCTAATTTTCCTGTTTCTTTTCCTGCATCTTCGATGATTAATTCAATGTAATCGCCAGAACGTTGAAGCGGTGTACCTTTCATTGAATATGCAAACGTTCTGTTCCATTCAGTAACGACTTGTTTGGCTGAATCAATCAATAATTGTCGACGTTCTTGATTTGTTGCAGTGGCATCATTGATTCCACCAAGATACCATTTCATCATTTTTCCGTTACGTAAATCGTGGATCATTGGTAAATATTTTTCACTGCCATCACGGTTATCTAATTTTCCGTTGTCGTTGACTTTATCTGCTAATGTAAACACACCAAAATTAAATGATTCCTGGGCCATTGGTGAAATATTCATTGAAAATTGAGTATCTGTTTTGTCTTTGTTCGTGTGTTTTACAAATGAAATACGTTCAACAACGTTAAAATTCATTTGTTGTGATCCAGCCCAATAAGCTGAATTCACTTCTTTTTGTGTTCTGCAGTTATAGTCGACAGTGTGTGAACTGCTGATTGAAAAATTCAATATGCCTTCTTTGGCCAAACGCATATCTGTGTTCGTTACTTTCTTTGAAGAATTGGCAATAAAACAGCTGCCGGCATCAAAGAAAGCTAATGGCGATGATGCATCTGGAATTGTATTTTGTGTCCAGTCCAATTTGACATGAGTGGCTTTTTCTTTTGTTGTTTCAACCAACGAACCTAATATTAAATCACTGCCGTTAGCATCATTTTTTGAGACATAAAAATATCGGACGGGGACTGATAAAATTTCTTCGCGGTCTTTGGCGCCTTGGCCCGTATACTGAATCAACGACAATTGGTTACGAACGACTAAACGGTTGTTTTCAAGTTCAAATTTAACAATGGCCATATCGCCCGAAGTTCCAGTTCGTCCTAAAAATGAAGTTGCTGCGTCTTCGAATGTTCTGCGAAATAAAAATTCGCCTTGTATATCAGAAATTTGAATTGAACTGTCCGGGTCTAAAATTCCAGTGACTTCTTTTTGAACCGTGACTGAATTTTCTAAAATTTCGACCAGTCCCAGATTTTGTGACTTGGGAACGTCTGTGGCGACCAGGCTTGAGCCGGTTGTACCCGAAGCATCTGTTAAAGCCAGTTCTAATTTTTTATAGGCAACGGCTGTTGTTGCAACTAAGACAACAGCACAGTTTAGATTTGTTGATTTAACAACCGCTTTAATTTCAGCATCGCTGCACGAAATTATTTGACCACCAGAACCGCCAGATTTCAAAATTCGATTTTGTTCAGCAGATAATTTTGTTGTGTCAGTGATTTCATAGATCAATAATGAATTCGCAGATAATTTTGTCAAAACCTGTGTTTTAGGATTTAAAAATTTTAAACCAATTTTTAATTCTTCTGACAATGCACCAGCTGTTGTTATGCGGTTATCAATTTTTTCTGTTTTAAATAACTGGTTCATCATTTTAGGTTGAGTCGCATCCACGCCAATCACTTTGCGTGAATCTGTCAACGATTTAATTTGGATATGAGTTGCTTGTGACCAATCTGTTTCTTTTAATTTTAAAACAGCAGTTTCTTCTTTGAGTTCGTTTTTGATGCGTTCAATTTTTCCATAACTTGAAATTTCATATTTAAACATCGGAATAAATAATTTACCAACAGCTTTGCCTGATTTAATTTGTTCGCGTTCAATGGCTGCATTTTTTTGTTCAATCGCTAATGATTTTAATTCAGATTTCTGTGCGCGACTGGCTTTTGTTATTAATACAGCTTCTTTTGCTGAAATTGCGATGCTTTTTTCGATGGCGTTTAATTCACTGATGTTATTTGCAATTTTGTAAGCAGTCACATTTTTCTTATCAACGGTGAAGGTAATTTTAAATTGATTCGCAGTTTGACTGATCATTGGTAATTGATCGAACATGAATTTAATACGATCCGGTACGTTCACTTCATCGGTTGATAACTGTGTCGTTTGATTTAAATTTAAAATTTGCAAATCATTATCAGATTTAACAGCGACACCAGCAGCATTGACTGAAAAGCTTGAATTTTCATTCGGGGCGCCAAACATTGAAATTTCATACACATTAGGGGCTGTGTCTTCGGGTAATTCGACGGCTCTGTTTTTTGTACATGAACTGACAATAAGAGCAGTGACTACAACTTGAAAAATTGTCTTATAATGAGACGTCAAAATTATTTTTGACTGTCTAACAATTAATGCTGTTTTTTCCTGCGTGCTGTTGTTCAATTTCATCTGAGCTCCCTTATGTGTGTTTTGCATCTTCATATCATTCTTTATTGCGATCGTCGTGCCAGTGGTCCATATCAAATTAAAACATTAAAAACCTGCGCCTAAGCTTAAATAAACGCCTGAATTATTTTCATCAATAATCTGCAGATTCGATTCAAAACCGTTCGCTTTTAATATCGATGCAACATCATTGGTGTGTCCGACCGATACATTGAAATTTTCATTGATTGAATAGGCAATTTCTTGTGACATCACGAACGACTGTTTAATTTTATTTTGATATGTCCACCGCGAACGATTTGTATAATTAAATACGAAATTAAAATCTGAAATTTTGTATCCTAACGAGACGCTTTGATTTGATGAATATTTATTTAACACAGCCCCGTTGATGTCTTCTTCGAAGGCATGAAAACTGCGCCCAGCAGTGGCTGCAATTGAAAAAGTCCATCCTGCGGACTGATTTTCACCTACGTTATCAGGGCGTATTCCCAGCGATAAGCCGCCCGCAATCGCTGTTTGCAATTGATTTTTTTTAACAGAAATTTCAGAAATCGGAATAATCACAGTTGCTGACGGGGACAACGTTAATACATAGGGCGTCGACCAATCCCAGTCCATCGAGCCAAATCCATATGTCACAGCAGCATCTGAAAAACCCGCATTCACGTCATTGTCATTGTGCAAATTTCTTGAATAGGTTTCCTTCAGCGAAAACGATCCGATCGGAGTCATTAATACGGGAACGAACTGTAGATCCAATCCGTCAGCGTGTGATCCATCCCTAAAATTATAAAGAGCAGTACTGCGTGATATTTCAAAACTGCCCGAAAATTTATAATCAGGCTCAATATTTTTAGGTGCGGGGATGTAATATTTTGATTCTTTCATTTGTTTTTTAATTGGATCAACAGTTTTTGCCGACAAACTCACAGAAAATAAAAAACTGACTAAGCTTAAAAAACCTATTACAAAAAAAGTCACTTTGTCGGTCGACTTTACATTTAAATCCATTTTATGTCCTTTGGGTTTGTTCATCCAATTCATAAAATTATGAATTGCGATGAACATGCCATGTCAGGATTATTCATTGGATTTTGTTTTATGTTTTATAATGAGACGTTTTTAATTTTAGTTTTCAATCTATTTTTAAAATAAAAAAGGGCTTCTGTTTTCACAGAAGCCCTTTGCAGAACAAATTTATTTGAAATTAAGCTGCGGGCAATACGCGCAATAACTGCTCGTAAAATTTTGATGGCTTCAGAACTTGATTCATATACGAATCAATCGTATCAGCAGACATATCCCAAACAGCTTTTTCATTTGGTGTTGCTGTCGCAGGCGCTGTCAGTTGACCGCCAGCTTTGGCTTCAGCAATGGCTTGAATTTGTTCAGGCGACAATTTTTCTAAAGTCGATGCCAGTGCTAAGTTTGTCATTGAATCAAATGCAAACACATTTGATTTTGTCGCAATATACTTAACATTGTTGATCATCGCTGATTGGTCATTCGGACCTGCTGTAATATCTGAAATCTTACTTAATCTGTGAACGGCAACAGCATCAACTAAGAAACTGTCATCAGCGTGCACGCCTGATAAATCTCTGGCATTTGTATTTAATGATTCTGCAACAACTTGTTGTAATTGTGTTGTTGAATCTTCATTAATTCCTAATCGTCTTGCGATGTATGGGTGAATCGATTTGTCGATAACTTGTGATTTTGACAAATCATATGAAATTTCAAATTCAGCAATTGATCCGTCGATCAATTTAAATGGAACTTTGGCAACAACGTTATCTGTTAATATACCGCTGACAGCATCAACAATACCACCGCGCAATTCAGACACATTTAAATAACTGTCGATGTCTTTATCCAAAGAAAAAATTCCAACCTGTCGTTTCATTAATGTGCGTGCTGCCATTAATTTATCAATCCAAATACCACGTACGTCAATTTGATCGCCATAATTATTTTTACTTTCTGGATCTTTTTTCGAATTAAACGATTTACCGGCCTGACCGACGACTAAATATTTTGCGTCTAATTCGGCTTTGTAACATGAAATAGCATCGGGGTTAATATCAGTTAAATTAACAACCGCAATAATTTGATTTGGCTTATCGGCCATTGCAACAGCACACGTTGTATCGGGTACTAACATGACGTTTGATAAAAACTGACCACCAATTAATGTGGCTGTTTTTAAATCTTTTAAGAAATCAATACTGTCCCATTCAGGCGCTGTATCAGCTAAATTATAACGATATTTAATTCGTTCACGAACTTCTAACATTAAACGTAAATCATTAAATATACCATTGATACGGCCAGCATATCTTGTGTCGTCGTACAGACTCATGTTTGAACGACCAGCGCGTAAGTTTCTGTACGAATAAGCATCTTCGTAGGATTTAATCACGCTTTGAACAATCTCTGTGTACGATATACCCAAGTCAAAACGTTTACATCCAGCATTGATTCCAACGTGTTCATCAGTGCAAAATCCATAATTTTTAAGTTCAGACGAATTTTTTTTCAGATCAGCATTTAAATTTTCTAATGTTGTTGGGATTGAAATTGTTTTTGTAACACCGTTTGTGACGGTTTCAACTTGACGTAAATAACCAAATTTCAATGCGGCGATATCGTATTTACCCAAAATTGGTAATGCGCGAATATCATCGATATATTCCATCACAGAACTTGAAACCACGGATTTTTCAATTCCTTGGGCAGTCAATTCTTCGTCAGAATAAAAATTGGCTTTGTCTTCAGAAGCCTGAAAATTATGTCGTAAACCTAAATTGTGTCCCATTTCGTGAATTAATGTGGGGATATAAATTTCCGGGAAAATAATTGCGATCACAGATCCTTTTTCTGTATCAGTTAAATCAACCCAGTCTTTGGCGTCAGCAGGGAATTTATCAGCTAATTTTTTACTGACCGTTCCGACCATTGATTCTTTATTTAATGCAAAGGCACAGTTTTTAACTTGCTGTAAATATTTGATTTTTGATTTCAATGTATTTCCAGAAAATTCATCAGTTCTGTTGGCTGTATAATTTTTTAATGTTTTTTCAATTTGTGAAGTTTTAATACCTGGTGCAATCGGTGATAATTTTTGTACAGATTTTTTTTGTTTTCCGATTGAAGCAGCAACAGCTTCATTCATTTTTGCTAAACTGAATGTTGCGCCAGTTTTTTTCTTGGATTCATTCAAAGCAATTAAACCAGGCGACAAAGCGATCTGGCTGTTTGCAGCCTTTTGTACTTTGAGTGTTTCTAGCGCCGCTGCACGTTTCATACGAACGATATCATCATATGTGTATTTAACGCTGGTTTTAATAATACCAGAATACATGACTGTACGTGCTGAAATAATTTCGCCTGTTTTTGGGTCTTCGGTTTGTGGACCGTAACCTAATAAACCTGCAGCAATTGGGTCTTCGACCAATACGATCATGCTGTTACGGATATCACCTGGAATTTTACCAGATGGTTCTTTTAAATTAATTTTAAATCCAACGCCGGCTTGACCCAGGCCTTTGTTTAAACTGTTCACAGTTTCATACGTTAAATCTTTGATCATTTTATTTTCTGGTTTCGCGAATTCATCACTTAAATGATAAACGATTTCTTTGCGGTTCGGATTCCAACGATTCATGATTTGAATAACGCTTTTATCGGTTTGATTGTTATCAACATCTAATTGTGTTCGGCTTGTGCTGAAAAAACCAAATGTTTGTTCATCCAACGATGAAACGGGGTAAGAAATTGTTTTGTAATCTTTGGATAAAACAGAATCAATTTTTACAAGTGAATAATGGTAAACAGCGCTGATCGTACCGTCAGCAGTATATTCTGCCGATGAACTGGCTTCGCTGGTTGAACATTCTGGTTTTGTAATAAACGTACGACGAACTTGGAAATTGATAGCGTTTGCTTCAACTTCAGATTTGATTAATTGTGAATCAACTTCTGTATAACAATTTTCGCCGAAACTTTGACTGTCCATAATTGGCAACATGTCTAACTGACCTGATTTGGCAGCTTCGAATTTAATTTGGACAGTGTTTTTATCCTGCCAACGAATATCGGCTGCGTCTTCTTCAGTATTTGTACAGTTTCCATAAGCGTCTTTGGCGCATTGGAATTGCACGTGCGAAATAGGGACTTGTAAGACTAATTTATTATTTTCGATGTTTGAAGCATATCGTTCGTCTTTTTCGGTTTCAATGATGCGCAAATTATCTTTGCCAATTTCAAGTTTTACACGTTTGTTGTCGCCTGTGTAATACGGGAATGCACCAGAGGCTGAACGACTGGCTTGCTGTTGTGAAGCCGCCATTAAGTATTCAGATTTTGTGTCAAATAAACTTTTTGATACGTTTTGATCTTTTAATGCGACCGCGGTCGGTTTGTAATCAATTTTTTTAGTACAGCCTGCTAGTATCAATAATCCGATCGCCATGAACCCCAATGATATTTTTTGTTTTTTCATATTCCCCTCAGTCGTGTTTTGAATCTTTTTTAAATTTCTATTTTTAATATTATTTTTAGTAAACATAACTGAACCCGGCTCTGTAAATTGATGAATTCTCATCATAAATATTTATTTTCGAATCAGTTCCGTTGGATTTCAAAGCACTGCCTTCGTTAGTTGTGCCAATGTTAGCTGATAATTTTTCAGTAAAGTCATAATTTAAATCAGCATCAAAGCCGAAATTAAATTTTTGATCATTTTCGTACGTTAAAATCATTCTGTATAAACCACCTGTTGAAACAGAAAATTGATCAGTCACAGGAACGACGAAATCAATTGAATTTGTCAGGCCATATTCATTTAAAATTTTACGATCTGCATTTTGCGTGTATTCATGAATGTTTTTAGAAAACGACAAGCCGTATTTAGCAGTTAAAAAATCGGTTTTATATGTAAGGCTGTTTGATTGACCAATTGCAAATTTTAATTTGTTTTTATTTTTACTTTCCTCACTGGTAGGAACTATAGCTGATAAACTGTGCGCAAATGACAGTTCATCATTGATTTTCAGTCCGTTGACTTTAAAACCCAAAGTCGTATCAGACGATGCTGTGTTTTTGGGACCGTTCATGTCGTATGATAATGCTATTTTTCCTGAAACGCTGTACTGATCAGTGATTTTGTATCCAGCCAAAAATTCCAAATCTGTTCCGCGTTGGCGGGGCGCGTTTTCTTCGACAGCTATTTTTTGCGAATATCCAAGGCTGGTCACAAGCGAAAATGGCTTTGTTTCAGCGGTTTCTGTATTTATTTTCGTCGTTGTCGAATTGATTGTTGTTGCGGTGTTGGTCGAAGGAGGTTGTTTGCTGATATTCACAGAGGTTGTTTGTGCATGAGCATGACCTGCCACGACACAGGCTAAAACTAAAACAGAAAGTTGTAATTTTTTGGGATCTATATATTTGAACATATATATGGTGCCTTTCTGTCTCGTTCTGAGACTGCATTCAGTGCTATTGCGATTCCTGTACCAAAGTCTGACTGGAAATATTGGCACCGGCAGATCGTGCATAGCAGCTAAGTCATTGATTTGACTAAAATATTTTTTA
Organism: Pseudobdellovibrionaceae bacterium; assembly: GCA_031428135.1. Lineage (GTDB taxonomy): Bacteria > Bdellovibrionota > Bdellovibrionia > Bdellovibrionales > Bdellovibrionaceae > Pseudobdellovibrio. Next base: position 5,052 of record JANPOT010000004.1, on the reverse strand, counting down.
TGAAAATGCATACTAGGTATTGATTTTTCTTATGGGTCGATGTTTCATTGAATATAATTTAGTGACCGTTCAAAAGTTCAACAGCGTTAGGTTTTAAATATGGATACAAAAAACATACTGATTTACACCGATGGAGCCTGTTCGGGAAATCCAGGTCCGGGCGGTTACGGTAGCATAGTCACTGATTTTAAATCAGTGACTGAATTGGGTCAGCATTATCCGCAAACAACAAATAATCGAATGGAAATGCAAGCTGTTTTATCGGCGTTGCAATTTGTGGTTGTGAATTTTAATCAGGTTTCGAATCTGCAGATATTTACAGATTCAGTGTATGTCATTCGCGGTTCAACCCAATGGTTGTTCGGTTGGAAAAAACGTGGCTGGAAAACAGCCGACAACAAAGACGTCACCAACCAAGATCTGTGGCAAATCATGGATGGGCTGTTATATCAAATAACATTGAAATATAATTTGAAAATCAAATGGAGTTTTATTCGCGGACACAAGGGCATCGCTGGTAACGAACGTTGTGATGAAATAGGCGTCACATTTTCGAAAAAAAATCAAATCGAATTATTTTCAGGTGATGCCAAATCATATTTTTTTGACGTCACGGAATTGCCTGTCGAAGAATCTTTACCAGAGATGAAATCAGCGGGCTCATTGGCCTCGTCAGAAAAAAAACAAACTTGGTATTTAAGTCTGATCAACAATCAGGTTGCAAAATATGCGACTTGGAAAGACTGTGAAGCTGCCGTCAAGGGACGTCCTGCAGTTAAATTTAAAAAAGTAACAACGGTTGCAGAAGAAAATGATTTGTTGAAATCATGGGGAAAATTATGAAAATTGAAAATCAGAATATATTAATAACTGGGGCTAATCGTGGGATCGGATTGGGTTTTGCCAAAGCCTGCGCCAGAAAAAAATCAAATTTAATTTTAGCAATCCGAAAAAACGATCCTGAATTAATTCAGGAATTAAAAAATTTAGGCGCGGGATCTGTTCAAATCATTGAATCTGATTTGTCGACGCGTGCTGGTGTTGATCAACTGATTTCAAATGTGAATCATTTAGAAATCGATTTATTATTTAATAATGCAGGGCTATTGACGGGTGGTTTATTGGACGAGCAAAAAATTGACGACATTTATCAAATGTTGCAAGTGAATGTGAATTCGTTAATCCAAATCAGTCATTGGGCTGTGGGCAAAATGGTTGCTCGAAAAAAAGGAAAAATAATTAATCATTCCAGTGTTTCGGCGGTGATGCATTTCCCTTGTGCGACGACATATGCTGCATCAAAGGCTGCTGTCGCAGCATTCACGGCATGTCTTGAGCAAGAATTAAAAGGCACAGGAGTATCGACGTTGTGTTTATACACGCCGGGCATAAAAACACGTATGTTTGATGAAATTGATAAATTGTATTCAAAAAATATTGAAGTTCCCAAAGAATCCATTAGCCCCGATGAATATGCTTTGAAAATCATTTCAGCGATTGAATCGGATCAGACTCAATTAACACCGACGGGAATGACTGGCATCGGTTTCCAGGCAGCGACTCATTTCAAAGGATTGTTTAATTTTGGTGTGTCGAAAGCATTTAAAGGCAGGCTTTAATTATTCCAATGTTAATATTTCATAATCGATTTTTCGATTGTGAAAATCAGCTTTAGAATTAATAACGTTCACTTCAGCTAGATTTTTTTTGTTATAGGCATCGATTAAGAAACTGATATCTGTTCGGCCTTGAAAATAATTTTTTGAAATATCCTGCAAAGCTTTTTGGCGAAGTTTTAATATTTTCTGACTGCTTTCAATTTGTTCAAAACTGTTCATTAAATCTGTTTTTGCAATTTCGATTTGTTGAATTAAATCAACATCAGACCGGTTCAATTTATGAGTTTCAATTTCTGTATTCAATTTTTTAATTTTTTGATCAAGTTCAGATTTTTGGTTATCAAAGACATAATCAAGTTTCAGTCCGATTAAATATTTACGGTAATGTGGATCCGCAGATTCATCCCAGGCTGTTGAATTGGCAGTGTCATAACCAGACTGTGTGTATTTTCCGTATAAACTGATCTGGGGCAAATTGTTACGATTGACGGCTTCGGATTGATTTTGCGCTGATTTTTTCCTGAGCTGTTGTTGTTGATATTTTTTTAATTTAGAAATATCAATTTTGGTAAATTCAGGAGCAGAAAAATTTTCTTGTTGTAGGTCGAATGTAATGTTTTGATTTTCAGGCAAATTCAAGGCGGCTTTTAAATTTAAAGTGGCCTGATTGAGCTTTGTTTCATCGTTTTTGAGATTTATTTTTTTAATTTCAAATTCAGACATGGTTTGTTCAAGTTCGCCAGCTGTTGCGAATTGATGTGATTTTTTTTGTTGGACCTTGGTGACTAATTTTTGGTAATCAGCCAATAGTTTTTTATTTTCTTCGACTGAAACTGATAATGATTTTGCTGACCAGTAATTTTGTAACAATTCTTTTTCTGCGTTCATTTGGTCAAATTCAGATTGTATATTTTTAATTTTTAATTCATCAGATGCTGAATTAAATAATGAGCGCTCTTGGTATCCAAAAAAATTGGGGAAAACCGGTTGGTCGATATTCATGGCCCAGTAATTTTGGTTCGATTCAGCAGCAGTCAGAGTATTGTTGAGATTATTTAAATGGGTGACTTCCAGTCCCAGATTGGTTCCCGTTAAGAATCGTTTTGATAAAAGCCATGTGTATTTATTCAAATCGTTATTTTGTTGAAGCGATGTGGATAGTGAATCAGTTTGGTCATTTTGTTTAGAAATATCCAGGGAAGTATTCAGATTATATTTTAAATTTAAAGTTTCAAAAATAGATTCATTTTGTTTTTGAATTATTTCAATTTCTTTAGGCTTGATGCTTTGATTTTTATAAATTCCGATCACATTTTTACTGTTTAATACCAAGTTGACTGGTGCGGCATCTGCGACAGATAAAATTGCTAAAGGCATTAAAAAAATATAGTATTTGAATGCTGTCATATGTCCTACTTAATGATGTCTTCCGTTACCCCAGGAGCTTAAATGCGTATTTCAGACCTTTCAATCAAAAATCCGGTTATGGCATGGATGATCATGTTATTTTTTATGGTGTTTGGTGCAATCTGTTTTTCAAAGCTGGGAATCAGTCAATTTCCGGATGTTGATTTCCCGACAGTGAATGTATCAGTTTCATTATCAGGCGCATCACCAGAAATTATTGAAACCAATGTCGTTGAACCCTTAGAAGACGTTTTAACAACAGTCGAGGGATTAAAAAAAATTGATTCCAGCAGTCGAAGTGGCCGTGCAAATGTAACGATTGAATTTGATTTAGATCGAAACATTGATGCTGCATTACAAGAAGTTCAAACCAAAGTTTCACAAGCGCAGCGACGATTGCCAAAGGACATAGATCCGCCAGTGATCAGTAAATCAAACCCAGATGATCAGCCTATTTTATGGCTTGGCGTTACTTCAAAGGCGGCATCGAATCCTGAATTATCAATTTTAGACCAAAAAAACGCACGCCGCGAACTGATGAAATACACTCAAGAATATTTAAAAGATCAAATGACAACTGTGAATGGTGTGGGTGACGTAACATTAGGTGGTTTTTCTGATCCCGTGCTGCGTGTTCAAGTTCAGCCTGAAAAATTAAAAAAATATAATATCACAATATTGGACGTGATTGATGCGATCAAAAACGAACATGCTGAATTACCTGGTGGCCAGGTGGACAATTCAAAATTAGTTTACAATGTACGAATTAAAGGTGAAGCAAATACATTAGCTGATTTTAAGCGGATTATTATTTCAAAAAGAGCAGGACAATCTGTTGCTGACCCAGGCCAGCGCGTTCGATTAACGGATGTCGCCCGTGTCGAGCTGGATTTGGCTGACAGTAAACAAATTTCCAGATTCAACGGAGTCATCGCTGTTGGGATGGGTATAAAAAAACAACGTGGCACAAACGCAGTTGCTGTAGCTCGTGCAGTGAAATCCAGAATGGCAGAAATCCAAAAAAACTTGCCACCTGGTTACGAATTCAAAGTCAATTTTGATTCAACATTGTTTATCGAACGTTCAATTTCTGAATTAAATAAACACTTGATATTAGCGGTTTTATTAACTGCATTTGTTTGTTGGATTTTTTTGGGCAGTTTTTCTGCGACGTTCAATGTCTTGCTGTCGATACCAACATCAATATTAGGAACATTTATTGCGCTGTATTTTTTAGGATTCACGCTGAATACGTTTACTTTGCTGGGTTTGACATTGGCGATTGGTATTATTGTCGATGATGCTATCATGGTTTTAGAAAATATTTTTAGATATAAAGAATCGGGTAAAAACCAAATTGAATCAGCAATTATTGGAGCTCGTGAAATTACATTTGCAGCATTAGCTGCAACTGCGGCAGTGATTGCGATTTTTTTACCAGTGATTTTTATGAAAGGAATCATTGGTAAATTCTTTTTGCAATTTGGTATCACAATTTCATTCGCCGTATTTTTATCGTTGATTGAATCATTAACGATTACGCCAATGCGCTGTGCGAATTTTGTAACTCATGGTGAAAGAACAACAAAAATCGGATTATGGTTTGATCGCATGTTTGTTCAATTCCAATCATTTTACAATAGAAAATTAAATTGGTGTTTAAATCATAAAATTTTAACTGTTTCAGTTTCAATTGTTTTTATGGTGGCCAGTTTTGCATTAGTTAAGCTGATCCCCAAAGAATTTACACCGGCGCAGGAATCTGGTTTGTTGATGGCGCGTATGCAAATGAAAACAGGAACTGCATTTTTTGAAACAAATGAAAAAGCAGAGCTGGCCGAGAAATGGTTGATGAAAAATCCAAATGTATTGCAAGTATTCAGCAGTATTGGTGGCGGATTCGGCGGTGGGGCAGACGCTAATACGGCAATGATGTTTGTTTCGTTGAAGCCCAAAAAACAGCGACCTGACAGTCAAGAAGCATTTTCGAAACAGGCTCGCGAAGAGATTAAAAAAATAATTGGTG
>JANPOT010000003.1:0-13408 GCA_031428135.1 Pseudobdellovibrionaceae bacterium | reverse complement strand
AGAACTGTTATTTTGAATTTTTCCGGTTATATTTTGAATAAATATTAATTTTTTTAAATCAATTTTTTTATGACCCATTAACAAATTTATAAATTCAGATTCATAACGTAATTTCTTTGTCAAGATCCTCAATTTATGAATTTCTTTGCTTCGCTCAGGATTTATATTTTTCAATAACTGATTATATATTGTAATACTCGATTTTATTTTTGAATTCAGTTGAATCTGAATTTGTTTTTTATTTTTATTAGATTCAAAAAACGCCGTTTTTTTTATCATTTTTTTGATATTATTTTTTTCATCTTTCAATGATATTTGATTCAGATATTTTAATGATTTTTTTTTAGCTTTTATTTTTTTTTCAGAAAGAAATTTAAAAAATGGATGCTGTTTGTCTATATTTAATTTTTTATTTTTATATTTTTTAATTGCTTTGAGTTGAACCTGAACGTCTCTGAATGGGCCCAGTTTTTTTCGAATTTTTTTGATCATTAAAATTGTTTTTTTTGAACGATGAGAGGGGTTTACAGTGTTTGCTATATCTAAAATGGCTTCGAATTTTCGAATTGAAACTCTGAGGGCATGAATATTTTTATTCGACATGTGTATCCGTGACAAATGCACTTGCTGTGAAAAAATATTCCCTATTTGATCAATAGATCGACTGATCGAATTTTTTTTGAACATGATTTCCTTTAATGCGTGCTCGAAGCAGTTCCTAAATCCATCCAAGGCGACGGTTGGTCCGATGAAACAACTTTGGCACTTTCTGGAATATCATTCATGACCAAAATAGGAATTGCAGGATCCGTTGGGTTTGTCGGCTCACTAGGCTCACCAGGCTCATCAATCGGTTCTTCGACGGGTGTTTCGACAGGATTATTTGGATCACTTTTTACATTTGGTATGTATTCTAAGCCCATTTCAAACTCTGACCCAGCATCCGATTCTGAATCACCCGGGCTGTCATCCTGAGGATCTGTAGATGCCGACCTCATTCGCATTGTATATTCATTTTCGGATATTGTGTCTTCGTTGCTTTTGTCATTCGTTTTATGTTGAGTCATCATAGTCTCTCCAAATTTAAATTGTTAATTGGCGATTTGCATTTTATTTTCATCGACCCACAAAACAAATGTTGTCATAAATTTTGTTAAAAAATCACGACTTAATTTATTATTTAAACTGCCATTGGTTTCAAACAGTTTTGCAGCTTCGCCTATATAAGCTTCGGGCTGTGGCATTGTTGGCACATTCAAAAAAACTAATGATTGACGCAAATGATGATTTGCACCGAATCCTCCAAGAGCTCCTACAGAAACACTGATCACAGCTCCTGGTTTGCCGTTGAAAGCATTTTGACCATACGGTCTGGATCCGACGTCAATTGCATTTTTTAATACACCAGGGACTGACCTGTTGTATTCAGGAGTAATGAAAATAATTGCATCATACTTTTTTAAGTTATCCCGAAATTCAGTCCATTCTTTTGGTGGTGAATCATCAAGGTCTTGGTTATACATCGGAAGCTGGCCAATTTCTAAAATTTCAAGTTGCACAGATTTTGGAGCCACCGCGATTAAAGACTTTGCAACCATTCGATTAAAAGATTCTTTTCGCAAGCTGCCAACAATAATTGCTGCTTGGATCACATTATTTGTTGTCATAATAAATTGTCCTTTTGCATTTGTTGCTTATCGTTTTTCAAACAGTCTACTGCGAGATTTTAAGATTGTTTTCAACGTACATAATTCCAGGCGCCATCCAAGCCGCATGTCTTGCAACTTCAAGTTCAGCGAATGAATGAACATTTCCAGTCAATGTTGCTTTGTCACCAGATACTGATACAGAAATTTTACGCCCTTCTGATTCAGCCGAACGCTTCAAGGCTTCTTCGATTCGTGTTTTAACATCTGTAGACAGCATTTTGGATTTTATAGAAATATCATTCGTAACACCGCAGACGCCCATCAGTTGACTGACAGCATCTTTGGCTGCGATTCTTTGATAATCCCAATCAGCTTCACCTTTTAAAGTAATCCAACCCTTTTCGACAGATATTTTAATTCCCTTCGGCACAGAATAGCTCCAATCGATAGCGCTAACTGCTGCAGCTGCAATTTGTTCATCACTACGATTAAATGAACCCAACATGTTGACTTCAATTTCATCAGCGACTGCGCGGACTCCACCGACACGTTGGGCTGCGTCTTCGGCTTTTGATTTTTCAAAAAAATGTGGAACGGTCCCACGCAAAGTAATAATACCGTCATCAGCAGAAACTGTAACCTGTGTCGATGTTATACTGGGATCCCATTTGATTTCATTCATGACATCATGTTTGATTTGCGAATCAGTTTTTGAAAAAAAATTAAACATACGAGCTCCTGGTTTTATTTATGATTATTGATCGAAAAATATTTCTATGTTTTAAAGAATGCAATCTGTCGACCATGACGAATTGATTTCAAATGATCTGCCGTTGTCATCATTAAATGTATGGGACATTTTGACCCATTGTTTTTAATACACAGAAAAAAATCGACAATTGATAATAATTACAGATAATTGGTTTATGATCATCTTTCTGATAATTTTATTAGTCGTCTTTCATGTTATATTTATTTCAAAAAACAGTTTTGCACAAAAGTATGTCGCTGAAGGTGACTCTGCAATTGCTCTATACATCGAAAATGACAGTCCAAATATGGGCGGTCCTGGTTCTGATCAGGCCTATACAAATGGTCTGAAATTATCTTATATCTATGCAAACAATCAAATTCCAGATTGGGCCGAAAAACCAACACAAAAATTAAAATTCTTGGGCGAAGGCATAATTTCTTCAAAAGTCAATTATGGGTTATCTATTGGTCATCAAATTTTTGGACCGAATAATACCGATTGCGTTGAATTAATTACGGCTGATCGCCCGTATGCTGCTTGGTTATATGGAGGATTTGCTGTCAGTCTGATACCCATTCGGTTGAATTCGACGAACAAACCAGATTAAACAGTTTTGCTTCATTAAATTTAGTTTATTCACTTTAAATTAAATAGGGTTATTAAATAAATTATATGTTTTAAAAAATTTGTGGGCTTTTGCCATCATCTGTTTTTCTGATTTATGTTCAAAACTTTCCATTTTTTCAAGCCCAATAATTTTTTTTGCCAAAGTGTGCGTTTGGTGTGATTTTAAATGTTCTTTGAAATTATTTTTCGCAAGACCTGGTCCGATGATTAACAACTGACCTGCTCCTTTTAATTTTTCAGCGACGGCATCGTAATACTGTGCTGCATGGTTGTCTTTGTGTAGATCATTTTTGTGTCTTGTGTGGTGATCTTTATCATTTTTTTTTATTATATATTTTTCAATACCTGTCATTTTCAATGCAAAAACATGAGCTTTTTTTGAATCTAACCAGACAATAAAATCATTCATAAATCCTCGTTTCAAATCGACTTATACATTATTCATCAGTGACACCAATCATTCCAGCTGCCTTGGATTGAACAAAGACGTCTTGGGCTTTTGGCTTACCAGTTTTTGCAAGTCCGAAATAAGCTGTTGTCCAAGACAGCTGGTCAAACATAAAATCAAAATGTCAGGGCTGAATTTTTACCGCCCTGACTTATTTATTAAATCGTAATCATTAAATTATTCACTACACTCGTCACACCAGGCGCATTCCAAGCAGCGTGTCTTGCAACCTCAATTTCTGCAAATGAATGCATGTTGCCAGACAATGTGACTTTATCATCTTTGACTGAAATACGAATATCACGACCTTCTGCTTCAGCAGAACGCATCAATGCTTCTTCGATCAATGCCTTCACATCAGAAGGTTGTACCTTTGATTTCAATTTAATATTATTCGTCACGCCACTGACTCCCAAAAGTTCACTGACGGCATCAGTTGCAGAATTGCGTTGAAAATTCCATTCAGATTCACCTTCTAATGTCACCCATCCTTTTTCGACTGATATTTTGACATTCGGAGGTGCTGCATAATTCCATTTCAATGCATTCAAAGATGCACGAGCAATTTCTTCGTCCGATTTATCATTTTCACCTTTGACTTCAAGTTCATCGGCAACGGCTTTGACTCCACCGATTCGCTGTGCTGCGTGGATAGCTGCCATTTTTTCAATATAATGAGGAACTGTTCCTCGCAAAGTCACAACACCATCATCAGCGAAAATTTTTACGTTTGATGATGTGACACTTGGGTCCCACATCAGTTCGTTGAAAACATCCTGTTTAATATTGGTGTCAGTTTTGTTTAAAAAATTAAACATATAAATAAATCTCCTTATATAATGTTAAAAAAATAATTGTACTTCTCATCGTACTTTTGCAATTGAATGCAATTTTAAGCCCACATATATAACTGGGTCATAACAAAATAAACTGTCCTATCGCCGAAATCTGTGTCTATTTTAATTTTCAACGAGTCAATATACCCCATTTGAAAAATAAAATTTTGTTAACAAAGATTTTACACACAACTGAACATTTTTTTGTGTGGTTCATAGCTTGCATTTATATTTTAAAAATCCGAGGAGAAGTATTTGAATGAAGGCACTTGTTTATCATGGCCCAGGAAATCTGGCTTTCGAAGAAAAACCGAAACCAATTTTAAAATCGACAAAGGATGCTGTTGTTAAAATTTTAATGACAACGATCTGTGGTACTGATCTGCATATTAAAAAAGGTGATGTTCCGACAGTCACGGATGGTCGTATATTAGGACACGAAGGCGTCGGAATCATCGATCAAATCGGATCAGATGTATCGAATTTCAAAATTGGCGATCATGTCATTATATCATGTATTTCGTCTTGTGGAAAATGCTTGAACTGTAAAAAAGGAATGTATTCGCATTGTGAAAAAGGTGGTGGTTGGATATTAGGAAATCTGATCGACGGAACCCAAGCCGAATATGTTTTGGTACCATATGCTGATAACAGTTTGTATGCTGTACCACCTGGTTCTGACGAAGAATCGCTGGTCATGTTAAGTGATATTTTACCAACTGGTTTTGAATGCGGAGTTCTGAATGGGCAAATTAAACCTGGTGATACCGTTGCAATTATTGGCAGCGGTCCGATTGGGCTTGCAGCTTTATTAACGGCTCAATTTTATTCTCCGGCTGAAATTATTATGATCGATATTGATTCGAATCGACTTGAAGTTGCAAAAAAATTTGGAGCAAGTCTTGTGATTAACAATACCGATGGAAAAGCTGTTGAAAAAGTCATGGATACAACAAAAAATCGTGGTGTTGATGTCGCGATCGAAGCCATAGGGCTTCCGCAAAGTTTTGATATTTGCCAATCCATCGTTACAGCCGGTGGACATATTGCAAACATTGGTGTGCACGGAAAACCCGTTCAGCTGAATTTAGATAAATTATGGTCACAAAATATTAAAATAACAACTGGTCTGGTTGATACGGTCACAACACCGATGCTGTTAAAAACAGTGACCTCAGGAAAAGTCGAACCTAAAAAATTAATCACGCACCATTTTTCGTTAAAAAATATTTTACAAGCCTATGAAGTTTTTGGCAATGCGATGACAGAAAAAGCACTTAAAGTCATTATCACAAATGATTCATTTTAAAACGAAAGGATTCGAAGTATGGCTTATCAAAGCATCAATCCAAATGATGAAAAAATATCTCAGACATTCAAAGAACTGACAGACAAAGAAATTAATTCTGCAATAACAACAGCCGCCGATTGTTTCGAAGTTTGGAAAAATAAAACATTCAAAGAACGTTCTGCGATTGTTTCAAAAGCAGCTGAACTTATGCAGTCAAACGTTGACGATTATGCGAAACCCGTGACTTTAGAAATGGGTAAATTATTTGCCGAAGCCCAAGGCGAAGTCAAACTCAGCGCTGATATCATAGATTACTATTCTAAAAATGCAGAGAAATTTTTAGCGACTGAAAAACTTTCACCAAAATCTGGTCAAGCAGAAATCCATAATTACCCTTTTGGAATTATTTTTGGTGTGCAACCTTGGAATTTTCCGTATTATCAATTGGCTCGATTTGCGGCACCCAATATCATGGCCGGAAATGTCGTTATGGTTAAACACGCTGGATCCGTTCCAAAATGTGCACTGGCCTTTGAAAAATTGTGGATCGATGCAGGTGCGCCAAAAGGTTTATATACAAATCTTTTTGTTTCGCATGATCAAGTTAATATGATCATCGACGACCCCAGAATCAAAGGTATCGCCTTAACTGGAAGTGCCGAAGCTGGGAAAACAGTTGCCGCCAGAGCTGGTAAAAATTTAAAAAAATCAACGATGGAATTAGGTGGCAGCGATGCCTTTATTATTCTTGAAGATGCTGATCTTGAAAAAACGATTCAATGGGCGATGTGGGCTAAAATGAATAATACCGGCCAATGTTGTATCGCCGGCAAACGCTTCATCGCTGTCGAACCGATCGCCGATCGTTTTTTAGAAAAATTTAAAATAGCTATGGATTCGCTTAAATCAGGCGATCCCATGGATCCAAAAACAACTCTGGGTCCATTGTCCAGCGAAAGTGCGCTTATTAAAATTTTATCTCAGGTAAAACAAGCTGTTGATCACGGCGCAACACTTGTTATGGGAGGACACCGATTAGATCGTACTGGATATTTTATGGAAGCCACCATATTATCGGATATTCAGCCAACAAATCCTGCGTATCATGAAGAATTTTTTGGTCCAGTCGCTTTATTTTTCAAAGTCAAAACTGAAATTGATGCTGTCAAACTGGCAAATGATTCTGAATTTGGATTGGGCGGCTGTGTATTTACCAAAGATGTTTCTCGCGGTAAAAAAATTGCCGAACAGATTGATACTGGAATGATGTTCATTAATCACCCGACATGGACAACAGCAGATTTGCCTTTTGGTGGAATTAAAAATTCGGGCTATGGCCGAGAGCTTTCAAGTCTGGGTATCCAAGAATTTGTAAATAAAAAATTGATCCGCACAGAATCTATTGACGGACCAGCGTAAAAAGCAAAGTGAAATTGAAATGAAAACACAAGTTTTTACGACACAACAAACAGACATTAAAAATTGGCTGCCACGTCGAAAAAATGGGCGTGATACGAATAAATATAAATTTGGACATGTGATCGTATTCGCAGGATCTCGCGGATTTACGGGGGCACCAATTCTGACTGCCGAAGCCGCTCAACGTGCTGGTGCAGGTCTTGTGACCATAGCAATTCCCGAAGACTTAGAAAATTCGATTGTCAGCAGATTATGCCCCGTTGTCATGACTTGCGGACTTTCTGGGTCATTGAATTCATTTTTCAACACACACTCTGTTGAAGCTGCACTTGCGTTAACAGAAAATGCAACAGTGGCAGCACTTGGACCAGGTATTGGTTTAGGATACGATGTTTCTCAGTTTGTTTTGCAGTTCACAGAACGCTGTTTATTACCTCTTGTGATTGATGCTGATGCTCTGACTATTTTGGCCAGTATGAACGATCACGGGCAATCGCTCATCAGAAATCGTAAATCTGCGACGATATTAACTCCGCATCCGACAGAGCTTGCACGACTCCTTGGAACAACGACCGAATCAATACAAAACGATCGAATGTCTGCAATCAAACAAGCCGTCAATTATTTTAATTGTGTTATTTTATTGAAAGGATTTCACACATTAATTTCTGACCCCAGCGATCAAATTTATTTAAATACGACAGGAAATCCAGGACTGTCGACTGCGGGTTCAGGCGACGTATTAACAGGTGTTATCGCAGGTTTTTTAGCTCAAAATTTAACAGCCACACAATCTGCAACTGCAGGTGCATTTGTTCACGGATTTGCCGCCGATCTGACTGCGACTGAAAATGGCGGGACAACAGGAATCATCGCGACTGATATTATTTCACATTTACCAAATGCAATTTCTATATGCCAACAAACAATCAACTAATCCCGGGAGGATTTATGCAAACACAAACAAATGACAGCAGTACACCAACAATGAAAACGGTTTCAACTGGAGCAGCTGCAAAAGTGAAATCAGAAAACACGTCTGCAGTTTTTCAAACATGTATACAGAACTGTTTAGAAAGTTCACAGCTCTGCATTCAAACTATAGATCATTGCCTGACAAAAGGCGGACAACATGCAGAATCAAAACATATTAAATTATTACAAGACTGCGCCGAACTGTGCCAGCTGTCTGCACATTTTATGTTAAGAAATTCTGATTTTCATTCTTCAATATGTCAAACATGTGCAGATGTTTGCACGGCGTGCGCTGACAACTGCGAAACAATGGCTGTCAGTGATGCTGAAATGAAAGCTTGTGCAGAAGCTTGCAAAAAAAGTGCATTAAGTTGCCAAGACATGGCAACAATGCAATAATCTTGAAATTGAAAAGAAAGAATTTATTTTGAAAAATATGATTAATAAAAAAGATGGCTCTGATATTCGCACTGGTCAAATAGATGTAACTCTATCAAAATCAGAATTTATGGCCAAATTTTTTACACAATTTTATGATCCTGCTTTTAAAAAAGTTCGTGCAGAAATTGATAAAGTTATGGAAGTCGCATGGGATGGATATATCAATTATCGACGAGAACCCATTTTAAAAAAAGCAGGTTCTAAATTTCATAAACCAAATTTTATGCTGTCATCAGAGTGGCTTTCGAATTCAAAAAAAATTGATGCCTGCGAAAAATTTCAAAAAAGCAATCAATCAAAATCAAAAATATTAATCATCTGTGCTTCGTCGCGTAATGATCAGACCTGCCCAGGAGAAATGTCAAAAACGTTTCGCTTGGCAAAATCAGCTGAAAAGCAAATATTACTCGCTAAAAATTTTGAAGTCGATTTCTTAGATTTAAGCCGATTAAGTGCTGAATATGGAAAAAAAATACATCCATGTAAATCATGTGTTTCGACGGCAATGCCGCTTTGTCATTGGCCATGCTCGTGTTATCCAAACCATGCCGTTGGACAAACAGGTGATTGGATGGCTGAAATTTATGAAAAATGGGTTTCTGCACACGGTGTTATGATCGTCACACCCGTTAACTGGTACCAGGCTCCCAGTGGTTTAAAACTTATGATGGATCGCTTAGTTTGCGCCGATGGTGGAAATAATGACCCCACATTAACCAATGGTAAAGATCCTCAAAAAGCGAAAGCTTTAGAACTCAAAGGGTGGACTTATAAAAAACATTTAGCCGGCAGAGCATTTTCAGTCATAGTTCACGGCGATGCCGCCGGAGTCGGTAACCTGAAGCGCATTTTAGTAGATTGGTTAACTGACCTGGGTTTAGTGCAGGCCGGTAAAGCCTCCGTAATAGAACGTTATATTGGATATTTCAAAACCTATGCACTCAGTCATCAAGATTTAGATGAAAATACAAATTTATTTAAGGATGTTAACAATGCAGCGGAAAGTCTAGTCATTACGATCAGATCAATACGAAGTAAAAAATGGATTGTGCCAGATAAAAATTTAAAATTAAGTTCGGCGCAAAAATAAAATGTGGTCATCATCAAATATTGTAAATCAATTTTTTCTTTTCTGGAATAATTTTACTCCAAATTTCGGTTTCCTTCAGTTCAGAAATATCTTGAGCATGAGTTGTTTGAAGAATTTGACTGGCTAATTTACGATCTGTTTCATTTTTTAAATGAACAGATAACACAATACCGCCCTCTTTCAGGTAAAACCCGTAACGTTTAGCCGCTGATTGAGGCGTGCCAATTCCGACCAATGCACCCGCCGCTGCTCCAAATAACAAGCCGATCATACAGCCGACACCTGTTGACACAAACCAGAATGGTACAATATTTTCTGTCATCACTGATCGCCCACTCATTCCCCACAAAAATCCTGCAAATCCTAAAATTAAAAATCCAACAACGGATCCGATAACGGCCCCGTCTTGGATACTTGTCTTTTGTTCATATACAAAATCACGTTTGCCAAAACGCTGTGGTGCTAACATCGAAATATCTTCGCGCGGAAATCCGTTTTTTTCTAAACGTCCGATCGCCCATTCAGCTTCTTTTTTATTTATATACAGTCCAAAAGCTGCTAATTTTTTTTCTGATATTGTACTTTGATTTTCAGTTTGCATTTAAGCCCCCACGGAAATAAAAACCAGATCGCATCATTAAGACTGCAATCCAAATAAAATCTGCGACAAGAAATGATCTTAAACCGATCACATACAGTTTTAATTCTGTGACTCTATTTAAAATTAATTCTTGTCGCATATATCAGTCAGAAGCAGTTTACTTTTCCTATGACGAATATTTAAATATTTATTGAATTGAACTGACTAAAATCGAGCGCCAGACATTGTATCTTTGTTTTGATACGGCCAAGATTTCCATTCGCCCTTTGTTTCGCCCGTTGACGAAATATCGTAACCGCCGGTTCGTTCTAAGCAATTTTTTGCTCTTGTGACTTCTTCAGAAGTATCAGCGTGGACAGATAATAATATGCCACCGTTATTGACAATGCCTTCGTATCGTTTTGCTTCGTATTCGGGAATACCAAGACCAACTAATGCTCCAGTCACTCCACCGACCGCACCACCAACGCCAGCTCCTGCCATTGCAGCCATAATTGGACCCGCCGCAATGAATGGTCCAACACCAGGAACGGCCAACATTCCTATACCAGCAAGCAACCCTAATGTTCCACCGATAACCGCACCTGCGCCGACACCAGTCGCTGCACCTTCAGGAGCTTTTGTTCCTTTTGTGTGTGCAAAATCGTGTGAACCTGCACTTTCAGGCATAAGAACTGAAATATCGCCAGCTGAAAAGCCGTCTGATTTTAAAGCATCGACAGCTTTTTCGACTTCAGTACGCGTTCTGTAAATTCCAAGGACCGCTTTGTTTTTGCTATTCATAAAAATCTCCTTTTAAATAAAATGTTAATTTGTTTTTTCTGGGGTAATCGCAATTTCATTCACTACGTTTGATGCGCCAGCAACAGTGCGAGCAAATTTTAAAATACTGTTTTGTTCAGCCTTTGTACGAACCGGCCCTTTCAAAGTCACTTTACCATTCATTGTAATAATTTTGATATTTTGGGCATACGTTGAAAAATTTTTTTCAGCCATAATATCTTTTCGAATTTGCGCTGTGATTTGCGTATCTTTTGTATTTATTTTTTGTTGGTCAGCCGTTAATTCTGCGACAGATCCATCTCTTTCGTTCACTTTAGAATTATCAGCTGCAGTTTGTGCGAATGATAAATTGCTTAAAGCTATTAATGAAAAGACTAAACAGAATAATTTATTATTTAATTTCATAAAACCATCTTTCTTTTTTAAGTCATTCAAAATAGATACGGAGCCCATTCAAAAGAACAGTCTCCGTATTCAACAAATCTAAATGATGTCAGACTTGTTGCTAAAATTTTTATGATCTTTTTGACCTTTATCGCCAGACTGACTTTCTTTATAAGTTCTAGGTTCACTAACTCCAGATTTTTTTTGAGTAGGATCAGACCTATGCTCTGATTGCTTTTGATCAGACTGTTGCGCTTGCTGAGGTTTTCCGTTCGAAGATAAATCCGAATGATCAGCTTTATTTGTTGAATTCTCTTTTTCTTTATTCATATATGCTCCTTGTTGCATGTTGATATTAAGTCTTTTGACTTGAATGACTTTCAAAATGCAATATCATCGCCAAACGCAGAATCGAACCTGAAACGATCTGACTTTGATAACCTGTTGAAATTTGAATTGGACGAGTCATAAATCATCATCAAGGTCACAAAAATACACTTTACAAATTTTACACGCTGTAACCTATCTTAAGGTCATTTTAAACTTGGCTTGATGATTGCTTTACCTTCTAAACTTAGACTTCAGAATTTTTTTCTTCAGAGGTTGATGTGCACCAAATTAATGAAATATTGATACGAATGAACTTTTTTCGTTTGTGTGTTATTAAGTACTTAGAACCATTTGTTATTTCGTTTTATTGACTACGAGTGCGAGAAAAATTTGGGGTGACTGATTTTTAAATCATAACCCCTCGTTATTACTATCTGCTACAGATTAAAAGTAGCAGATAGTAGCAAAAAATTCAAAAAATAAATTTTGTTATTTATGTCTGCCGACCAGTGATAAAATTCGGGCATTATTGTTTGTTGGAATCTTGTAACCCAGCTTGTCTGTGCCACCTTGAACATCAACACCGGCTTTTCTTAAATATCCATTTGTGGTTTTAAGTTCACTGTGTCCAACAATCGACATAACCCTTGCCAATGATTCACCACGAGCCAGCAAATTAGTAATAAAAGTTGCTCGCAGATCGTGAAACTTGACCGAGGTAATTCCAATGCCCTCACAAAATTCTCTGGTGACACGCGCTTGTTCACCATGATCCCATTCTGCCAGTCTCGGTAAAACAAATTCATTTTTGGATGCCTCCTGAAGTTTTCTTTCTTTCAAAAAAATCAACAGATCATCCGAAATTGGAACAGCTCGTGCACGGCGTGTTTTCGTCGGGGAAATACCATTTTTAGAAGACCATGCTTTTGAAACCGAAATTGTTCGGCTATCTAAATCAAGATCCGTCCATTTCAAGGCGTACAATTCACCGGATCTCATCCCTGTTAAAAGTGCCGCAACCCAGACTGGATAAAATCTGTGATACGAATCTTTTGCTTGATTTAAAAAACGTTCGACTTCTGTTGAAGTTAAAACTTTTTGAACAACTTCAGAAACTCGAACATTAATTCCAGTGCACGGATTACGGTCCAACAAACCTTCCTCGACAGCCACTTGCAATATTCGCTTAACCATTTTTAGAACATTTCGACGAGTGTACTGCGTCTGAAACCCTTGGCACTTATGGAAAATCAGATCATAAACATCTGCTTTTGTGATTGTTTTAATTTCAACCATTGACCAGTGCGGATGAATCCATTTTCTGATTTGCGCTTCATAGCTTGCAATCGTTGATGGCATCAGCTCAAGTTTCATTGTCTTCATACAAACATCAAACCATTCATGCCAACGATACGGAACTCGCTCTTCGCGAATTTGAGCCAAAATTCTTTTCAGCTCAAATTCCACAGTTTCAGCCTTGCGTAAAGTTTCAATTCCCATTTTTCTTTTTTGATGACGATCGCCGCGAGCATCGCATCCATTCACATAGACTTCATAAAGGGTCTTGCCATTTTTTAGATACTTCTTAATTGCCATATTAAACTCCTCTTTTTTGGATAAGAGCAACACAGTCAGTAAGCATGAATCTCAGTCGTCGTCCAAATTTGTAGGACGTAATTTGATTCCGATGAACCATAATTCGCACCGCATTTTCAGAGATCGACAAATACAGCGCCACCTCTTTACTTGTCAGCCACTTGCGTTCGATTTTATTTTCAAA
>JANPOT010000002.1:0-152404 GCA_031428135.1 Pseudobdellovibrionaceae bacterium | reverse complement strand
ACAAGATTCAAATCCGATTCATGGTTTGAAGGCTCCGCAAAAACTTTACTTCAAGTACATGTCAGCACAAGAAGTTGTAAGAACTGCCAATGAATTTGATGCGCAAACCGTTATTGCTGGAAGTGAACTTCGATACTCGATTGATGAAATTAAAGAACTTCAATCAAAAATTCAGATTTCTTTTGCACCTGCCTCTAGAATCGTCGGCTTAGTGATAAACCCAAAGGTCGGCGCTTTTAAAGACAAAAAATGCCGACAAGTATTTGCGAAGGCTTTTAGAAATGCGTTTCATAAAATGGTTGGCGATGCCCGTGAATCTGAATCAAGCGTTTTTACAGATTTACTTCCAGGATATTTAAAAAACGAAGAACTTTATGACGGTATATCATCTGAGCTAACAGCAGATGATATTGCTCGCTGTAAGTCGCAGCTGCAAAGTGAGCCGATTAAGTGGCTGAAGGCGACGAATAATTCGAAATCTATTTTTGTCGTCGTTATGGAAAGAGTATTTTCAGAGCTTGGAATTGAATCTGCACCACCTGTTGTTGAGGAGACTCAGAAAGATGAAGACGAATTGTTTTTATCAGGCAAAGTCGCCGTTAAAGGATTTCAAACTGGTTTTTGGGCTTTTGATCCCGCTGGTGATATTCAAATGTTGATGACTCCTAACATGCATAAAACACTTCAGTTCGTAAGCCAGGATGCAGAAATGCAAAACTTAATCCGAAATTTAAAAACATCCGGTCTCGAAAAATCAGCGTTTATAAAACTTAATCAACATATTTATGGTCAGTCACTTTTCAATGTCTTCACTCATGTTAGACGGTTTTATGCAGCGAAAGATAGATCGTTGATTATGGAAGCGCCAGTTTCAATTACATCCCCTGCACCTTGGCAGGTTTTTAGGATGGATTAACCAATGACTGACGTACAAGCAGGTCTAACTTCTTTACTTAAAGAATTAAAACTTAGAAATCGTCTTCCAAAGAATATGGACGTTTCTAAAGTTGGCGACCGCTATTGGTTTGTATGTCATGACGAAGATAAGTCGAAAATAATCTCTGAAAGCTCGACAACTGGCTTTGCTGATGACGGCAATATCGCACTTCTTAAGGCTTTGTCTGAAAGAATTGAGCGACTTGCGTTTCGTGCAGGCTATGAAAATAAAATCACATCTTGCATGACCGAACGCTCGGATGGCTTTGCCGCGTATCCATTGTTTTATGAAAATGCCGAATCAAAAGCTCGTGAATCAGCATTGGCCGAGGCTGTTGAAAGATATGTTTGGGCCAAATGGTGGGATGATCAGGCGATAGCGTTTAAGCTTGAATCAATAAGCAATAGCGCAAATGAATATAAAATTTCACCTTACGTTGCAACTGTAAAAGATCAGTGCCGCATGGAAGAAATATTTGTAATTGAGCCCAAGATTGAAAACTCAAATGGTTTAGCAGTAGTCGTTCTTTTTGGTCGTCTCAAATCTGGCGGGTTTATTTCCGGTGGAGCTTGCGGATCAATTGATGATTCAAAGCAAATTCTACTGCGATCTTTGGATGAATTATATCGTCACGGGATAGCAATTGAAAAAATACGTCTAGAAAATATAGAGCCCGTCAGTTTCTATGAGAAGCGGCTAGCCTATTTTGGTCTTGGTCGCGGAAATCACTTAATTAAAAAGCGTCTTGAAGCAAAAGGCAGCGAATCAATTATTTTACCAAAGCTTGAAATTGATGAAGTGGTAAAGCATGAGCTTCATGACCTGTTTCAAGTTCACCGTTGTTATTTTGAAAATCAGCCACCGTTTGTTGGTGGTGCTCTGGAGAGATTATGTCTTTAAAGATCTCTCGTAAAAAACCAGTTCAGATTTTCCTAGTTGCGGTCATTATAAGTATGACGGGCATCTATTGGCTTTGCGATTATTATTTAAATTCGGTCGGTCATGAACTCATGCTGAATTGGGTTCGCACAGAGTCGGCATTAATTCAAGAAGGCAACTTGTTAACATCATCAACAAAGAATCAAAGATTCTTGCTTTCAAGTGACTACGTGCGAGCCGTGAAGTTAGTCAGAATCGACAAAGATCAAATTAGAGAAAGACTTCACTTTGGCGATCCATTCAGTATAGAGGCCATTGATATTCCTGAAATGAATCAAGAGGTCGTTATTAGACGAGCTGGCTTTCTGCATAGTCGTGCATTTTATAAAATTCCGGGTCGTGATGAGATGTTTCTTATCTTCGACGTGGAATCTAAAGTCTTAAATTCTGTCTTTTTTGGCGGAGCTGCATTTTTACTATTGATGCTAATAGCACTGGTTGCAGTTATTCGGTCAGTCGAAAATCAAGAATACGTAAAGCGCGAAGAGATTTTTAAACAGGCACTCAACGATTTCATTTCAAAAGATCATCCATCAGAAGTAGTTGAAAAAGCACTGCCTAGGCTGATGACATGGTGGAAGGATAAAAAGAATCAAGTTGAAGCGGCTCATCAAATTGCGATTCAAAATCAAAGTAAGATTATGTTGGGTGAAATTGCCTCTCGCGTCGGTCACGACATTATTGGTTCAGTAAGAAATGTCGAAATTTTAGCGCGTAGAACAACGGGCCTAAGCGATAGACAAAAAGAACTATTCCAGGAGTCGATCAATAAAATAAAAACTATCGCTGATGATATTTCAAAGCAGACTAAAAAATCTATTGGTGAAGAGATCGAAGCACAGTTACAAAAAGAAAATACCGACCTTATACAGATAATTTCTAATATTATTCAACAAAAGAAAATTCAGTTTGAGGGTCAGGTTGAAATCGAGCTCGAACCGGCACCACGGAGAATTGCTGCGATTGCTAATTTAAATTCTTTGGAGTTCGAGCGATCAGTTTCAAACCTGATCAACAATGCTGCCGAAGCCTCGTCATTAGGGTCAAAAGTGATTATCGCTTTCAATGATGCTGATGAATTTCTTGAAATACTTATCAAAGACTTCGGCAAAGGCATTTCACCCGAAAATCTTAAAAAAATTGGAACTAAGGGATTTTCATCAAATAAGGAAAACGGCACAGGCATAGGAGTGTTTTATGCAAAACGATTTGTCGAAGACCTTGGTGGCCATCTAAATGTTGAATCTATCCTCGGAGTAGGAACAAAAGTTAGTATTTTTATTCCAATAGCGGAATACGAATCTTCCAATGAATCTACGATTTGAACTCAAAAAAAAGAGTCTAGGTAAGCACGTGAGCGGCGTACAATGCGCTTGCAATCGAGGCTATCGCCGCAATTGTTGCCCAAAGCACGTTCCACTTTGTCCAAGCCAAAGTTGCCTTAGTAAGCTTTAGACTTTGCTCCGCGAGAGCATTATTGCTTCTCTCCAAAGCAAGGCTATTTTCAGAGATATTAATACTGTTTTTCACTAGGTCGATATTTGATTGAGAGGCTTTCTCTGATGAGCGTCGATTCATTTCCGTATTGATTGCATTTAAGTGCTGAAGCCAATTCATATTAGTGCTCACTGATTTCCATAGCACGTCTTGGACAATCAGTAATTCGTTATCGGGTATTTGGCTAAGGGACAAACTTAGAGCATATCCTAAGCAAATATTGATTTGTTCATTTTGAGATTTATTTAAAATTTGTTGGCCCAATGTCATTTGAAAATCTTATCACTTAGCCGCTGATCATCAACTAAATATTAAAATAGAGGCTTCAAAGATTAAGAAAAGTTCACTGTTCGCACTTACGAATCCATCAAAATTTCACGTACACAATCTAAGTTATTGAAATATCTCAGCAGATAAAAATCAGCTGTTCGTACTTGCGTTGAAATCGCAAATTCAGCATCGACATCATTTTCGTCAAAATTAAAAAATCATAAATCACATCATTAACTTAGCTCATGTCTCAACCTGTTGGCCACGTTCGTGAATTACTAGTTGGTAAGAAGCGTTGATTACTGAAGGCATTGGGCCTCAAAGAGTCACGAATAACAACTTACCAAAGGGGGTAAAAATTATGAGCAAAAGAATTCAAACAAAAATGGTTGCAGAAGCTCTTTCGCAACACACGCAGAAGTCACAGCCTACATCTAAAAAAATGATTTCGGCACTGATGTCGGTGTGTACCGCATTTTCAAAGCCAAAGAACGATTTGGGCCTTGAGCAGTGGCAGCACATTGAATTTAGAAAATCTAGGTTCAATGAAATTTCAGATTCACAGAATTGGAGGTCGTAGTGAGTCGGACAATCAAAGACAAGCCTGGGTACCTGAAAGACATCAAGCGTAATGAAGAAGAACTATCGCATTCATATCTTCGCGAAAAAAACTCAGTCCACCGCATGTATCACAGTCATATGGACCACTGCTTAGACTGCGGTCGCATCTGTAAAAATCACGATGGGACCTGTGACCAGTGTGGAGACGGTTCAATCGAAGATTTGATCACAATGTATGAAAACTCAAATGTTGCGTAAGCAATCAGAAAGGAAGGTTTAATGATGGAGAATAATATTTTTGAATTACCAAAAAAACCAAAGGCGGATCGTTACAAAGTTCGACTGGGTCAACTAGATCAATTCGGCTACGTTGTCGAAAAAGACCAGGTTGGTTATGCATTTCAAAAAATTGGATCAACGGCATTCCGACTAAAACTGTGGATGTTTTTGAATCAGCAATATTTCGTGATTCCAACCAAAGAAGATCAGACAAAATACAATTTGTATTCTCTAGAGGAGTATATTTCAGAAAATAAAGAGCTGAAATCTTTTTGGAATAAAGTTGGCGAAGCCGATTTGTACGGAAATTATTTGCGGATGAAGTTCAATCTGTTTGAACAGTATTTGTTCTTAAGTCTTTTTGAAGACAAAGAAGCTTCGATGATTGCACAGGCGATGGACGCTGCATGAAAAAAATTAACCAAGATTCAATAGGAGGTATTGAGTTCAAAAAACAATTTAAACACAAAAAGGAGGTGCTCATGAATGACGTCAAAAAACTAAGAGTGGTCGATTTTGTGCTAATCCTAGCGTTGGTTTACGTGATTTGCTTTTCACCCGAACCATGCTTTGCAAGTTTGGAATCGTCTTTGCTGGGGATTAAGTCAAAACTGACAGGCTTTGTTTTGCCAGTTTTATCTGTCATCGGACTACTACTTGCGGGTTTTTCATTTATGACGGGCTCCGAAAAGGCAAAGCAGCATATCATTTATGCCATTATTGGTTGTGCCATTGGTTTTGGAGCACAAGCCATCGTGGATTTCATGGCTCAGACGGTAAACTAGTATGAGCGATAATCCACTTCTTACTTCATCAGTCCCAAGATCGTTAGAAGCAAAAAGTAAAATATTTGGTCTTGAGCTATCAGACATTTTGATTTTGTTTCTAAATTTATCACTTCAGAATCTGATTTTTGGATCAACAAGATTTAAGGTCTTGATGGTCTACGGCAGTACGCTGCTTGTCGCTTTCGTCTTGTTTTTTATCAAGCGTGGAAAGCCAGATTCGTATCTTCAGCATTTAGGCGAGTACATTACTTCGCCCTCGGTCAGGTTTGCGGGCCTCAATGACCGATTCTATAAAAAATTTAAAAAGAAGGAGGAGCTATGACAGAAAAATATGATTCCCTTTGCGAAGAACTCCCATTTTGGGAGTTCGATGAAAATATCTGTATTTTGTCCGACGGGTCGTTATCAGCAGCAGTTGTAGTAACTCCTTTGGATATCGAATGCTTTGACAATGAACGGATAAATCAACTTACGCTAGGCTTACGATCAGTTGTAAATTCAATTTCTGAAAATCTCACTTTACAAATTCACGTCGAGACTGGATCTGACTTTTCTGAAATTCTAGGAAAGCATCAAAGTTTTATTTCAACGGATAATAAATTTTTGTGCGAACTGGATAAACACCGATGTAATCAGATTCAAGATGAAATTAACGAAAATATTCTATTAAGAACAAAAGTCTATGCGTTTTTACATTCTCCGTCGCCAAAAGTTCAAAAAAAGATCTCTTTAAAAAATGTCAAAAAGTTCTCAGCAGATTTTGGTGTCGAGTACGATCAGCGAAAGCAAGAACTGGTCGAGTCTGTAGACTCACTAATGAGTTCGCTACTGTCGCATGGATTTCAATCTAAAAAGTTGGATCAGAAAAAATGCTTAGGCATCCTTTATAAATATCTAAACCCCAAGCGGTCACAGAATGTAGAGCAGCCATCTGTTTTTACACCAACTGATGAAATTGGAATTGACGAGAAGACAACGGCTGAAAATGCAGTTGTATCTCCTCGGTCGCAGCTAGTTTTTGGTGATTTAGTTTTGGATCAAAACGATTTTATTTTAGATCAAATGAAAACACGGGTTTTAAGTCTTAAAACATTACCGGAAATGACAATCGCTGGAATGATGGATGGGTTTTTAAGATTTCCATTTCATTACGATCTTATTTTTTCGATTAAAGTGTCTGATCAAGCAAAAGAAATGTCAAAAATTCAACAAAAAAGAAGAATGGCACATTCCCTGTCACAAACTAAAGGCGGCCAGATTTCAGATATTGAAAGTGAATCGAGACTTTCTGATACGGAAGACTTGATTCGGGAACTGATTGATACGGGCCAACGAATTTACGTTGGCGAGCTTGTTCTGGTTTTACGTGAAGAGAATGACATTGCTGGCTTAAAACGACTGAATCAAAAAACGCGTGAGGTGTTAACGCGGTTTAAAACTTTGAGCGGAGCCGAGGGCATTCAAGAAACTGTCGGCGCTTGGAAGATCTTTAAATCAAATATGCCAGCAGCACCCATAAAGCTAGAACGTGGCAAGCGAATGAAGACAAATAATCTTGTCGATTTCTTGCCGTTGTATGGGCCACGTATTGGCGACGAAAACCCGATCTGCTTAGTTCATAGTAGGCTTGGCTCATTGGTCAGTATCAACCCTTACGATCCGGGCTTATCCAACTACAATTCGTTAGTAACAGGGTCTAGTGGTTCAGGCAAAAGTTTCTTTAATAACTTTTTGCTACTCCAACAAATGACCAGAGGTGTGAAAGTTTTCGTCATTGATATTGGCGGCAGTTATAAAAAGTTGACTGAGTTAATGCACGGTCAATATTTTGAAATTAAATTGAGTGATGAATACGCGATCAATCCGTTTGCTATCAAAGATATTCAAGTAGGCCCGTCTAGCGAAAAAGTAAAAGCGCTAACTTCAATCGTTGAACAAATGGTATCCGAACCTAGTTCAAAACTTTCAAAGTTTGAACGAGTTCTTATTGAAAAGGCAATCAACGAGACTTACGAAAACTCGAAAGCAACAGGCGAATCACCAATTTTAAGTGATTTTGAAAAAATTTGTAGAAAATCGGACGAGCCAGAGCTTCAAAAAATTGGAAAATTACTTTTCAGTTGGATCGGCAATTCGCCTTATGGAAAACTTCTTGATCGAAGAAAAGAAATTAAGGCCGATAGCCCCATTATCAGTTTTGATTTGAAGGGTCTGTCGCAGTATCCAGATTTACAATCTGTAATGATTTTGATTCTGACCAACTTTATTTTGGATCAGGTTGAAAGTGATAGAAAAACATCTAAGCGTGTTTTACTTGATGAGGCATGGGAACTGTTACAAAGCCAAGCTGCAGCTAGCTTTATGGAATATGCCGCTCGAACATTTCGAAAAACGGGATCAGGTATTACATTTATCACTCAAGGCGTTGAAGAAATCGTCAAGAGTCCAATCGGCTCAGCAATTATGAACAATACGGCTATGAAAGTTGTGATGAGCCAAAAAGGTGATCTAAGACCTCTTGAAACGGCTTTAAAATTAAACCCTCGTGAAGTGTCTTTGATTCAAAGCCTAGAGCAACGAAAAGGTGTTTTCAGTGAAGCTTTTTTGATCGAAGGCGATCACCGGCAGATTATCAGAATTTATCCAGGCCCACTGGAATATTGGATTTCAACAAGCGATTCAAAAGATAATAAATATTTGGCTGAACTTAAAGAAAGTGGTCTTAAGCTATCAGACGCCATTAAGAAAGCAGCGAATGAATTTCCGTTCGGAGTTTCTGCTTCAAAGGCGGCAGCGTGAATAAATTAAAAAAATATTTCACACTGATGATGATTACCTTTTCTTTAATGCTTCCTTCAAGATCTGCGCATGCAGATCTTTTTGGCGGTGATGTCGCCGTGCTGGTGCAAATTTTAGCTCAGGCTCTTGAACAGGTAGCTAGACTTCAGACTATTATCCAAAACGGTAAAGATACTCTGAATCTTATGCGCGATATTAATTCGGGGGTTCGTTCAGGGCTTGATCTAATTCGAATTATCAATCCACGTTTCAATCCTGGCTTGTACGGCGATCTTAAAGACCCGCAGAACGTATTACGAGCCATTCACGATTTGTATGGTCAGGCGCCAAAGACTGCTGACAAAGAACTTATGGATTCAAACGATCAAAGTGTCGCCGAAGTCATTTCAATGAATCGCAATATATATGACTATGCTGACCAAGTTGATCAAGAGCGGGAGCGAATTTTAGTTCATTCGCAAGTCGTAAGCCCTCAGGGGGCTGCAAAACTACAGAACCAGTCTTTAGCGGTTTTGATCGGCGTGATGACCCAGCTCCTGCGAACGCAATCGCAAATGTTGAAAATAATGGGCCAGAACATGGCCCTTGAAAATCGCAAAGAAAAAATGACCTCAAGTCAATTCATCGAAAACTATGAAGGATTGTCGAACGGTTTTAAGTCGCTGCCAAAAGATTCAAAATTACCAAGTTTAAATGGAGGTGAATAATGTTACCACAATTTGAAATTTTAGGAACCTTAGTCAGAGATCTTCATCAAATGCTTGTCGGAGTTTACTACATGGCTTTGCCTGTGGCTATTTTGCTTGCGGTAGCAATGGGATACATGCAATCAGGTGGCGCTGATTATGTGGATACAATCAAAAGAGTTTTTGTTGCAACGATACTGCTGATTGCCTTTCCCGATATTTCACAAGCGATTATTGGTGTTTGTGACGGCATTGCTCATCGGATTGACAATATGTCAGGGCTTGAAACTGTCATGAGGATGGCGCAAGAAAAAAGCGAATCCTACTCGACTGCTAAAAATGTTTTGCTACTAAAATTTAATGATCTGGTCATTGCAGTTTTAAGTTTCTTGAGCTTTATGATTCTGTACATTTCAAGATATCTGACAATCGCGATGTATTACTTTTTCTGGGTTTTATTGTCGGTTGTTTCACCGATCATGATTCTTTTTTATATTTTTCCAAAAACGTCATATATGACTGGGAATTTATTCAAAGGACTGATTGAAGTCGCGTCTTGGAAAATAATTTGGTCGATTTTATCAGCGATGCTAACAGCCTTATCGTTCGGGAATATTTATCAAACCGAGGGTCATTACGCGACCTTGATTGTTTTAAACTTTGTGATCGCACTTGCGATGCTTATGACTCCGATGATTGTAAAATCAATTGTTGGCGAAGGAGCTCAGGCAATGGCCGGAACACTTGGTGCGGCATCAGTTGCGTCAATGGCCGCAATTCCGGCTCGTGCGGCGGCAGTGGCAGCAAAAACAAAAGCCGCAAGCCAAAGAGTCACGTCGCCAATTATTCAAAGATACCAAGCTTATCAAACCAGAAGAGAAGAAATCAAAAAACAATACAGATATTAACACTTTTTAAGGAGGTGCTTTATGGAAAAAATCAGACTAGAGAATTTAAAATATCCGAAACTTGTAACAGATCTTGCGACTCAGAATCATTATTTGAAGATTTTATCGTATTCATTGATAGGAGTTACCACGCTGATGATTGTTGTGGTTGCCTTTGCACTGAAGCAAGGTCCGACTGTGATTGCACTTGATCCAACGGGAACTGTGGCAAGTGTGAGTCAAGAGCTTCACGCGCAACATGTTCAGGCAGCGGTCAAAGAATACTTGCTACATAGATATAATTGGAATGCAGAGACAGTTCAGTCGGAGCTAAAAAAATCAGAAGCATTTATTTTTCCTTCGCTGGCAAACTCATTTCAAAAGAGCATGCTAGAAATTCAAAAATATGTGAAAGATCGCAAAGTCTCACAGCGACTATATCCACAATCTATCGTGGTTTCCTTAAAGGACAAAACGGTTACAGTTGTTGCCGACAGAATTACCGAATTTGATGCTTTAAAGGCGGCGACGATTTTGAAGTCTAAACTGACATTTGATCTTGATAGCCCAACACCGTCGAATCCGTGGGGAATTTTCTTTGTTAAAGAGGTTGAAGGCGGGGATTCACAATGAGGTTAATCACTTTAGGTATTCTACTTATATCAAGTTCCGTTTTTGCTTTAAACAAATCGAGAAAAATAGAAACTAGCAACGACGAAGTCTCCGAAATCAAAACAGCTCTTGGTATCGCTACAAAAGTTATTTTACCAGAAAACCCAAATTTGCCACCCATCATCGGTGATATGGGTGCATTTCGAGTTGAGTCGATTGATAAAGGATATGCAATTAAGCCCCTTCGATATGGAGCCAAGACAAATCTCTTTATTAGCACTGATTCAAGGTCCTATTCTGTGAAGCTTTTGACAGTAAATCAAGAATCTGCTGACTACATTGTCTATTTAGTTCCGAAAGAGATCAAAACTAAGAATCAAATCGTCTGGCGCGATTTCAAACGAAAGGTAAAGTCTGAAACATTTTCGATTGAAACAAAAAGAATTGGCAAGTCAAAAGACGGATTTGTAGTTTTAGAATTCTCGCTGACTTCAAAAATGAAAAATTTTATCGATCCAGAATGGTTTTGGTTGAAGCAGGGTAAAGATTCTAAATCAATTCATAGCCTGATTTTTTCTTCTAGGGAAATTGATTCTGATAAGCCTGTTATGGCAGCCCTAACTTTAGATCGCCGCGATTTAAGCTCAGAGCTGGCAGCAGTTATTGATATTAAATACAGAGAAGGCCTTCGCTTAGAAATTCCAAGAGAGTTTTTATGGAGAAAATAAATAACTTTTTTAAATCTTTGAAAATTTTGTTAGTTAAAAGTATTAAGAAGACAAAAGACCTCTTTATAAAAAAGAAAACCAGTTTGACGGCGAAACAAGATTTGGATTTTAAAAATGTATCAGTGGCTTTCTTCGGAGTAGTTGGCCTATTTTTGGTGTTAGGGATGCTGATGCCTTCAGATGACAATCGTGTTTTCAGACAAGTCGCTAAAGATCCACCTCCCAAGGCAGAATCTAATCAAAAAACGGCATCAGAGCAGAAGCCAACAAATTCAGCTCCAAATATCTGGGGAAATGGATCAACAGGGCTTTCGAGTGGCCAAAGAGGCGGCTCGCAAGTCAATTATAACACTGCAATGGTGATCGGATCTAAAAATGGAAACTCAAGAACTGAACTTCATGCAGGGACTAAGATTCGACTTCAAATTATTGATAAATTTGTAGCATCGCAAGAAGGAACACCAGTCATTGCAAAATCTGTTGAAGATGTGACGTCCGACTCGGGCAACTCAATTCCGCAAGACTCCCTATTCTACGGCGAAGCCAGCTACGAAAAATCGTCAGGCCGAGCCATCATTCAGTTCAAAAAAGTTAGCTATCCGAATGGAACCATCCGAGATATCTCAGCTTCCGCCGTTAGCAGTGATGGTATGTCGGGCCTTGAGGGAAATGTGAAATCTGATTCAGCTAAGAACTCTGTGGGTCAGGTTATTACAACGTTCGTCGGCGGCCTTGCGGCAGGTTCGGTCGAGCGGGATTTCATGGGTAACTCAAAAGGTGGCGTTAGTAACGGCTTACTGCAAGCTGTTTCAGAAACGGCTCGTGATCGGGCACAAAAATACGGCGAAAGTATGAAGGATGCTCGGGAATGGATTGAAATCAGCGCCGGCACTTCTTGTGATGCTGTTATTAGGCAGCCATTTAAGATGACAGAATCGGCTGATGAACATTCGGGAGGTCATTAATGGATAAACCATCAAATGATAATACGGGTATTTTTCTGATTGGTTTTTTTGCTGTTGGCATCGTCGTTCTTAAAATCTGGCAAAAAGTTCAGCCTGTTCTACTAAATTTATATTTCACAAATAGATTGTTGATCCTATTCACAATGGCCGCCGCCCTGTTTTGGTTCTTTGTTATTCTAAAGAGAAAAATTGTACTCGCTCGTCAAAACAGAAAATATGACAAGGAAATTACAAACGGAAAAAAAGAAGCTTCAGTCTACGCTGGCAGAACCAAAGAGGCAGAAGACGTTTTTATCAATCTTTCATTTCGGCGCATGCACGCGCAAGTCGTCGGAACAACCAACGCGGGAAAAACAGAGTCAGTTATTGTCCCTTGGGCTGTTGATGACATTGAAAATGGTCGCGGCCTAATACTCATAGACGGAAAGGCCGACAAAGGCCTACTTAATAAATTGTACGCCTATGCTGCTAAAAATAATCGCGCAAAGGACTTTAGACTCTTCACGCTATCAGAATATGATCTTAGCCACACCTTTAACCCACTAATCAGTGAGTCTGTCGATCAAACCACAGAAAAGATCATCAATAGTTTTGAAATCGAAAATGAATTCTATCGTACGGTACAATTCGATATTTTCAGAAATATTCTTTCAATTTTTAAAGAAGCTAAAGAATACCCGACATTTTTAAAAATACGACAGGCCATTACAGACCCGGCAAAACTTCAAGCTCTGGCTGACAGAGGTGATAATCCACTTTTACAAGAGTGGGCGGTTGAATTTCTAAACACCGGAAAAGAAACGCGCAAAGAACAGGTCAGCGGCCTTCTTGGGAACCTTGGTTATTTTACTTCGGGCGAAGTTGGGTCGCTATTCAACACAGAATATCCGACCATAAATATCAAGCAGATTATGGATGAAAAGCTGATCGCATTTTTTCAACTTCCCGTTTTGAAATCACCTATGCTTGGAAAGGCCGTTGCGAAGATGGTTTTACAAGACATTCAAAGCAACGTTTCTGCTCGTCATGCCAGCGGTAAAGAAGATCATCCGTTTGTAGCGGTTTACTTAGACGACTTTACTGAGTATCTGACAAAATCATTCGTTAGTGTTCTTAATAAGTCCCGCAGCGCCAATGTCGGAGTAACATTTGCACATCAGGCCGTCGGCGATCTTGAGGGCTTAGGACTTGAAGTAAAAAATCAAATCCAAACAAACACAAATCTTAAAGTTTTCATGAGAACAAATGAGCCTGCATCCGCTGAATATTTCTCTAAGACGATTGGCACAAGGCAAACGCAAAAAATTACCAGTCGGCAGAAGCAAGGAATTATGGGTTCTGAGGTTACGGGTGACGGCTCAATTCGCGACGCTGAAGAATTTATGGTTCATCCGAACGTATTCAAAAATGAGCTTGGGCGTGGCGAAGCGATTGTCATTTTACCTCACGAAAAGGGTTCAAAATCAGTCCATGTTAAATTTGGAATTCGTAAAAATTTAGAGGCAGTCGATATTCCCAAAGTCTATAAAGCTGATCCCGAGCTTTTAATAATTAAAGATTTGGCAGCCAATTCTCAAAGTAATGACGAAATCGAAGATGACTATGACCAAATTATTACGACTCTAGCAGCAAGTAAAAATCTTAAAAATAACATCGAACAAAAGGAGGCCAGCCTATGAAAACAATTATTCTATTTTTAGTTACAATCAATTTAATGTCTTGCGCAAATTCAACCAAGTGCCCTAACGCCGAGGGTTTTAATCCAGTTATTGAAAAGCCAAGCTGTCGTGTCCGAATTCGAAATACCTTTTTTGCGGACCAGCTTTCGCCCGATATTAAAGAAAAAATGAAACAGGGACAACAGCTTGAATTTGTCTGGGTGCCGACGGCGCAAAAGGGACCATCTATGATTCCGGCACACTTTGAAGTTAAAACTGTCCTTGGTGAATCTTTATGAAGTTTAAAAATGAGCCCAAGGCAATTCAAAGAGCCCTATTGGTTGCAACAAAATTTGGTTTCTTGAGAAAAGAAACATTTTGGAATTACTTAACAACCCCCAATACGAGTTACAAATATGATCTCTGGAATCGCTTGATGGCGTCAGGTTGCTTAACTGAGTATAAACGCGTGGGCGTTGCTGAAAATTATTACTGCTTATCAAAACGTGGAATTTCAGTGATGCGAGATCAGGGGTTTATAACCGTTTGCAAAGCGCATCCACTGCATTTTGAGCATGATGAAATAGTTATGACATTTGCTCTTGCCTGTGAAAATGCAGGCTTGATTAAAGATGGCTGGAATACTGATCGCATGCTCCGACACTATTTGCCAAAAGAGCAGATTGACCAGTTTGGAAGAGTCTTTGAAAAACTCCCAGATCTTATATTTAATCTGAATATTGAAAATTTTAAAATCGAATGCGCGCTAGAAGTAGAGCGAAGCCGGAAATCTAAGGCTCGCTATGATGCCTTCGTTTTATCGTATGCAAAAGACAAAAATATCGGTTTGGTGATCGTGGCTTACAATGACAGATATGTTGTTAAATCAATTGAAGACGCAATCAAGCGACTGGGTTATCCGCAGTCGGCCAGACCAATTGTGTTTTGTCGGATAAGAGACTTGCTTGAAACCTCAACGAAATTTGAGATTCAATTAGGGGCTTCAAAAATTCAGTTTAGCGAATATATCGAAAACTTTCGTAAAATTGCGAGCCAAAGAACAGAAAATCAGGACAGAAAAAATTCTGCTTCAAATTCTGCAAAATCTGAGGTCGCCGCGTGAGCTTAGTAATTGATTTTAAAACAGAATACGGAAGAGGCCCACCCAACCTACCCCCCTCCTGCGGTTCGTTACCACTCCCCCCCAACGAGTTGAGAGGAAGTGGTAACGAAACGGGGGGTAGGTTGGGTGGGAAGGAAGGTAAAAGAATAAATTAATAATAATAGTTAATATAGAGGAGGTAGGAGTATGGAGGAGAATAAGGAAAAAATAGATCAGGAAAATAGTATAAAAATAACAGTGACAAAAGAAGCTGGTGAAATCTTGGCTGAGCTGGTTGTAAAAGCGAACGAAGGTTTTGAAGGCGGCCGAATTAATCGTCAGAATCTG
Source organism: Pseudobdellovibrionaceae bacterium (assembly GCA_031428135.1). Classification (GTDB taxonomy): domain Bacteria; phylum Bdellovibrionota; class Bdellovibrionia; order Bdellovibrionales; family Bdellovibrionaceae; genus Pseudobdellovibrio. The sequence continues at coordinate 137,348 of JANPOT010000002.1, read as the reverse complement.
GCGAGCTTTATTGTGGAGAAGTTCAAAGCTAGTTTTTCGGACAGGGATTTGATTCAGATTAGGCAATTACATTATGATGACGCGTCCATGTTGGAGGCCATGTATCGTAAAATGAAGGAGACTGGTGAGGTTCCTGAATTTTTACGAGATGCCCTGCGGAAACAGTTCCAAATAACAGACGAATCGCCTAAAAAGTCCAAGAAGGCGTTGACCAAAGAGTCCATCAATGATGGACTAGGTAAGCATGAGGACAATTTATGAAGGGCTTAGAATTCAAAACTATAAGGGAAGAGCTGGGGCTTACTCAAGACGAGCTTTCAGAGATTCTTTGTCTTTCAGGAAAGAAAGTTGTCAGCAATATCGAACGAGAAGTAAGGAATCCAAGTCTGCTTACTGTTGTCTTAATGCGCCTGTTGGCTGGTCTTTCGCAGAAGAAATCAAAAGAATTACAAAGCTTATTGATTTCTTTTTATTACAAAGAAATCGAACCCAAAGGGCGGAAGTCATGAGCCGTCGAAGAGAGTATCTCAAGGCAACGCAATTTGAATCAGATTCCATAGCTGTTAATTTTTTTGTCATTAAAAATGAAAGTGGCAATTCCGATATAACAAGTTCTGAGATCATTGATTTTGCTGCAAAGTTGTTTCAAGTCGCTTCAAAACGCGGTCGAATTAAATCGACGAATGATGAGGTCTTCGATGAGGCAGTTTAAAATCGGCGGATACTGTCGGGTTTCTACTGACGAGCAGGCAGCTTTAGTTGACGGCTCTCTAGATAATCAAAAATATCGTCTTAATGCATTTGTTGATCTAAAAAATGTTCAAGAAAAAAGTTGGGGCCAGATCGTAGATTTTTATGTTGATGAAGGATTTTCTGCTAAGGACACTCGTCGTCCTGCCTTTCAAAGGATGCTTGGGGATCTGCGCCGTGGAAAGATAGATCTAATTTTAGTGAATGATTTGTCACGACTTTCAAGAAGCATTTCAGACTTCTGCGGAATTTTAGATTTACTTAAAAGTCATGATTCATCATTTTTGTCGATCAAAGAACAATTTGATTCAAGTACCCCAGCGGGAAAAATGATGCTCTATAATATGATCAATTTAGCTCAGTTTGAACGAGAGCAGACGGCTGAAAGGGTTGCGCTTGGATGTCATTCACGCGCTATGCGAGGACTTTTAAATGGTGGTCACGCTTTGCTTGGGCTTGATAAAAAACCAGAAAAGAAAAACTCTTACACGGTCAATGAAACAGAAGCAGCTTTGGTTAGGAAAATATTTAAAACATTCCTTGAGCATGGAACTTTGAGTCGTACTGCCGCTAAGTTAGAAGAACTTGGGATCAATCCTAAAGTAGTTCCCAAGCGAAGTAATAGGCTTGTTGAAAGAGGTATTTGGTCCACAACAACACTTCGGGATCTTCTAAGAAATCATGCGTATGTTGGGATGCGCGAAGTTAATAAAAAGAAAAGATTTAATGATTTAAAATCATTAAGACCCCATGAGCATTATCAAATTGTAAAAGCCACATGGCCTGCAATCGTTGATAAAAATGTCTTTGAGTCAGTTCAAAAGTTACTCTTAGAAAACCTACATAAAGAGAGAAGAAGACTTCAAGGTGCCGAAAGGCGAGTGTTTTTGGTTTCTGGCGTTATTCATTGCAAGGAATGTGGCCGCTCAATGGTTGGTCAGTCATCTCATGGGCAAAAAAGTGTTCATAGATATTATAAGCACGCGGCATCTAAAGGCGATGTCATTGCCTGTAGCGTAAAAAGAATTCGCGCGGAAGATGTTGAGGATGCAATATCAAAACATTTGTTCAAACTTTTAGATGACGGTGGGTATTTAACCGATATTTCTGAAAGAATTGCGGCAATAGAAAAAGAAAGTTTCGGATCAGCTAAAGCCATCAAATCTCGGTTAGAAAAAGAACTTAAAAATATTGAAAATGAAATGGAGGCTGCTTTTAAGTTACAAATGAACGCGCCAATCAATTCACAGGCTGCTTTATTTTGTATTAACAAAATTGAATCGCTTGGAACTCAAAAAAATGATTTGTTGAAACGTCTAGCTATAGTCAAGGAAACCGATGCTAATGTGATTTCTATGGCGCAAGCAAAAAAGAATCTTTACGAACGAACAGAGGCGGTCACTCGTGGGTGGTCAAAAATTCCTGAAGTTCAAAAAAGAAAAGCCTTGCGACGCCTAATTAAGGAAATCTTGATTGGTCCTGAAGGTCTGGATATCTATTACTATTATAATTCATTGGCTGAAGAAAAGTCTTTGGGAGTGCTTTCCGTTGGAAGTGAAAGCATTGCCAAAGTCCTTCCTTTTGGGCCTCGTGGAACTGGATATGCTGCTTTGGGAACTGATTCTAAACAGTGGGTCGAAAATTGCCCAATGGGCGGATTGGTGATTCCGGTTCGATTCGAACGAACGACCCTCTCCTTAGAAGGGAGATGCTCTATCCAACTGAGCTACGGAACCATTTTAAAAAATGTGGATTTGAATTGAAAATAAATTAGCAAATACTTAGGCCGTTGTTAAGTTGTTTTAAATATTTTTTGCTGTAAAAAAGCGCAAAGACTGACTCCGCAAAGCACCACGTACCAGACGACCAACAGCCATAATAAAAAAATCGGGAATGATGCCAGTGATCCGTATATTTTGTTCTGTTTAAACAGCTTCAGGGACACCCACAGAAACGATCCCTGAACGAATGACAGCGTGATACTGGCCGCAATGGCCGATACCATGCTGGCGATTTTACTGACTTTGGTGTCGGGAATAATTGTATACAGGGCCCACAAAAAGACTGTCAGCCAAATTGAAATTAAAAATTTATGTTCTAAGGTCTGGCTTAAAATTTTAATGTAATCCACGGACCGAAGACCAATAAAAACTGAAAGTAAAATTGGCACTGATATCAATATTAAACTGTACATCCACATTCGTGAATAAAATGGTTTTTGGATTTTAATTTTCCAAATTTTATGAAAAGCGACGTCGATATTTCTGAATAAACCCAGTGTTGAAAATAATAAAAAAAACAAACCTGTAGCACCCAAAGTTTTGGCTTGAACCTGGTTCAGTGTGTTTTTTAAATACAGGGTGACTGTCGATCCGGTGGCTTCTTTCAGCGAACTTAAAAGCAGGCTTTCGACCTGGGGGTAATATTTTTCAAGCCCCCCGAAGGCTTGAAAAAATGCCAAGATCACAATTAAAAATGGAATCATCGCAAACAGTGTTGAAAAGGCTAAACTGCCGGCGGCAAAACGGATGTCACTAAATTCTTCAACGACTTTAGCAAAAAACTTTTTTAAAATTGTTGTCATTTTAAATCAAATCTTTCGCTGACTTTAAAATCATCACGATCAGAAATAACCGTTGCTAAATCACAATAGGGGTCGTGTTCAAAATAATAATATGTTTTTTTGTCTTTTGATAAATTCAGCAAATCCGATTTTTCTTCGATCAGTTTCAAAGCATCCAGATCATATCCCATAATCCATGCGCTACGAACGTGGCTGGACGTGGGGATCACATCCCCGCAATAAATTAATCGTGTTTGGTCGTCTTCGATGATCACGGCCTGGTGACCTTGGGTATGGCCATTGGACACAGTAACTGAAATACCTGGTAAAATATTTTTTTGCGGACCATCAATCAGTTTCAGTTGATTTGCTTTGATCAGCGGTTCAAAATTGGCTGAAAAATAACTGGATTTTTCGCGGCGATTTGGATTTTTTGCTGTTTCCAGATTTGATTTTTGTAAATAATAATTTGCATTTGAAAAAGTTGATTTGATTTCGTTTTTCTGGGCGCAGGTTGCACCACCGGCATGATCAAAATGCAGATGGGTCAATATGACGTCAGTGATTTGATCGGGATGGATGTTGTGTTTTTTTAATGACGAAATTAAATTGGCGCCATGGGGATCAATGCCATACATTTCGGAAAATTTTGTTCCAATTTTTTCGCCATATTTAGCAATAAAATCAGAACCATTCCCTGTATCGATTAATATATGGTGATCTTTCGATTTTAATAATAATGCTCGAGCTTCCATAGGGATTCGGTTTTGTTCGTCAGCTGGGTTTGATTTTTCCCAGAGGACTTTGGGGACCATGCCAAACATAGCGCCGCCGTCCAGACCAAAAATTCCTGTCGGTATGGCGCATATTTCATAGCCTGCGATATTTAAATTCAGTTTTGGATTATTTTGTAAATTTTTATTCAGGATCATTGTCATCATCATTTGTTAATTGTTGCAGATTTTTTGTTTTACGTTCGATTTCATTTTCTTCGGTCAGATCATCGGGCACAACTGTGGGGTCGATTGTTTTCACCCAAGTTAAATAATTTTGATAAACAGTTTCGATGTCTGTGGGTTCTTGAACCGGTCCAATATGCACTGTCAGTTTACCAGGTTTTGCAAAAAATGCACCCTTGGGCCATAATCTGGAATTACCATCAATATACAAAAATAAAATTGGAGTTTTTGTTTTCTGAGCAAAAATACTGATGCCGCGTTTAAATTCATGAACTTTGCCATCACGGGATCTGGTGCCTTCCGGAAATATAATTAACCACATTCGATCAAGTTCCGTCAGTAATGTGATAATTAAATTAACGGCTTCGCCTTTACGATCTTTGCGATCAATCGGTATTGCGCCCAAACAATGTTGTGAAAAAAAAGTAAACAACGGATTTGAAAAAAAATAATCTTTGGCAGCAGCAATGTACAAAGTCATCCAATGTTTTCTGGGAATGCTGGCAGCGATTGAAATCGCATCTAAATGTGATGCATGATTTGAAATAATAATTAATTTTTTGTGTTTAGCATAAATGTCGTCAAAGCTTCCGCCAACAACCGATAAGCGGATGTACATTGTGTAAAACCAATTTTTTAATATTAATGACCATATAAATCGGATAAACCTGCTGGTTAAATCATAATGCTGCGTAAACAGCGGCAAATGTTTCATATGCGCCGGAAGCTTTGTCCATTGTTCGTTGTCGTAATTCCATTCACGCATATTTAACCCTTGGTTTATGAAATATTAGTTTATAAAATATTAAATTTTATCCAATGCCAGCATCACAAAATAATAAATTGGTGCGACAAATATTAATCGATCCATTCTTTGCAAAAAATCTCCGCGACCTAAAATAAATGGTCCGACTATTTTTACGCCAGCGTCTTTACGTATGACAGACATCACCAAATCACCGATGACGCCACCAAATGACGCCAGAATTCCAGCGGCCAACCAATATTTGTCACCACGGTCGGGCAACAAATGCCGCATGCCATAGGCCAATAAAATTGTTAAAAATATCGAAAATGCAGTGCTGGCCAGTGTTCGGCGCGAACTGATTTCGGATAAAATCCTGGAACCTCTGAAATATCTGCTGATTGATAAATTTGTATTATCACAAAATTCTGTTAAAATAATTAAGTACATGAATTGATAAATTCCATTTTCAAAATTCAGAATTAAACCTAAATGTAAAAACGACCAACCTAAAAAAATGAATCCCAATAAAGTCAGGGAAATGTACTGGATCATATTTTTGTAATCACGTTGTATAAGCGGAACTAAACATGAAAAACCCAAAACCAACATGGGCATAATATTATAAATGGCTAAATTGTCATACGCACATGAAATACCAAGTCCGATGATGCCGACATAGCAAATATAAACGAAATAACTTTTGTGAAACATGCCCATAATTTGAAAAAAAACTTTGGCTCCGAACAAAGCCAGCAAGGTTAAAACAAAAATCGGAAGCGGTTGACGAAGCCCCATCAAGCCAAACATCAGCGGTGCAAAAATCAACCAGCTTTTAATCGAAGCCCAAGCAACCATTGAATATTGATTTTTTTTTCTGAAGAAAAAATTGATCAAAGCGCCAATAAATAAGGCGGCCAAAACAATCAGTACTGTTTGTCGGTATATGGGGCTGTCCCATCCTGCGATTTCATTCATGTGTAATCCCGTGGTCTTTTATTTTTTTGTAAAGGTTCGATTTCGATATTTTTAGTTTTTGTGCGGCGGCATCCACATCAATCATGTTTTTTAACGTGTATTCAATGATTTTTTTTTCTTGATATTGCATGAATTCATCCAGTGGCAAATTATAATTTGATTCCGATGAATTTATTGTACTTTGTGTTTGTGATAAAAATTTTTCAACATCAATTTGACGAATCATCGGAAGTGGCGAAGTCAGCACCAATTGTTCGCAAACTCTTTTAAGTTCACGAACGTTTCCAGGCCAGTCATATGTTTTTAATGCTAAAAGAGCATCAGGCTCGAATGTTTTGTTACGTCGAGGTTTTTCGAGATCAATAAAATATTTAGCGATTGCAGGGATATCATCCGTACGTTGTCTGAGCGGACTTATTTCGATTTTTTGTGAAGATAATCTGAAATATAAATCTTCGCGGAATTTTTTTTCAGAAATTAATTGTTTCAAAGATTGATTGCTGGCCGCAATAATTCGAGTTTGTACAAATATTGAATTTTTGGCGCCGACTTTGCGGATTTCTCCGGATTCCAGAAAACGTAAAAGCTTAGCTTGTTGTGAAAGCGGTAAAGCTTCAATTTCGTCCAAAAACAAATCACCACCATGCGCAGCTTCGGCCAGACCCAGTTTATTTGTATCAGCACCAGTGAAAGCGCCTTTGATGTGACCAAAAAATTCAGATTCAAATAAATTTTCATTCACAGCTGCGCAGTTGATTGTCACAAACGGGCGTTGGCCTTCTTGTTGATTCAAAATTCTGGCAACGACGTCTTTCCCAGTTCCTGTTTCGCCTTCGATCAGTACGGCTGATTTTTCGTGTTTTAGACTGGCTATTTTTTTTCGTAAAATTTCTGTTTCTTCAGAACGACCGATCAGCTGTAAATTTGCAGAATTTGAAAATTCAAATTTTCGCAGTTGCCAATAGGCTAATATTTTCTCTAGGCCGAGTGTGACTTCCTCGGTAGACAATGGTTTTGATAAAAATCGTTGTGCGCCGGCACGGATTGCGGATTCCATGTTTTCACGATTTAAGTCACCAGACATTGAAATAATTTCTGTCTGTGGATTTTTTTTAATAATTGCCGCAATCACATCAGGACCGTCAGGTCGTTCGCCGACTTTGGAAATCAAATGCATATCAACCATTGCCGCATGAAAAAAAACATGATCAGGAATTTGATTTGGGTGATTTGTGATATAAACTTTAAAGCCCGCAGGAACCATCAGCTTAATTGAAGTGGCTAAAATATGGTCATCTTCTGCGATGAGTAAGTTAAATAATTCTGTCATATTGTCTATTGAATGTTACACTTTAAATCATGTCAAAGCCTAACGTGCCACAATCTGAAAATAGACTTAAAATATTATTAACAGAAAATATTCATGCAGTTGCAAAACAACGATTAGAATCTGATGGTTACCATGTTGATTTACTGACGCATGCCCCAAGCGAAGACGAATATTTAAAATTGTTACCGCAATATCAGGCGCTGGGGATTCGATCAAAATCTGAAATTACAAAAAAAGTTCTGTTGGCAAATTCACATTTATTGGCCATTGGCGCGTTCTGTATTGGGACCAACCAAGTTGATCTTGAATCGGCAAAAAATGTTGGAATTCCTGTTTTTAATGCCCCACACAGTAACACCAGATCCGTCGCTGAACTGGTCATTGCAGAAATGATTTCATTATCCAGACAGTTAGGTGATTTAAATTTGATGGCTCATCGCGGAGACTGGAATAAATCAGCAGCAGGATCAAAAGAAGTCCGTGGCAAAACTTTGGGTATTGTTGGTTACGGTCATATTGGAAGCCAAGTCAGTATTTTGGCTGAAGCCTTAGGGATGAAAGTTATTTTTTACGATGTCCTTAAGAAATTACCTTTGGGTAATGCATCCGTAAAAATAAAATTGGATGATTTACTTTCAGAAGCCGATTTTGTAACACTGCATGTGCCAGAAACGGCGATGACACACAATTTATTTTCAAAAAAAGAATTCGAAAAAATGAAGCCAGGCAGTTTTTTTATCAACGCTTCACGAGGCACAGTTGTTGTTATCGAAGATTTAGTTCAGTCGCTAAAAAATAATCATTTGGCAGGCTGTGCAATTGATGTTTTCCCAACGGAACCGGCTTCAAATAAAGAAAAATTTATCTCTCCGTTACAGAATTTAAAAAATGTTATTCTAACGCCACATATTGGCGGAAGTACTGAAGAGGCGCAGTATTCAATTGGTTTGGAAGTCGCAGAAAGTTTCAGAAAATTTTTACAAACAGGTACGACCGCATGGGCGGTGAATTTTCCGAATGTTGATTTAACAATCAAAGACAATGTGTCGCGTATTATGAATATACACAGAAATGAACCCGGTGTTTTAGGTGAACTGAACGGGCATATTTCAAAATCAGGTGCGAATATTCAAGCGCAATATCTGTCGACAGATGCAAATATCGGTTATTTGGTGGTTGATCTGGAAATGCCGAAAACCGGTATTAAGGCCTCTGAATTGGTACATATTTTTCAACAATCTTCGCGCAGTATTAAAACGAGACAGATTTTTTAAAAAATATTAAATGATTGTCTAAATAACTTTACCCGGGTTCATGATCAAATCGGGGTCAAAAACTTTTTTGATCCCAATCATTAAATCAATTTCAGATTGTGACCTGGTGTAGGTCAGAAATGATTTCTTTGTTAATCCTACGCCGTGTTCGGCTGATATAGTGCCTTTGTGTTTCTGAATTGCTTGAAAAATTAAAATATCGACTTTTTGGCATTCAGCGACGAAAATTTCTTTGGTTAAGTCTTTGGGGCGCAAAATATTGATATGCAAATTTCCATCGCCGATATGACCAAACCAGACCACATCCCATGTAGGGTATGCTGTTTTTAATACTAAATCTAAATCAGTCATAAAATCTGGGACGCGCGATATTGAAACCGCAATGTCATTTTTGTACGGCGAAAACTTTGAAAGTGATTCGCTGATGTCTTCGCGGTAACGCCAGAAATTTTTCTCTTGCTGTTCTGACTGAGAAATGACTCCGTCAACAATCCAGCCGTTGTCCATACAGGATTGAAAAACTGACATTATTTTTTCTTCGTCAGATTCATGTCCACATTCAATTTCGCAAACAGCATAAAAATCTGCAACTGTTTCAAAGGGTCGAGACAATCCCGTCGAATTTAAAACATGGCCCAATGCCAGTTCAGAAAACATTTCATAAGCTTGTAATGTACAATTTTTTTTAAATTCAGAAAAAACTTTCATAACATTCGATAACTGATCAAGTGCAATAACTAAAACTTTGATTGGTGGAGGTTTGGGCGCCATTTTAATGGTGGCTTCTGTGATAAATCCCAATATTCCTTCGCTGCCGATAAATAAATGGCGCAAATCAAGCCCCGTTGCGTTTTTAACCAGACCGTTGTTCAGTTCTAAGATTTCACCGGCACCTGTCACGACTTTTAATCCGATCACCCAGTCGCGTGTTAATCCATATCTGACGACTTTGATTCCGCCGGCATTGGTTGCGATATTGCCACCCATTTGTGACGATCCACGTGCAGCAAAATCAACAGGGTAATAAAGCCCTTTTGATTTTGCAAAATTTTGTAAATCTTCGGTGATCATTCCAGGTTCGATGCGAACAGACGATTCTGTTTCATTAAATTCTAACACGCGATTCATTTTTTCAAAACTTACGATCACTTCACCATTTAAAGCGCATGCAGCACCACTTAATCCAGTTCGTCCGCCAGATGGAACCAGTGCGATTTTGTTTTTTCGTGCCCATAAAACAATAGTAACGACATCTTCGGTGCAGGTCGGGAACAATACGGCGCTGGCTTTGATATCAAAATACGTTGTCCAGTCTTTGCCGTAATGTTTGAGCGATTCTGAATCTGTTTTAATTTTGGCAGGTTCAAAATTTAAAGAGTTTAATAAATCCATTTATTACCTCGTGTGATGTTATCTGAGTGTTCTGATTCTAAAAAATGAATAAATGGGGCATAATCCAAAGCCTGCTGTGATCAGCAGGTAAAGGCCTGCTATGTAAAACCAAAATGGACCACCTGCAATTGCATAAGCTAAAATAAAAATGCTGAGGATCATGCGCAGAGCGCGGTCCCATAAGGAAACGTTACAAAACATTAGCTTTGAATTAATGTCTGTAATTCGCCGGCCTGATACATTTCCATCATGATGTCACTGCCGCCGACTAATTTTTTATTCACATACAATTGCGGCACTGTTGGCCAGTTGCCATAATCTTTGATGCCTTGGCGAATTTCTTCGTCGTCTAACACATTGACGTCTTTGAATTCAACGCCCATGTCTTGTAAAATTGCAGTTGCTTTCGCTGAAAATCCGCACATTGGAAACTGTGATGTGCCTTTCATAAATAAAACAATTTTATTTGTGTTCAATAAATTTTCAATTTTTGTTTTGACGTCTGACATATGTATTCCTTTGTTATTGAGGCTGATTATTTAGTTATTGTTTTAATTGTTAAAGCGTGCACTTCGCCGGTTTTTAATTCCGGTCCAAAGGCACTCATGACATGTTGGTGTTGTTCAATACGGCTCAGGCCAGCAAATGACGAACTTGTAATATGAACTTCCCAATGGTCTAAAGTTCCCGTCAAATCGTTAACGATAATATCCGAATTTGGATTTGCATCCGGATAAGCTTCTTGCAATCTTTGTTTCATTTGATCTATTGTCATATTTATGAACCTTAGCAAATCCTCAGATTTCAAGCAAGAGTTTGGTCCGATTTTTCGATGCATTTTATCCGTATTAGCTGTGAATTTTGCCATTTACAGCCTGATTCGGGTCGTTTTTTATGTTTGGAACTTCCAAAGACTTGAAAACATCGCAGGTGCTGAAATGTTCAAAGTCATTTTGAACGGTGCCAGATTTGATTTGGCTGTTATATTTCCAGTCACATTTTTAGTGTATTTATGTTTAATTTCAAGACCTCGAATTATTTCAAAGGCTTTGTTTTGGACATTGATTTTTGTTCACACGATTGTGTTGTGTGGCCATTTTGTTGACAGCGAATTAGTCAATTTTGTTGGACGCAGATTTACAAAAAGCACATTGTATTTAATTGGTGAAGGCCAAATTACGAATTTAATGAAATATTTTTGGATGACAACAGTGACCTTTTTTTCACTGGGTGTATATTTGTTTTTAAATTTTAAGATATTTAAAAAGAACAACAATCATCAATTTCAAATTAAAGTGTTTTTTCCGTTGATGTTGTTGACAATTTTATTTGCTCGCGGCGGTTTTCAAGAAAAACCAATCAGTTTCGTAGATGCTAAAGTCATTCATCATTCATTTGCGCATCACATGGTTTTAAACACGACATTTTCTGCAGTTAAAAGTTTTGGTCAGAAACCGTTTGCCAGGTTAAATTTTTTTGATCAGAAAAAAATGATTTCAGAACTTAATTTAAATCCAGTATTATGGACACAAAATAAAATCCCTGATTTTAAAAACAAAAACTTGGTCATTTTTATTTTAGAAAGTTTTTCGTCGGAATATATTTCAACAGAAAATACGCCATTTTTCTTAAGTTTAGCAGACAAAGGATCGTTTTTTAAAAAATCATATGCCAATGGACGCAGATCAGTCGAAGGAATTGCTTCGATCCTGGCCGGGGTCCCCGCATTCATGGAAGAGCCTTTTGTGAATTCTGAATTTTCAACAAATGATTTTGTTGGCCTTGGTCATTTGTTTAAGAAAAAAAATTATCATACAAGTTTTTTTCATGGAGCTCAAAATGGCAGTATGCGTTTTGATTTATTCACGCGATCTGCTGGTTTTGATCATTATTTGGGTCTCAGTGAATTCCCAGATCGATCAAAACATGATGGTGCATGGGGAATTTGGGACGAAGATTTTTTAAATTGGTCTTGTGAGCAAAGCACGCAATTTCCCCAACCATTTGCAAGCGCAATATTCACATTAACGTCTCATCATCCGTTTAACATCCCCGAGCATTTAAATTTAAATCTGGCGCCTGGTGCAGCACCGATTATTCAATCTATTAAATACACTGATTTCGCATTAAAAAAATATTTTGAATGTGCAAAATCAAAAAAATGGTTTAATGACACATTATTTATATTTGTCGCTGACCACACCGGACCCAGTTTGGATTTAAATGCCAGTTTTAAATCGAAATTTGAAATTCCAATTTTATTTTATTCCCCAGCTATCAAATTAAATTTTTCAACGAACCAATATGCCCAGCAGATTGATTTATTGCCGACACTGAACGATTTATTCGACTTGGGACTGTTAAATACAAATCATTTGTCCAGATCATTATTCAAGTCGGGAAAAAAAACGATAGCACTGTATGCGGATGACTATTTTGAATTGGTCGGTGACACTGATTTATCCGATGATAAATTAAAATCAATCAGACAATATTACAGCCAAGGCTTGTTCGATAACAGATTGTATTATCCGCAAAACGGAGGAAATTAAAATGGATTTTTTTGATGTGATTAAATCACGACGGAGTATCCGCAAATTTACTGATCAATCGGTTCCAGATGATGTCATGCAAAAAGCTTTCGAAGCTGCTTTACTTGCACCAAATTCTTCAAATACTCAGACGTGGAATTTGATTTGGTGTAAATCCAGCGAATCAAAAAGTAAATTGATTTTTGCCTGTTTGTCGCAATCTGCAGCGCGAACTGCCAAAGAACTTATTGTCGTCACGGCAGACCCCGCATTATGGCGCAGATCGCAACCTTATTTAATTGATTATGTTGAATCTGTATCAGCGCCACAGCAGGTCATCATGTATTATAAAAAATTAATTCCTATCACGTATCGGTGGGGTTTTCTGAATTGTCTAGCGCCCATAAAATGGTTGATATGCAATACGATTGGTTTATTTCGGCCAATGCCGCGTGGACCAAATACACGACGTGATTTACAAGAAGTTGCAATTAAATCTGCAGCACTTGCCTGTGAAAATTTTGTTTTGGCGCTTTCGGCACAGGGTTTTGACACATGCATGATGGAAGGTTTTGATGAAAGCCGAATTCAAAGTATGTTGAAGTTGAATTCAAGCGAGCGAGTTGTTATGGTGATTGGCATTGGCAAAGCTGATAACAAGGGAACCTGGGGACCGCAATTCCGAATACCCCAAAATTTAGTCATAAAGGAAGTTTGAAAATGAAGTTATTTATTTTAATCACATTTACAGTTGCTTCGATTCAGGCTTTTGCTTCAGATCTATATTCGTTTAAAATTAAAAAATCAGATCAGTCAGAAATACAAATGTCTGAATATAAAAACAAAACAATTTTAATTGTTAATACAGCTAGTAAATGCGGATATACATCACAATACGAAGGCCTTGAAACGTTATATTCAAAATATGAAAAACAAGGATTTGTCGTTCTGGGTTTTCCGTCAAATCAATTTTTTGGGCAAGAGCCAGGTACAAATGATGAAATTCAAAAATTTTGTAAATTAAAATATGGAGTTCAATTTCCTGTCTTTGCCAAAATTGATGTCAAAGGTGATTCGGCGATTCCATTATTTAAATGGCTTATTTCACAAAAAAAATCAAACGGAGCAGTTTCGTGGAACTTTAATAAATTCTTAATTAACAAAAATGGCGATCTCGTTAAACATTTCGGATCAAGTGATAAGCCTTCGGATATTGAACCAGAAATCAAACAACTGATTGAAATAAAAGACACTAAATAATTATGTCAGATTTTTATTTTACACCGGCAACGGATGCTCACAAAAAAAAAGAAAAAGCCAAAGCTAAAGCGCTGCGCGAATCGTTGTGGTGGCGACAGTTGGTCGGCAAAGGCACATGTTATCATTGCGAACTTAAATTTAAATCAACAGAGCTTACGATGGATCATTTGATACCGATCTCGCGTGGTGGAAAATCAGATAAAAAAAATTGTGTGCCTTCGTGTAAAGATTGTAATACTAAAAAAGGCTATAAAACCAGGGCAGAACTGGCTATGGACGAAGTTAAAAAATGCCCAATCGATTAAACGAAGAAATAAAAAAAAGGTTAAGCTGGGAACTAGTTATCCAAAGTCAGGCGGCAACGCCCGTGATATTTATTTTATGCCTTGGTATTGCATATTATCAATTTAATCTGAATAAGTATTCAGAAGTTGTTTCTGTATTGATGTTACTTGCTGCATTGAATACAATTTTTCGTTATTTCGTAGGATTGCAAGGCTTAAAGCTTAAAAACAACAATCAAATATACAGTCATATTGTAAATTGGACGATCTTATCAGCAAGTTTGAATTTGGTTTTATGGGCAGCCACATTTTGGATAGTTTTTATTCAAACGTCATTTACAAATCTAAATTTCGTGGTTGCATTCATGATTGCAGTTTCGTTATTAACGGCATCAGTTTTAACTTTGTCCTATGTGCCTGCACTGGCCATCTGTTATCAAATTAGCATTCTGAGTAGTGTTTTTTTTGCATTTATAAATGAATATTTTGTTGCTTACGATATTCAGTATTTGTATATCGCTGGTAGTATTGTATTGATTGCAATTTATTATGTTCGTCAGACTCATGTTTTTTACACACAAATTTTTGTTAAATATAAATATGAAGTTGAACTGGAGAGCTCCTTAGAACAGCTCAAGGAATCAAATTTAAAAGTCATCGCTGAAACCGAAAAATCACAAAATGCATCACGATTGGCATCTCTGGGCGAAATGGCCGGTGGCATTGCGCATGAAATTAATAATCCATTGGCAATCATATCAGGATTATTAGAACGAGTTCTTTGGACTATTTCACAAAATAATTCATCCAAAGAGGATCTGACTGTGGACATCAATCGAGCAGCTTCAGCAGTGAATCGAATCAGTCGTATTATTGTGTCGTTGCTACGCATAGCGCGCAAAACTGAAGATTCGGATTTATTTGAAAATATAAAACTGACAGAAATTTTTGATGACGTTTTAAATATTTCCGCAGAAAAATTTAAAAGTGTAAATATTTCATTAGAATTAGCAACAGTTCCAGATTTAATTATCAGAACAAAGCCTTTATTGGTACCTCAGGTTCTATTGAATTTATTGAATAATGCATTCGAACAGGTTGTAGAATTCGATGATGCTGAAAAAAATGTAAAAATATATTTTAAAGTTAATCAAAGCAAAGTGATTGTTTTTGTCGAAAATTCTGGCCCTAAAATAGCAAATGAAATTCAAAATAAAATTTTTGAACCATTTTTTACTACAAAAACTGTTGGTAAAGGTACTGGGCTTGGTCTCAGTCTCTGCAAGGGGATTTTAGAATCGATAGGTGAACAAATTTGGATTGATAAAAATTCAAAACGGACAACGTTTTGTTTTACATTGCAGATAATTAATTTGAATTAACTGCAATACGTTTGATTATTTTATAGTGACTGTATATTTTTAACCGCTGCTAACAGGTCTTTGGTTGAGACTGGTTTTGACATAACCCCAACAAAATTAGGGTCATTATTTGTGTAATTTTCGTGACCATCAGTATATCCAGATACGAATAAAACAGGAATTTGTGGTGGAGTCAGCGTTGATATTTTTTTCAAAAGTTCATAGCCGTTACAATGCGGCATACGGATGTCGGTGATAACTAAATCTGGTTTCTGAATTTGAATTTTTTCAAAGGCTATCTGGCCATCAGCTGCTGTATCAACTTCATAGCCAGATCGCAATAATATGTGCTGGAGAATTTCGCGTATATCAGCTTCATCGTCAACGACAAGTATTTTGTAGGGCATTTGCAAACCTCCTCGAAGCAACACAATAATTAGTTTAACTCAAAAGTACAAGTAATTTTATAAAACTAATTCAGATTCGAACTATAGATTGCAGTCAATTGACGTGATACACCAGGAAACAAGTAAATATGACCAAACTGTGTCGGTGATTCTTTCCAATATTTATTGTCGGTCAGATTATCAATACGCAAGCTGATCGTGTTCGTTTTATTCCAAAGATACTGACATCCAACATTCAATGTCATCCACGATGGCAATGTCAGATTATTATCTGCAGTCATAAATCGTTCAGATGAAAAATGATAAATTGAATTCAGACTTAATCCCTGAATCGATTCAAAATTATAATCTAAGCCAATTTTTATTTTTGTTTGTGGCGTGTTGATTGTTGTTTTGTTGTTTTTAATTTTGTTGATTTCTGCATTTTCTGTTTTTGCCTGCAAGAATAAACCTGAAATGTCAAATTTGTAGTTATCAAAAATAACTTCAGAGTTTATTTCTGCGCCGATATTTTTTTGTTGGCCATCGATGGTATATATCGGTGCTGAATCTTCGATCTGTGGCCGAGTCATATAAAACAGGCTGAATCCATAAATATTTTTGTTTGTGTTTTTGAAACCTAATTCAATCTGTCGACTGACGGCATCGGGAATGTTTTGACCGGGGTAACTGTAGCCCAATTTATTGGGCGTCACATAGGATTCGATGCCTTCTGAATAGCTGGTATAAATTAAATTATTTTCATTTGTGTACGATAACGTAGCCCATGGAAGCATGAAATTTTGTTTGATATCTGTGGCGCGTGTTTCATTCGTACGGATTGATTTTTTTGATATAGATGCGTATTTTAATCCCATCGTCGTACTGATTTTTTGGTATTGGAGTTGATGAAAAAATGTTAATTCATCTGCAGAAAATTTTTTATTTGTATTTTCATCTGATAAAATACTATTTTCTGGTGTCTGACTGTTTCCGTCGATGGACCCAATCCCTGAATAATTATAGGCTTGCTTGTCAAAAATTTCCGTCACATTTCTGTTTTGATAGGATAATGAAATTTTGTTCTGTGTTTTAAGAAATTCAAATTGATGATTTAAATAAAATTGGACGACATTATTTTTTCGTTTTTCATTTTCACTGCGAAAATCATAAACATCAAAAGTTCCGTCTGAACAGTAGCGATCAAAAACAGACTCTGCGGTACAACCAAATGGGAATGCGACGCGATCGTTTGTTAAAATATTCTGGCCCAGAGCAGATACAGATATTTTTGTATTTTTATTAAATTCATAATTTATTTTTACCGCACCAATTAAATTTGTAAATTCGACCGGTTGGGTCCAGCTTTGGTTATTTAAATTAATATCAGGATTTATATCCGTAGGTATTTTTGAGCCCAACATACTAAATCCTGGTTGGCTGGCTTGGGACTGATAACTGGATTCAATATTTGTATCGACAGTTAAGTTTTCAACAGGTTTAGATTTAAAACTGAACGAGGCTAAATATTTTTTTCCGGCAGAATTTTTTAAATTTGTACTTAACTTCGTAGCAGCTAAATCAAAACGGTACAAATATTTTTGATCAGCGCCCCAAAACGAATTTGTTCCAAGCTGGGCTCCAAATTGTCCGGCCGAAGTTAGTTCGGTTTTAATTTTGGTATTTGAACTCATATTTGCATTTGTCGTCGGCTTTTCAGTGACGTAATTAATAATTCCACCCGGTGAGCTTAGGCCGCTGAGGATCCCGTAAGTGCCCTTGATAATTTCAACACGTGATTTATTTTCAAATTGCACAGGAGCATCGACTAAAAACGGCAGCCCGTCGCGCAGATAATTGTTTTGTGAATTTAATGTGATACCTCGTACTGAAACTGAATCTGAATAACCCACAGAAGAATAACTTTCAGAAAGTGAACTATCCAATTGGATCAGGTCAGAAATTTTTTGAGCATTGATTTGGTCTAATTTCTTCTTTGTTATAATTTGGTTCGAAATTGCAGCGTCAGGTAAATCCTGCAATAACTCGGGTTTGTACATATTTGAATCAGAAACATCAATCTGAAAATCTTCAGCTGAAATTTTTTGGTTCATTGATAAAATCACATAGAAAAATACGATAACGTATTTCATAGACTTCCCTTCGCAAGTATTACTTTAGCAGGTTCAAAGGGTATTTCTCAGTCTTTATCGCTTTACAATAAAAACACCCCTAGTTATTTAATTCAGAGTTGTTATTTATATTTATTTTTTAAACATATTACAAGTAATTATGCAAATATCGCATATGTTGAGTCATCTTTTGTTAAATCATATCTTATTAAAGAAGGTTGTCTTGGTTATTTCGTGTTATTCATGGGTCTATTTATTTTATTGGATCAAATTAAAAAAATTTGAATTATGAAAACCGTCTGGCAGACAACCATTTCGGCACTTCTCGGCCAAAAATCATATCGACTAAACTTTTACACGTGTTAAATGCTAATCCCATTCCGTGACCTGTGTATCCGCCAACAAAATAAACTTGGTTGTCTTCGGGCAATGATCCGATCATAGGTTGTCCGTCTTTAGAAAATCCCATAACACCGCTCCAGCGATGAGATATCGGTTTGTCCTTTAAAACTGGTAAATGTGTTTTCACAAAATCATGTAAAGCATTTTGAATGACGTCCGTGATATGGTCAGAATACCCAACTTCGGTGGCCTTTTCAAGTTGGCGAAATCCGCCAATCAACAGGGCACCATTGGGCATTTGTCTGAAATAATCTAAATAAAAATTTGCATAGCAGGGACCATCCATAAATGCGGGGGCTTTTTCCATCATTAAAATTTGTGCGCGTGTCGCATAAATTTTGTCATCAAAATAGGGGTGAAGGCTGGCTGAATAACCGTTCAAGCAATAGATAATCATTGAACATTCAAAATCACCGTTATCAGTTTTTAAAACGCGTGTGCCTTCAGATGTCGATTCGTATTTGTGGGCTTCTGTTAATTCAAAGAAATCCACATTGATTTTTGTTTTCATGAGTTCCAACAGCAACATTGGATTAGTTTCGGCATCGTCCAGGTACTTGATGCCGCCAACGAAATTGACAGCGCCGACATTTTTTTCGATTTCTGTTGATGAAAATGTTTCAGTAGGAATATTTAATTCGGCCATTGTTTTGGCAACATTTTTTAATTCTGTAAATTCATTTTCTTGGGCAGCCAATGAATAGGCACCACGTTTGTCAAATTCAATTTTTTTTGCATCATCTAAAATTATATGTTCTTGTAAAAGTTTTAAATTGGTTTCAGCAAATTTCCAAATTTCAACGGCTTCGTCTTTGCCGTGTTTTGTGATCAATCTGTTAAAATGTTCCACCGAACCGCAGGTCACAAATCCTGCATTTCGTCCCGAGGCTCCGAAACCTAACCGTTGTTTTTCAACAAGCGCAATTTTTAATGTGGGGTCTTCTTTATTCAGCCAAAATGCAGTCGACAAGCCAGAAATACCAGCTCCGACAATAACGATATCATATTTTTTTTTATTACTCGCACTGGTGCGATCTAGCCAATAAGAAGTGCTCATGAAGTTCTCCGGTGGGTGGAAGTCTTAAAGTTCAAAATCATCTGTGAAAATTAATCAGATCATAGGATTTAGGACTAAGTAAGAATTAAGTGCTCTTAATCCACCGCATCGATCGGAGAACGCTGTAGTATCGATGCCTTGGGGGGTATTGTGAACAAGTTTGATTTACTGCCTAGAGTTTTATACACGAGTCATTATGTATTATAAAAATATTCATTGGCCTTTGGTTTTAAAATTCGGCATACCGGCGATGGCTTTTTCAGCAATAGGCGCAGTCTATTCTGATTTTTTTTCGCCACGAATATATTCATTTGTCTTGGGATTATTTTTAGTATCAACTTCTGTTTATTTTATTTTTTATAGTCAAAATAAAATATTTAGCGGTCAATGGCTACCATATTTTGGCGGAGCCCTTTCCGGTCTACTGACAGGGCTGCTCGGTTCAGGTGGAGCTATTCGCTCGTTGGCATTGACTGTATTTAGTTTTATTAATGGGGCTGGCTTCGCTGGTCACAGCAACTTTTAGTACATAATTTCATAAAATGCTTAGCCCCTGTTCACACAGAGGCTTTTTGCAAAATCATATTTATTTAATTTCAATGGCTTTTGTGGCTTTCGCTGCTTGCAACGGTAATGTCACACAAAGCACTCCATCTTCAAAAACTGCCTCAATTTTTTCGACATCAACTCCCTCAGGTATTTTATAATATTTTTCAAATAATCCCGCTGATAAACCTTTGGTTTTTTCACCCGATAAACTCAGGTGGCCCTCTTTCACGTCCACTTTCAATTTGTCTTTTGTGACTCCAGCAGCTTCCAGGGTCAACTCCCATGCTGATGATTTTTCGTTGTATTTCATCTGCGAATGCAGGCTGATGGCAGCAGCGGATTCGTTGGATTCTTTCAGCCATCGCGTTGTAAAAAATGGGCTATTGAAATCGGATTCTAAATTACGGTTAAATAATGATAAAGCTGTCATGGGATCCTTCCTTTCAAAAATAATATGCACAAATTATTTTATGCAAAAATGAATTTTATTTTCGAGGTATTGAACCGGTTCCTTGCCTCAAATTAAATATGAGTTTGAATATATTGCTGTCAAGATGTGCTCGATTTTTTTATTTTTCTGCGCAGAACATGATGCCGGTCATGGTTTAATTCATCGTTTCAATAGATTATAACAAACGGGGTGATGTTATGATTAAGAATATGTACGTTGGTCTGTGCTTTTCGATTTTTATAGTTTTGGTTGCTGGGCCAGCACAGGCTCAAATTAAACCAAAGATGGCTCAATTTGAAATACTGATGAAGCAATTAAGCCCGTACTTATTGAATGAGGCAGACTTTATTGATTCTAGAAACCAAAAAAAGATCGAAAAAATATTAAAAGATATAAATATCAATATTGATCAACTACAGCATGATCCTGCTGTAGTGAATTCAAATTTGAAATTCAGATTTAAAGTTTTCGCTGAGGGTTTCACAGATGTCGAACAATCATTCAGAAACAGATTTTTAGATTATTCCTATTGGAATTTAAAATCACAATTACATCAGTGCTCTTCATGCCACACTGAGAAACAGCTAACGGATCGTTGGTACTCATTTGATGTATTTAATAATTCAAATTTATTTGCCCAGGCCGATTTTCAATTTATGTTGCGTGGATATGAATCAGCCGTTAAAAAATATCAGATATTGATCAAAGGGTACCCTAAAAACAAATTGAGCGAGAATAATTTAGAACACGCAGTTAAAAAAATCGGGTATTATTATATACGTATTTTGAAAAACGATGATAAAACATTACTGGCATTGGCGCAGATCAGTGAAAATAAATCGCTGCCAAAGTACATGTCAAAATATCTGAAAAAATGGGTCGAATATTTTAATATTAAAAAATTCCGTATGCTGCCAGAAAAATCTGAAGACCAGACATATCAGAAATTGAACGAGTTTGTTAACGGTCGCGAAAAAATTGCAGAATATTACGGATTAGGTGATGATCGATTTCCGATTGACCAAGAAACTTTAATTTACCTGCACAGAGTGTTAGATACCAATCAAAACAAAGAATTAACGCCGTGGTTGTATTTGTGGATTGGACGAATTCAAAATAATTATAAAGAGAGTTTATTTGACACTACAGGCGAACTTTTTATTAAAGAATGCTTTCAATCATTTCCAAAATCGAAAGCCGCAAAGTTATGTCGAATAGAGTATGAGGCAACTCAAACGGAAAATAAAAAATAAATACAAAGGAGTTCTTATGAAACAGCAAATTAAAAATATTTTTTCAGATAATCTGGTCACGATCAAAGAAGACGCAAATCTGTCGGCGGCAGATGATTTGATGAACAATTATAACATTCGACATTTGCCCGTTGTTAACGAAGACAATGATCTGGTTGGAATTCTGAGTAAGGGCGATTACTCGGCATTGCGATATATTGATAGCCGTTTTGTGAACCACAAAGTCAAAGTTTTTATGAGCTCGCCTGTTAAAATGGTTCGTCCAACAGCTACAGTGAAATCTGTTGCACAAATATTTATAGAAAAAAAAATAAGTTGTGTGATTGTTGCGCAAGATGCCGAAATGGTTGGTATTTTAACTTCCGAAGATTTGATTCGTTTATTAGCAGAAGAAAACGAGTTTCTAAAAGGCATGGAAGATTTAGATCTGGCATCATTGGCTGATGAAGGTTGGATTTCGATGACAACGATGACACAATAAAGTGATATGTTATTTAATCAAATTCAAAGTGCCGCAAGCGTCATTGATCGCGTAAAATCTGGTGATCATATTTTTATTCATGGTGGTGCCGCAACGCCGAACGAATTAATTAAATTATTATTACTGCGTGCAAATGATTTGGACGATGTGACAATTTACCATTTGCATACAGAAGGTATTGTTGACTATGCAATGCCACAATATAAAAAATCTTTTAAGGTACGTAATTTGTTTGTTGGTGCAAACATGCGTAAACTGATTGATTTTGATCGAATTGATTATATACCCTGTTTTTTATCAGAAATGCCAGCCCTCTTTAGAAGCAAAAAAATTAAATTAGATTATGCATTCATACAGACCTCACCAATTGATAAAAATGGCTTTGTCTCATTGGGGACAAGTGTTGATGTTGCAAAAGCTGCAGTTTTAGCAGCGAGCGCAGTCGTTGCACAAATTAATCAGAAAATGCCCAGAACTTTTGGTGATGGCATTTTATCAATCAAACACATTCATGGTGCATTATATACTGATCAACCCATTTATCAAAGTGAAATTAAGCCGTTATCAACCGAAGAAATCCAAATTGGCAAACACGTGGCTGGGTTGATTGATGATGGTTCGTGTCTGCAATTGGGAATTGGTTCAATTCCCAATGCAGTGCTTGAGCAATTATCAACACATAAAAATTTGGGACTGCATTCTGAAATGTGCACTGATGGTGTATTGCCCTTATTAATATCTGGTGTAATTGATAATTCAAAAAAGAAATTTCATAAAAATCGAAGTGTATGCACTTTTATGACCGGATCGCAGAAACTGTATGATTATGTACATGATAATCCATCATTTTTTTTACTTGAGGCAGACTATGTGAATAATCCATCGATCATAGCCAGAAATTCTAAAGTTATTTCAATTAATTCTGCAATCGAGGTCGATTTGACAGGTCAGGTCTGCGCAGACTCGATCGGGCCTAAAATTATTTCTGGTGTCGGCGGGCAAATTGATTTTATTCGAGGAGCCTCTTTATCAGAGGGCGGTAAGCCCATTATTGCGATGAGCTCTCGAACTAAAAAAGGAATCTCTAGAATCGTTCCATTTTTAAAAGAAGGAGCCGGAGTTGTGACGTCGCGCGCACACATACATTATGTTGTGACTGAGTACGGTGTTGCCGATTTATTTGCAAAAAGTCTTGGAGAAAGAGCCAAGGCCTTAATTCAAATTGCGCATCCAGCAGATCGGGATTATTTAAATCAGCAATGGTTTGAAAAATATATTAAAAATTAATTCAGTTTATCAAATATATACTGAATTTCTTCTTCGCCCAAGGGTAAATATAAATGTAATTTTCCATCTCTAATTTCAACATGTGTCGTCGACGTATTTCCCAATTGCATATCTGGATCTGAACCGCAGTTTGAATTATTTTCCTGGTCCGTTTTTTGAATCGTTTGGGTTAAAGTATTATTATTTATTTCATAGTTTGCCCAGCGTCGACAAAAACCAGTTTCATCTGTTCTGTAATAATAAATTTCATTTTCAAACTCATTTTGAAATGTATAGTATATTTTTAGTTTTGGATTTGGTGGATCAATCAGCTGTCCTTGATAAAAAATAGAAGTAAATAGCCAAACGCCAATGATACTATTCATAAATAAATCCCCGTGATTTAAACAGTGCACTGACGATTTGCTGATCTTCGACGGATAGATCGGCCTGTGCAATTTTTATTGCAATACTATTAAAATCTGAAAACAAACTTGCTGGAGTTAATTTTGATAAAATTTCTGTGGCTATTTTCAAAGATTTATCCGGTCCTAATTTTTCATGAATTGACCACAGCAAACTGCTGATAATGAGCGAATCGTGATATAATCCGCCAGATTTCTCGTTTAAATTAACAATTGTTAAAAGCGAACGCTTGTAAGTTGCTTTCAGGTACGACGATTCTGCCATATAAGGACGGTTTAAGGCCACGCACGCGAAAAAATCGGCAAAGCCTTCGTTGATGGATCCGCCTTCACCGTCAAATGGCAATCTGGCCATGCCATCTATGAGAGCATGAAAGGCCTCATGAAACACAATGGATGGATCAGACGCCATCAGTGAATAGGTGATATCATCCCCGTGACCCAAGCGAATTTTATTTTGAAAATAAAATGCAGTGTTCGTTTTTTGGGGAAAACCGACATTTACAACGGCCAGCAATTTTTCAGGAAAACGGACATTTAAATTTTTTCTCATCCATGACTGAATGTAATCCAGATAATAAAAAACCTGCAGTTGATCAAATCGGTCGTCCTTGGGGTCAAATTTCATTTCTGATAAGACAACAGATATTTTTTTATTGGATTCATTGTCTACAAAAATATTTTGACTGAGTAGCGGTGATGATGATGAATCTAAACCTTTAAGTAAAGCCGTCGTTAAATGACTTTGTGCTGGACCAAGTCGATAAATTTGGAATAAAGAATCTGTAAAACCAGAGCCTTCACGTTTGTTAGATAATATTTTGTACTTTGAATCTAAAATTGCATTCCATAATGTGCCATCACTGAGTTCGTAATTGGCGGAAATGACGGTTTTTAATTGTCCATAGTTGACCTGAAAAATATTTTCAGAGATTACATTTTTGATCTGACTATTTATACTTGATTTTAATACTGAATTTATTTTCTCAGCATCGGCCTGTACAATGTTAAGATTTTTTGTTTTCCAGGATTTAGAATCAAAATAAACAGCATCGGCAGATTTCAGATTTAAATTTTTATCATATTTTTTTTTGATGAATGTATTTTGAATTTTTTGACCATTGACTGTTTGTTCAAAAAATTGAATATGCCGGTCATTATAGATAATTTCAGTAGGTTTTTTTTGTGTTGAAATCTCAGAGATTATTTTCTTATTTTCATCAGAATCTCCTTCCACCCATGAAACGGTTTTTTGAGGAGTTAATTTTGTACATGCTAAAATTGAAATAAATGAAAATGCAATTGTGGCATTATGGATAACTTTTTTCATGTCAACCTCATTCAAAGAGTAAGGCGAAGTATCAAACTTCGCCTTACTCAATTTTATCTATTCAACGTTCAAAGTTTTTTCTAAATATGTCCCATCACCACTTAAGAATTTAAGTGTGTGTTTACCCGTTGCCAATTTTCCAAGGCGAATATCTTTTTGAAATGGAATTAATACCATAATACACATTCCTTGTTTAACAGCTGCGACTGATTTGATTTCGTGATTAAATTCCGAAATATTGTTTACATCAGAGCGTTTCCAAGAATAACAACCATTCTGAAACACGCCATTCACAACAACATAGGCATCTGATGTTGAATCAAAGCCAGCTGGAACAAAAGCTCCACTGATTCCAATTTCAACTTCTTTTTCTGTCACAGTTGGCGTTGCAAAGACTGTTGAAGTTAATAAAGCTATCATCGAGATCATTAATTTTGTTTTCATAGTGCGCTCCTTTGGGTTGTGTCGAAAGCCTTGTTTGTGTGCCTTCTTATGCTTATAGACTATTACAAATGAATATTTTGAGTATGACGGGCATCATGAATGCGATTAGTCATTTAATTTTTGAATCGGCGTCAAGCAAGTGCATTGTAAATGAATGCGAAAAATAAATTTTGCTTAATATTTTTTAAGGTCCCCTTACTTAAGGCTCTGGCTCGAACAATTCCGATGAGATCTCCTTTAATTAGAGTTATGCCTGCACTGTTCATTGCAATATCAGTTCCTTTACCAATTGCAATTTTGTGTCCTTCAACCTCAGCCGAGGCACCTTTACCCGTGAAAGAGTTAAAATTCCTCACTTCAATTTGCGGAATATTTTTTTCTTTTGCTCCCGAGACAATCGCATGAGCCAAAGGGTGCTCACTGGCTGTTCAAGGCTCGAAGCCATGCGCAAAAAATTGTATTCATCAAAAGTTCCAAAAATTTTAACCGTCGTTAACTTTGGTTTCCCCAGAGTCAGTGTCCCTGTCTTATCGATAACGAGAGTGTCAACTTTTCGCATGAGCTCAACGGCTTTGCAGTTTTAGGATCAACAGTCATTTCGCAAACAGGGTCTTTTATATTTTCCGTAACTTGATCTAAGTTTGTATTATTGTGCGAATGACTGTGTGAATCCATTTTTATAGCCCTGTTCTCAATTCTTAAAATTTATTTCTTGTCAGTTTTTTTTGCCTTCATATTTTTCATCATTTTTGCACAATCATCTTTGCCCATTTTTTCTTCGCATTTTTTCATCGATTCGTGATTACATATTTTTCCATCTTTATGCATTTTCATACAATCATGCATCATGCCCATCATTTCTCCGTTAGCAATCGGCGTGCCTTCTTTTGCAAGGTTCGCTTTATTATCGGGATGATGTTCTTGATGAGCAGCTTGATCTGTTGACCCTTTTTCTTCGGCATGAGCAGGGTTAATAGAAACAAGTCCGACGAACGCCAGGGTTGCAATTGTTCCAAGAAAACTAACTTTCATAAATACTCCTTTTTGCCTTCAGTTCTTCTGAAGGGTTAAATTTAATTTCGATTATAGAAAGAGCCACTTTAAATTCCATCTCATTTTAGAACCTCAACAGCTAATTCGTTTAAAATACGATTCTAGTTCCTTCTGAGCATATTGATATGATCGGCATCATGTTAGAGAATGAAACTGGTATTTAATGCAGTAAAAACATCAAAAAACTGTACAGACTGGCCAAGAGCAGCACTAGAGATGAAATTTGTTGTTTCTTTGAATCATTTTTGTCTATTAATTTTTTAATCAGTACTTGCGCCACCGACAGGGCGGGTAACGATGATAACCAAAAAACAAACATCACAATCATTCCGGCTATTGCTGAACGTGCAGCAGTGGCAGATAAAATAAAACTGTACAGCCAGCCGCATGGCAAAAACACAGTCATCAGCCCCATCATAAAACCCGAATTATTTTTTTTGAAATAATAATTAGATAATTTTTGAGGAGTCGAAATTTTTTTATTTTGTGTGATAAACATGTAAATCAATAAGGCACAACATACAAAAACAGAAACATATTTCAACCACGGATAAGATGTTGTAAAAAATTGTGAAATAAACCCAGCAAATGCGCCGGCCAGAACGTATGAAATGAGGCGTCCCAATTGATACGGCACCAATTGTTTTTTTTCAGCCATAAAGCATGCGGTGGGCCCGCACATGACACCACAATGCCAGCTTCCTAAAAAACCGGCCGTAAAAAAACCTGCAACTAATGTGATAAACCCTGAATCTACAAAATTCAAATTCATAAACTGGGACCTAATAAATTGACGTGATATGATTTCATAAATTCATTTCTATTTTCCGAATCATAAATTTGTATTTGTACTTCTTTATTTTTTAAGCTTTTGAATTTCGCTAATGGTAACATCAAGAAAAAATGCCAATCGACGTTTTCTTTGGGTTTCAAAATCATTTCGTTTGTTTGCGAAATAATTTGAATATAGGGTTGATCGATGATTTCAATTTTATATTTGTGAATCTGGTCACTTTGATTGTTTAAGGCAAATCTGAATTGATTTGTGATCTGGTCAATTCCATTTTCTTGCTGCAGACTAAATATTGTCGAAAGCGATCTTAGGACAAAGGCTTCGGAATGTTTGAGCTGCGCTAAATTAAAAATCAAACCCAAAATGCAGATCAAAATTCCGGTTAAATATAAAATTGATCTGGGTTTAAAGATCGAAATTTTTTTGGTATTTAAGGTTTCATATTTTACGAGGCCTTTGGGTTTATCGACTTTCACCATAATTTCATCGCACGCATCAATACAGGCGGTGCAAGCAATACATTCCATTTGCAATCCATTTCGAATATCAATTCCAATCGGGCATACGCTGACACAGCGATTGCATTTAATGCAATCGGATCGATTTTCATCATAAACGACGGCCAACGAGTTTTGATCTATCAATAAGGACTGAATACGTCCGTACGGGCACATCAATGTACAAAATTGTTCACGCAACCAACCAAAATTAAACAGTAAGAACAATGTTAAAATTTGCGAAAAGTAAAAAATTGATAAACTCGAATTAGGACCACTTTCGATGATTTTAAAAAATTCATGGGCGCCAACAAAATAAGCCAAAAAACTGTGCGCGATGAAAGCGGATGCGATATAAAACAAAGTCCATTTGACTGATTTTTTAATGATAAACAAAAAACTGAGTTCATCGGTTTTCATTTTTCGTCGTTTGAGATAGTTGCCTTCAATTAAAAATTCAATTCGTCGATAAAGACCATCGATGAACACTGTCTGTGGACACGTCCAGCCACACCAGATTCGACCCCAAACCGAAGTCACAAAAGCCAATGATAATGCGCCACCTAATAAAATAAAAAGAAGTAGTGGCGCATTGTGTGCTTTGAGCAAAAAACCAAAAAAATAAAATTCACGGTCCACAATATTTAAATACACAGTCTGGTGATGATTCATTTTTGTCCAAGGCAATCCTAAAAAAAATAGAATCAAAACAGTTTGAACAATCGTTCGGTAGCGCCGATAAAAGCCCGTGACTTCTGCCGGATTCAGCCCGATGCGGTTACCGAATTCATCAAGACTTGTAATTTTTTCTGTCGAAATGTGTTTTTTCAAATTGGCCTGTATTCTATGGTTTTTCTTTTTTTGTAATAATCAAACTCATGACGGCATAAATTTCTTCGGGCTTCAGTACACCTTCCCATTGTGGCATACCCTTGGCGACAATACCTTGGCGAAGAGTTTTTAAAATTTGAGCTTGTGAGCCACCATGGATCCAGACATTATCAGTTAAGTTGGGTCCAATTTTTCCTTCTAATTTTTCACCGTGGCACATCGCACATTTTACTTGAAATGTCGCAGCACCTAGTTTTAAAAAATTTGGATCTTTGATTTTTAGCATCAGTTCTTGTTCAGTCAGTTCTGTAAATTTTGATGCATTTTCTGAGCGAATTTCATTTATTTTCTGCATAGAAATTTCAAGTTCTTGATTGAGTGTTAGGCCCGTTCCTGAAATTTCGTAATGAATATAATACAGAAAAGCGAAACACACAGACAAAATAAACATCCAACTCCACCAGCTGGGCATGGGATTATTGTGTTCGATGATTCCATCGTAACTGTGGTTTATTTCATCGCTTTCTGTTTTTTGATGATCACTCATACGTTATCCTTACCGTTGAAAGGGATATTTTCTAAATGAGAAATATGTTCTGGTGAAGATTTAAAAACTTGAACTAGCATAAATGCAAAGTAGCTGAAAAAAATTAACAGGCCGATCACAGTTAAGTAAGTGTCGGTGAAATAGCTTAATCCATTTTTCATTATTTGACTCCTTCTGTATTTATTTTCTCTTTTTGTCCTAACGCTTGCAGATAAGCAATCAGCGCAATAATTTGTTTTTTATCAAGTCCTGCCGGCGCACCCTGTGAGACAAGTGATGCAGATAATTCAGTGGCTTGCTTTTGCGCAATAATATCCGCATTTGCGACTGTGTTTTCATCGTAAGGAACGCCCAGAGTTTTCAGAACAGAAAACTCTTTTCTTAATGTTAAAAAATCTGTATTTTTTGTTAATAGCCACGGATAATTTGGCATAATTGAATTCGGTGTCACAGTTCTGGGGTCGATCATATGCTGAAAATGCCACATGTCTGGATATTTTTTTCCGAGACGTGATAAATCAGGACCAGTGCGTTTCGATCCCCATTGAAAGGGATGGTCCCACATTGATTCTTCGATTGTTGATGGTTTTCCATAACGAAGAACATCTGCAGGTATTGGTCGTATTTGTTGTGAATGGCAAAGATAGCAACCTTCGCTAATGTATATACCGCGACCTGCAATTTCAAGAGGCGTGTATGGGTTTGTTGTTTGACTGGGATTAATATATTTTTGAATAGACAATGTTGGATAAATTTCAATGATAGAGCCAACAGCAATAGCTAAAAAAGCCATAATTGAAAACAGAAATCCCATACCTTCCATTTTGCGGTGGCCGTCTGTATATTTTTCTGACCAGCCAGTATAAGTCACAATAATTTTCTCATCAACAATTGCCTTTGGTGCTGATTGAATTGTTTTAAAAATATTATAAACAAACATCAAATAGCCGATCAGGTACAATGTGCCGCCAATGGCGCGAACCCAATACAAAGGGATAATCTGAATCACAGTTTCGATAAAATCAGGATACATTAAATGACCTGCTTTATCGATGCCGTTTAACATTAAACCTTGAGTGATACCTGCAACTGTCATTGAAACGTAATAAAAAAGAACTCCTGTTAATGAAATCCAAAATGTATTTTCAGCTAATTTTTTTGAATACAGTTCTGTTTTCCATAACTTTGGAACCATCCACAGCATCATACCCATAATAAACATGCCGTTCCAACCCAGAGTTCCAGAATGAACATGTCCAACGATCCAGTCTGTGTAATGACCTAAGGCAGATACAGATTTAATCGATAACAAAGGTCCTTCAAAAGTCGACATACCATAAAAAGTCAACGCACCCACAAAAAATTTAATAATTGGATCTTGAATCAATTGCTTATAGGCTCCTTTTAATGTCATTAAGCCATTAATCATTCCGCCCCATGAAGGCATCCATAACATAACTGAAAAAATCATTCCAAGAGTTTGAGCCCATTCAGGCAATGATGTGTAAAGTAAATGATGTGGGCCTGCCCAGATGTAAATAAAAACCAAAGACCAAAAATGTATAATAGAAAGTCTGTATGAATAAATAGGACGATTCGCAGCCTTTGGAACAAAATAATACATCAATCCTAAAAAAGGAGTTGTTAAGAAAAAGGCGACAGCATTGTGGCCATACCACCATTGTACGAGGGCATCCTGTACTCCGCCCCAAATGGGTAACGATTTCATCAGCGTCACAGGAATTTCAATTGAATTGACGATATGTAAAACAGCAACTGTGATAATTGTTGCGATATAAAACCAAATTCCGACATACAGATGTTTTTCACGACGACGTTTCATGGTCATGAAAAAATTGATCGCAAATACAACCCATATCAATGTTATCATGATATCAATAGGCCATTCGAGTTCAGCGTATTCTTTGGATTGCGTATAGCCTAATGGCAATGTAATCGCTGCGCACAGAATAATAAACTGCCAGCCCCAGAAATGGATCGCGGATAAGGTATCTGAAAACAGTCGTGCTTTCAGAAGTCTTTGTAGAGAATAATAAATACCAGCAAAAATGGCGTTACCAGCAAATGCAAAAATGGCAGCATTTGTGTGCAGTGGGCGCAATCGACCAAAAGTGATCCATTCTAAATTCAGGTTCAATGGCCAATAAGCCAACTGAATCGCTGCGATAAGGCCAAATAATAATGCGGCAATTCCCCAAATAATTGTGGCCAGTGTGAATTTTTTTACAATTTCGTCATCATACGATATTGTGTCAGTCGCCGCTCTTTCAGATGTCATTTAAATTCCTTTCGGTGTAGTTTTTTATCAATTAAATCATCATTTAAAATTCTGATTGCTGGTGTTTCTAAATCATCCATTTGACCGTCGTTAACCGCCCAAATAAATCCAAGTACAAATATAAATCCAAGCAGCAAAGCAATGGGTATCATTAAAAATAAGATGTTCATTCTGAAAACCCCCATACAGTTGATAAAACGACAATCAAAGAACTGATCGGCATTAATATCGCTGCCCAAAGTGGATTGATATAACCCAGCAATGCGAACACGCCTGCAATGATATTATATGCTAAAGACAGCGTTAAGTTTCTGTATAATGTTGATTGAATTGATTTATGAATTGAAAACAAATCAATTAATGGCCGCAGTCCCGGGCGCAGAAAAAAAATATCCGATGCGCCGATCGCAATTTCTATGCTGCCCTTAATGGCGATGCTGACATCACTTTTGCTCATAGCCAAACTGTCATTGACGCCATCCCCAATCATTAACGTATTTTTATATTTTGAAATAATCAGCTCTTTGTTTTCAGGGTATAACTCAGAAAAAATATTTTCTTTCAAAATTCCACAATTCTGACCGACAGACAGTGCTTTCTTTTTTTTGTCGCCGGACAACAGGTACGTTTGAATATTTTTTGATTTTAAATAACTAATAATTTCAGCAGATTCCGGGCGAATATGATCTTTGAAATATATTCGGCATTGCGCGACGTTGTTAACATATAAAGCGATTGCCATATCGATATTGGAATCAAACATTTGATCGGATACAGATTTGATTTCATAAAAATCTGATCCAATATATCCATAAATTCCAACGCCGAAAATTTCTTTATGATTTTCAATTTTTAATTCATAAGCTGCAGGACAGTCTGTCTTCCAAGCATTGCGCAACGCAAATGCAATGGGATGATAAGAAATTTTTTCTAATTCAATCAGAACATTTTTTGTATGACCAGACAATTTTTCCGGCCAGGTGTGTGAAATTTCCAAATGACCGTCAGTCAAGGTACCTGTTTTATCAAAAAATATATTTTGAACATTCGAAATTTTTTCAAAAACATCTGGGCTTTGGATTGTCATTCCTTTTGATTGAGCTTTCCGATAGCCCATCGCCAATGCTAAAGGGCTGCCGAAGGCGAGTGCACAAGGACAGGCAACAACAATCAATGCCAACGCGCGGTCAAAAGCAATTTTGAAATCGAATAAAAATCCATATGAAAATAAAAAAACAACAGCGACGACAAAAACAAACAGAATTAATTTTTGCGCCAAGCGATCTGCTAAATTTAAATACCCAGATTTTGTTATTAAATTCTGATAACTGTGTTTCAGCAAATCAGAAATTCTGGTTTCTGTTATTTTTTTTTCACATTTCAGTTCGATTGACGGCGACAGTAAACGATACCCTGCATAAAGTTTCATGCCTTTTGTAAACGTCAGAGCAGCACTTTCACCAGACATGTATGAGGTATCAACCAGGGCATAATTTGTTTCAAGGTGCCCATCAACCGGAATAATTTGTTTTTGATGAACTGTAACAATATCATTGATGGATATGTTTTCAGGTAAACATGATAAATTTGAATTAACCAAATACGTTTCGTTCTTAAGATGCGATTTTAAACTCTGCGGTGCTAAAAACTTCTGTTGAGTTTTTTTTATAAAAAATCGCGCTATTAAAATCAAAAATAAAAAACTGGCTGTCGAATCAAAATAAAATTGATCAGATCCCAACAGTAAATTAGTTACTGAAAACACAAAGCCCGACAGCAATGCAATTGCAATTGGCAAATCAATATGAATTTTTTTAATTTTTAAACTGGTCCATGCACCCTTGTAAAATGGAATGGCGGAATACGTGATAATTGGTAAAAATAAAATTAAATTTAAAGCCTTAAATAAAATCAGTAACTCACCCAAAGATCCAGAGTAAATCGGAATAGAAAATAACATAATATTTCCGGCGCACGCACCAGTGATGGCAATTCTTTTGAGATCATTACGTTGTTCTTTTTGAATTTGTGTTTGGACGTCTTCTGTAGATTTAATTATTTCAGATTCATAACCCAAATGTTCAATCAACGTTGCAATTTCTGATAATTTTCCAAATTCAGTCAGCTCGATATATAATTCTGAAGTTCCAATATTTAACCTGCTGATTAAACAGTTTGGATTGTAGTCAGGTATTTTTTCTAATAAATGAACACAGCTGGAACATTGAATATTTCGAATGAAAAATTTAAAAACGCGTTGACTTGGATTCAGACAATAAAATAGCTGATTTGTCGGTTGATCTAAGTACAGATGCTTAGGCTCAACATGAAATTTATTTTCAGATAATTTTTCAAAGCCAATATCTAATATGCGACAGCCATCGCAACAGTATTTATTCTGAGCTGAATGGTTTCCACAGTACTTGCATGTACGTTGAATTTGTATTTTCTGACTGCAAAACTGTTCCATTCGACTTCCCTTTAAGGAAAGCTTATGTCACAAGCTTTGTTCGATATATGACCCGGATCATATATAAAAAAAATTATCGATCGAGAGTCAGTTTTTCAATTAACTTCTGCTTATTAACAAGCCTTATGGCGCGACCTTGAGATTGGTCAATGTAGCCATCAGCCTCGAATTGCGCAAGGGTGCGGATAACTGTTTCTGGAGTCGTGCCAGCCCATTCGGCGATTTCTTTCCGGGTCCAATTTTGATGTTCAAAATGGTCTTGCAAAAAAATCAAAGCTTCGGCGATG
Source organism: Pseudobdellovibrionaceae bacterium (assembly GCA_031428135.1). Lineage (GTDB taxonomy): Bacteria > Bdellovibrionota > Bdellovibrionia > Bdellovibrionales > Bdellovibrionaceae > Pseudobdellovibrio. The sequence goes on along the minus strand of JANPOT010000002.1, from coordinate 102,968 downwards.
CGTTCAGATGCATCCTTGTCCATTTGTGATATCCATTTTTCATCAGCTAAGCGTAAATCTTTAGAGAGTGCTTCTAAAATTTTTAGTGCAGCATCGGGGTATTTTTTGAAAATTTCCATCACGGTATTTTTAGGTATAAAGCAGACTTCAGTTTTTTCAATTGCGATGGCTGAGGCCTGATATTTTTCACTAGCAAATAATGAACGGTATCCTAAGGCTGAGCCTGCCCCTAAGTAGCGTAGGGTATGATTTTGGCCTGATTCTGATGTCACCTCAAGTTTAACCAGTCCCGATGATATTGTGTAAAGTCCTAAGGGTTCATTGTCTTGGTAAAAAATAATTTGATTTGCTTTGAATATTGTTTTTTGCTTCACTAGATCTAATAATTTCCAAACCTCTGGCGAGGTTGAGCAAATTGCATTTGTTAATCGTTGGCCACATTTATCACAGTCATTCGTTGGTTTGGCGAGGCAAGTGTTTTCGGACATGAAATGAAGCTAACATAGGATCTGTTCAAATCAAAAATAAATTAACGAAATTCTCGTCGTAATTTGGTTTTTGTCGTACATGTTTTTGTACCGTCACTGTGTTCTGTGCAAACTTTCTCTTCCGAATAATCTGCCGCTTGTTTTTCATAACGCCCATTTGATAAGTCATTCAGGCTGCCGGCGACGCCGCGACCGGCTCCGGGGCCTGATTTATTTGAATTAAAATGGTAAAGTAAGACTAAAGCCAGCGAGAAAAATAAAATTGCAGCTACTGGTAAAAAATGTGTTTTGAAATTCAAATTTGATTTTGGCGCAGCCAAAAGATCAGTATATTCAGCACTTAACGCGGCAACAGATCTTTCGCCATGCGGGACTTCAAGTTCATTCGCTGATCGGTGCGCTATGGGGCCTGAATTCGGCTGTGAAACACCATTTTTATATGAATTTTCATCAAAAATACGTGGTTTTTCTGCAGTTTTAGCCGCTAAAGGCTTGGTATTTTGTTTAGACATATTCTTCTCTATCGGATTAAAAAACAGTCAACTTTAGTCTGCTCGCTTGCTTTTTAATCAGCTAAATCACTAAAAACACTAACTTAACACACGGTGACGTGGTCTTGGCCTTGATTTTAAGACCAAATGGCCCACCAATTAAATGTTATATCGAATATATAAGGGGACTCATGAGCAAAATCACCAAAAGTAGTACGGCCGAAAATTTTGCAAAAAACCTGCAGCAAGTGGGTTTTTCATCGCCATTAAAAGCTGTTTTAACGACTCTCAAAGAAGCTGTCGATAATTCCTTGGATGCGTGCGAACAACAAGAAATTTTACCAGATCTTGAGATTGAAGTTATCAAAGTCGGAACGGGTTCAACTAAAAATACAGATTTAATTAAAATTGTTGTCGAAGACAACGGTCCTGGTATTGACGCTGATGATTTGGCCAAAGTTTTCGGTGAATATTTAGCATCTTCAAAATTCGGCAAAGGTCAATGTTCACGGGGGCAACAAGGTATCGGTATTTCAGCCGCAACAACTTGGGCACAAATGACGAATGCCAAAGGCGTTCAAGTTGTTTCTAAAACTAAAAACATGAAAAAAGCGATCTCTGCGCAAGTCGATGTCGATATCAAAACCAATACAGGTATTGTCAAAAACAAAGAAATGATTGATTGGAAAAATAAAACCAACGGTGTACGCGTTGAATTTTTGATCGACGGACGCATGCAATTAAATGGTGATGGCGGGTTATTAACCTATATCGAAGGCACAGCACTTTTGAATCCACACGTCGCCATGAGATATAAATTGGCCGATGACGGTTGGAAAAAAACTGACCGAGTCAGCACAATTTCGCCTGATATTCCAGAGGCAACTTTACCACATCCGCACACTTTTAAATTAGGTGAATTTATAACTCATTCCACGCTCTACGGAAAAACTGCATTATCAAAATTTTTAAAAACTGGTTTTTCACGAATCTCTGATCAATCCATCAAAGATTTTGTCAAAGCTGGAATGCCAAAAAACCTGGTTGAAAAACCTGTTTCTGCTTTGTCTGATGAAGAATTTAAAAAAGTTTTCCAAGCAATTCAGGCCACTGAGCTTATGGCTCCGTCAACACGTTCTGTTTTAACAGTGGGCGAAGATTCATTATCAAAATCTATAAATCGTTTGGGTAAAGTTGACTTTTTCAGTGTGATGACCAGAAAACCTACGATATGTGATTTTAAACCGGTTGTTGTCGAAGTCGCATTGGCCCGATTTATTGACCGTGGTGACGAACAATCACCTGTGCAATTATTGCGTTTTGCGAATCGTGTTCCGTTACAATTTGATAAATCAGGTTGTGCTATTACATGGGCCATCGAAAGCGTAAACTGGAAATCTTATGGCCTGGGTCAACCCAAAGAATCATTGCCATTCGGTCCCTACGTTTTTGCAGTATCTGTCGTATCGCCATTTATTAAATTTAAAAATGCGTCCAAAGAAACGATCGATGCGTCTGAAGAATTAGTCGAAGAAATTCGCCGTGCATTGATGCAAGCCGGACAAAAATTATCTCGCCATATTAAATCAGAAATGAAAGAAGCCGATCTTGAACGAAAATTGGCTCATATTGAACAGTTCGGTCCAATTTTGGTTGAAAAATTAGTACTTCTTGCTGGCGCCAATGATACGCGCAAGAAAAAAGCAGAAGAAGGCCTTCGCAAAATTTTAGGACGTGATTCGGAAGAAGCCATCAGTCAGCTTGAAGAAGCACAATCAAAATTAGCAGCTCAAAATAAAAAAGAAGCTAAAAAATCTGGTGTTCCTGACGAAGACATTGTTGCCAGCGAAAATGAAAAAGCAGCAAAATCTAAAAAAACTGACAAAAAGAAAAAGAAGTAAACTATGGCATTAATCAAAGTTCGCGAATTACGATTAGACATTCCTAAAGAAGCCAGAAATTTGGCTGAACGCATGTTAAAAGACCTTGAAAATTCAAAGCGTCCATATTTAGAAGCTGTGAAAACATCATTAGACAATTCTGAATACAATTCCAAAGTCGGTTATTTGACCCCCGGTGATAAAGTCGTTCGTACGGAATTAAATGTGTCATCAGTCCAAAAATTAGCACGTGTTGTTTTTATGCTTGAAATATTACTTAGAAATTTAGACATCGGTGCAGTGAATACAAAGCGTGAATTGTATTATATTTGTAAGGGCTTAATTAAAGGTAATACACGATATAAACCGCTGGATTTTGACGGTCAGGATGAATCAGATTCGATTATTGATTTCATCGGTGACATGCTTGAAGTTTACCGCGAAGAATTAAATTGTTTTGCCAATGATCGCGGCGGCCAAACATATTCACAGCAATTATTAGTGACTGAAACTTTGGCCGATGGTGAAAAAGCAAATATTGATTTATCAACTTTGGGTACATCGCCATTTCAACCTAAAAACAAACCACAATCTTTGAAGTTGAAAGCCAAAAAGAAAATAGATTTTTGTCTGGTTGTTGAATCAGAAGGTACAGCGGGCACATTACAGGCCATGGGATTTACAAAACGTAACAATTGTATTTTAATGGGTGCTCAGGGTGTTCCGTCAAATGGTGTGCGTGGCTGGTGTAAATTAATTGAAAACCAGCTGGATGTTCCGATGTATTTTTTCGGCGATCTGGATGCGTACACAATGCAAAATATTTTCCGCACATTAAAAGCAGGTTCAGCAGCATCATTAATTCGAAATGGTGATTTTAGTGCGCCAAACGTTCGTTTCTTAGGTGTGTTGCCGACCGATATTAAAAAATATGATCTGCCCCATTACCAGGTCAAAGAATCTGATCCTCAAGAAGCCAGAGCTTTAAAAAAAGCCAAAGACGCTCTTGAAAACGATCCATTTTTCAAAGACAAAAAGAATAAAAATTTATCAGATGTTTTACGTTGGCTCATCAAAGAAAAAATTCGTTGCGAACAACAAAGTTATTTTTCTGTGGATCCAAACGATCCAATCAAAACAGAAAAAATTATCTTAGAAAAAATTCGCAAAGGCGATTACCTTTAATTGATGAATTCAAAGACCGTTGTCATTATCGCCAACGGTCAGTTTCCATCCAATGAAATACCGCTACAAATTTTAAAAAATGCAGACCATATCGCTTGTTGCGACGGGGCTGCCGATTTATTATTAAAAAACACAAATTTAAAACCCGATGTGATTATTGGCGATTTGGATTCTGTTTCAGAAAATATAAAAATTAATTTTTCTGAAAAATTAATTCAAATCAACGATCAAAATTCAAACGATCTGACCAAAGCTTTTGAATACGTAATTCAAAAAAAATATCAAAAAATAATTTTTATGGGGACGTCGGGCGGACGCGATGACCATGCCATTGCAAATTTCTATTTATTAATGAATTTTGCAAAGCAATCAGATATTGAAATTTATACAGATCACGGAAAATTCATTTCTGTGCGGGGTCAGAAAAATTTAAAATCATTTCCGCATCAACAAATTTCATTTTTCACAGAAAATTCAGACGTTATCGTCGATTGCAAAAAATTAAAATGGCCTTTGATCAATAAAAAATTTCAATTCGGTTGGCAAGGTTCATTGAATGAATCGTTGACTGATGAATTGCATGTTCAGGTTACGAATGGTGTGTGTTTAGTTTTTTTAAGTTACGTAAAATAATAAAGTGCCAACCGCAAATTCACATCCATGATGTCTTTCGTGCCAATTGACCGGCAACCCTAAAAGTCTAACTCTATGCAATCGTAGTTGCATAGAGTTAGCTCCCAGTTGATAATTTTCTTCAAATTTTGCCCGAATTTCAATCACTTGATGCGACACATGCGTTTTGTTAATTTTTTTGCTTAATTGAGTGACCCCCATCAATTTTATAGTTAGATTCCACCAACTTTAAGGCTTTGTCTTAAGGCTTTTTTGATTCGGGGGAATTCATGAAAAAAAACACAATTCAAAACAATTTCGCAACAAAGATATTTTTTGCATCAACAATCCTGTTGATTTTATCTGCGTGTACAAAAAATGATGCAAAACCAAAGCTGATTGAAAACAGACCCCCGATTGTCAAAGAAACCTCGGATTTAAGTTGTACTGATTTTGAACCCAGAACAATTTATGAAAAAATCACGGATGGAATTTCGGCACTGATCAGTACGCGGCCTCAAAATTTGGACCGAGTCATGGCTGTTGTTAAATTAAAAACGCCGGCGTTGCTATCGACGGCCAAAATGGTGAATGGTGTTCGAACAGTTGATCAGGATCAATTGAAACAAATTAACGTTGAACAAGAAGTAGCAATAACAGAATTAAAAAAATTATCAGCCAATGTTTGCACGATGTATCGTTATAAAATGGTATTGAATGCCGTTTCTGTTGTGGCTCCGATTGCAGTTCTTGAAAAATTATCTGCGGTTGGTATTGTTGCCAGCTGGGAAGGTTCGGGAACTTTTGAACGTCCACGCGATATGAAAAACAATGAAGATTTAAAAGTGGCTTTGATATCACAAAGAAATTCATTGAAATTCGTTGGAGCTGAAAAATTACATCAAATGGGAATTTCTGGTCAGGGTATGACTGTTGGTGTTTTGGATACAGGCATTGATTACACTCACCAAATGTTTGGTGGCATCGGCACAGAAGCTGGTTACAAGGCTGTTGACCCGTCAAAACCTACGGCAGGTTATCCCAATTTAAAAGTTGTTGGTGGTATTGATTTGGTCGGCACGCATTACGATTCAGGCTCTGCTGAATATTCAAATCACATCCCAAAACCTGATATGAACCCAATCGATGAAGCTGGACACGGAACGCACGTTGCCGGAACTGTTGCAGGACTTGGTGATGGCGTAAATTCATATGATGGAATGGCCAAAGACGCATCATTATATGCCATCAAAGTTTTCGGCGCTGACGGTTCAACCAGTGACATGGTTGTTATTGCGGGACTTGAATTTTCGGCCGATCCAAATGGTGATGGTGATTTGCGCGATCAATTGGATGTTGTGAATTTATCATTGGGCAGTGGTTACGGAAATCCAAAAATTTTATACGCTGAAGCGATTAAAAATTTGGTTCAGGGTGGGACAATTGCTGTCATTTCTGCAGGAAATTCGGGAAATCAAAATTACATTGTCGGCGCGCCAGGAACCTCGACAGAATCGTTATCAGTTGCAGCCAGCATCGATGATGGTGACCACAATTGGAAATACGATTCATCAGAAATTATTTTTTCAAACGAAACTGTCAACGTCGAAGCGATCGAAGCGGCAACAACGAAAACAATTGCCTCATCAAATGTTGTTGGCGACTTGGTATTTATTGGCATAGCAGACGTGGATTTAACACAGCCGCAAATGGATTTATTAAAAGGCAAAGTGGCCTTGATTGATCGTGGTGTGGTCAATTTTAATGATAAAGTGAAGCGTGCAGCCGCTGGTGGTGCAATCGGTGTTGTCGTTGCAAATAACCGTGAAGGCGCTGCATTTAAAATGGGAACGACGGATGTTTTTGATATTCCGGCAATTATGATTACGCAAATTATTGGCGAAAAAATCAAAGCAGCATTAAAAAATTCTGTGGTACAAATTAAATTTAATTCAGCGATTCAAATTGAAAAACCCGAACTGATTGATACAATCACTGATTTTTCTTCAAAGGGTCCGCGTTCAATGGACGGATATTTGAAGCCTGAAATTTCTGCGCCGGGCAGTGATATTATTTCTGCCGCTGTTGGCGGTGGAAATCGTGTTGTCAAAATGTCTGGAACATCAATGGCTGGACCACACATGGCTGGAATTATGGCCTTGATTAAGCAATCGATGAAACAGCGCGGTTTAAATTTAACAGCAAAAGAATTAAAAAATATTGCGATGGGTACGGCTAAAACCATTTCTGAAAAAGGCGTTAGATACCCAGTGACTCGCCAAGGTTCAGGTCGCGTTCAGTCTGATGTTGCAGCACAAGCTTTGATGGTCGCCAGCGAACCATCAGTTTCATTTGGTGAAATTTCAATTGAAACTGAAAAAACAGTTCAGTCAAATTTTGAAATTAAAAATTTAACAAAATCAGATTTGAAATTATCTGTTGTTTTTGAAGGTAATGAATTCATTACGATGTTGCCTGCGGCAGATATTGTCTTAAAATCTGAATCCGTAAGTGCCATGAATTTATCATTTCATTTAAATGCTTTGTTAATGAAAGACGAAACTGTCCGAGAAATGGATGGCTGGGTTAAGTTCATGAATGGTTCGGCTGAAATGTACCGAATTCCTGTGCTGGCAGTGGCTCATAAACTGTCAGCAATCAGTGCGGTGAGTTTATCAGTTGCTTCAGGTCAAACGAACTCTGTTGGTGCTGCTGCGACTGTTCGATTGGCAAACGGTAACCAGAATAATGGTGAAGCCCTGTTGTTTAATCTGTTATCAGTTGATGAACGCAAGCCGTTATCATCGATTTCAATGAATGCTGATTGTGATTTGCAATCGGTCGGTTACAAGATCATTTCAAAGAAAAATGAAAAAAACCAACCTATAGAAGTTGTTCAATTCGGAATTAAAACTTTTAAGCCGATGACGACTTGGAATTCGTGTGACGTCAGTATTTTAATTGATGGCGATGCAGATGGCTTGGCAGATCAAGAATTATTGGGAGCGAGCATTAAATCAATTCCAGGCCTGCAATCCGCAGAATTCGCATCAACTCTGTTGGATGCAACCAAGGTTCGTCAAATTAGAAAACAGTTTGAATCGGAAATTGAAAAGGTTAAAAATGACCCAGTTGCTGTTGCAAAATTAAAAGGGACCGAAGATTATTCATCGGCTGTTTTAGATCAGCGTGAAATGTTAGTTTATAACAATTCAAATGTTTTAGTTGTTGAAGCTGAATTGAAAAATTTGATAAAAAATAAAAATAATGAATTGCGGCTCCAAATTGTTTTATCGCATAATGAACAAAGCTCTGTGCAGTCTGATGATTTTTTGGCTGGATCAGAAAAGCAGGCGTTAAAAATTTCTGCGAATTCCAAAGATCAACCGTTTTTGAACTTGGGCGAAGTTTTAGAGTTCGAAGCTGACGAAATTAAAAATATTAATTTAACAGTTGGTGAATCAGAAGGTCAGATGTTGATTCTGTATCCGCAAAACAAATTTACATTTTCAGATAATATCAATGATTTTGGATCTCAAATTTTAAAGCCGACTTTTTCCAAATAAATAAATCGCCGCAAATAAAAAAGCGGCGAAAATTAATATTGCAAGCAGCGGTAAAAAAATTGATACAAACGATAAAACAGTCGCTGATATCAATTCAGCACCTGCAAGTATAGGGTTCCCCAGGCCGCCGGTGGCCCAGCTTGCTGGGATCTAACCCAATTTTAATGCTACGGATGTGATTAATAAAGGAACAAATATTCGAAACCCACACGAAACGGCTAATCCAATTCCGATCAAAGCAGCAAGAATAATGTCAGTGTTTTCCATTTAAAATAATTCCTTTGAAGTTTCTTTCAGTGATTTAATAAATGATTGAACGCTGGGTAATAACGAAATATTTTTTCTTGAAATTAATTTAATTTCTCTTTTGATCTGTGGCAACAGTAATTGAATCGATTTTTTTGGTGCACCCATCGTTAATGCCACACCGATTGGTACCAAGCCGTGGCCGAATCCTTCTTTGACCATCTGTACGATGGCCGAAAATGATTCGACATAAATAAAATCAAAATTTTTGAATTTCGGATGTTTTAAAATTTTTTCCGATGTGACTTTCCATGTTGCTGAATTTGGTTCGATGGTAATTAGGTTTTTTGATTCAGATTCTGGATCAAATTTATTATGGAGTAAAACCAAAGGTTCTTCAGAAATTAATTCTGTAATTAATTGATTTTCATTTTGTGGACTGACACACAGGCCTAAATGGTAACGACCTAATTTGACATTTTCTTCGACCAATGTGCTTCGATGAACATGGATATTTAATTCTAAATTTTTTTCTTTTTTCTGCGCTAGCCTTAATAATCGTGGTCCCCACGAAGACGCAATTGAATCAGAAATTCCAATTGAAAATTGATTCATTTCGTTTTCAATCTGGATATGTCGCAGATTTTTTAATTCTGAAATTAACGGACGTGCTTTGTCTAAGAGGGCTTGGCCTTTGGCGGTTAATCTGACTCGACGTCCGTCAGGTTCGATGATTTTAAATCTGACCTCATCGGCCAGGGCCTGAATTCTTTTTGTCACAGCCGATTGGGTTAATCGTAACTGTGCGGCAGCTTCGCTGACAGTTCCTGTGCGTTCTAAGGCTAAAAGTGCTTCGATACCCTCGATCATTGTCTATGTATTCCTTATAAGAATTAATAATATTCCAAGTATTCATTTTTTTCAAGTCATAAATTCGTCGATGATTATCTTGATCAAATTAAATTCAAATTTAAAGGAGTAGCCAGTGGCACAAATCGAAACAACACCGGACATGGTTAAAAAAGTATATGCAACAACTCGCGCTCGGTTGGAAATCATCAAAAAAAGATTAAATCGCCCAATGACCCTTGGTGAAAAAATTGTTTACGGACATTTATCTGATCCTCAAAACCAAGAGATCGAACGTGGCAAAAGTTTTTTATTATTACACCCTGATCGTGTGGCCATGCAGGATGCGACAGCTCAAATGGCATTATTGCAATTCATGCTTGCAGAAAAATCTGAAGCGGCAGTTCCTTCGACTGTGCACTGTGATCATTTGATTCAAGCTTACGTCGGCAAAGAAAAAGACATGGCCGCATCAAACATGTCGAATAAGGAAGTTTTTGAATTCTTGGCGTCGACGGCTTCAAAATATAATATTGGATTTTGGAAACCGGGTGCTGGAATTATTCATCAAGTCATATTAGAAAATTACGCGTTTCCTGGTGGTTTAATGATTGGAACAGATTCGCACACTCCGAATGCTGGTGGCCTGGGAATGTGTGCTGTTGGTGTTGGTGGATCGGATGCCAGTGACGTGATGGTCGGGCTTCCTTGGGAAGTTAAAAATCCACAATTAATTGGAATTCATTTGAAAGGAAAAATGAATGGCTGGGCATCTGCCAAAGACGTTATTTTAAAACTTTGTGGAATGTTAACAGTCAAAGGTGGCACTGATAAAATTGTTGAATATTTTGGTGAAGGTGCAGATTCAATTTCGTGTACAGGCAAAGCGACAATTACAAATATGGGTGCTGAATTAGGCGCGACCTGTTCTGTATTTCCGTATGATTCAAAAATGGCAGGATATTTATCCGCAACAGGTCGTAAAGACTTAGTTGCAGTTTGTGATCAGAACAAAGATATTTTACGAGCTGACGATGATGTTGTTGTAAATCCAAAAAAATATTTTGACGAAGTTTATGAAATTGATTTATCAACATTAGAGCCGCATTTAGTTGGACCACATACTCCTGATTTGGCTCGCCCGATTTCAAAAATCGCCGAAGAAGCTAAATTAAATAATTGGCCAACAAAATTATCGTCGGCCTTAATCGGTTCATGTACGAATTCGTCCTACGAAGATATCGGTAGATCGGCGATGATCGCGGAACAAGCCATGAGTATCGGTGTTAAAATGTCGCAACCATTTTTAGTTTCACCAGGATCAACACAAATTCAAAATACCATTACACGTGATGGCCAAATGGCGACATTTGAATCCGTCGGTGCGGTTGTCTTAGCAAACGCGTGCGGTCCATGTATCGGTCAGTGGAAACGTGATGATGTAAAAACCGGTGATAAAAACACAATTTTAACATCGTTCAACAGAAATTTCCGCGGACGTAATGATGCCAATCCTGAAACATTATCATTTATTGGTTCTCCAGAAATTGTCATGGCAATGGGTCTTGCGGGTCGAATTGATTTTAATCCAATGACTGACGAATTAGTTGGTCCGACAGGAAAAATTAAATTAAAAGCACCGGTGGCTCCTGAATTACCTGAAAAAGGATTCGTGCCAGACACAGAAGGTTACCAAAAACCAATGGGTGCAGCCGTTGCAGTGGCAATCAGTCCAACGTCCGAGCGACTTCAGTTATTGGCTCCGTTCACAGTTTGGGATGGCAAAGATTTCGAAGGGCAATTATTATTAGCTAAAGCCAAAGGGAAATGTACGACAGATCATATCAGTCCGGGTGGCAAATGGCTGAATTACCGTGGTCACCTAGATAAAATTTCTGACAACATGTTATTGGGTGCAGACAATGCATTTCTGACTGGTGAAATTGGCAAAGGAAATAATCAAATCACAGGGGAGAAAAAAGAATTCGCCAAAGTTGCACGTGAATATCAAAAAGCAAACAAAGGCTGGATGATTGTTGGTGATGAAAATTACGGTGAAGGTTCGTCGCGTGAACATGCCGCTATGTCGCCACGATTTTTAGGTTGCACAGCAGTCATTACAAAATCATTTGCACGTATTCATGAAACGAATTTAAAAAAACAAGGTGTTTTAGCCTTAACTTTTGTTGACGTGAAAGATTACGAAAAAATCCAAGAAAAAGATTTATTATCAATTCGTGGTTTACAGAATTTAGCACCAGGCAAAAATTTAGTTCTGGAATTAAAACATTCTGACGGAACAGTTGAAAACATTGCGGTCAAACACACTTATAACGCCGAACAGTTGAAATGGTTTAAAGCTGGAAGTGCTTTGAATTTAATTCGCGCGGGGAAATAGGTTATATTTAGACCAAGGTCTGTGTAAAGTTAAAAAAATAAAAGCTACAATAAACGTATGAAAAATATATTTATTGTAGCTTTTTTATTTTATGGAATTACGTTATTTAGTGCTGAAACGGCAGATATTAAAATAATTCCCTGTACAAAAAATTCGGTGCCCATTCGAATGAAAAATTTTTGGGGTATGTCAAAAAAAGAAACTGAATTCGAAAAACAAGTAGCTGAATTGGTGAACCCGTCTTCGGGCCAAATTTCATCATATGATAAATCGTTCGAAATCGGTAAATTTAGATTTGTCAGAAATAAGTACAGTTGGGATATTTACAGAAAAAACGATAATGACGATCAGCTGACGTTAATACCACGTACAGAAATACATTACAGAGAACAATTTGCAGTCAATACCGCAAAAAATATTTGGGTAACGATCAAATCAAACGGTGTGATCCATGTTCGCAGAAACGTTGTTGGCTTAGAAAATGAATTTGAAGTGCATTATACATCGACCAACATCACTTTAAAAAACAGTGAAAACAAAGATTTTTTAAGATATATGAATTGTACAGTTGTGAATTTGCCGCAAGACCCATCAAAACCCAAAGAAAAAATGCCCTCAAAAACAGCCAGGTAATATTTAATGAAAAAAATAATTTTTTTAATTTTGACAATAACAACTCTATTTTCCTTTGCTGAAGTGAAACCACAATTAATTTCAGTCAATGGAATCGCCGAGCGTTCTGTTGAACCAAACATGGTCATTTTAAATTTAGAATCATTTGGCAAAGCATCGACGGCGAAACAGGCACAGGATTTACAGGCCAAAGAATATCAACGTATCAAAATTGTCGTCGAGAAATATAAAATTAAAAAAGATGATTTTACGACTGAAAATTTTTCTATTAATCCAGAATCTGTGTATGATCAAAAAACACAGACGAATAAAATTGTTGGATACCGTGTCAGCCACCAAATCAAAGTCACACATAAAAAAACGGACGATGCTGGCCAATTGATCGATGCGCTGACTTCGAATTCAAAATTGGATTCGGCGGGAATTAACGTTCAATCGATCGCCTGGGATTCAGATAAAAAATCTGCTGCAGAAGGCCTTGCGATGGTTGATGCCGTTCAATCAGCGCGCGATAAAGCTGAAAGCTTGGCAAAGGCGGCTGGCGTTAAAATTAAAAATGTCTATTTAATTTCTCATCAGGGTTCTGCAGAGCCTGTTTTCAGAGCTTTTGAGGGTGCAGCCCGAATAAAATCAATGGATTTTGGTGGCAGCGCTGCAACAGCTGTCAGTGGTGGTCAAATCAAAGTCAAAACAGAAGTTTTGATGCAGTTCGAAATAAATTAGCGCAAACAAGGTTTGCCGGATGTAACACTCGACGCAAACAAAGTTTGCCGGATGTAACACTCGACGTCTTAACACAATCATAACGCGAAAATTCAAATAAAAAAGGGCATATTTTTTATACGGAGGTATTTATGAAAAATATTATTTTAATGGTGAGTTTATTTTTATCGATCACAGCCCTGGCTGAAATGAAAATGATCAAAGTTGACGGATCATCGACTGTTTACCCGATCACGGAAGCCATGGCCGAAGAATTTCAAATTAAAAACAAAGGTACTGTGAAAGTCACAGCAGGTATTTCAGGAACTGGTGGCGGTTTTAAAAAATTCTGCCGTGCTGAAATTGATATTTCTGCGGCATCACGACCGATTTCAGAATCAGAAATGAAAATTTGTTCAGAAGCTAAAATTAAATATATGGAATTACCAGTGGCTTTTGATGCGATGGTTATTGTTGTTCATCCCACAAATAAATTGACTGAAATTTCAATCGCTGATTTAAAAAAAATGTGGGCCCCAGAAGCTCAGGGAAAAATCATGAAGTGGTCTGACGTGAATGCAAAATGGCCAGCCATGGATTTAAAATTGTACGGAGCGGGCGCAGATTCAGGAACATTCGATTATTTTACTGAAGCCGTTGTTGGTAAAGCAAAATCATCACGTGGTGATTTTACGGCATCCGAAGACGATAATATTTTGGTCAAAGGTGTTTCTGGAGACAAAGGCGGATTGGGGTTTATTCCTTTAGCCTATTATATGGAAAATCAAAAAAAATTAAAAGCACTGGGTGTGATTAATAAATCAGGTGTTGCGGTATTACCGACCAAAGAAACTGTTGAAAGTGCTGCGTACAATCCATTAGCGCGTCCATTATTTATATATGTTAATGCAGAATCTGCAAAAAAATCTGAAGTTCAAGATTTCGTAAAAATGTATTTAACAACAGCTGTGACGATCGCTCCAGCTGTTAAATATGTCGCACTGCCAGCAAAAGCATATTCAATGGCACTGGAACATTTTAACAAGCAAAAATTAGGAACTGTATTCAAAGGCCATTCTGAAATTGGCCTAACAGTCGAACAACTTTTGAAAAAAGAAGCGACTTTTTAAAGTAAAAAATAGGTATTAATTTTCAACGGGCCACAAATAGGTGGTGTTCATGGATTTGTGATCGAAGACTTCATAGATTTCGATCACAGATCCTTTTTTCTTAAGATTGCCTTTTTGTATGAATTCTTGAGCTTTAGGATAAACTTTCATAGGTCCGATGCCTGGTGTTCCTGAAAATAAAGCCACAACAGCCTTGGTTTCAGGGAAGACATCTGTTTTAAAATCTGTGGGTAATATTAATTTTTTAAAAATCAACATTTCTTCGGGAACTAACGGATCAATTAAGCAACCACCGCGGGATTTCAGGCGGCCTTCTTCGACCATATCTGGATTGTCAAAATATTCACCAAAACTGAGTCGACATTTTAATTTATTTTCTTTGGCCCAGGTTTCGACATTTTGAATGGTTGAAACGATTTGGTGATAGGCGCCTGTATGTTCTTTGTAAATCAATGTGTACGGACCACGTTGGTCCATCCCCACAGTCACTGATTTAAATGCACCTGTGTATTGCATGATATATAAAATAAAAATTAAAAATCCGATACTCAGAGCGGTGAGGGTATGTTTGATCATATTATTTGGTCCACTTTATAGAACATCCCATTGATGGGATTTGTTTAAAGCTGATTGTATTTAATGTTTTTAAATCGACGGCAGCTGTATATAATTCGCGTTTTTTAACGAGCGCAGCGTCTTTCCAGTTGTCATCTAAGCGTCCGCGGTATTGTAAATTTAAATTCTTATCATACAAAAAAAAGTCTGGAGTGCAAACAGCATCGAATTTTTTTGCGACAGATTGGTCTGTGTCATGCAAATAAATAAATGAATATTTTTTTTCTTCACTGCGAGATTTTAATTTTTCAAAACTGTCATCAGGATAATTGATTTCATCGTTTGAGCAGATGGCAATAACATTGATATTTTCATATTTTAAATCATGCCCCAATTGAATCAAGCGATCTTCGATGGCTTTGACATAGGGGCAATGGTTACAAATAAACATAACCAGCAAAGGTTGATTGTTTTTAAAAAATGATAATTCGTATTTTTTGCCATCAACACCTGATAATTTAAAATCAGGGCACGGTGCTGGTTCAATTTTTTCGGGAGTGTGGATTAGCGCCATAATTCAGCCGTAAGTTCAGCATGAGAAGTGTATTTTTTTTCTAATTGAGGGAATCGATTCAAAGCCACAATTAAACTTTCAAGCTGTGTTGAATTTAAATCTTGATCAGCATTTGGAACTAACAACGAAAACTCAAAAAATAAACGTTCTAAAAACAAAATCCAGTCTTCGCCGAGCAGAGGTGTATTTGTAGATAATTTTTTAAGTAAGCAAGTTGCTGTTTCAATTTCGGCAGGAACTGATAATACATTCATACCAAGGCCGACAATTAAACGGTGCTCTGACCCTTGAGATACAGTTTCAATAAGCAGACCTGCAATTTTTTGATCATCCAAATAAAGATCATTGGGTGCCTTCAGCGACCAATTTAAAAACGGCCAGGTTGTCAGTGCCGCGTGATACAATGATAAGCCAGCTAACGCAGTTAATGTTGGTTTGGCAGGTTTTAAAATTTGAAAAGACCACGACGAAATTAATGCAGATCCTGTTTTTGGCATTGTCCATGTGCGGTCGAAACGACCACGTCCTTGAGTTTGTTCGTCTGCAATATATAAAATAAATTCGTTTTCTAAATCATCGTCTGTGAATGCATTTTTTTTTGCAATGTCGTTTGTACTTTCGATTGTTGAAAAATAACGATGACAAAACTGATGGCTTTTAGCCCAGGTCGCAGTGACCTTGCCGATTTGTATATTATTCATTAATGACCCCAGTCAAATAACAAACTGATATCAGCGGTCGGTGCAGAATGTGTTAATGCTCCGACGGAAATAAAATCAAGACCTATTTCAGCAACAGATCTGACACGGTCTAAATTCATATTGCCGCTGGCTTCGGTTTGAATGTGGCCAGGAATTAATTTTACGGCTTCAGCCAATAATTCATTATTCATATTGTCTAATAAAATTCTGTGAACGTTCAATGATACGCATTCTTTGATTTGTTCAAGTGTCGAGGCTTCGACTTCGACCGCTAAATCGCAATGCCTGCGAATACGATCCACGGCTTTTGTAATTCCGCCGATCAGACTGATGTGGTTGTCTTTGATCATGATTGCATCTGATAAATTAAATCGATGATTTGTGCCACCGCCGTGAACAACAGCTTTTTTTTCAAGGTCTCGGTACAATGGCGTTGTTTTTCGAGTGTCTAAAATTTTTGTTTTTGTGCCTTCGACGGATTTAACAAATTGCCGAGTCAATGTGGCAATTCCTGAAAGTCGACCCAGAAAATTCAACGCGACACGTTCGGCTTTTAAAATTTGGATCAAGTCGCCTTCGATGGAACAAATATTTTGTCCTTTGAAAATCAAATCACCTTCTTCAAATAGCCATTTTAATTTTGCATTGGGCTCCAAGAATTGAATGGTCTGCTCAAAAACAGTTGAGCCCGACAATACGATGTCTGCTTTTGCTTTTAAAATTGCTTCACTGTGTTGTGGTCTGACAGCCAGCGATTCAGTTGTAATATCACCATTCGGCATATCTTCTTTAAGAGCTGCTTTGATCATTTCGATTGTGGTCAGTGGGGAAGAAATCATCTAAATCGACTTATCAAGGTTAGACAAAAGTTTTGTGATTTCTTCGCGAACAATTTTTTCAGTAATATCGGGTATGATTTGCCAGCATATTTTTTCTGCCATCAAGCGAACTTCTTCGCGCATCATGTGTTCATCAAAGTTTGAAGGTTTTGATGTGTACGTATTTTGTGACGATTGGGGTTGAGCTGATTTACTGAGTGCAACAGGGGAATGTTCAATGTAATTTTGAATTTGCTCGTGGATTCGGCTTTGTAGATTCGCGGGCTGATCAGATTTGACGAGCACAACTTCTTCGAAGTCGCCAAAATTTTCAGTTTCAATTTGAATTTCAAAAGTATCTTTTTTTGAGGTCGTATTTGTATTTTGATTCAGCGAAACGGATTCGAATTCATCGCCAGATTCGGGATTCACAATTTCACCAGCGATTAAATTATTTTTCTGTGTAAAATAATTATTTTTTTGACGAGCCATAGTTTCAGTTTCAATAAAATTTGGCATATCTGGGTATTGAATCATACCGTGCAGCGGGTGTTTTTTTGTTTTAAAAACGTATGAATTTATTTTTGAACGCAACATTTCAGTGTCGAAGGGTTTTTCTAATTTATCGGTAAAGCCTGCAGCCGTTGCGACGGATGTGTCGAATTCCATGAAATGGCTCCACATTAAAATAAAAGGAACAGAAGATAACTGTGGATGTGATTTGATTTCTTTGCAGACATCATAACCAGATTTTTTAGTTAGCAAGACATCAGCAAAAATAATGTCTGGCATAAAGTCCAGAGAGACACTTAAAACATCAAGCCCTGAGGGGACACTTTTAACTTCGACACCATAATCGGCCAAAGCTAATTGAAACGCTTTTTTAATTGAAGTGCTTTCGTCAGCAAGTAATACTTTAAGCGCCATAGTCGAACTTCGTATCCTTAAAACTTTGTTTTCCCATACCTAAGTACAATATAGAATACCCACTGAGTCAACTCTGAGGCATATTAATTTCATGGGTAATATAAAATGAATCGTGTCGATCGTTATATTTTGGGTCTATTTTGGTCGTCATTTATCGCTGGTCTTCTGATTTTTGTAACTTTATTTCTGGCTTCAGATGCAATGTCGACTTTTTTGCGATTTGCGGATGCTGACCCTGCTCAGCTGGTCCGATATTATTTGTATTATTTGCCAGAAATTATTCACAAAATGTGGCCCGTCGCCTGTGTTGTCGGCACAGTTATGACGATTTCAAGCTTAAATAAAGGTTCTGAATTAATCGCTTTGTTTGCTGCGGGTCTGAGTCTGTTTCGAATCGCTCGGATGGTCTTAATTTCAATTTTAGTTTTATCAGCTGTGGATTATATCATCAGTGATCGATTACTGCCGACATTTTCAAAGCAAAAAAACTTTACATTTTATAATGAAATATCAAAAAATCCTGGAAAATTTCAAACAATTAAAACAAATCGAATTTGGTATCGTTCAAAGAATACAATTTTTAATATTAAAACATTAAATACTGAAGGTAATTTAGCACAGGGCTTGACGTTATATTTTTTTGATCCGCAGTGGAATCTGATTCAGTTGCTGACAGCGAAATCAGTTATTTTGGAGGGGACAAATTGGACATTAAAAGACGGTTCAATTTCTGTATTTAACGCAGATTCAAGTTTTCCGCTGAATGACGAATTTTTAGAGAAAAAAATTGCGATGTCAGAAGATGCTCAAGATCTGCGAAGCACTGGCCAGACCAGTGATTTATTGACTCAATCGCAGTTGTCACAATTTATTGATCGAAACAAAGAGGGTGGTTTGGATACTGTCAAATACGAAGTTGAATACCATGTCAAATTTAGTTTTGCTTTGGCCGGTTTGGTCATGAGTTTGTTGTCATTGCCGTTTTGTGTCGGGCATACCCGTGGTGGTGGTGGAATGGTCAGAAATATTGGTATTTGCTTAGGCCTTGTGATGGCCTATTGGATTCTGCACAGCTCGTCACAGACACTGGGCATGCATGGCACATTAGCGCCGATGTTGAGCGCTTGGTTTGCAAATATCGTGATGGGTTTAATCTCAGTTTTTTTCTTGTTGCGGCTGAGACGTTAAGATATAAATCAAGACTATGGCAAAACTTGAAATTTTAACATATCCAAATCCTATTTTGCGCGAGATTTCAAAACCCGTGACAGAATTTAATGCTGAGCTTAAAAAATTATCCGAAAACATGTTGGAAACAATGTATGAATCCAAAGGTATTGGTTTGGCAGCCGTCCAAGTCGGCAAACCCATTCAGATGTTGGTGATCGATACCAGATCCAAAGACGATGCAGGCCGCAGATACAAATATGACGAAATGACTGAATTTGAACAAAATTTGGCTCAGCCATTGGTTTTAATTAATCCAGAAATTATAAAAGGTTATGGAAAAACCACTTTTGACGAAGGCTGTTTATCTGTACCCAGTTTTTTTGATACGGTCGAACGATTTGACAAAGTTGACGTCAAAGCCATGGATATCAACGGCAAGGAATTCAAACTGACAGTTGATGGATTAGTTGCAATTTGCATTCAGCACGAAATGGATCATTTAACGGGAACTTTATTTATTGATCACCTAAGCTTTTTAAAAAGTAATAAAATTAAAAACCAAATTAAAAAAAGCGGTTATCCCGATCCCAAAGAAAAAGACGAAGAGAGAGAAAAAAATCGCAAATCAAAATCCAGAGATTCTGTTAAAAGTTAATGATCACAAATAAAATCAAAGTCTGTTTTTTAGGGACCCCTGAATTTGCATCCCAGCATTTACTCACATTATTAAATCACGATGCCTTTGAAATCGTAGGGGTCGTGACACAGCCAGATCGACCTGCGGGTCGAAAAATGCAGCTTACGCCGTCGCCAGTGAAAAATCTTGCTGTAAATAATAATTTAAATTTTTTAACGCCAGAAAATTTACGAAAAGAACCACAAAATTTTGGAATCATAAAATCATGGGATGCCGATATCGCTGTGGTCGTCGCATTTGGTCAAATTTTATCGCAGGAATTCTTAAATAGTTTTAAATATGGAGCCGTAAATATTCATGGCAGCTTGTTACCGCTTTACAGAGGTGCTGCGCCGATTCAGAGATCGCTGGAAAATGGCGATACAGTGACAGGTGTCAGTTTACAAAAAATGGTATTTAAATTGGACGCAGGTGCCGTCATCGCCGAAAGAAAAATAAATTTAAATTCTGAAACAAATGCGACCCAATTGTATGATCTGCTTTCAGTTTTGGGATGCGAATTATTAAAAACAGATTTAATCAAATATATTAAAGGTGAAATTTTACCAGTACCGCAGGATGAATCCAAAGTCACTGTTGCGAATAAAATTTCCAAAGAAGAATCATTTTTGAATTTTAATTTAACAGCCGAAAAATTTCACAATAAAGTCCGTGCGTTTTCAATGGGACCTGGAACCCATGTGTTATTTCAAGGGAAACGTTTAAAAATTCATAAAACCAACGTTGTCGCAAAATTTACAGAGCCAGGAAAAATTTTTTCTGTAACAAACGAAGAATTAATTATTGGCTGTGCACAGAATTTAATTTCATTGATCGAAGTTCAGCCTGAATCAAAACCTAAAATGAAAATCCAAGATTTTTTAAAAACGATCAGTCTTAAAAATGGAGATGTATTTCAATGAAAAAAATGATTGCTCCCAGTATCTTGTCGGCTGACTTTGCAAATTTGGGTGATGAAATTGATAAAGTCACAAATGCTGGTGCGGATTTCATTCACGTCGATGTCATGGATGGGCATTTTGTACCGAATCTGACCATTGGCATGACCGTTGTAAAATCAATAAAACCAATTTCTAAAATACCTCTTGATGTGCATTTGATGATTGAAATGCCTGAAAAATATATTCGCGATTTTATTAATGCAGGAAGTAATTATTTAACATTGCATGTTGAATCAACCAAGCAGATGACAGAAAATTTAAAGCTGATTCGCGAATTGGGTTGTAAACCTGGAATTACTTTACGTCCAAAAACAACGATCAATGAAATTGAAAAATATCTGCACCTTGTTGATCTGGTTTTAATCATGACGGTTGAGCCTGGTTTTGGTGGTCAAAGTTTTATGCATGATCAAATTGAAAAAATTAAATTTTTAAAGAACTGGCGCAAAGAAAACAACGCAAAATTTTTAATCGAAGTCGATGGTGGTGTTGACAGCGTCACATCCAAATTATGTTGGGAAGCGGGCGCCGATATTTTAGTCGCTGGCAGCGCTGTATTTAAAGGCGAAAAGACGACTGGTAGTTACCAGAAAAATATTGAAGGACTTAAATAATAGGACCCGCGGCCATCAAACCGTATCAAAATGACTTGGACCAAAGTGTTAATGGTTCACAAACTGTACATGTTGGTGAATGCATTAATTGATCAGATCAAAAAGTAACCTAAGAAAATTTAAGAATAACAAAATTATTCTTAAAATCGTTTTAGCCCAGTAGGCATAAAACCGATATTTTCTATACTTGTGGTTCGACATTCGGATTTCCTTTCGTTATTTGGGTCCGAAGTCAGTTTATGGCCAGATGGCGCGAGTCATCTGGCTTATTTGCATTTTGCTATCCAGTTTAGTAAGTTATTATTCTATGAAAAAATTTACGATCGATGGTCAATCCATCACAATGAACTCGTTGCATGAAATGGTCTATTCTGTTGATGCAAAATTTGAATTGGCTGATTCTGCAAAAAAAGAAATTAAAAAATCACGTGATTACATCGAAGCTCGCATTGCAAATGGCGAAGTCATGTATGGTGTGAATACTGGTTTTGGTGCGTTTTCATCGGTCAGAATTTCGGACGCTGATATTGAACAATTGCAAAAAAATTTAATTCGGTCGCATTCAATGGGAATCGGTGATCCATTTACCAAAGACCAAGCCAAAGCGATGATGATTTTACGCGCGAACACATTATCGCGTGGGCACAGCGGTGTGCGTGTTGATGTTGTTGAAAAAATATTAGAATTTTTAAATAACGATATTATTCCAATTATTCCACAACAGGGCAGCGTGGGTGCCAGCGGTGATTTAGCTCCGCTTTCACATTTAGCTTTAGCATTAATCGGTGAAGGCGATGTATTCGGTGATTCGTTTAAAAATGTAAAGCCCTTAGAATTAAAAGCCAAAGAAGGTTTATCATTAATCAATGGTTGCCAAGTCATGACAGCCGTCGGTCTATTGGCGCTGCATGAGGCGACTCAATTATTAAAAATTGCAGATATTTGTGGTGCCATGTCGACCGAAGGACTTCGTGGTTCACGAAAACCGTTTGATCCATTAATAGCTCAAACACGCCCACATTCAGGCGAATCAAAAACTGCTAAAAATTTATTACGTGTGATGGGTGAAATTTCTGAAATCGGCGAAAGCCATTTTGCAGAAACTGTCGACCACCGTGTTCAAGATGCTTATTCATTACGTTGTATGCCGGCAGTTCACGGAGCAGGTAAAATGGCCGTTGAATATTGTGTCAGGGTTTTAGAAACCGAAGCGAATTCCAGCACGGATAATCCATTAGTCTTCGCAGATGCGGGAAAAATTTTATCTTGCGGAAATTTTCATGGAATGCCGGTGGCTCATGCGATGGATTTTGCAGCGATTGCAATTTCATCGTTGGCCAGTATTTCGCACGAACGAATTTCAAAATTTATTTCTACACAAATGAGTGACCTTCCGCCGTTTTTAGCACCGAATGGCGGTTTAAATTCAGGCCACATGATTGTTCAAGTCGCCAGTGCCAGCCTGGTCAGTGAAAATAAAATTTTAGCGCATCCTGCCAGTGTGGATTCAATGCCGACGTCAGCTGAAAAAGAAGATCACGTTTCAATGGGAACAATTGCTGCACGTAAATTTTCACAAATAGTTAAAAATGCACAGAATGTTTTTTCGATGGAATTATTAGCTGCAACACAAGCATTGGACATGATTAAACCATTAAAACCCACAGCCGGAGTGTTATTGGCATATGATTGTGTTCGTTCGGTTGTGCCATTTGCCAATGTTGATCGGATTTTTGCAAAAGATGTTTCAAAAATTTTAGAATTGATCAAGAATCAAAAAATAGTTCATGCAGTTGAAAATAAAATTGGAAATTTAGAGGTTTAATTATGTCGTCATCGCAATCCCGTGTCGTTCGCGCCCCCACAGGTACAACATTAACATGCAAAGGCTGGCTCCAAGAAGCAGCGTACAGAATGTTGCAAAATAATTTGGATCCGATGGTGGCCGAAAATCCCAAAGATTTGGTCGTATACGGTGGTATTGGTAAAGCAGCCAGAAACTGGGAATGTTTTGATAAATTATTATTCGCATTAAAAAATTTAGAAAATGATGAAACATTATTAGTTCAATCGGGAAAACCAATTGGAATTTTAAAAACGCACGAAGATGCTCCGCGGGTGTTGATTGCAAATTCAAATTTGGTTCCCAAATGGGCCAACTGGGAACATTTTCATGAACTCGATAAAAAAGGCCTGATGATGTACGGTCAAATGACAGCAGGGTCGTGGATTTACATCGGAACACAAGGCATTGTTCAGGGAACATATGAAACATTTGTTGAATGCGGACGCCAACATTTTGGTGGTGATTTGTCAGGACGAATTATTTTAACAGCTGGATTAGGCGGAATGGGTGGAGCACAACCACTGGCTGGTGTTTTTGCTGGCGCCACTGTTTTAGCGATTGAAATTGATCCGCTCAGTATCGAAAAAAGATTAAAAACAAAATACGTCGATGAAAGCACAACTGATTTAAATGATGCGATCGCGCGTGTTCGTAAATACGCAGCCAACAAAGAAGCCAAATCAGTGGCGCTGTTGGGGAATGCTGCAACGATAATTCATCAAATGTTAAAATTAAATTTTATTCCTGACATTTTAACGGATCAAACTTCGGCACATGATCCATTGGTGGGATATATTCCTGAAAATTATTCTGTCGACACAGCTGCTGATTTCAGAAAAACAAATGAAAAAGAATATTTAGCAGCAGCATATAAATCAATGGCGAATCATGTTTTAGGTATGCTTGAAATGAAAAAACGTGGCGCAATTGTTTTTGATTACGGAAATAACTTACGTGCGCGCGCACAAGAAGCTGGTGTTCAAAATGCATTTGATTATCCGGGGTTTGTACCGGCATATATCCGTCCTTTATTTTGCAAAGGCAGTGGTCCATTTCGTTGGGTTGCATTATCGGGTGATCCCGAAGACATTCGCGTCACTGACGAGGCCATTTTAAAATTATTTCCACACAAAAAAGATTTACATCGATGGATCAAAATGGCGGGCGAACGAATTGCATTCCAAGGATTACCAGCCCGAATTTGTTGGCTTGAATACGGCGAACGTGCACTTGCTGGCGAATTATTTAATCAGCTTGTGCGCGATAAAAAAGTTAAGGCACCTATTGTAATAGGACGTGATCATTTGGATTGCGGAAGCGTTGCCAGTCCCAATCGTGAAACTGAAGCAATGATGGATGGCAGTGATGCTGTCAGTGATTGGCCAATGTTATCTGCAATGGCATTGGTAGCCAGTGGCTCAACATGGGTGTCGTTACATCACGGCGGTGGTGTTGGGATGGGATATTCGCAACACAGCGGTCAAGTCATCGTTGCCGACGGTACAGAAGCCGCAGGTCGAAGAATCCAGCGCGCATTAACAACAGATCCAGCAATGGGTGTGTTTCGCCATTTAGATGCGGGGTATGAATTAGCCAAAGAAACCGCTGTCGAGCGTGATGTGAAAAGTTGTTGGATATAGTTAAAATAAAAAAGTGCCAACCGCAAATTCACATCCATGACGTCATCCCCTCCATTTCATACAGGCCAAACTACCAGTCACTTTAGTCCGTGGTCTGCTTGTACATGTTGGGCACCAAAAGAATTCAACCGTTACAATGCTTTTAATTTTGACCAAATAATTAAAATAAGAATAATAATCCTTAAAATCATTAATGTGATCGTTAAAATTTGTCGAATAGATACATACCAAGTATTCATTCCGGATTTCGTCCTTCCTCGGAGGCGAAATTCATCTTTAGCGAATATTGCGGTCAGCAGTATTCGCTAAAGCTTTTTTCATGCCAAGATTTTATTAAATCCAGACCAAGGTCACCTATTTTAAAAACAAAATCCTGACGATAAATGATCATTCGATGGGAGTGATTATTTATGGGTAACTTTTTTAAATCGCCATTTTATTTTTTATTTTGCGCAGGCCTTGGTTTTGCAGCTTGGATGTTTTCGTTTCAATCAGAATTAAATGATGCAAATTATTTTGCAAAAAACAAAATTCAACAATCAGATTTTTCATCAGAAAAAATGCCAACAGTCGATGACGATGGAACAGCGATTGAATTCGATGTCTATGGAAATGCTTTACCCAAAGCAGCAGTGATGGCTGAATTAAATGCGATTGACGACGAAAAACTATTAAATGAATTACAATTAAATGAAACTGAATGGTCAGAAAAATCTGATGAGCCCTATTCAACAAGCCCCGCAGATCTTGAATATTATGAAAATTTAATGAACAACAGTTACGGAGCCCCCAAAGATTTATCTGATTATACACAAATCGCAGCAGAGCCCCCGCAAGTTCAATACGAAGATGAAGCAAAATGTGGTTCATCAAGGCTTGCCGTTGAAAATATTCTTAAAAAAAGTTCTGCTGTGTCTGAATTGATTAAAGAAAATATATCTGAAGAATCTGTGTTTCCGCGCAAATGTTTAATTCATGTGATGAATCAATTTAATTTACCTGATAATACTCGCGCAAGTTGCCCAAGAAATATTTTAACTGGAAATGTTGGCGCACCAGTTCGAGGTATTGTCAAACCCTGTGTGTCAAAGGCTATCGTCAATGCGACATACAATTCATTGATGGATGTGACAAATTGTATGGGGATTAATCCTAAAAATTTGATTCCCAAATTATCAAATGAAAGCGGAATGTTAATTAATACGTTGGGTGGTGGATTGGATGCAGGCATTGGTCAGTTAACACGTGTTGCGATCGAAGAAACAAATAAACATTACGATAATTTGATGCAAGAAATCGAAACAAAAGCTGTGACAAAGCCATCGTGCGCCAGAATTTTGAAATATAAATCATTATTAAAAAAAGCCAGCGAAGACCCGGCAAAGCGTTGTGAATTGATTGTAGCCCCTGAAAATCCATTAAAAAATATTTTATATATGGCGATGTTAAATCGTATAAATACGAATACCGCACGCCGTCGTTTTGAAAATAATGATATTCAATCAAAAATAAAAAAATTAGGTTTGGCAGACGTAAATATCAACGCACTGGTCGAAGCCATTGCTTTGGCCAGTTATAACTCGGGTCCGGCGACAGCATTCAATGCATTGAATGAATATTTAGACAAACGTATTAAAATTGGTAAAAATTTAACTGCAGCAGATTTTGATTTTTATAATCCAAAATCAGCCAAAGACATCGACGGTGAAGAAAAACTGGTAACAAAAATCGCCAGAACTTACGTCAATGCTCCATTTATTAAAATAAATGATCCAAATAAAAAAATAAAATTAGCAAAAGCAAAATTGTTACCTGAAAAAATCAGAACAGCACATTTATTGTCGTTCCCAGAATTTTTAATTTACAGTCAGAATAATTTTGATGAAACACAAAAAATAGTTGCTAAGGGTTATAAAACAATCGGTGCCCCGGGTTATTTGGGGTTTTTAGCAGATAAAAACAGGGCTTTACGCGAAACATTTGCGGAAACTTCTGAAGGCGCAAATTATTGTTCGAACCCTCAGTTTTTAAAAATTAAATAATTAACCCTGGCGTTGGCGTTTATCCACGGCCAATGCAGCTTCGCGGATAACTTCACTCATCGTAGGATGTGAGTGAAAACTGCGAGCGACGTCTTCGCTGGATCCGCCAAACTCCATTGCAATAATTAATTCACCCAACATTTCAGAAGCGCCAGATCCAACGATATGTGCGCCTAAAATTTTATCCGAAATTTTGTCTGCAATAATCTTCACAAAACCTTCGGTTTGGCCTTTGGCTTTGGCGCGGCCATTGGCAGCGAACGAAAATTTTCCGACATTAATTTCATGGCCTTTGGTTTTACATTCGTCTTCTGTCAGTCCGACGCTTGCGACTTCTGGATGCGTATAAATGACAGACGGTACGGTGTTGTAATTGACATGTCCGTGGCCTGTTACGATAAATTCAGCAACAGCGACGCCTTCTTCTTCGGCTTTGTGGGCTAACATGGGGCCGATAATCACATCACCAATTGCAAAAATATTCGGAACATTTGTTTGATAATGTGAATTGGTTTGAACGCGTCCACGATCGTCTTTGGTGATACCGACATTTTCAAGACCTAAATTTTCAGTGAATGGTTTTCGTCCGGTTGAAACTAAAACCACATCGCCTTGGATGGATGATTTCACATTTGTTGTTAATTTTTCATAATCTAATTCGACACGGCCGCCCACTGATCGTGATGCAGTGACTTTGGTTGATAACATAAATTCAACGCCCATTTTTTTCATTGATCTGAACAATACGTTCACGGCGTCTTGGTCCATCATCGCGCAAATTTTATCTGCGAATTCAATAATCGTGACTTTCGATCCTAATTTGGCCCAAACAGAACCCATTTCAAGTCCGATGACTCCTCCGCCTACAACCAGCATTTCTTTGGGGACATAATCTAAGGCCAGTGCGCCAGTGGAAGAAACAATTTTCTTTTCATCAAATTTTAAAAATGGCAATTCAACGGGGACTGATCCCGTGGCAATAATAATATTTTTTGCTGTAACAGTTTGTTTTGTTCCATCAGCGGCTGTGATTTCAACAGTTGTTGCAGTTAATATTTGACCTACACCCTTAAGATGAGTGATTTTATTTTTTTTAAATAAAAATTCGATCCCGCCAGTTAAATCAGAAACAATTTTATTTTTTCTGGACATCATCACATCCAGATTTAATTTAACGCCGCTCAGTTCGATACCATGGTTGACCATATCGTGTTTAGCTTCATGATATAATTCAGAACTTTGCAAAAGGGCTTTCGAAGGAATGCACCCCACATTTAAACAAGTGCCACCCAAAGTTTTATCTTTTTCAATAACAGCTGTTTTTAAACCCAATTGCGCCGCGCGAATTGCGCCAATATATCCACCTGGTCCAGAGCCAATAATAATTAAATCAAACTGTTCCATATGGTTTTCCTTAGTCAGACAATGGTCTGGTAAATAACTATTTAATACTCTAGAAATATATTCAATTTCCGATAAGAAATCATGCGAATTCTATTTATTTTGTTCATACATACCATGTTATCGTGCCAAAGTATGTATCGAAACGTTGCCTCTGATTTGGATCTTCAGAATGCCGGATTCGAGCTACAAAATCAAAAATACATGGCTCATTTTAATCAAAATTTCAATCAGTATAAGTCGATGATTAATTCAAATAAAAAACGTACCAATCCAGATTCGTATGACAGGCTGCAAATGACTGACATTCAGTCTGAATTTTCAAATCAGACTATCAATTGGAGGCAAATACGTGGCAGTTTGGTCTTTGAAGAAAAAATGAACGAATTGCTCAATATTCAGGCTGCTCATGTAAAATATGACATTTCAGAAACTGATTTTTCCGAGTACATTTTGGTAAATAATCTTTTTACTGCTGACGAAAAAAATAAAGACCTCAATTTGTATATGGACGCTACGATATCGTGCGAAGGTGTTTTTTGGATCAATCAGCAAGAACAGCCAGCGCAACAAAAAATCAAATTTCGTTGGTACAATTCTAAAACAAATGGTCAAAAAATAAAAATTAAATTTCAGCGTCATACAAATACATGTGAAGTTGATATTTCAAAAAAAAATGTAATTGTGTTGTCGCCAATAAAAACTGAATCAATTGTTCCTGACAAGTTTATGTATTGTGAATCGACCAAAGATGATTTGATACCTGAACAAATTATACAAGGATGTTCAAGTCAGATCAGTGAAACGATTCTTTTGGATGACCAAGTTGAGTCTGCTAAAGAGCGTTTCAAATTGTTAGTTAAGGACAATGCTTACGTCGATCAAATTTTTATAAATAAAAATCCCTTATTTGAAATCAAATCAGATCTGTTAACGGATTTAAGTCTAATATTAGTTTCATATTTAGATATTCGAAATGATTTTTATGGGCACAGTTTTTTAAGACTATTGGAATCTCATGCCAAGAAAAAAACAAACATATTCGTCATTGTATCAAAAGCACTAACGCACAAAAAAGAAAGAATTTTTTTAAAAGAACTATCGTTAAAATACCCAAATTTTTATTACAAAGAATATTTTTATGATCCAATAAATGAAAATACGATGAAAGGTTTGTTGTCAAAATTCCACAGAAATCAACATGTAAAGTTATTTACAGTTTTCGAAAAAGAAAACAAAAAAAATATAACAATTATTGGTGGAAGGAATATTCATGATGGCTTTTTGTTTAAGCAGCCACCTGATTTAAGTATGTATCCTGACTTGATCCAATACGGCAAGGATACCCACCATGCTTATTTTAATGATTTAGATATTAAAATTAAATCAGAAAATCTACAAAAAAATTACTCACATATTTTTTTCAGTACCTGGAATATCGATCCCCATACATTGTATTTGAGAAATCCTTTCGAACATTCAGATAAAAAAAATATCCATGTAGAAAATGAAAAAAACATGACGCCGATTTTGTCTGTGCCATACCAGGATCAAAAGGCGCTCGAAATATTTTATGTCAATTTATTTGCGACTGCAAAAAATAAAATTACAATAACTTCGCCGTATTTTAGATTAACAGATCCAATAGCGAGAGCATTAATAGATGCCAATCAAAGAGGCGTGCAGATCGAAATTATAACTCGGATAGCATTCGATAACGACACATTTGGATGGTTTACAAAGGAAGTGAACAAGCAAGCCGTTAATAAATATTATGAAAAATTTAAAATTTATATTTACGATGAAAAAAATGTAATTATGCATTCAAAAATAATATTGATTGATGATAATAAAATTTTTCTTGGCAGCGTAAATTTAAATAAGCGCAGTTTTGTCTATGACCTGGAAACAGGAGTTCTTTTTCAAGATCAAAAAATATCAAATCAACTGAACTTAAAAATCATTAATTCCTACAAAGAAAAATCCAGATTGGTTATTCAATCCGAAGTTGTTGAAAAAATAAAACAAATATTAATTAATTTAGTCGATGAAGAGTTCTGATTTTGACACGTTGTAATCAGTGGCCAACTTCAATTTTTTTTAGTCTCTGAGAATCTGTAATGAGCTGAACATGGCGAACCAGTTTGTTATCAAGCGTCACAAACGAATCAGTTCCATTTGATTGAACTTGAAATTTCACAGAATATAAATCATTTGATCCAAGGCTTTTTGGGAAATGAAAAAAAATATTTGATATTTCATAAAATTCACGAATGGACAGATAATCTGCACTGATATATCCAAGCTCATATTTATCAATTTTTCCTATGGATCTTTGAGTGTTTAAGTAATCAATGGGTATGATTTTATAGCTGAATTCATCGTGAAACAGTCCGCGCCAGTTTTTTTTGACAATCAGTGCCCCTAAGGTATTGTTTTGATTTTTGACACCAAGGACTAAGACTTCAATGCGATCTGTTGCTGTCGTCGATATTTTCAATAGATTCTGAATAGCATTTATAGATTTCATTTTTTCAACATAAAGATCAATTTCTTTTAAAAGCTGTTGGTCTGTTTTCCAAGGGAAATCGAAACGTATTTTTTGGTCTGCAGTCAATCCGTTGTTTTTAGCTAAAATTTGTTTTAAATCATTTATGACTGTTTGAGCTGGACAGATCGATTGTATTAAAAATATAAAAACGATTAGAATTTGTTTCATTTGATTTCAGACTCATTCATTTTTTGAATAACTTCATCGTAAAAATCAGGAATCTTCCAATTGACACCAGCATCAATTTCGCCAGTTTGGTTATATTCATCAACTTTATCCGGTTCAATCACATTGCGTTTTGTAAATACCATTCCGCCCTGTGCGCCGCGAGCTTTGACTATTGCATAATTTAAATAGGCTAAAGCTTTATCAGCGACTGAGTATCTTTGGCGGTCACCTTGATAGGTCATTTGAAAATATTTATTTTTATCAATCGCAGGCCTTACTAAATTCGTAAGTCCATTTTTTTTAAGTTCATACATATCGTGCACCCATGATCCGTTAATTGTATTCACTGATGGGTAGCTGGCCATAGCGCCATAAAATACTTTTTTCTTGGGTCCATTTCCGTTGGCATACCAGGGGATAGTGCTTCTGATAAATCCCATAAAAAATGCATAGTCATATTCTTGATAATCACGATCTCTGAATACGATGGTGATTTCGCGTTTTTCTGCAATACCAACGCGTTTGAATTCTTTGACAAAAGCTGGATCAGTAAAATAAAACTGTGCGTCTTTGAAATTGTTAAAGACCATAAATATGCCGTTATAGTGTACCGTACCGTGAATATAATTTACAGCATGTGGCATTCGTCTTTTAGGGCCTTGTGGAATTTCAGTTTCAGGAGTTGAACGTTTCGTCATCGATGCTAAAAATGATCCAATTTTAGTTACGATTTCAGAATCTGATAATTCATTTTTCATTTTTTCATTTCGAGGTGAAGAAAAAACAATATTTTCTGGCCAAATTTTTTGCCCAGTATGTGGTGAAATTCCAGTTGTCCACGGGTGATTTTCAGGGACAAGTTTTGCGGGCAATTTTCGTAGTGCCATAATGTCAATGACAGCAAAAACACCTCGAAAATTATGAACGGTTGAATGAATCCAGTTCCATGCAACTTTGGCTGGGTAACTCAGTTTTGTCCAAGATGTTTGTCTTTTTAGAGTTCGCAATTCAGAAGGAAGTTCATGGATTGGGATATCTTTTGTGTCAATGTCTACAGATGTTGAAAGTAGTTCTTGTTTCATATTTGATTTCGCTGAAACTGTACCTTCAAAATGATCGGCACATTTATTTTGCGCAAAACATATTGGTGCAAAAAATAGCTGTATCAATAAAATTTGCAGAAGCATGTTTGATTTTCCCATTTTGAGACTCCAATGTTTTATGTCTATAAATAAGGATATTGCAAAAAATATGTTCGTCGAGTTGACCCTATTGGTTGTCATCTCAGTTTTTTTTCTTTTTCTGTGTTCTGTTCGACAGTTGGTTATAAATTTGACAGTTGATACATTTAAAACTGCGATGTTATCTAAGGATTTTAAAAAAATGGCCATGATTTTGCACGACCTGTTTATATGATTAAATCTATCTTGAACATTTTTATATTTTTTTCAGCATCAACAGTTTTTTCTCAAACTGAAAAAGCAATTCTTATGTATGCGGATCAATCGTCAGTTGCAATTAGTCAATCACAATCGGATGACGTTAATATAAAAATAACACCTGAAATGTTGGAAGGTGATTTTAAATTTAAATATTCATATGAATCATTAGTTCATTTACAGCAACAGCTCAATGTTTCCGGTGTTGAAAAAATACAGGGTTACGTTATCCCTGTTACTATTGAAAATTTAGAAATTTTAAATAAATTATCTGATGTATCAAACGAAGACATCAGTCGTTTTATAAATAAAAAAAATAATTTTTTTGAAAAACTGATTCGTACATTTCAATTTTGGCGGTTACCATACAAAATGGCGAATAAGCTCATGTTAGCTATAAATAAAGAATTTTATAAAAATCATTATCAATTTATGAAATCGGATATACATACAACACATGTCAACTTGGCCGTTTCCGCAGGTATTGGATTTCCCAGCCGATTAATTCAGTATTTAAAAAAATCTGTTTATTTAAAGAATATTCCAGACCAAATTGGATTTTATTTCATGTTTTCATCAGGGATTGCCTTTTCGCAATCAACGGTAAAAACGCCGGACGGCCAAAAAATGCAGTTATCAATTTCACCCGTCATAGAATATAAACACGGTGATCGATTTTTTTCACCATTTGGTTATGTTTCAGCTTCAATGAATGTAAATCAACTGTGGGATAATTCAGAAAATGATCGTATGTTTGAAAAAACACGTTTCTTTAAATTTTCATCAGTAGGTACTCTGCGCTCGGATAAAATGTTCGGCATTACGACAGGCGGAGGAATTGTATTTCCACCGGGGCTAAGCACAGTTGCTGGGATCGAGGGCGATGGAATGATTATAAAACTAAAAAAGCAGTATTTTAAAGACTTCTTCGGTCAATTATTTGTTAGAAATAAAACAAAAATGTGTTCGTCGTATTTCTAACAAAGCCGTACTTAAAACTAAACTTCAATCAACAAACGTTCAGGGTCTTCGACGCCTTCTTTGATTTTAACTAAAAATCCGACGGCGTCTTTGCCATCCAACATTCGATGATCGTACGACAATGCTGCGTACATCATTGATCTGATTTCGACTTTGCCATTAATAGCAACCGGGCGTTCTTCGATTTTGTGTAATCCTAATATCGCGCTTTGAGGAGCATTTAAAATTGGAGTTGATAACATCGACCCAAAAACACCACCGTTTGTAATCGAGAATGTTCCACCCATTAAATCATCAGGCATAATTTTTCCGTCACGCCCACGTGTTCCTAAATCACGAATAGCTAATTCAACACCCGCGATCGACATCATGTCGGCGTCTTTGATGACGGGGACCATAAGACCGCGTTCAGTGGATACGGCCATGCCGATATTAAAATAATTATGATATTCAATATCAGTTCCATCGATCCATGCATTCGCAGCAGGGAATGTTTTTAATGCCTCGATGGCAGCTTTGACAAAAAATCCGTTGAATCCCAAATTGACGCCATATTTTTCTTTGAATTTATCTTTGTATTTATTTCTGATTTCGATGACTTTTGTCATATCGATTTCATTGAACGTTGTTAAAATCGCAGCCGTATGTTGGGCTTGAACCAAGCGTTCCGCAATTTTTTTTCGAATATTTGTCATTGGAACACGTTTGATTTCGCCCTGTTTTGAAGGCCCCTGTAAGACAGGAATAACAACAGGTTTTGCAGCAGCAGGCGCAGAATTTTTGGTCACCGCGGGTGCAGGTTGCGCTGATAATGCATCTGATTTTGTCAGTCTTCCGCCAAGTCCGGTACCGGCGATTGTTGAAGCATCAAGTCCTCGTTCGTTCACGACGCGTGAAACAGCAGGGGATAAATGATTTTGTAAATCGGGGTGAGTGCCTTTGGCGGCGACTGGTGTTGTCGTTTGTGATGAAGTCGTTGTGACAGCAGCAGCGGCAGGTTTTGTTGCCGCAGTATCAATTGTTGCAACGGTAGCGCCAATTTTTACGGTTTCACCAGCTTGCGCTGTGATATTCAGGGCACCATCTTTTTCTGCAACGACTTCAACTGAAGCTTTGTCTGTTTCAAGTAATAAAATGACATCATTCATTTTAACATAATCACCAGATTTTTTAGACCAGCTGCCGATAATGGCTTCGGTAATTGATTCGCCAACGGCTGGAACTTTGACATCTATTTTCATAAAAACTCCAATTCAAAAAAAGTTAAAAAACATAAAATTAATAATTATAATGCAAAGGCCTTTTCGACGATCTGTTGTTGTTCAGTTCTGTGTCGGTAAATTGAACCCGTCGCAGGACTGGCTCGATCTGGGCGACCCGCATAAGAAAAACTAACCTTGAGATTCATTTCATTGATCAAATTCATAATTTTAAAATAGACGAACTGAAACGAACCCATATTTTGAGGTTCTTCTTGGGCCCAAACAATTTTTTTCAAATTTTTATATGAATTTAAAATTTCTTTGAGCTTCCAATCTGGGAATGGAGAAACCTGTTCGATACGAACCAACGCAGTTGTTTGATCATTTGTTTTTTCACGTTGTTCCAAAAGGTCGTAATACAGTTTTCCAGAAACCAGGATAACTTTTTCAACTTTGTTTGAATCGCTTAATAGTTTTTCTGATAAAATTTCTTCGAATTGTCCATTGGCTATGTCATTGATTGTACTGGTTGCGCGCGCGTGACGTAATAATGATTTTGGCGACATAATCACCAATGGTTTTCTGAAATCACGTTTCACTTGGCGACGAAGCGCATGGAAAATTTGTGATGGCGTCGTTAAATTGGCAACAGTTATATTATTTTGTGCAGATAACTGTAAAAATCTTTCCATGCGACCCGATGAATGTTCGGGGCCTTGGCCTTCGTAACCATGTGGTAATAATAAAACCAAACCGCTCATCTGTTGCCACTTTGATTCACCAGCACATAAAAATTGGTCGATAATAATTTGGGCTCCGTTACAGAAATCGCCAAACTGAGCTTCCCACATTGTTAAAAAACTGGGATCAGTGATTGAATTGCCGTATTCAAAACCCATCACAGCATATTCAGATAAAATGGAATCATAAACGCAAAAATATAAATCGTCTGTGTCAAATTTCTTTAACGGAAAAAATGCAACGCCAGTTTTAGAATCGTAAAAACCCGCGTGTCGGTGAGTAAACGTTCCACGCACACAGTCTTGGCCAGTTAAGCGGACTGAAGCGCCTTCGGATAACAAGCTGCCGTAAGCAAGCAATTCGGCCATGCCCCAATCACAAGGTTCGTTTCCAAGAGCCATATTTTTTCTGGATTCAATCAATTTATTTAATTTAGGATGCAGGTTAAAATCAGAAGGGATTTCAGAAAGCATTAATCCAATTTTTTCTAATTTTTTTGCGTCGATTGAAGTTTTAACCGATTTTTGAATATCTGCTGAGGTTGCTTTTTTTAATCCAGCCCATGCGCCTTCGAATTTAAAAGTTTTTACTTTCGGGGCTGCCAATTTGGCTTGTTCATAAATTTTTTGCAGATCATTCATTCGATCTGTCAAAAGTGAATCTGTAAAATTTTGATCGCACGTATTTTGCGAAACTAATTGTTTCGAATAAATTTCGCGTAAGGTTGGATGCTTTTTAATAATATCGTACATCAAAGGTTGTGTGTACGCGGGTTCGTCGCCTTCGTTATGGCCGAAACGGCGATAACATGTTAAGTTGATAACAATATCGCGGCCCCATTCTTGGCGGTAACGGACAGCAATATCCATTGCACGAACACATGATTCAGCATCATCGCCGTTACAATGAATCACAGGTATTGCTAAAACTTTTGCAACATCGGATGAATAATGGGCCGATCTGGCATTTTCAGGATTCGTTGTGAAGCCGACTTGGTTATCAACGATTAAATGAATTGTTCCACCCACTGTGTAGCCACGAACGTGCGCCATCTGAAATGTTTCCATCACAACGCCTTGGCCAGCAAATGCAGCGTCGCCGTGAACTAAAATTGGGATTACTTTTTTTCTTGTGTCAGTGTCTTTGCGTCGACGCTGTGATGCCCTGGCCATTCCCAAAACAACGGGGTTTACGGCCTCAAGATGCGAAGGATTAAAAGCTAAATGGCATTCAACTTTTTTCCCAGAGGAAATCTCTTTGATTTTTGTGTAGCCCAAGTGATATTTAACATCGCCATCAAAATCTTCAAGTGGTGATTCCAGTTCTGTCGGTCCGTTAAAATCAGCAAACATTTGTGCAACGTCTTTGCCCATGAAGTTTGCCAAAATGTTAACACGACCTCGGTGTGACATGCCGATGACGATTTCTTCGTTTTTTAATTCAGAACTTTTAGAAACCAAATGGTCCATCATTGGCAACAGAGCGTCGCCGCCTTCGATGGAAAACCGTTTTGTACCAACATAACGTGTATGAATAAATTTTTCTAAAGCTTCAGCGTTCGTGATTGATTTTAAGATTTCTTTTTTATGATCGACTGATAATTTAAAAGAATTTGTATTATGTTCAAATTCTTTGATGAACCAATTTCTGATTTCAGGCAATGCTTCGGCGCACTGAACAGTTAATTTGCCACAGTATACGGATTTTAAATGCGTGATAATTTGTTTCAGTGTCGCGTTTGGTAATCCCACGATATTTGCAATTTGAAATTTCTGATCAAGATCTTTGTCTGTTAAATTAAATTGATTTAATCGTAACTGATCGCTGGGTGCTGGCGTATTTGTTAGCGGGTCAAGATCAGCTTCGTAGTGTCCGTAATTTCTGTAAGCTGAAATTAAATGGTAAACGTCCAATTCTTTTTCAGACAGTCCGAATGAGCCGTCCTTCATGAAATCAACGCCTTCGAAAAAACGCATCCATTCAGTACCAACGGATTCGGGTGCTGATTTAAATTGTGAATAAAGTGATTCGATATATTCAAGATTTTGTGTGTTCATAACAATATCCTTAAAGGCGACAAAATAAGTTAATGTTTTCGACTGTATATTTCGCCTTGATCGTCTCATAAAAATCGCGCAAGATGAAACATATTCTTAAATAAAATTTTGGAGCTGACATGAGCAATAAAAATCATTTTTTAGTCCTTATCAGACACGGGGAATCCCAGTGGAATCACGAAAACCGTTTTACAGGCTGGAAAGACGTCGAATTGTCAGAAAAAGGAATCAAAGAAGCCGAAAAAGCTGGCAAACATTTGCTGAATGAAAATTTTAAATTTGATATTGCATACACCAGTTGTTTGACACGAGCTATCAAGACATTAAATTTAGTTTTATCGGAAATGAATATGAACTGGTTGCCTGTCATCAAAGATTGGCGCTTGAACGAACGTCATTACGGGGATTTGCAGGGATTAAATAAATCAGAAACTGCAGAAAAACACGGCGAAGCCCAAGTCAAAATTTGGCGCAGAAGTTACGATACGCCCCCACCTTTAATGTCGGTATCGAACCCCGAGCACCCATCACATGATCCCAGGTATAAAAATATTGATCCCAAAATGTTACCGAGCGGCGAATCACTCAAAGACACCGTGAACAGATTTTTGCCATTATGGAATCAGCAAATTTCCAAAGATATTTTATCAGGTCAAAAAGTTCTGATCGCAGCCCATGGAAATTCCATCCGCGCATTGATACAACATCTTGAAGGCTTAACAGAAACTGAAATTATGGAAGTCAACATGCCAACAGGAATTCCCATGGTTTACGAATTAGATTCTTCCTTGAAGGTTATTTCAAAACGTTTTGTCGGCGATGCCGATGAGGTCAAAAAGGCAATGGCTGCAGTGGCAAGCCAGGGCAAAAAGTCGTAGTTCGAATCGCATTTTAACGGTATTCAGATTGCTCTATCAGTTAGAGTAACGATCTTATAATTTCAAGTCTTCTCAGGTTGAGATTAAATGAAATCTTGAGCGTTATTTGTAACCTGTCAATTTTTTTGACACATGGAGAGCTTATGAAATTTTCAATTTTAATGCTTCTGACAATCTCGGCGCCGTTGATCACGCAGGCTCAGTCAATACGTGAGGTCAAACACAAAGAACTTTCAGTCGAATCGACCAGGGAGTTTTCAGGAACAAAGGGGCACACGTCGATCGCACGAAAAATGAATTTATTTGAAATGCCCGAAGAATTTCAGTGCCCGCTGTTTTCAGATTCTCCGTACATGGATGTTTTAAGTGCCGTTGATAAAATGCAAATTCAACTGAACACTGTGTTCCCGGGCTGCGAAAACAAAGCAAACAATGATCAATTGTCAGCCCAAGCCGGACAAATCAGGAAACAAATTTTTGAAGCTCAGAAATTACAATCACAAGGTCAATCGTACAAATTGAATTTAACGACAAATTCAATCATTCAAATGACGCAACAACTGCAGCAGTCGCTGTTTGCGATTTCAAAGTCCCAAACCAGAGTCTGTTACAAAGACAATCAACAATTTAGGAACGTTATTTTTTCGATGAATGAAACTTTTCAGAGCTTAGCTCCGATTGTTTTAGATTTTGTTAAAAATAATCCTGCATTGGCTGCGACAATGGGGCCAACGTTAAAAATATTGGCAGGCTTTGATAATATTTCAAAGGGCCTTGTGATGATTGAACAGGTTGCTAAAGATTCGGTGATGTTTGACATGACGATACCTGAAAACCGTATAAATACGATTAAAAATACGTGTCAATTTATGAAACTGTACCGACGTGTTCAGTATTTGCGATTATCACAATTGGGACAGGTTCAGTCAGTCCATGCTGATTTTCAAAATAAAATTGGAATGATGAATTCGAAATTAGAAAAAATAAAAAATGATTCAGTCATTAAATTCAAAGACGCAGCTTTTGATTCATCGGGTATGAACATTTCAGTTTCAACTGATCCTGTTTTTGATTTATTTGAAGCTGTATCGAAAAATATCAACACAGAAACAAATCGTGTACAAAAGGCACTTGCAGATATTGATTCAGCCAAAGAACAATACAATTTACCACTGATTCCGCAGTGTCAAACTGTATTGTCAATTCGAAAAAATACACTTTTTAATCAAACGATTTCTGATATTTCAAAATTTTCAGTCCATTTTGGATCGTCAAATGTTATCGAATCAATGATAGAAAATTTAAAATCATATGATGAAGAATTCAGGCTTGTTGATAAAAACAAAGATAAAAAAACCTGTGTTCAGATGGGTCAAGACTGGCTGAAAACAGCAAACCAAATTTTATTCGAAGGTCAAAAATTGGTTTCAAAATATGAAATTTCAATGTCAGAACTTAATGGCGAAAAATTCGTCAGCGAACAGAAAAAAATTTCGCAAAAAGAAAAACAAATTCAGAATGAAAAATCAAATTATGAAAGTCTAAAAACATTAATCAATGTTGCAGCCTTTGAATCGGCTGAATTAGAAAAAAACTTCAGAAACATGCACAGATATTTATTTAAAGGCCCAGACATGAATGAAATCCAAGCCAGCTGTGATCAAAATACAAAATCTAAGGACAACTGTTCGACTGCGAAAATCAAAGCCATGTATCAGTGGTACAGAAACGATGGCCCTGTTTATGAATTATTAACGAATGACAAATTGTATTTCGACGAAGAATTAGGTAAGGTCGTTGGTGCAATACAAAGCGTTTTGTCGTTCGAACAACGTGTGACGCAAAAAGAATACAACGGAAAAATTCCCTCTGCGCAAAAAGAATTCGACAAATATATTGCCAGGACCTATGAATTGGCTCACGTTTCGACAAAATATTTGGTTAAAAATTCAGCTGAACATGCAAACATCTGTCGCCAATCAAATCTTGCATTAAACAGTTATTTAAAGGCCACCGGTTATTTGGCTAACAGTGAAAGTCTGTGCAATATGATTTACCCGGCGTTGGATGCTGAAACAAATATATCAAAAGCATTATTGAGCTACTGTCAGCCTGTCAATGGCAAAATGTCTGGGATTCAACATCTAATTATTCGATTGGTCGGTTCTCAAGCTGCAAAAAATACTTCTGTGGATGTGTATCAAAATAATTTTAAATATTCCATTAAAACGATGGTTGATCAATTGATACAAAAATATGATGATTTAGGTTGTGAACAGAAAAGTGGAATCAATTAAATCGCATTTATTTTTTAATTGTCAGATCATAGATTCTGATTTTAAAGGCCGTAGGACAAATATGGCTTTTATTGTATCAGATGGAATTATTGATTGGATTGGTCAAAAAAATAAAATTCCAAAAAAATATTTAGTTCGAAATGAAACTGATTTAAAAAATAAAATTGTTTTCCCGTCGTTTATTGAATGTCACACGCACACAGTTTTCGCCGGAGATCGAGCGGACGAATTTGAACAGAGAAATAACGGAATAAGCTATCTTGAAATTTCAAAGCGTGGCGGCGGGATTTTATCAACCGTTCAAAAAACACGAGCTATTTCAAAACACAATTTGAAAAAAATATCACAAGTCCGCGTGAATGAATTTTTACGACAAGGTGTTTCGACGTTGGAAATTAAATCAGGATATGGTTTGGATTTAAAAACAGAAATTAAAATGCTGGAAGTTGCCAGAGCCATGACGGGGCCACAGATTATAACCACTTATTTAGGTGCTCATGCAAAGCCCGCAGAATTTAAAACATTTTCAGACTATTTAAATGACATATCTGACAACGTGTTGCCAATTTTGAAAAATAAAAAACTGACGAATCGTGTTGACATATTTATTGAAAAAAATTTTTTTGAAACGACGGACGCTCAAGAATTTTTAAAAAAAGCCCAATTATTGAAATTTGATTTAACAATTCATGCAAATCAGTTGTCTGAATCTGGAGCAGCTGATTTAGCGATTGAACTGGCTGCAAAATCCGCGGACCATGTGATTCATTTGTCTCAAAAAACTATTCATCGGTTTGGTAAGTCGAAAACAGTTGCTGTGTTATTGCCAACTGCGGATTTATATATGAAATGTCCTTATCCTCAGGCCAGACAATTGATCGACACGGGTGCGACAGTGGCGCTTGCCACCGATTTTAATCCAGGCAGTTGTCCATCGCAAGATCTGATGTTGGTGGGGTTGTTGGCGCGTTTAGAAATGAAAATGACACTGCCTGAAGTATTTATGGCCTATACAAAAAATGCGGCCAAAGCATTGGGTGTCGAAAGCCAACAGGGTGATTTCGTGGTAGGAAAACTTGCAAATTTTATCTGCACACATGCACAATTGACTGATTTTTTCTACAGCGCAGGGCAAGTTCCTAAACACCAGCTTTTCATTCGTGGAAAGCAAGTAAAGGTCTAGTTTTATAATCTCAAATAACGCTGCGCGAACATAAATTTCAGATTCTGACATTTATGTTGTTATTTATGAAATAGGTTCCTAGGCTCAGAAATATGGCAGCAAGTTATTCATCTTTTTTATCGACGCGTTTTTATAGTTCGGCCTTTAACACGGCTTTGTTCGACGGACCTTTTCGAATTTATTTTTCGCAAAGTTACGAATCAGCAGCTTTAAAAATATATCATTTGTTACAGGCAAACCACATTGAGTTGTGGACCAGCTATAAACGTTGGGCTGATCAAACTAAAAAGCATGCTTTCATTTTAGTTTATCCAACAACAGCAGACGTTAAAGTTGCATTTGAATCCAGTGATTTGAAAAACCACCCAATCTGTCAATCTTGGGATGATGGTTTTGTAATGGGTTTTGAAAACCCTGGAACAGATGCAGATTTTGATAAATATTTTGCGAAAATTGTTTCGGAATTACAAAATTTCAGCAAAACTTTTTCTGAAAAAGTTTTTCAAAATGAAATTTCACAATAAGTATTTAAATCAAAAGGGCCAGATTTTGGTCGAATACATGTTATTATTATTGATATCAGTCACGTTCGCGACAATATTGGTCAGCAAATTGATCAGTCGTCGTGACGGCGAACAAGGTATTATCGTCAAAAGCTGGGCAAAAATGCTGACAACATTGGGAAACGATTTGCCAGATTGTCCGAATCAGGAAAATTTTAACACTCCGCCGAAATGTAAACCATAAATTTATTAAACGTAACCGGATCCGCGATTTTTCATCACTTGAGAAATTATCTTTTGCATCGATTCTTGGATTTCACTGGCCAATTCGTGGCACAACTCACTGTCTTTGATTTTATCTGGTCCGAATGGCAAGCTTTGTGGTTTCATAAAAATAATTTTCCATTTTGCAGGCAGTGGAATGATATTCAAAGGCAACGGTAAAACCAAACCTGTTAAAAATTTAGAAAACTTCAATTTTTTTAAATTAATATGAGTTTCTTCGGCGCCTAAAATAATTGTAGGTACGATCTGCGCTTCTGTTTCAAGAGCTAAACGTATAAAGCCACGTTTGAATTCTTGCAGTTGATATTTTTTTGAAGTGGGTTTGAAATTTCCATTTTCGCCTTCGGGGAACAGTACAATCATATTATTTTTTTTGAGTAACCTGAGTCCATTTTCAAAATTGGCTTCGATGAAACCCAATTTTTGCGCCGGTAATGCCGTTTTTTCAGTGAGGAACCATAAGTGGTGCGTCAGCACACGTGGGATGCGTTTCGTTTTTTCTTGTAAAATATATGATAAAATCATGGCATCGAATCCTGAAAACCCAGAATGGTTCGGTGCAATAATCACCGGACCATGTGTGGGTATATTTTCAAGACCTTCAATTTCTAGCCTGAAATATTTTTTTAAAATTTCCATGAATAATCTGGGAAAAACTTTGTACAGTAATTCGTCTTTGGATAAAGCAGATAAATTAAAAATTTTTTCGTTGGGTTTTTTAAAAAAATTAATCATAATATTCAAT
The DNA here is from genome assembly GCA_031428135.1 of Pseudobdellovibrionaceae bacterium. Classification (GTDB taxonomy): domain Bacteria; phylum Bdellovibrionota; class Bdellovibrionia; order Bdellovibrionales; family Bdellovibrionaceae; genus Pseudobdellovibrio. The sequence continues at coordinate 59,832 of JANPOT010000002.1, read as the reverse complement.
ATGAAGTATATCATGGCGATTGATCAGGGCACAACCGGAAGCACAGTGTTGATTTTGGACCAAGGCGGAAGTCTTGTGGCTGAAGCAGGACAGGATTATAAACAAATTTACCCCAAACCAGGTTGGGTCGAACATGATCCGAATGATATTTGGAATTCAGTCACGGCCAGCGCCCAGGATGCATTAAAAAAAATAAATGCAAAACCCACGGATATTTTAACCATCGGAATTACGAATCAGCGCGAAACAGTGATCGCTTGGCGCAAATCAAATTCTGAAATTTTACATAATGCAATTGTTTGGCAATGTCGCAGAACTGCAAACATGTGCCAAAAATTAAAACCAAAATGGGGCAAAAAAATTCAGAACTTAACCGGTTTGGTTTTAGACCCTTATTTTTCAGGATCTAAAATCAGGTGGTTGATCGAAAACGTTCCAGCGGTCAAATCAGCACTCAAGCAAAATGATTTAGCATTTGGTACAATTGACACATTTATTTTATGGAAATTAACCAAAGGTCAATCTTATTGTACTGATGTGAGTAATGCATCACGGACAATGTTGATGAATATAAAAACTTTGAAATGGGATGATGGGCTTTTAAAATTATTCAAAGTTCCAAAAAATTGTTTACCAGAAATAAAACCATCAGCAGGTCAATTCGGTACAGTGAACAATGTTTCATTTGCTTCAAATCAAACGACAATCACGGGCATTGCAGGGGATCAGCAATCGGCTCTGTTTGGTCAGGCGTGTTTTAATGTTGGAGACAGCAAATGCACATTTGGTACAGGCAGCTTTATTTTAATGAATACCGGTTCACAAATTTTAAAATCGAAATCAAAAATGCTGGCAACGGTTGCGTGGCAAATTCAAAATGAAAAACCAGTTTACGCCATCGAAGGTGGCGCATTTATTTGTGGTGCAGCTGTTCAGTGGTTGCGTGATGGTTTGAATTTATTTGAAAAATCCAGCGACGTTGAAAAATTGGCCAGGACAGTCACAAATTCAAACGGTGTCGAATTTGTTCCAGCATTGACAGGGCTGGGTGCTCCGCACTGGAATGCAAATGCACGTGGTGAAATCACTGGATTAACCAGAGGTGTTACCAAGGCTCACATCGCCCGTGCCACATTGGAAGCCATGGCATTGCAAAATGCAGACATTTTAATTTCAATGCAACGCGATCTTAAGAAAAAAATAAAATCCGTCAAAGTTGACGGCGGCGGCAGTCAAAATAATTTATTAATGCAAATCCAATCCGATTATTTACAATCTGAAATTATCCGACCCGAACAAATTGAAACAACCGGCATGGGTGCTGGGTATTTGGCGGGCATAGGTGCGGGGGTTTGGAAAAATACCAAGGACATCCAAAAAATTTGGCAAAAAGATCAAAGTTTTTTACCTGAAATGAAGAAAAAAGAATTGGCGATTCGGTTTGCGAAATGGAATAAAGCGATTTCGAAGGCGAAAATTACCTAAACAGACCACCCAAACATTTTTCTAAATCCTGCACGGTCTTTAAAAAATGAACGTCATATTTTTTTAAAAAATTGGGATCTTCGAATGATTGTTCGTTGAATTTAGGCAAATAAAATTTTGTGAAACCCAATTTGATGGCTTCTTTGATTCGGATTTCGGGGAATGAAATGGCGCGGATTTCCCCGGTTAATCCGATTTCACCTAAAAATATGGACCGGGCAGGTAATGTTTTATTCATGTCGGTCGATAAAATGGCTGCGGCCATTGATAAATCTGCAGCGGGTTCATCAATTTTTAAACCGCCAACAACGTTCACGTAAATTTCGCTGAATGATAATTTAATTCCCAAATGTCTGTCCAGTACAGCAGTCAATAAATGTAATCTGTTCACGTCAATTCCGATCGCGGTTCTGCGTGGGAATGCGTTTTGCGTTTGTAGTGTCAGTGCTTGAATTTCGCAAAGTAATGGTCTGGTGCCTTCCATCGCGGCGAACACAGCAGATCCGATGCGTTCTTCATTTCGTTCTTGCAGAAATATTTCAGATGGATTTGCGATTTCTTTGAGGCCCATCGCCGTCATTTGAAAAACACCTAATTCGTTCGCGCTACCGAAACGATTTTTAATGGCACGTAGTAATCTGTGTTGATTCATTCCATCACCTTCGAATGACAGTACGCAATCGACCATGTGTTCTAAAACTTTGGGTCCAGCGATATTGCCGTCTTTGGTGATATGGCCAATTAATAAAACTGCAGTTTTTGTTTTTTTTGCAAAATTCATCATTTGACCGGCGGATTCGCGAACCTGCGAAACAGATCCCGGTGCAGAGGTCACGTCGGGAATGTAAACGGTTTGAACAGAATCGATAATCATCACATCTGGTTTTTTCGATTCAGCCAGTTCTAAAATGACATGCATATTGCTTTCGGATGCGATTTCAATATTTTGACTTTGGATACCCAAACGCTTTGCTCGTGAAGCCGTTTGAGAAACACTTTCTTCGGCAGAAATATAAAGAACTTTTTTACCTTGTTGCGCCAAGCCGCCTGATAATTGCATCAGTAAAGTACTTTTTCCGATGCCTGGAGCTCCACCTAATAAAACGAAACTGGATTCAGCTAAACCGCCACCCAGAACGCGGTCCAGTTCTTCGATGTTCGTTCGGTAGCGGATCATATTGGTTTCGCTGAGCGCTTGACCTAGGGCGTGTGTTTGTAATTTTTCAGTCGATGAAACCCATCCTCGTTTGTCAGTTTTCGAAGCAGATTTCCCCAGGTGACCATAACCGCCATGGTCTTCGACAAAGGTTTCTTCGACATATGAATTCCACGCGCCGCAGTCAGAGCATTTGCCTTCCCAGCGTGATCGTTGAGCTCCACAGGTTTGACAGACGAAAATTGATTTATTTTTTGCCATATGAAAAATGCTACCATATTAAAACAGAAATGGCTAACATTTGCTGATGCAATTTTTGACCAAATTATTTAGCGTATTCATCATTTTTCAAATTATTTTTTTTGGATTAGCTTTTTCAGAAGAAAAGAAAAATACAACATACAAAGATTTTAAAAATGATCATGCGATTGTTATTTCTGCATTAAAAAAATCTGTCACCAGCGAAATCGAAGCCGCAGAGATTCTTAAAAAATGGGAACCTCGGGATAAAAATTTAAATTCATATAAATTATTTTGGTCTGTTGTATGGACCAATGATTTTAAACAAGCTAAATCATACTATGAAATTTTAAAAAAAGAAAAAAAATACATCAGACTTCGATTGGAACTTCTTAAAAATTTGCTATCTGAAAAAAATATTCAAAATCCCGATTTTTTAATGAAAGAATCTCGACTGATTTTAAAACAACTGCGCGGGACATCCGAAGGTGAACTCTTTGAATCGGGCTATTTAAAATGGCTCAGTCAAAATAAATTTTATAACGAAATTTGTTCAAGTGAACGAATGCGATGGATCACTGAGCCAGAAATTGATTATGTCGAGATGGCCTCGGCAGTTGAAAAGTGCCCGGTCACATTCGAAGATTTTTTAGTCCGTTTGCGCAGACTTATTTTTGCTGCCAAAGAATTTCAGGCTCAGCGCGAAATCGAAATTTTTACAAAAAATACAAATGAAAACTTAAAACTCCAAGACTGGCAAAAAACCTATGTCCAGGCCATTTTCGATTCAAATGTCGGTGATCCCGTTAAAGCATTTCAAAGTTTAACAAAATTTGAAAAAGAAATTTTAGAATCCGAATTTGATGATAATTATTTTTATATTGCCCAGCGTGCAGGTGAGTTAAAAAAAGCCGAAGATGTGATTATTCAAATTATTGAAAAATCAAATTTAAAAAAGAAAACCGAATTGCGATTTCAGTTGGGTTTTTTATATTATCAAACTAAACGTTATCAACTGGCGCACGGTATTTTTAATCAAATTTATCAACAACATCCATCAAAAAATAAAAAACGCAAAAACAAAGACTTTGATCAAATTGCTTGGCTCAGAGGCTGGACACTCTTTTTAGATCAAAAATATGAATTATCATTAAAGGCATTCGAGGAAACAAAAAAATATTCAAATGATACGGCAAGGCTTAATTATTGGATTGCTGTGAATTTACAAAAATTAAACAATTCTTCTGAGGCTCAAGATATTTTTAAAAAACTGGCTGATCCTATATTGGAACAAAAAAGTTTTTCATTTTACAATTTAATGGGTTGGTTGCGATATCAAAATTACAACGCGCAATTTAAAAATAGTGACATGCTTAAAAAATTAATTTCAATGACAAAATCACCAGTCAGTTTTTATCCAACTCCCGACGACAACGTCACCAGATCACAGTTGTTACAACAATATAATGAAATGATTGACGAATCGTTTACAACTGACGAAGGCCAAATTCAAGTCGTCAATACAGAAAATGAAGTCCTAAAGTCTGATGATATGGCGGGTATTACTTTTGATTCGGTCAGTGAATTACAAAATCAAATTTATTGGGCCCAACTATTGATTGATCAAAACTATCCAGAGTTTGCAAAATGGCATTTGTTTGAATTAGAAAAAAATATCAAAGACCGTAAAAGTGCTGACCCGTTGTCGCAATTTTATTTATCACAAAAATTTTATTATCGATCGCTTTCGCTCCAGCAAAAAATCAGTTCCGTGACCAATATTTCAACGTTTTACAAATCTGATCCTGCTTTGTGGGGAGCATTATATCCTGAAACATACAAATCTGATGTTAAAAAACATTCTGAATTAATGAAAATTGATCCGTATTTAATTTGGTCGATCATGCGTGCTGAAACCCAATATAAAGCTGACGCAATATCGCCCGTCGGAGCAGCCGGTTTAATGCAGTTTATGCCGTACACGGCTCAGAAAATTGCATCAGTATTAAAACAAACTGTTAAAACCGAAGAATTATTTATGCCCGAAAAATCAATTGAATTTGGTGCGGCTTATTTAAAAAAATTATCGATCGAATTGGATGGGCAAAAACCACTGATCGCAGCTGCTTATAATGGTGGGCCACACAGGGTCAAGCAATGGCTTTCAAATTTGGGGCAAATGGATTATGACGTGTTCATTGAACATATTCCGTTTGCTGAAACCAGAACATATACAAAACGAGTACTGACCTACAGGGCAATGTATGACAAAATTTATAATACCGGATCAACTTCAAATTTATCGTATGATAAAATGAAATATTTAATTGAAAAAATTCCTTTCGCTGCGCCCAAAGATTTCAAGCTCAGCGAAGAATGGAATATTCAATTAAAATCACTGCTGAACTAAATATTCAACACTGAAAAATTAAACGTTAAATTTAAAAAATAATATATCGCCGTCTTTGACGATATACGTTTTACCTTCAGATCTGTATTTGCCAGCCTCTTTAACGGCTGCCTCAGATTTTAAAGCAAATAATTCTTCGCAGTGATAGGCTTCGGCTCTGATAAATCCTTTTTCGAAATCTGTGTGAATAACGCCAGCAGCTTGTGGTGCGCTTGAGCCGACTTTGATTGTCCAAGCACGGACTTCTTTTTCTCCGGCTGTGAAATATGTTGCAAGACCTAAAAGCGCGTAAGCTTCGCGAATCAGACGATTCAATCCGGGCTCTGTTGCATTCATACTGGATAAAAATTCGATACGTTCTTCGGGTGCAAGCTGTGCAATTTCAGCTTCCATCGCAGAGCAGATTGTGATGGTTTTGTTGTTTTCTTCGCCGGCGCGTTTTTCGACGGCTTTAACCCAGTCATTGCCACCAGCCGCAAAATCTGTGTCGGAAACATTACATGCGTAGAGTACTGGTTTTGAAGTTAATAAATGCATATCTAATGCAAACGGCGCTTCAAGATCATTTAATACAACTGAACGTGCTGGGCGGCCTTGTCCCAAGGCTTGGTGAATTCGTTGGGTCACATCAAGTTCCATTTTAATTTTTGAATCGCCAGAGCCTTTGGCTAATTTTTCAACCCGCTTTAATTTTTTTTCAGCGGTATCGTAATCGGCCAACATTAATTCCGTATTAATGATATCCATATCGCGCAAAGGATCGACGCTGCCAGCAACGTGAATCACATTGGGGTCATCAAAACAGCGAACAACGTGAACGATGGCATCAGTTTGTTTGATGTGTCCTAAAAATTGATTACCAAGGCCTTCACCTTGCGAAGCACCCTTAACAATACCTGCGATATCAACAAATTCAATTGTCGTAGGCACGACAGATTGCGGTTTTACAAATGCAGTAATTTGATCCAATCGATGATCTGGAACAGTGACGACGCCCACGTTCGGGTCGATCGTGCAAAACGGGTAATTGGCAGCTTCGGCTTTGCCAGAAGTGATCGCATTAAATAAGGTTGATTTGCCAACGTTTGGAAGGCCTACGATACCGACTTGAAGTGCCATGATTGTCCTTTGGTTAAGACCTAGAAATATAGGGATTTTATGCCTGGAAGTCTATATGATTTGCATTTAAAAATGCTTAAATAAGATTAAAAAACAACCGGTTTATTAAATTTCGTCGAAGCAATGCTGTGACCATCAAAAATAAAACTTTCTGCAGCGTCGCAGGCGGCATCCAAATACGTTCCCAGGTGATCCAGTTCTGCAGACGGAAAATTACCCAACACATAATCGCCAATATCAAACCCTGGGTGTTCGGGACGACCCACGCCCAATTTTAAACGCGCATAATCTGCAGCGCCAAATAATTCAGAAATATTTCGAACGCCGTTTTGTCCGCCATGTCCGCGGTTGACATGAATTTTCATCGAACCAAACGGCTGATCAATATCGTCGTGCATAACCAGCAATTTTGAACGTTCAATTTTATAAAAATTCATTAACGCGACAACAGATTCGCCAGATTTATTCATAAAAGTTTGTGGTTTTGCTAATAAAATTTCTTCAGTTTTTTTTCCATCAACAGAAGTGATTTTAAATTTCTTTGTCAGGGCTTTGTGTTCTTCACGGTAATCAGAATCATCGGCACCTGATCCGCTGGATTTTAACCAATGATCGCACGTCAGAAATCCAATATTGTGTCGATTCATTTTATATTTTTGCCCGGGGTTCCCAAGGCCTACGATTAAAAACATAATATGCAGATTATCTCGTAATCACATGATCCGTCAATGCCCTCAGGCGGTGTTCTGATTGGTGACCGTCAGCGATTAATAAACAGGCCATGCCCAGCTCGCTGGCGACTTCGAAATCATGGTCAGTATCGCCGATTAAAATCGCACGATGTCCAGGAATACCAGAATGTGAAATTAATTCGCGGCCACGGGCAATTTTACTGGTGGCATAAAAATCATTAATTCCAAATCGGTGATGGAAATGTTGGGATAAATTAAAATGATCTGTCATTTCATGCAAATGATTTTGTTCGGCTGCGGATAATATGGATTGTGTTTTTGTTTTTTTAATTTCAGATAATAAATCAGGGATGCCGTGAAATACATCGGCCGTTTTTGCGCGGGAATCGTTATATTCCTGAACGAAACGATCACACAATTTTTCAAAAGATAATTTTTGCAAATCAAACCCAATTTTTTCATAATATGATCTGATCGGGAATCCGAACAGATCTTTGTATTCAGGTATGCTGATGGCGGATAATTCATTTTCGACCAGCATGACATTCACAGATGCCACGGCAATTTCGACATCATTCATTAATGTGCCATTCCAATCCCAGATAATGTGATCATAATTTTGTGTATGATTTAATATTTGATCGTTGAATGAATTGTTAGTGTTTTGTGGCATACGGGGATATTATGTATTATTTTCCCAAAAACATTTTTTGCAATTGCAAAACTTCTTCGGGCGATAAATATGAATTGATATTTGTTGCCGAATTTTTTTCTGTGAACAAGCCTTCGACATCATTTAGAATGAATTTTTGTTCGCCCAGTTTTGCAGACTTTGCAGTTTGAACAGTTTGTGTGGTTTTGAAAATATCATGTTTTGAGCGGTTCAATAAATTTGATTCCAGTTTTAATTGCGGTAACGCCAGTAAAATTTGGTCCAGATAAATACGTGGATTTCGTCGGCCTGAATATTTTTGTAATTCAATATAGGATTTGTTTTTGTCCGTGTCAGAAATTTTTATTTGTACATCGGTTGGCAAATTTTTCATATTTCCAATTCTGACCTGACCCGCATTTTGTTCATGTGTGGTCGTCGGTAAGTTTTTAATTTTAAAATAACCGCAGAAATCAGAATATGGTCCACGATCGGCAGTTTCAGGATTGGTGATGGCTTTGTCAGAATTATCGAGCGTTGTAGCCGGGGTTGATCCTGGTTTATGTGACCACATGTTGTTGTCATCACGACGGTACCAATGAAAATCGCTGCCGGGGGCAACGACCAGTGCGATCAATGTTAAATCATCAGCTGATTTGAAATCAAAAAAATCGGTGAGTTCAAGTCCTAAATCACTGGCTGCAGATTTTGAAACATCATCACATGTCAGATCTGTATAAATGTTACGACTGGCATCCCCAGGTTGAGCAAAATCATTTGTCAGTCTGTTTGTCGAATAATTATAACAATTGTTAGAATTTTGAATCGATGTTTTTGAATTCCAAAAATTAAGATATATTTTGGGAACTTTTAATTCAGCCGTTTTTATGGGTGCTTTTATTTTTTGTGCAGTAGCAAAAACAGAACAAAGAAGCAGTCCAATCACGATCAGTAAGTTATTTTTTTTCATGCAGAAATAATCATGCAACGGCGACAATGTTGCAATAAAAAAGCGAATCTTTCGATTCGCTTTTTTAGATTTAAATTTTTTATAACACTGTTGTTATTATTTTTTACCGGCAGGAGCCTTAGGAGCTGCTTTACCTGCTGCGGCTGCTGGTGCGGCAGCTTTACCTGCTGGTGCCTTTGCGCCTGCGGCTGGTGCTGCAACGGCTGCAGCAACTGGTGCTGCGATGACTTCATCTTCGATTTCAGTACAAGCTGCAATTGTTAATTCAGGACGAGAAATAAATTTCAATCCTGCACTTAAAGTAATATCAGAAACGTGAATTGCATCGCCAACATTTAAGTTTGTAACATCAACAGTAATAAAGTCAGGGATAGCTGTTGGTAAACATTCGATTTCAACAGTACGTGAAACGATTGAAAGCATTCCGCCTTCAGCTAAGCCGATCGCTTTACCTTCGATTTTAATTTCGACGGCGACACGAACTTCTTTTGTCAGGTCTAATGAAAACAAGTCAACGTGAACAGGTCTGCGTGTTAACGGGTTGACTGTAACTTCTTTGAATAATGCAACGATGCCATTCGCTTTGGTTACATTTGTTGATTTTAAATTTAATAATGCATTTTCAAATGCGCGTGATTTATATTTTACGACGTCATTTTCATGGATTGATACGTTGATCGGCTCAACAGATCCATAAATAACTGCGGGAACCATTTTGCCAACACGAAGAGCTCGTGAATTTGCTCGTCCTGTTTCGCGTGATTCAACATTTAATTCAATTCTTTGTTTCATAATGCTTACTTTCTGTTTTGAGAATTTTTATGTTCTCGTTTAAAAATTTAAAACCCAATGTCTTAAATTCATATTAATCAAATAACGAACTGACTGAATCATGATCGTGAATTCTGCGGATGGCTTCTGCCAAAACCGGAGCAATGCTGATCACTTGGATTTTTTTAGAATCCATCGCTGCTGCTGATAAAGGTATTGTGTCAGTCACAAAAACTTTTTCGATCGGACTATCAATCAAGCGTTGGATCGCTGGACCAGATAAAACCGGGTGAGTTGCAAATGCGAACACTTGTTTTGCCCCATTCTTTAACAGGCTGTCAACTGCTTGTGTCAGCGTCCCAGCCGTATCAATCATATCGTCGACAATAATTGCAGTTTTACCTGCAACATCACCAATCAAATGCATGGCTTTGGCCTCGTTCGGCGCTGATCTGCGTTTATCAATGATGGCCAGGCTTGAATTAATGCGGTTTGCGAATGCACGGGCGCGTTCGACACCACCTGCATCAGGGCTGACGGTCACGAATTGATCGCCTTCGCCAAATTGCTTGATCCATGATTTCGCCAAAGTCGGTATGGCAAATAAGTGGTCAAACGGACAATTAAAAAAGCCTTGAATTTGAGCAGCATGTAGATCAATTGAAACAACGCGATCTGCACCGGCTGTTGTTAACAGGTCTGCCATACATTTTGCTGATATCGGCGCGCGCGGAGCAACTTTGCGGTCTTGGCGAGCATAACCGTAATATGGAATGACAGCGGTCACTGAAGCGGACGATGCGCGTTTTAATGCGTCTAAAATAATAAATAATTCCATATAGCTTTGGTTCACCGGTGGGCAAGTGCTTTGGATAACAAACACATGTTTTCCCCGAACACTTTCTTTGATTTCGACTTGGATTTCTCCATCAGAAAATGAATTCACTTGGCTATGGCCGAAGGGGACATTCAGCAATTCACAAACCTGTTTTGCCAGCAGTTGATTTGTATTACCGGCAAAAATTTTGAAATTATTAGGGTCGTTCGGGTTCGATGAGTTTTTTAAATTTCGAGAAAGATTTGGTGTCATGCAAAATCCTCTGATTGGGGTATGGGTTTGGTGTGGAAAGTGTAGCAAGTGGATTTTGATTAAGGTAGGCCTAAATTTTATATGTCGCGCGGATTTGCCATATTGTCTCAAGTTGAAACACAATTTTGGCGTCCCTGTTGCAATTTACAAAATCAGATGAAAAACAAAGCAGTCAATTCGTATAAAATCATTTTACAGGCATTTCTGGTGTCAGTTTTTTTGACAATCGTGTTCAAAAATTTTGCTCAGGCACAACCCAAAGCCCAAATCCAAATTGAACCATCAGCTTGGCTTAAAATCAGTCCTGAGCGGAGCGAATCGTTCCAAGTGACTGTACCAAGTGCAGGATTTTTGGAATTACTTTTGAGTTCAGAATTTGGGGTCAATTCATCAGATTCACCACGGAATGATTTACGTATCGAGCTGGATTGTGATTCAGAAGTGCGGATTATACAGGGTTCAAAGCAAAAACTGATTCAACGCGGAGACTTATCAATTTATAATTCGGCGGAAAATAGTCGAAGAACATTTTTGAATTTACAAAAATCAGATAATCAATGCCAAATTAAATATGATTCAAACACGTATTTAATTTTACCTGAATCGCAACTTTATAAGGCGATTTCAAATTTAAGAGAAAATCAGAGTTTGAGCTCTGACGGTAAATCGATTTTAAATCCACGAATATTAAAAAATCCATACGCTTCACTCAGCGCCAGATTCAAAGCTTTATTTGGTCGTGATTTGTCATGGACTGAATATCTAGATAAAAATCCAAATATGACAATTGATTTATCACGTGCGCCGAAATTAGATTTAATCGTTTTAGACACATTACAAATCGTGAATGATTTTGTCGGTCGCACAATGATGCGGGGGCTTGAATTTCACGCCGAACGCGGAACAAAAATTTATTTCATGACCAGTAAAAATTTGATTTTTCAAAAAGATGGACAAATGATTGAAAATTTTAAATTCAAATTTCCATCAGCACACATCAATATCTATGAAAAAAAGCCTGATCATTTTGACATCAAAGGCGCCTACGCAAACATTCATCGAACAAACCACGTCAAAGTGATGTTAACGTATTCAGAAAAACAACCTGAATATAATTCATTCATCGCTGGCGGCAGAAATTTATCCGAACAATATTTTTATACACAAAAACCGGATAATAAAAAATATAACGACATCGTTCAATGGGACTCAGATCAAGGCTATGGCTGGGTTTATTTCGATGATTTGGATTTTGAAATCAAAAATAACGATCAATTTAAAAACTTAACGTTGAATTTATTAAATTTTAATGAACAACAATTTGAACTGAATCAAAAAAATCAAATCAAATTGAATCAAAACGGATCTCATATTTATTCGAACCCATTTGGTGATTCAAAAAACATATTAGAGAAAAATTATATTGAATTATTGCAAAATGCCAGAAAATCAATTTTTATAATTTCGCCGTATTTAAATTTGACGACAAAAATTAAAAATGCTTTGGATCAGGCGAAATCACGAGGCATTGATATTCAAATTTACACGAATTTAATCGTTGAAGGTGATTTTATGCCGTTCATTATGCAACCAGCGGTGTACAGATCGGTTCGTCAAATTATAAATGATTATCAGATTCATTTTTATCAAAATCCAATCAGCATTTTACATGTTAAATCTGTTTTAATCGATGATCAAAATTTAATTTTAGGGTCGGTCAATTTAAATCAACGCAGTTTTATTCATGATACTGAATTTTCAATGTTGTTGAATGAAAAATCTGTTATCACAGATTTTAAGAATCAAATTAAAACTGATGTTTTGCCATTCATGAAAAAAATTTCAGCTGACGAGTTGCCGCCGAAAACATTGATGGAATTTTTAGTTAAGCCGTTGATGTCAGTGATGTAGCTGTCAGTTAATTATGATTTAATAATTTGTTTTAAAAACTGTTCCAGGGCAACGGCTCTGTGTGATTTTTGAATTTTATAACCAGGACCCAGTTCTGCTAATGTTTGAGTTTCGCCAGTGGGTATGAATACGGAATCGTATCCAAAACCCAGAAGTCCCACGGGCTTTTGTGTAATCAGGCCAGTCAATTCGCCTTCGAAAATAAATTCAGTGCCTTCGGGGTTGTATATCACTAGCACACATTTAAACTGAGCCGTTCGTGGCGATACATTTCTGATTTGCATCATTTTTAATAATTTTGCGACATTTTCAGAATCACGTGCATGCGGTCCTGCATAGCGGGCTGAATGAATACCTGGTAAATTATTAAGGCCTGTGACTTCCAGTCCGGAATCATCTGCAATAATCCAAGTATTTGGTTTCATGGCTTTTAAGGATTTAGCTTTGATTCGTGCGTTGGCAACAAACGTGTCGCCGTTTTCTGGCATCGGAGAAAAATTTTTCAAGTCACTTTGAGAAAAAATTTTCGAATCTGGGATCGATGCGATAACAGGCTTTAAACCCAGTTTAAATTCATCGAGTTTGCCTTTGTTGCCAGTCGCGATCCAGATTTCCATTTTACATCCTTAACTTGCTTAAACTAAAGGGAAGAATTCACCAACAATTTTTTGCTGATGTTTAAACAGTTCATGGCATCCGCCTTCGGCGACAGTCATTAATTCAAACAACTGTTGGCGTGAAAACGAACCGTCTTCGGCAGTCCCTTGGACTTCGATAAATTCATTTTTATTATTCATCACAAAATTCATATCCGTTGAAATATCAGAATCTTCTTCGTAATTCAGATCCAAAATTGGAGTCAGAATTCCATTCTGTTCGTGGAGTCCCACAGAAATGGCTGAAACATAATTTTTCAAAGCTAAGGATTTAATTTCACCCAAAGCATGTAATTTTTTAAGCGCCAGCGCCAAAGCGACAAAGCCACCAGTCACAGCAGCCGTACGGGTTCCGCCATCAGCTTGCAACACATCACAGTCGACGATAATTTGTTTTTCATTCAGAGCTTTCAAGTCTACGCAAGATCTGAGACTGCGCCCGATGAGCCTTGCGATTTCTTGGGTGCGGCCGCCAGTCATTGATTTTTCACGTTTAATACGTGTGTGTGTTGATCTGGGCAACATTCCATATTCGGCAGTGACCCAACCAGCTCCGGTATTTTGCAACCACGATGGGCCCTTGGATTCAAAAGTAGCTGTGCACAAGACTTTGGTTTTTCCAAATTCAACCAAGGCAGAACCTTCGGCGTATTCAGTGACATTGGCTGTGATTTTAACATCGCGCAGTTGGTTGAATTGTCGTTTGTCTGAACGAATCATATTTTGCATCATTGTCGTCTCTTATTCTGTCAAAAAGTTTATACTCTATTTTCAATGTTTAACGACCGAAAGTCATTAAATTATTCAATTGATTTTTTGTAATCAGCAATCGTTTTGACAATGGTTTCAGCAATTAAATTTTGATATTCGTCAGTCGCCAGTTTTTTGGCCTCGTTGATATTTGTTAAAAAGCCAATTTCAATTAAAACAGAAGGAAATTTAGTTTTTTCTAAAACAAAAAATGGTGATCGCCGAATCACAGCGGGGCTGTGAAGCCAATTTTTGTGAAGCTGTTTTGAAAATTGCAGGCTGTAACGTGTTTTCCCGACAGACTCTAAATCTTGGACAATCGATTCAACAGTTGATTTGTGATCGTTTGTTGATTTTGTTTTCTGTTCTGTCTGTAAATAAATTTCAAGACCTTCGACTTTACTTGAAATCGATGAATTTGCATGAAGACTTAAAAACAAATCAGCCGGTTCGTTTTTAAGTCGGTTGGCCAGGCTTAAATAGGAATTATTTTTGCGTGTCAGAGTCACCATAAACTGGGGTTCATTTTTTTGAATGATCAATTCAATTTTTTTGGCAATGGATAAAACTAAAACAGATTCTTTGGTTTGATGATTCGAAGCCCCGATATCATTACCGCCATGCCCTGGGTCGATGATGATTTGAAATTTTTCTTTTGATGGTGTCTGCGTAGAATCAGTATTGGCAAAAATAACTATATTGGTGAAAAAAAATAACATGAAAATTAAATTTGGAAGTTTAAAATTGATCATTTTTAGATTGTGACTGAAAAATGGTGGAGAAGGAAAAAAAAAGACGGCTAGGCTTGGGGGGGGTAAGACCTAACCGCCATGGGGGTACTTCTATTTAGAGCAAGACCTTGGCCAAGATCTTATGCGGTTTTATTCGATTTGACTGTCCAAGCAATTTACAGTGGCGCAAAATGGCAGTATGAAAAAAATGATTTTTATATTAGTTACGCTTGTATTGTCCCAATCAATTTTTGCGTTAATTCCAAATCAACAAACGATTTCGCCGGATATTATTCGCGGAGGCCGTCCATCAAAGTCTGATTTAGACCAGCTCAGATCAAGTGGTTATAAAACGATTATTAATTTTGAAAATATCGCCCAAGTTGTATCGGTTGAAAAGGCCTATGCCGAAAAACTGGGTTTTAAATTCATATCACAGTCTATGGATCCGTGGGCAATGCCAACTGATGCACAAATTAATGAAATTTTAAATGTGATGTCAGATCCAAAAAATTTTCCAATATTTATTCATTGTCAACATGGTCGGGACCGAACGGGGTTAGTTTCTGCGATTTACCGAGTCCTGAATCAAAAATGGACACCGCAAGCAGCCCATGATGAAATGTTAGTTCTTGGTTTTCGAAAAATATTTACCAATATGGATAAGTACTTTTGGAATAAAACAAAAAAAACAGCAGTCGTCAAATAATACAAATAATACATAAATAACAACAACAAGGAAAAACGAAATATGAAAAAAAATGGAATCGCTTTAATTACGGGATTATTAATTTTAGCACAGGCACCTGTTATCTATGCAGCCGATGTTGAAGGTGCGCAGATCGAAGCTGAAGAAGCGCAAGCCGATGTCGAAGCCGCAAAGGTTGAATCTGGAGAAGCAAAAAAACGATTAGAATCAGAGCGTAAAAATGCAGATTCTGCAAAAACGACGGCTAAAAAATCTTTTGAAAAATCAAAAGCGATCGAAGCTGATTTAAAAAAAGAAATGGCAGCATTTGAAAAAGAAACAGCCCAGAAAAAATTAGAAATCGCCGAGGCTGAAAAAAATCAAAAATTAGCAGAGAAGTCATCAGTCGAATTCGAACAAAAAATTGCCGGTCTTAAAGAAAAATCAGTTATTTTAGCAAAGCAAACAGCTGAAGCAAATGATAAGAAAAAAATTGCAGAACAAAAAAACAAAGAGCTAGATAGCCAGGCACGCGATCAAGAAAAACAGTCTGCAAATATGACAGCGGCATCGTTAAAGGCACAAAAAGATGCCGTTCAAGCGCAGAACGATCAAAAATTAGCGCAAACAAAATTAGCGAAAGCAACAGCTGATGCGCAAAAATCAGCTGCTGATGCGAAAATGTCCGATGCAAAATTGGCTCAGGAAAAAACAAAATTAGATGCAGAAAATAAACGTACAGATGCTGAAATTGCGAAATTCAAAGCCCAATCGCAAATCACTGTTGCAACAACAGCAAAATTAAAAGACGAAAATAAAAAAATCGAAGATCAATCCAAAGATTTGCAGAAAAAATTATCAGATGAAAAATCAATACTGAATCAGGCGCAAAAAGACGAAACGAAAATTCGTGAACAAGCCCAATCATTACGTATGCAGCTTGAAAAAGACCGGGCCAGTTATCAGAAAACGGCAGCACAGATGAATTTAGAAATGTCGCAATTAAAACGAACACAGGCTGTATTATCTGCAGAAATCAAAAAAAATGAATCGGATATTGAAAGATTTAAAAAAGAAGCCATTAGCCTTGAAAAAGAACGTACATCATTAACAGCTGAGATCGAAAAAATGAAATCACAGGCTGAAGAATCAAAAATAAAAATGGAAACAGTGCGTTCAAATGCTGAGGCAGAAAAAATTAAATTAGAAACTGAAAAAATTAAGAAACCTAAGAAATAATTTGAAATAGATGTGGGCATTAAACAATTCTTTTAAAGGTTGGACGTTGTACGGTCTGAATGAACGTGAAGTTCAGCTGTTGATGAATTCAATAACGCCCAATGAAATCAAATTCATTTCAATTTGTCAGTTAACTGAAAAAAAATGGGAATTGATGGACCCCATCAAATTTCCTCAGTTTTTTTCAGATACGGGAAAAAATAAGAATCATTTTCCTGATGTGATCATCGATACAACAACAGATCGTGTCGATGATTATTTCACAGTTAAGCGTAAAAAAATAATATTGCCTAGGTTGCATGATCGAATTGAAATTGAAATCAACGTTGTTATCGAAGGCCATAACCAAATGTTTGCTTCTAAAACTGTTGATTTGTCCGAAGGTGGGATTTATTTCAAAGATATTATTCCAGACTGGGTTTCTGGGTATTTTATCGTCAGCGTCGAATTTCAAAATAACAAATATCAAATCATGTGTTCATTGGTCGAAGATCAAAAAAATAAACATCGCGTGCAAGTTGTTAGTGAAGAATCCGATTTTCATTATACCAATTACAAAAACTTTTTAGATCAGTTGCGAAAAATTAAAAAATAATCAAAAGACATTCGGTTTGTTTTCAATGACCAATGTGCGTGTTGGAAATGCAAACGCCAAATTTTGGTCGTTGGCTATTTTGTTGATCTGGAATAAATAATTTTCATTTGTCGCAGTTTCCATGGCCGCATCATTTATTTTATAATGAAAGTTAACCAAAACATTCATCGATGATTCTGCAAAATCAGTAAAATGAACAACGACGCGCTCTTGGTCGACGATTTGCTCTTGTTTTAAAAAATAGCGCACATGTTCAGAAAATTTTTGAATTTGTTCTTGTGTTGCTGCGTATGTAAAGCCCAAAACAACCCGAAAGCGAAATACGTTTTCACGAGCCGTTAAATTATCAATTTTCTCTTTGGCAACGACAGAATTTGGAATAGTAATCACAGAATTATAAAGAGTTCGGATCTGAGTTGACCTGAACCCGACTTCGATGACATTGCCATCCACATCTAAAATTTTGATACGGTCGCCCAGTTTAAATGGTGAATCCAATAATATTGTGATTGTACCGAAGACGTTTGAAACAGTGTCCTGAGCCGCGAAGGCAAGAGCTACGCCACCAATGCCCAGACCAGCAAGCAGGGCTGTGACATTAACTCCAAAATTTTGTAGGACAATCAGTGCCCCAACAATAACAACAAGTACCTTCAGTGTTTTCGTCGCCAGCGGAGCCAGTTGGTCGTCAATTTGAGAAGATGTTTTCGCTGACCATGCTTGCATGACAAATCCAAAAGCATCTGTTGCTAAATAAACTAATGAAATTGCATTGTAAGCCAAGACGACTTTGCAGAAAATAAGAAAATATTTTTCAAGGTTTGTGGTGAGGTCAAGATTTTCAATCAAAACCATGGAACAAATAGCAATCAGTATCAAGCTGATGCTTTTTTCAATTTCAAGATTATAAAAGTTTGTTAAAAAAATATTTTTTTCAGTTAATCGCTTTTGTGATTTTTTTAAAGCGCGAAGTCCTGTCATTAGGAAACCGCGGATTAAATATAAAAATAAAAATCCCAAAATTATAAAAAGCCATTTCCAGTTCGGTATCGAAACAACAACAGAATTCATAATTTGTTCAAATTCACCAGAAATAAAAGATGCCGAGTTTGTCAAATGTTCCATAAAATTCCTTAAGATTTAAAAAAGAGAAGCACAGCCAGGCCCAAAATAATACGATACACGCCGAACCAGCGAAAGCCATATTTTTGTATTAATGAAATAAAAAAACGTATAGCAATCACTGCAAAAATAAACGATAAAACAATACCAGCTGTCAGTTGTAAAATGTGCTCTGTTTGGATGATATGTCGAATTTTCCATAATTTATATATCGTAGCAGCGGCCATCGTGGGCACGGCTAAAAAAAATGAAAATTCGGCAGCTGTTTTTTTTGTAAAGCCCAGCGATTGTGCTCCTAAAATGGTGGCTCCAGATCTGGAAACACCGGGGATCAGAGCTAAGCACTGAAAAAAACCAATTTTCAATGAATCTAAATCTGTAATATTTTCTGAGCTAGATTTTTTGAACATAGAATCTGCATAGAGTAAAATAATGCCGCCGATAATCAGTGACCAGGCGACGACAGTCGTATTTTCAGATAATGATGAAATGAGATCTTTGGCTAAAAAACCGATAACTGCAACGGGGATAAAACCGATCAATAATTTTTTATAAAATTGAAGGTCGACCTTCAGAAATTGTTGTCGGTACAAATAAATGACCGCGGCAATTGCTCCGAACTGAATGATCACATCAAAGGCTTTTAAAAATTCAGTATGTTCAAGTTTTAAAAAATGACCGACCAAGATTAAGTGCCCTGTTGATGAAACGGGGATGAATTCGGTGAAGCCTTCGACAGCAGATAAAATTAAAATTTCTAAATAATTCATTATTATGTTCCTTTGAACATGCTATTTGAAAAACAAACTATATATTAGGACAACAAATTTATTATTCAGCTAATTGCGCGGTGCTGTAACTTAACAATACGAAAGTCCAGCTGCGTTAGGAGTATTATTTACTACATTTTTAAGATTTGGTCAGGATACGATTTATGAAATTAAAAATGGTTCCATGTTGGAACCTTAGAGTTTATTCACATGGAGGGAATATGATTCAATCAAAGAAAGCTTTCAAAGCGGTTCTGGGTTTTACGGTTGCAATGGGTTTATCGGTTTCTGTTAATGCAGCAGAATTTCTGATTAAATATAAAAATGAAAAAGCAGTAAATAAAATTGTTTCAATGCAAACTGAATCGTCGGGCATTGAAGTTCGTAGTCAGCACAAAGCTGGAAAACTTTTGAAAGTAAATCTTTCAAGTAATCAAAAATCACAAGCTCGCGCAATTGCAGCTTTCTATGCTGACAAAAATGTTGAGTATGTTGTTCCAAATTTCAAATTATATGCTTTTTCTGCGCCAGTCGACATGAAGGCTTTAAAAACTCAGTATGCATTAACAAAAATTAATGCAGAAGCGGCATGGAAGCGTGCTGGTAATAAAGGTTCTAAAAATGTATTATTAGCAGTCATTGATACAGGAACTGATTATAATCACAAAAATTTGGCTCCGAATATGGTTCCTGGATTTGATTTTCGCGATAATGACGCTGATCCAATGGATTTAGTTTCCCAGTCAAACCCAGGTCACGGTACACACTGTGCTGGTGTTGTTGGTGCAACTGGATTAATTGATGGCGGAACAACGGGAATGAGCCCTGAAGTTTCAATTATGCCACTTCGTTTCTTGGGTGCAGATGGATCTGGTGATCTTGAAGGTGCGATCAAAGCGATTGATTATTCGATTGCTAAAAACGTACAAGTTATTTCAGCATCATGGGGCGCGGCTGTGCCATTATCAACAGCGAAGCCATTGGTCGAAGCCATCGGTCGCGCTGAAGCAGCAGGAATTATTTTTGTTGCTGCAGCAGCAAATGATGGAAAAAATAACGATACATCAGAATATTATCCAACAAATGCAGGAACTCCGAATATGATTTCTGTGGCAGCGTCGGATTCAAATGATGCGAAACCATCATGGTCAAATTACGGTAAATCAAAAGTTTCATTATCAGCTCCAGGTGATGCAATTATGTCGACATTACCAGGTGATAAATATGATAACTTGTCTGGAACATCAATGGCGACGCCATTAGTTGCTGGTTTAGTTGCATTTTTAAAAGCTCAGGACCCCAAGTTAACGGGTGCAGAAGTACGATCATTGTTACAGATGACGGGCGCCAAAGTTAAAATTCAAACAGCGTGTAATTGCCGAATCGATGCTTTGTCAGCTGTTGACACTTTGTTATCGCAAAAAGCATGGATTGTTCCAGCTGCTGCAACTGTTGAAGTGAATGCCACTTTACAATTAGAAATGAAAAATGCAAAAGGCGCTGTGAATTTTGTGTCATCAGACGCAAATATTGCAACGGTGAATGCAGCGGGATTATTGACAGGTTTGAAGCAGGGTACTGTAACTGTCAAAGCGACAGATTCTTCTGGTAACTCAGTGACATCATTAGACATGAATGTTGGCCAAGTTACAGCAACGCCACCATCGAATCCTCCAGGAAACCCAGGCAATCCTGGAACTCCAGGGACTCCAGGACAATGTCCATTGGGTGATCCGCAATTATGTGCTATCTTGTGCCAGATTATGCCAACAGCACCGTTCTGCGCGCCGTAATCAGTTATTTAATTCAATCATAAATAAAAAAGGAGTGATGAAAATCGCTCCCTTTTTTTATTTAAAATGTATTTTTTAAATTTTATTTATCTGTTTCATCAATCAGTTTTTGCAGAATCATTTCTTCGGCGTAACTGACTCGTGATAATGGATTTCCGCCCCATTTTTGATAATTCGTCAATACAGTCATTGTTGTTTTTAATTTCGCATCACGTGTTGGATTTGATTTTTGATATTGCAGAATCAAACGATCAACTTCACGGATCAACAAGGCTGATTTTAATTCAATTGTTGGAAAGCCTTTGATTTCATTTTTAAAAATTTGTAAATCATTTGTGATAGTTGCTAAATTTTGTGTTGTCGGTAATTTTAATGATTGCACCCCTTGAATAATATCAGCAGAAACAACACCTTTGGAATTATCATAAATAAATGCGTTTGGATCAATTTTTGGATTTTGAGCTTCCTGACTGAACTGACTCATTTGTTGATCACTGATTTCAGTGATCATTGATTTTGATTTTTCAGTATTTGTCGCAGCTACAATTGATTTTAAATCATCACCGGCTTTGCCGCCAAGCACGACCAAATTAAAAAATGTTTTCATATCTGCAGGTAATGCATTCAAATCTTTTTGGACTTTGTTCAGATCAACATTGGCTTCGCCGTCAGTGATTAAAACCATATTCGATTTTTTTAATTTAAATTTAAATTCGTTGTCTGTTGCAAGTCTGCGAATGACTTCGAAATGGCGATCAAAGCATGGCTGAAATTCAGTGCCATCGTTTGAATCTGTGGCTGTGTTTAAAAATGATAAAATGACTTTTTCAGCCTGTTCTTTGGTGCTGACATAGACTCCCGTTCGAACGTTGCTGCCGAATGGGAATAACATCACCGTGTGTAATGGTTTTCCGAAGGGATCTGTTTCTGATAAAAATTGATCAACCATGGCCGCAATAGCGCTGGCTTGGATGTTGGCCTTTTGTCCACCCATAGAACCACTGATATCAAAAAATACGTTTGTGTGTTTGCGTTCAATCGGTGTTGTTCGTCCAGATACGGTGACCATTTGGCGATTGCCCATCATGTATTGTTCATCTTTGATTAATTTTCCTAAAAATGTCATAGCAGCATCAGTGCCGATTTCGGGATCTAATATCCAACGTTGGAAATCTGCGATGTCTTTGATGCCGGCGGTGACCAGGCCTTCGCTTTTTCGTTCGCGGGTATATGACCTAAGGGCTGTTTGGATACGTCTTGATTTATATTCTTTTTCTGAATTCAGAAAGAAATTAAAATATTTATTAACCAGTGATGCTTGGTATGCGCCCGCCCATTTGCCTTTGGTAATTTCATTAAATAATGTTTGCTGGTCAACTGAGCCAATCGACTGAGCTATGGGTGATTTTTTTAAAATGTGATCACGTAAAATTTTACCAGGCAAATTGGATAACATGTCATCGACCAATTGGTGTTGGCTTGAATTTTTATGACGATATTCAGAAAAATTTTTAATTAAATGTTGCAGTTGACTGACAAATTGTTTTTCATCAGCTGATAATTTTTGTAATGCAGATTTTGATTCGTAATAACCCAAAATAAGTTTTAATTTTTGATGAGTTAATGTAGGGCTTTTGTAAGCAGAAACTTTGGCGTCTTTTAAAATCTCATCAATCGATTTGTCATTTTCTCGTGTGAATGAATCTAAAATTTTATTCAAATTCATTTTTGTTTCTGCAGTGTAATTTGTGAATTGCGATGCTTTTTCGATGGCGACATCCAATGTTTGTTTAATAAAAACGACCGGGCCTTTTTTTAAAAACAAATCGATCGAATCAACCAGATTTTGTCTGAAAAACGCACCCATCGGGGAATCGTAATTTTTTGGTAATTCAAAAACTTCGTTTGAAATTGATTTTGTGTCATGTTCTTTGAGTTCTTGTTTTTTTGTTTTTGAATCGGATTTGTTTTTATCGGAATCGGATTTTGTAGATTCTTTTTTGGAATCTGTAGGTTTGTCTGATGCTTTGTCGTCAGATTTTTTAGAATCGGATTCTGTCTGAGGTTTGACATCTTTGCCATCATTTTTTTTCTTTTGACTGATCAGGCCTTCATTTTTTTTACCATCGGATTCGCCGCCGTCTGATTTTCCTTCACCGCCACCACCTTTTGATGGGTCGCCTGATTCTTTTGAATCTGATGTTTCGCCCTTTTCTTTGCCTTTTTCTTTGGAATCAGATTTTTGATCTGATTTGTCTTTTTGATCGTCTTTAGAATCTGATTTTTTTTGTTCAGATTTATCTTTTTGCTGTGCTTCAGAATCATTTGGATCTTGTTTTTTCTTGTCCTGATTTTCACTATTTGATTTAGGCGCATTTTTAGTTGGTGTAAAATCAAATGGAATCCATTCGCCGCTGATAAATACTTCAACCCAAGCATGTTTTGGATCATTTAGATTCATAGCTCTGTACAAAGCGCCATTTTTATTACCCAATACGCCACCCATTGTGCGCCCACCGGCGACGCGCGCAGGAATTTGTAAATAATCACGAACAAGTCTTGCGCCAATCAGTGCGGCGCCGTCACAGTTAAACATCGTTTCTTCGGCTAAAACCAATTCAAATGGTTTAGTTAAAGATTTTTTTGCAATATTTTTTTGAATTTCATCATATTTGGCTTCGATATCTTTGTTTCGACTGTTGTACAAATAAGGTCCATCGGTCTGAAACCATTGGCTTAAAATTTTGACTTTATCTTGGGCTGTTTTTTCGATCAATGAATAATCAATGCCTTTTTGAACATGATCTGGCCAATCTGTTTTTTTAATGTGACTTTTCTGTGTGTAATGATTGATTTCAGCTGCACTTAAATTAATTTTTTGAATTGGTATTAATCCGATTTTAATTTTTTTAGGCAATGGTTGTAATGTCGATTTTGAAAACACAGAATATTCGCCGGACAATGTTTCAACAACACGGTATGAACCGTAATCGCCAACGGCCGGCTGTACGCCGTAGGGTACGGGTAACGTTAATTTCATGGCTTCTTGCTGATTGATCATGATCATAGATTCGTTAAATTTTGTTTGTTCTGTATAAATAGTTAATTTTTGAGTTTGAACTTGACGTAAATGTGGCAATTTAATCAATTGCTGATCCACATTATCAAAGGCCATATCTTTTAATAATTTTTTTGGCGCGGGGACGGTGTAAAATATTGCAAACTGCGGACTTGATTTTCCACCGTCTTGTAAATCTTTGTTATGGACATCATATTTATCAGTTTTTTCTTCGTCGAGTTTCTTTTTTTCCTGCTTCTGATCGTCTTTTTTCTGATCGTCTTTTTTCTGATCATCTTTTTTCTGATCGTCTTTTTTCTGATCGTCTTTTTTCTGATCATCTTTTTTCTGATCGTCTTTTTTCTGATCGTCTTTTTTCTGATCGTCTTTTTTCTGATCGTCTTTTTTCTGATCGTCTTTCTTCTGATCATCTTTTTTCTGATCGTCTTTTTTCTGATCGTCTTTTTTCTGATCGTCTTTCTTCTGATCGTCTTTCTTCTGATCGTCTTTCTTCTGATCGTCTTTCTTCTGATCGTCTTTCTTCTGATCGTCTTTCTTCTGATCGTCTTTTTTCTGATCATCTTTTTTCTGATCATCTTTTTTCTGATCATCTTTTTTCTGATCGGGCGGCTTAATATATGGGATTAAGCTTTTGATAATTTGCATAGAATCTGTGAAGGCCCATAAATGAATTGCCGAAACCGGATTGTCTTTGAAACGAGTTTGCATTTGATTATATGTCGAAGTTAAATAAAGTCGGAACTGTTTTTCAGTAATCAGTTCGCGATTTTTGTCTATAGTCAGTTTTATGACCTCGAGTCGACGCAACTGAGGGAATGCCGTATACATTTCGTTTTGAAATTTACCTAATTGATCAATATTTCCTAAATGATGTTTGCGTGGATGAGTTTTATTTTTAATTAACGGATTTGTAATTAATAAATTCAGAACATTATCTATATATACAGTTAATTCATTGATTTGATTTTGTTCGACATGACCATTAGATTTAAAGAGTTGGCTGCATTTGTTCTGTGCTTCAGAAGTTATGGATGCCATCATCAGAAAAATAAAAACCATGTTTTTGATCGAGCGACTCATAATGGGATTGCCGAAAATTGTTTTCATATATATGTGTTTTGCAAACAAAGGGCCGAACTTCAGATCAGTTGCGCCTGATTTCGTTTCAATTTATGTATTTTTTTTTGACAGCTGTAAACAGCAAATCAGCTGTCGTTTCAATATGAGGCAACTAGGTCAAAGATATAGAACCTGCACGGCCCCAGTTTTGTACTTAAAGATAGTTGATGAAAAAGTTGATCGTCGCGTTAATGTCGTTTTATTGTATAACAGGTTTTTCTAAAAACCAGTGCATTGATTTATTTGAATCAGTCTACAAAAAACAAGAATCTAAAATGAATGAATCTGAAATTTTGAAACATATAGATCTTTTAGTTGAACAAAAAATACAAATTGATATTGGCACGGATACGGATATCAATCGAAAAAAGCTAGCCACTGAATTTTTCATCAAGGGCTTGAATCAAATTATAAATATAAACGCGCATTATCTGAAGTTGTTTAAAGAAAAATACAAAGAAAAATCGCAAAACATTTCTTTAGCATCAAAAAAGCGTGATACGGAAGCGAACAACAAAAAAAATGAGATCAAAAAGTTTTTAGAAACTGAATTTTTTAACCCGCGGGAATTTTTTAAAATCAGACATTCACAGTATATTACTGTCGTAAAATTTAGTCCTGATGGCAGGTATGTTGTGTCTGGATCTCAGGATGGAACTATCAAAGTTGTTCAAGTTGAAACTCAAATGCAGGTATTTTTGTCAAAATATACAGAATCAATTCAAACAGCTCAGTTCAGTCCTGACGGAAAGTTTGTTCTTGCTGGATCGTTAGACGGCACTGCGAAAATATTTGAAACTGCAACTGGTCGAAAAGTTTTCGAAGTCAATCAAAAGGGTGGTATATATTATGCCGAAATAAGTAGTGACAATAAATATGTAACGTTTAATGACAACAATCATTCGCAAAAAGTATATAATATTTTAAATGCCGCAGTTGTATTTGATTTTAAGCGTTCTGATGGTCATGAAAAAGTTCAATTTAGTCGTAATGGCCAGTTTGTAATGACAACAGTATGGGGGAAGGGCGTCAATTTTTTTGAATTGTCATCAAAATCACTAAAATTTCAGTCTATGAATAATGAATATTTTCTATCAAACAACATCAGTGCTGACGGTCAGTCTGCAATTGTCATTTCAAAATCAGATGCGATCGAGGTTGTTGAATTAGCAACTGGACGTAAAATATTTCAGATTAAATCAGCACTCAATTTCGCAGCAATTCGCAATTTTTTAACGAATTCAATTTCAAACTACAAATCTGTCAAATACAGCTCTGACGGGCGCAGTATTATTTCTGTAACCAAAGATCATAAATTAAAAATTTATGATGCAATTGATGGCAAAGAAATATTAAATTATGAATACAAAGATAAAATATTAAGCGTGGACTCAAGTCACAACGGAAAATACATCATCGTCAGAATTGAATCTAAGTTTAAAA
The DNA here is from genome assembly GCA_031428135.1 of Pseudobdellovibrionaceae bacterium. GTDB lineage: Bacteria > Bdellovibrionota > Bdellovibrionia > Bdellovibrionales > Bdellovibrionaceae > Pseudobdellovibrio. The sequence goes on along the minus strand of JANPOT010000002.1, from coordinate 33,351 downwards.
CTGATGATAAAATCATTATTTACGATTTATCTAATGGATCAGAATTGTCAAGTATACAATCTGTTGATAAAATGGCTGCTCCTAAATTGAGTCCAGATGATAAATACGTAACTGTACAAATGTTAGATGGTACTGCGAATGTTTATGATATTTTAAGCGGTCAAGAAATATTCAAATTTAAACTACAGCATGATTTAAATCAGACAAAATATACACCAGACAGTAAATTTATCGTTACTATGTTAGATAGTGAAACTATCAAAATTTACGAAACAATCAGTGGCAAAGAATCATTTTTTCAAATTAATGCAGCAAACAATGAATCAATATATTCATTTGATATAAGTTCTGATGGCAAATACGTCGTTACAAATTCATCGATTACAGGTCAAATTGCGAATATTGGATCATATCAAATTAATGCGACTATTTATAAGCTGTACAATTCAGGAATTGAGGCTGCAAAATGAAAAATATATTAATTTTGGTAATATTATTTTTATCAGCCGCTAGTTTTTCAAAAAACCAGTGTGTCGATTTATTCAGATCAACTGATTCTGAAATATTAAAAATTATTGATGTTTTAGTTAACGAAAGATTGCGACTGGATACTGGTTATTATGTTGCCGATAGCAGTCAGAAAAAACAAGCGGGTGAAAACTTCATCAGAATCTTAAACGACATTATTAAAATTGATTCGAAATATCTGACTCTATTTAAAGAAAAATACAGTCAAAAAAACATTGATTATAAAATCCGATTAAAAACAGAAAATGTGGAAAACAGAAATGAAAATAAAAAAAGAAATCAAATTATCGATCAAACAAAACATTTTGACCCCAAAGAAATTTTTCAAATTGAACACGGTGATTATGTGAATACTGTTGAATTCAGTGCAGACAGCAAGTACGTGATGACATCATCAAATGATAATATATCAAAAATTTACGATGTTATTTCAAAAAAAGAAGTTTTTAAATTTGAATTTGTTCGTCGTGCCGGTATGAATGCGACATATGCTGCGAAGTTTAGTCCGGATGGCAAACATGTCGTGATCGCGCGCTGGCGTGCACCTGTTGAAATTTATGAATTAGCGACTCAAAAGATGTTATTTAAAATTAACCATACCGATTTAATAACAGCTGTTGAATTTAGCCCTGACGGCAAATATATTATGACTGCATCAGAGGATTCAACAGCTAAAATTTATTCTATGCTTAGTAAGAAAAAAATGTTTCAAATTAAACACAAAAATGATGTGTCATCGGTAAAATTCAGCACTGATGGAAAGTATATTTTAACCGCGTCAATAGATAAGCTGTTAAAAATTTACGACTTAAAAGGTAATCTGATTAAGCAGCTTCAAACTGATTTTTCTATAAATTATGCAGAATTTAGCCCAGATGGTAAAAATATTATTATCGCATCTGGAAACGAAACAAAAATATTTAACATTCGATCAGGTCAAATCGTATTTAATATTGAACACGGCGGTCCTGTAAATTCTGTTCATTATAGTTCCAATGGTAAATTTATTACAACAGCATCGAACGATAAGTCGGCAAGAGTTTATGATGTCATTAAAAAAGAGCTGATATTTGAAATTAACCATTCAGCCAGTATAAATACGACTGTTTTTAGTTCAGACAGCGAATATGTGATGACTGCATCACATGATAAAACAGCAAAAATTTATTCGATCGATCGTGCTATGGAAGTTTATCAGATCGAACATTCCGGTAGTGTTTTGAGTTCACAGTTCAGTGCCGACGGCAATTATGTTGCAACGGCATCGCGTGATGGTACAGCACAAGTGCACAAAATGTATCATTCAATTAAGGAAGCTGTAAAATGAAAAATATTTTAATTATGGTTATATCATTTTTCTGCGTGATTGGTTTTTCAAAAAATCAATGTGTTGATTTATTCAAAATACAAACTGGCGAATCTGAAATTTCAAAACACATTGATGCTTTAGTTGTCGAAAGACTGAAAATCGATAACGGATTTTATGTTATAGATAATCAAAAAAAACAAGCTAACGAAACTTTCGCAAGCAACCTGAAAGAAATTGTAAAATCAGATGTCAAATATTTAACTGAATTTAAAAAAAGATATTCTGCAAAATTAAATGCCTTTATTGTTAAAACAAAAGCTGCAGATAAAATTAAAAGCCAAGAGTTATCTGAGCGTAAAATGGTTAATGCTGAAGTATTTAAGCCTAAAAAATTATTTCAAATTAAGCATACGGGGGCCGTTAACACAGCTCAATTCAGTCATGACGGCAAGTATATTGTAACTGCGTCGTATGATCGTATCGCCAAAATATACGATAAAAAATCACAAGAAATGTTATTTGAAATTGATCATCGAAGATCTGTAGATTTAGCTGAATTTAGTCCTGACAGTAAATGTGTTGCAACAGCAACGCGCGATGTTTTAAAGGTACATGATATAGTCTCTGAAAAAGAGAAATATCAAATATCAACATATCTTGAATTTACTTCGATACAGTTCAGTCCAGATAGTAAGTATATTGTGGTCACATCAACTGATCACACGGCAACAGTTTATGATGCATCCACAGGAAAAAAGAAATTTAAAATCAGTCATACTAACGTTGTTAATCAGGCTAAATTTAGTCCTGACGGTAAATATGTCGTAACTGCTTCATATGATCAAACTGCCAAAGTTTACGATGTCGTATCAGGCAAAAAATTATTTCAAATCAAACGTGATTCTAATATAAGTTCGGCAGAATTCAGTCCGGATAGTCAAAGAATTATTACGAGTTCTGAAGATCAAGCTGTTCAGGTTTTTGAAATATCAACAAAGAAAACTCAGCTAGAATTTGAAAGTGAAAGCACCGTCAATTCTGCTAAATACAGTAGTGACGGCGAGTTTATTATTGTGCTTTATAATCATGAAAATTTTGTTCAGATTCGTAACGCAAAAACTGGTAAGATAGAATTTCAGATAGAGGATACGGATTTTATAAAATCAGCTGAATTCAGCGTTGACAGCAAATACATTGTCACTGGCTCAAATAGCGCAAAAACTAAAATTTATAGTATTGATCAACAAAAGACTGTGTACGTAGCTGACTCTAATAATGTGATTTATACGGCAAAATTTAGCTCGGACGGTCAATATATTATTAATTCAAGTCCTGACGGTATTTCAAAAATATACAAATTATACAACTCGAGATTCGAAAGCATAAAATGAAAAATATTTTAATTTTAATCATGTTTCTGTATTCCATAACAAGTTTTTCAAAAAACCAATGTGCTGATTTATTTGCTCAATTCCCAATTGCAAATGAAGAGACAGGGATTTTGAGAAATATTGATTTGTTAGTCACTGAAAAATTAAAACTTGATACTGGGCTTTATACCAACGAAAATCAGAAAAAAATGGCTACTGAATATTTTGTTAAAAACTTAAACAGCATCATTCAAATTGATTCGAAATTTCTGTCCATTTTTAAGAAAAAATTAACAGAAAAATCTGTTAGATACGGGCAAAAAACAAAATTAAACGAAACTGAAAAAAAAGAGTCTGATCAAATTAGAAATCAGATTATCCAAGATTCAATGGACCCGTTCAATCTGGCAAAGCAAAAAATGATTTTCCATCAAATTTTGCCTGGAAAATTTATCATGGACAGACATATTCCAAAAGTTAAAATTGAAAATAAAAATTTATTTCAATCAATTGTTGGAAGCTTTAAAAATTTATTATCTGCACAAGTCAAAAAAAATGAACCTGCACCAATTGAAACCAATATTTCAGAGCCTTTTTATTTAATGAGTACGCCTTTTACCCAAATGATGTGGGCTCGATTACAAATTGCCATGGGTGAGGCTCAGATCAAAAAAATTAGTCCCTCGAACAACAAATCTGGTGTCGACAGTTTGAAATTGAAATTTAATAATATTGAGATCACATTAAATCCTGATCATCCTGTTGAAAATGTATCGCAAGCGAATATTACAGCGTTTTTAGAAAAATTAAATCTGCTCTCTGTTTCAAATGAACCGGCGATTCAAAATTTATTGATTAAAATTATTCCTGATCATCGTCACGGTGATATTTATGACTTACCGACTGAAGTTCAATGGGAATTTGTTATGAGAAATCGTCGAAATGAGGTCACAGAAGTTTCAGCGCATCAATATGGCTGGCTCAAAGAAAATTCAAACGGAAAAACGCACGCAGTCGCACAGTTATTGCCACTGACTATCGAGGGCCAGCCATTTTATGATATGATAGGTAATGTCGTACACTGGAACAGGGATTATTATAATTTTGATTTGCGTAATAAGCCTGATTTGAGTTCCAAAGAAAGGGCATATATTGATAGCCGGCGCGGAACACATGGCAGTAGTTTCCATGACAAAGCCTCTGCTGAATTAGATATCCAAACTGCATCAGCTCTCTATGATAAATATGACTATGTTGGATTTCGTCTGGTTAAAACACGACCTTAATCAGCAACTGCTGTATTACTTTTCGACACCTGTTAATTCTAAAATTGTCCCTGCATCAGTTTGATACACTCAAATCAATATTACAAATTCTGACAGGAACAGAATTTGTAATATCTGGATTAGAGGTATTTATGCAAAAAACATCAAAGGCTCCATTTTTTATAACAGCACCATTGAAATTGTCATATTTGCTGATAACCAGTTTGTTATCGCAGAATGTAATGGCATCGGGCGCGAAATGTGAAAATCTGTTTGGTGCAAAGTTAGATGCTAAAACAACTCTCAATTCAAATATTAATACTTCGAATAAAATAAATGCAGTTGCCACGGATATTATGTTGGCAAAAAAAACATCGGCATCATGGGAAATTTCACGACAGGGTGTTGGTGAATTAATTGCTGATCTGCACGGATTAGATAACGTATTATATTATGCGATGACAGCATTAATGGCCAAAGAACACATTTTGGTCGATGGCCCCGGGGGCGGAGCGAAAACATTAGGTATTCGAAAACTGTACGAAGCGCAATTGCGCACAGTGAATGTTTTAACAAAGGCCGATCAGCAAAAATTAGCCCAAGACACACAGGCTTTTAAAATTGAATTATTAAAAATAATTTCTGATGATAAAAACGAAACTGATCCACAGAAAAAAATATTTACTCAGCAATTTCATGCCACACTGAGCGAAACGAAATTATTGGGCGGACCAGACCCATTTAAATTCGTCGAAGACGGTAAATATGAAATTGATTATTCAAAGGCGTTAATCAGTGAACAATTTTTATTTGGTATCATCGATGAAATTGAAAAAGGCCCAGTCTCATTACAGATGACATTATTATCAATTCTGAATGAACGACAGGCATTGGTTGGTAACAAAGTTGTTCAGACAATGTTGGAATCAATTGCGGCAACTACGAATGCGACATTGGGCGAATTAATTTCGCAAGCATTGCCGCATGAAATCGGTGGGCGTCGTGCGTTGATTGATCGCTTTTCGTTAAAAGTCCATTCGGTGAATGTATCGGCGGATCCGAATGATTTGTTTTTAATGTTAGAAAAAATTGAATCTTCGAAAGGATCAAAAAAATTTACGATTGTTGATGTTCGGGGACTTCGCCCATTAATGAATAAGGTTAAAATTTCAGATCAGTTATTATCAGCAATGACTGATATCACAACGCAAATGGATCGATTTAACACAGATAAATTAGTTAAAGCTCAGGAAGAAGTCAAAGGAACCCAGCAAGCAGCTGCATTTTTCCCGGCATTTTCAGGTTCATCACGTACGCAATCCAAAGTTTTAAAATTGTGGACATCAGCATTTTTAATTCGTCAATTAATGCAAGGTGTGCCGTTTGAATCGATCCGATTAAACATGTCAGCCAAAGATCTGATTGACGTTGCGCCCGCAGTTTTACAAGGCGGACCTGATTCAATTATTCCTGAATTTGGACATAAAATTCATTTTGTTCAATCAATTTCAAACGAAGGCTTTGTGATCACCGGATCAAATTCAAAAAACAAACGCCGTTCAAATTTGCAATTATCCGAAGGTTATTATGACCCGAACACTGAATTGTTTCAATACGTGTCAGCCAAAACAGGTGAATTACGAATTGTAAAATATGACATTCAGACAAAAAAAATTGTTTCAAACAATCCCGAAGTCCTTGAAGAAATCGCATTCGATAGAAATTTTTTGCTGAATGATAACCTGCACCCATTAACAGACAAATATATTGATCTGGCTAAAACGTTGGGTCAAATTCAAAATCAAAAAATTAAATCAGCGACCAAAGAAATTCCAATGAAATTTAAAATGACAGGGCGTTTGAATAAATTATTAAATGGAAACGAAATTGCGATCCGAAAATCATCAGAATTACAATTAAAAGACATCGCCGAAGCCCATGATGAATTTTTAGATGTTGTTAACGTACAGATCGCACAACTAAAAAATGTTAAACACACATACGCAACCAAAGAAGCTTATGCCAGGTTTGAAAGTATTTTTGAATCACGTGCAGCCAGATTAAAAGGTATGGTTACAGCAGCCTTAAAACGTAATGATCGACAAACTATCGAAGACGTTGCTGCATTAACTGTTAAAATGTCATTTGATGAATTAAGTTACCGTTTCTTAGAAGCTGGCAGCAATATTAAATCGATTTATCTGTCGATGCTGAATCGCAAAAACGTCATGTTATTTGGCCCACCGGGATCAGCCAAAACAATGCTGTCCCGCATGATTCTGGAAGCAGAATTAAAAAATTTATCAGAAGCACAGGTTTCACAAAGCAATTCAATTTTAGCCGATGCATTATTAAAAAATAAAATTAGCGAAGACGGAATCTGGGTGAAACAATTTCATCCGATGTCGAACGAAGGTGATGTTGTTGGTCGTGTTGATTTAAAAGCAGTTCGCGACGGACAAGGTTATACTTATAATCGCACAGGTTCAATGTCGGCAAAAAATGTTTTATTTACGTTGTTGGATGAATTCGAAAAAGCACCAGCTGGTGTAAAAACGGCGCTCTTGTCATTATTAAATGAACGTGAATTGTTGGACGGTGACGAAGTCGTAAAATCAAATATTATTGCGGTGGTAATTGCGACAAACGCAACACCTGGCGAATTTATGACCAGTCTGGGTGATTTTTCGACGGCTTTCCCCATTTTTGACCGAATTCAAAACAAAGCCTATTCGATTAATAAGCTGACATTAAAATCATTATCAGAATTTCATCGCCGGATGTATTTAGGATTTGATATGAGCTTAAAATCACCTCTGATGATTCATCCATTGAATGAATTAGCCAAGCAATACAAATTAGAAAAACACGAACTACGATTATTAGCAGAAATTCATCAATCATACATTTCTGAAGTTGTTAAAAAATCAAATATTGAAAGAGAAATGCATAATTCAGATCCACAGGCATTCCCGGATTATTTCATGAATTCGCGGGGTGAAAGTAACCGATCGGTGATATCTGTATTAACCCAAGAATTTGCAGGATCAGTTTTATTAAATAAAATTCTGACTGGCATTAAGCCCCGTGAAATTCGTGCACAGGGAAACACATTTGATCCCACAGATCTGGTTGCATTTTCCGAGCTCTATTCATCGTTTAATGGTTTTTATAAAATCACACACGATTACGACGCGAACGGAATGATTTATTACAAAGTTGTCGAAAATGATTTGGGTACAGTCATGGATCGTATTGATAATCGCGAAAAAAAGACAATCGAGGACATGAAATTCGAAGCTGATACAATGGCGTCTGTATTAAACAAAAAAATTGCGGTGTTCATTGCAGATCAAAAAGCCTTAATTTCGTCGAACCCCAGTCTGTACCCACGATTATTTTCAAACTCGACAGCGCGTACAAATTGGCAACAAAAAATGGTGAAATAAACATGAAACACATTTTAATTTTCACAGCATTGTTATATTCAGCCACTAGTTTTTCACAAAACCAGTGTGCTGATTTATTTTCTTTAAAAAATAAATCAGAAAAGCAATCTGTTGAATCCGACATTTTAAAACATTTGGATGCATTAGTTGTCGAAAAATTAAGAATTGATAATAATCGATTTGAAAATGAAAATCAAAAAAGACAAGCCATTGAAACTTTTAAAACCAGTTTGTTCAATATAGTAAAAATTGATGAAAAATATTTAGAAATTTTCAAGAAAAAATATTCAGAAAAAAGCATCCAGTATAATATTAAATCTAAGTCTAAAGACAAAAAAAATCGCGAAACTGAAAATGACCGAAAGAAAATTATTGAAGAATCTATAAAAATTAAAATGAAAGAAATGCTTTCGGATTTAGAATCAACAAAAGCAAATTTCAATTCTGATGGTAAATATATTATTACAATTTCAGATAAACCTTATTTTGAAAGTAAAGTTCAGATCTATGACCGACTAACAGGAAATATAATATTTCAAAAAGACAATAAAAGTAGTACATATTCGGCTGAAATGAGCTCAGATAATAAATATATAGCTGTTGGATCGAGGGACAGAACTGCAAATATTTTTGAAATGAGTTCTGGCAAAGAAATTTTAGTTATTCAACATACAGATGATATCCGTTCAACGCAATTTAGCCCAGACAATCAATTTGTTTTAACGGGTTCATTTGACGGCACATCAAAATTATTCGACATTGCAACAGGTAAAAAAATATTTGAAATTCAAAGTGCAAACAAGAATAAAAATAGGCTCAGTTCAAATATAACTTCTGCAAAGTTTAGCCCTGATGGTAAATTCATAATTATTTCTGATTCTGATAACTCTGCTAAAATTTTTGAAATTGCAACCGGCAAACAAATTTTAAATATAAAACACAAGTCGATTGTGTACACTGCAGAATTAGTCCTGATGGGAAATATATTGTTACATCATCAGCAGATTTTACGGCTCAGGTTTATGAATTCAGCACAAAGAAAAAATTGTTTGAAATTAATCACACACAAAGCGTTAAATCCGCTCGATTCAGTCCGGATAGTAAATATATTGTTACTGCATCAATTGACAAATCAGCTAAAGTTTATGAAATTGCAACTGGGACTGAAATAAATCAAATCAAACATGATGAACCTAGTTATTCGGCTGAATTCAGTCCTGACAGCAGATATGTCATATCAACTTCGTTTGCTGGAGTTGTAAAAATTTACGATGTACGCAGCGCTTTGCAAAATTCAGAAATTGATATCATTCAATCTGAACGGGGTCTCGATTATGCCGAATTTAGCCCGGACGGCAATTATATCATTACGAATACGCGACGTGGTGCAGTTAAGGTCTATCACTTTCAAAACAATATTTCACCGCAGGCCCAAGCTGTAAAATAATATTTTGTATTTGCAAAGTCAAAGGAAGTCAATGAGAGCTTTATCAATTTTGATAATCGTATTTAATGCAGTGGCTGGTTTTTCACAAAACCAGTGTGCTGATTTATTTTCTCTAAAAAATAAATCAGAAAAGCAATCTGTTGAATCAGGTATACTCAGCCACATCGACGCATTAGTTGTCGAAAAATTAAGAATTGATAATAATCGATTTGAAAATGAAAATCAAAAAAAACAAGCCGTTGAAACTTTCAAAACCAGTTTGTTCAATATAGTAAAAATTGATCAAAAATATTTAGAAATTTTTAAGAAAACATATTCAGAAAAAAGCATTCAGTATAATATTAATTCAAAGTCTAAAAGTAAAGAAAAACGCGATATCGAAAATGAAAGAAAACAAATTTTAGAAAAAACTAAATATTTAGATCCAAAAGAAGAATTCCAAATACACCACAAATCAAATGTGACTTCTTTAATATTCAGTCCAAATAGTAAATATGTTGTATCCGCATCAGAGGACGGTCTGGCTAAAATATTTGACGTGCTTACGGGTAAAGAAATATTTCAAATTAATCGTATTAGTCCATTGGAATCAGCTCGATTTAGTTTTGATAGTAAGTACATTGTTACGATTTCAAGCTTTAAAAAAGAAGTAAAAATTCACGAAATTGCTACGGGAAAAGAAGTTATCCAGATAAATGTTGGCAGCATTCATCTAAAGGCCGCAGAATTTAGTCCGAATGGGAAGTATATCGTAACAGCTGAATGGGATGGCACCGTATCAGTTTTTGACGTATTGACTGGTCAAGTTGTATCTCAAATTATGCACGATGGCCCGGTTTATAGCGCGGTATTTAGCCCTGACAGTAAATATGTTGTTACTGCGTCACAGAAGGGGTTAGCAAAATTTTTCGAAATTCAATCTGGCAATATTATATTTCAAATACAGCACGAGAGATGGATTCGATCTGTAGAATTTAGTTTTGATGGCAAGATGGTAGCGACCGCTTCGGACGATGGAAGTGTGAAAATTTATGATGTTACTTCAGGTAAAGAAATTGAACAGTTTCAATTTTACCGACCAGCGCATGCTGCGACATTTAGCTCCGACGGCAAGCATTTACTGGTGGCTGCGGGGTTGGAGAATGAAAAAAATTCGCATAATGCAGTTGCTATAATTTACGAAATATCGAATCGAAAAGTCGTACTTCAAGCGACTCAATATGGTAATTCTTTGTATTCTGCAAAATTTAGTCCGGATAATAAATACGTGGTCACAGTTTCTGATACTGAAATTGTAAAAACTTTTGAAGTTGCTACATCGATGGAAGCGTTCGAGATTCCGAATGAAGGATATGGTCGGTCAATGGCAGAATTGAGTTCTGATGGAAAATATTTTGCTAGGTCATTTAGAAACAAAACCACAATATATAAATTAATTAAGAGTGCCGCAGACCTCAGTAAATAAAAAATAGTCCTCTCCGTATGTCTCACCCTGATGCGTTTGAGCTTAGAACAAACAGAGTAGATCTGATTTTTAGTTATAACGTTGTTAAAATATTGTTAAGATTTCCAATCTCTTTATATTAAGTTTATTGACAAACTTCCGATACAGATTTTAGCATATAGAATGTCAAGAGGAGTCTGTAAAGATGATAAACTACTTTAAAATTATTTGTTTTATAATTACTGCAGTAATTATAACGTCTTGTAAAGGCGCATCAGAAGGTGTAGCGCCCAGCGAAATTTTGCCGCCGAACACATCAGTCACACAATTAGCGATTACTCCTATAGTTAAAACATTAGCTGTTAATAACAATTTTAATTTTACAGCAACAGGCGGTACAGCACCGTATAATTTTTCAATCGTATCTGGCGGTGGAATTATTTTGACAGTGGCCGATGTCGGTCAATTTACAGCGCCTGGAACATCGGGGATTGTTGTTGTTCAGTTAACTGATTCAAGCGGTGGTTTGGTGACCGCAACGATCACTGTGAACTCGGCATTGCAAATTTCGCCCATTTCGCAAACGATGATGACGAATGCCACTTTAAATATGTCGGCCACCGGTGGCGTCAGTCCCTATTTTTATTCTCTGTCCAGCGGATTAGGTTCAGTTGATTCGGTGACGGGATTATTTACTGCGCCTGCGACGAATACGATGGCAAACTTAATTGTAACGGATTCAATTGGTAACACATCGTCATCAACAATCACAGTGACATCATTATTAAGTTTAAATCCAGGTTCGGTTTCGTTAGTCGTTAATGATGCACAAACATTTTTGGCATCTGGTGGAACTCCACCATTGGTTTATTCATTAGTTTCTGGTGCTGGCAGCATTAATTCATCATCCGGTTTATTTACAGCTCCTGCGGTTTCGGGAACAACTGTTATTAGAGTCACTGATTCATTGGGTGCAACCGCAAATTCAACAGCCACAATTAATCCGGCATTATTAATTTCGCCGACATCGATTACATTATCAGTGAATGGTAGTTTGACATTTTCATCTACGGGCGGAGTTCCGTCCAATACATTTTCAATTTTATCTGGTGCTGGATCCATCAATTCGACAACCGGTGCATATACAGCCCCTGCAACATCTGGCAGCGCTGTGATTCGTGTGACAGACAGTTTGGGTCATGTATCAGATTCAAATGTGACAATTACAAATGCATTAGGAATAAATCCCGCGGCAAAAACTTTAGCCGTCAATAACACACAAATATTTTCAGCCACAGGCGGTACGGGTCCATTTGTATATTCAATCGTTTCGGGTGGTGGTAGCATCAATGGAACGTCAGGATTATTCACAGCACCTGCAACGGCAGGAACGACAGTTGTGCGTGTGACAGATTCATTATCTGCAACAGCAAATGCAACCGTAACAATTAATGCCGCACTGGCAATTGCGCCATCATCAGTGACAAAAGCAATCAGTTCAACGCATACATTTTCTGCCACAGGTGGCGTTAGCCCTTATGCTTATTCAATTGTTTCAGGTGGTGGCAGTATTAATGGAACGACCGGATTATTCACAGCACCTGCAACGGCGGGAACGACAGTTGTGCGTGTGACAGATTCATTATCAAATATTTCAAATTCGACAGTGACTATTGTGTCTGCCTTAACAATAACTCCTGTCACAAAAACGTTAGCAGTGAATAATGTATTTACGTTTGCAGGCAGCGGAGGCCAAGTTCCGTATACATATTCAATTTTTTCAGGTGGAGGCAGCATTGTCGCAGCCACTGGCGCATACACGGCTCCAGCTGCTGCAGGCAGCGCCGTCGTACGTATCACAGATGCGATCGGGCAAATTGCTGATTCAACGGTTACAATTAATTCTGCATTATCAATAACACCTGCAACAGTTTCATTAGCTGTTAGCGCAGCACAAACATTTACATCATCAGGCGGAGTCAGTCCGTATTCGTATTCGATCGTCAGCGGTGGTGGATCCATCGTTTCTGCGACAGGCGCATTCACAGCACCTGCCGCAGCCGGATCCGTCACAGTTCGAGTGACGGATAGTTTATCAAATATATCAAATGCAACTGTGACAGTTTTAGATTCGGTTTTAATTTCGCCAGTCACAAAAACATTGGCTGTAAATAATTTATTTACTTTTTCAGCAACAGGCGGACAAACGCCGTACAGTTTTTCAATTGTTTCAGGTGGCGGAAGTATGAACGGGGCAACTGGCGCATACACGGCACCAGCCACAACAGGAACAACAGTTATTCGCGTCACAGATGCACTGTCGCAAATTTCAGATTCAACAGTTACAATTAATTCTGCGTTAACAATTTCGCCAGTCACAAAAACACTGGCCGTGAATAACACGCAAACATTTTTGGCCACAGGCGGAGTCAGTCCGTATTCGTATTCAATCGTCAGCGGCGGCGGCAGTATCGTTGCAGCCACGGGTGTATTTACAGCACCTGCGACTGCGGGCACAGTCACAGTTCGTGTGACAGATTCATTGTCAAATATTTCAAATGCGACAGTCACAGTGAACGCCGCATTGGCGATTTCGCCAGTATCAATAAACATTGTAGCTAATGGCACACAAACATTTACTGCAACCGGTGGAGTCAGTCCGTATTCGTATTCAATCGTTAGTGGTGGTGGCAGCATAGTTTCAGCAACGGGCGCATTCACAGCACCAGGTGCGGCAGGAACAGTTACCGTGCGAGTCACCGACAGTTTATCAAATACATCGAATGCAACTGTGACAGTTGTGAGTGCTGTTTTAATTTCACCAGTATCAAAAACATTAGCTCCAAATAATGTATTCACATTTGCGGCCTCGGGCGGATTTGCTCCGTACACATATTCTGTTTTTTCTGGATCAGGAACAATCAATTCATCAACTGGCGCGTACACTGCCGATGCAGTGGCGGGCAGTGCCGTTGTCAGAGTCACAGATTCATTGTCACAAACTTCAGATTCTGCGATTACGATTAATTCCGCACTTGCAATTACTCCAGCTTTGGTGACATTAGCCGTCAGCGGTACGCAAACATTTTCGGCCACAGGCGGAGTCAGTCCGTATTCGTATTCAATCGTTAGCGGTGGTGGCAGCATTGTTTCAGCCACTGGCGCATTCACAGCACCCGCAACAACAGGTTCGGTGACAGTTCGTGTAATGGACAGTTTACTAAATACTTCGAATGCAACTGTCACTGTGAACGCAGCATTAAACATCACGCCTGCGGCAATCACATTGTCTGTAAATAATGTAACAACTTTTTCAGCCACCGGCGGAGTCAGTCCATATTCATATTCAATTGTTGCGGGCGGTGGAACTATTAATTCATCAACAGGTATTTTTACTGCTCCGTCGACAGCAGGTTCACTCACCGTGCGTGCGACGGATTCATTGTCAAATATTTCAAATGCAACTGTGACGGTGAATGCAGCAGTTGCGATCAGCCCAGCCACTGTCACATTGGCTGTGAATGGTACGCAAACATTTTCGGCCACAGGCGGAGTCGGTGCAAAAACTTATTCAATCGTTAGCGGTGGTGGCAGCATTGTTTCAGCCACTGGCGCATTTACAGCACCCGCAACTTCGCAAGTGGTCACTGTACGTGCCACAGATACATTATCAAATAGTTCTGATTCGACAGTGACAATCAATGGACCTTTGGCGATTTCTCCAACGGTTTTAAACATTGTTGCAAATGGATCGCAAACTTTTGTTGCAGCAGGTGGACTTCCTCCGTACACGTATTCTGTTGTTTCCGGAACAGGAACAATTGATTCAGTTTTAGGTGATTACATTGCTGGAACATCTGCAGGTACAGATGTCGTTCGAGTCACAGATTCAGCCAGTTCATTTGTGAATGTGACAGTTACGGTTTATGATGCATTAACATTATCACCAACTTCAGTCACATTGGCTGTGAATGGAACGCAAACATTTACGGGAACGGGTGGTTTGGGTGCACGTACATTTTCAATTGTATCAGGACTTGGAACAATTAATTCATCAACAGGTTTATTTACTGCATCTGCATCAGCTGGAACAACTGTTATTAAAGTCGAAGATACAATTTTGAATTCTGTTAACGGAACAGTCACAGTTGTAAATACATTAACGATTTCACCTTCAAGTTTAAAATTACCTGTTTTTTCAACGGCAACATTTTCATCTGTCTTGGGAACTGCTCCGTATACATATTCAATTTTTTCTGGAACGGGCTCTGTTGTTCCAGCCACCGGTTTGTATACGGGTGGAGTAATTGCAGGAACGGATACAGTTCGTACAACTGATGCTGGAATGAATACTTCGGACGCTTTGGTGACGTTGATTGAGCCAGTTCAAATCGTCAGTGGAAATTACCATCACTGTGTCAGGTACAATGAAGGCTCTGTTAAATGTTGGGGCGCAAATGCCGGACAACTTGGATTAGGCGACGCAGTTGTGCGCGGTGACACCGCAAACGAAGGTGGCAGCCAATTGCCATTTGTGAATTTGGGAACAGGTCGTACAGCAAAATCAATCGCAGCTGGCGGCACACATACATGTGCAATTTTAGATAATGATACTGTTAAATGTTGGGGAACAAATGCCACAGGTCAATTGGGCCTGGGTGATGTGACTGCGCGCGGAACTGCATTAGCACAAATGGGTGATGGTTTGCCAACTATTAATTTAGGAACAGGTCGTACTGCAAAAAAAATATCAGGTGGCGGTACTCACACTTGCGCAATATTAGATAACGATACATTAAAATGTTGGGGCGGAAATTCACGCGGTCAATTAGGGCGTGACAATGTGACGTTGGCGGGAAGTACAGCGGGTACAATGGGTGATGTATTATTGCCGATTAATTTAGGTGCTGGCCGAACTGCCAAAGAAGTTTCAGCAGGTTTTGATCACACGTGTGTCATTTTAGATAATAATAATTTAAAATGTTTCGGTCGCAATAATCGCGGTCAATTGGGTTATGATTCCATTTTAATCTTGGGTGATGCAGCTGGTGAAATGGCGGCCTTAGCAAATGTGAACTTAGGTGCAGGCCGAACAGCAGTTGCAATTTCATCAGGTTACCAAGCGACTTGTGCAATATTAGATAATGGCACTGCTAAATGTTGGGGCACTGGAACATCGGGCGGATTAGGTCAAAACAATGCTTTACATTTAGGTGATGGCGCCGGCGAAATGGCGGCATTGGCTGCAATCAATTTAGGTTTTACTCCAACAAAAATTTCAACCAGTTGGACTCGTGCGTGTGCGATGAATTCAACAGTTGCTAAATGTTGGGGTTTAAATACCAGCGGTCAATTATTAAAAGGCAGTATCACAGCACTGGGTGATGGTGCTGGCGAAATGGCCGCATTGACGGCAATTAATTTTGGAACAGGTGTTGTTGCTGCAGAAATTTCATCAGGATATTATTCATCGTGCTTAATTACGACGAATAAACGAATTAAATGTTTTGGTATAGCGACAAGCGGAAATTTATTAAATGCTTCGACAACATTGCATTTGGGTGACGCTGTTGGTGAAGTTGGTGACGGATTGCCATTCGTAAATCATTAGGTCAGTAACACTGACAGGATGTGAAACTCGACTGCAAACAAAGTTTGCAGGATGTGAAACTCGACTATTGCCCCGATTCGCCGGCTTTTTTTAATGCCTGAGCAATAATAATTTCACGTTCCATGCGGTAAAAAATAATTCGTTCTTCTTGGCCATCGCTGGAAACTGTTTGAGTATCAGCAATAATATTTTTAAAAACTTCGATCTTTTTTTCAATCGATACGCGCGTCGATTCACGGCCATTGGTTTTGCCTTTGGCCAGGGTGAAAATTAATTTATATCTGGAGCCCGGCAAATCAGGTTTGTTTTTGTAAGGCGGCAGCCAACCGTCAACAGCTTTAACAAAATCAGTTTCTATCACGCCGTAATCTTGGTTTTCTGTAGCGATGGTGTATTTTAGTGTGGTATGAGCGGCTTTCCAAACTTGATCATAAGGTGCAAAAAATATTTTTTGGTTTGATGCTTTTTCAATAGCTTGATCCGCAGATGCAGACCTGGTTTCAAATAAACTGCAACCAGGTAAAAATAAAAAAAACGGAATAAAAAATTTAATCACAAAATTAAAAATCAGTTGATGAATGAGTCACGTGTGTTGCGGCTTTGATCAGTTCATCGCCCAAATCAATAGTTTGCGATTTTAATCCACCAACGTAATTAATTTCAAAACGTTTTTGAGTCGTGGTGTCCAGTGGCCAATTCGGTAATTGAATTTGCGTAGGCCATTTTTGACCCAAGATTTCCCATTTGCGAATGATATTTGTTGTTTGGCTGTTTGCGGGACCAGAAATTTCAATATCTGAAATGATGGCGCTGACTGCCAATGGAAATATTCCGCCGACGGTATTTAGAGTTGGCATTTGAATTAAATATCCATCTGGATTTGTCACAGACGGGTTATTCACCAACGGTAACATGTTCGGTTTAGCATTTAATGAATAGGGTAGTAATGCTGCAGATAAACGATCTGCGCCCACACCAGAAGTCATGAATTCAGATTGTCTTTTGATGACGTTGACGGTGTAAGCAGGTTTATTGTCCAATACATTTAAAGTTGTTGTTGTATTTGCAGCCATTTTTCGAATCCCTGTCGGAATCAAAAAGCCAGAAACTTCGCTGGCAGTCAGTGCAACAAAAATTTCATCAGCATTTAAGTTCGGGCTGGCAATTGAAACGGATTTTGTAAATTCCAATTCATTACCTGGGATATCCATCGTTGTTGTTTGACTGGTTGATGTGACATCACGGATTCCGCCACCACGTAAATCAAAATAATTAATGACATCATAAAACGGTTTGCCTGTACGCAATTCATCAACAACAGTTTTGAACGGGAACCGGCCAGCTGCTGCAAATAACCTGCGAGTTCCTGAAGTTTGCGAAAAATAACGGTATTCAGGTTTTTCAATATTGATGCCGATGATGTAACTTTCTTTTTGTTTCGGCAATGAAACATTTGTTGGAACTGGTATTGTGTTGCCGGCAACTTTCATGACATCGTTAATGGGACTGATGACTGAATTTAAATCAAAATTTAAGATATCAGTTCGGGTCATTGCTGCCATGACCAATCCAAAATCTATATTTTTATCACGGTCAACAATGGGCAACTGTGTCACTTGGCCTGTGATCGTCAATTTCGTCGAAGTTTGAGCCGGGTTTAATTTGATAATAATGTGGCCCGGCTGCTGAGTCAGTAAAGTCTGACGAACAAAGCCGGGCGCATCTGCTGTGATATGTTCGTTTGTTGTCCAGTCATTCAGATTCTGAATCGAACCATTTTTATCAGTCACAAATAAATTATTCTGAAAAGGTTGACCAACGGCCGAGCCAATCAGAACTTTTGCATTTTGAATAGGTTGCCCGAATTGATTTAAAACTTGAATCGTTGGTACATTTTGCTGGGAATTCAACGATTGTCGAGAAGAAATTTTTGAAACACCATCTGTGATGTTGATTTGGTCGTTTGATTTATCATTTGAACAGTTTGATAAGACAATCATCGAAAGCAGAGATAAAAATAATTTTTTCATAAAATTCTCCTGTAAGTCTATTGCATCGAAAGAAAATCAACAGGTCACGGCTTACCGCGGGCTGTTATTATTTAAATTCCGAATACACAGTTAAATGGGCTCTGTTCTTCGATTTCAGTAAACTTTCTGTTGTCGTTTTATCACGTTTTGCTGTGTAGTTGTCTTTGCTGGCTTGGTAAATGACAAGCTGGGAACCTGTTCGCTCAATGATTGCGACATGACCGTATTTGCCGGGCCTGGTCCATTGTAAAATAAAGGGTGTACGTTCAGGATATGACCATAAATATTTTTTAAGTTCAGCATTATCTGAACGTGTCGAATCGATTTTAAAATCTTCAGATTTGTACGATTTAAAATGTGTTTTTGCATAGATATCAAAATCGTTGGCAACAAAATCACCGACTTTAAATCCAGCGCGTACTAAGACGCGTTGAAGATAGCGATTACATGCTGTACCGATTGATTTGCCTTCTTTGACCATAACGTTAAAGGCCGTTTCGATGAATTTTGATGGTTTTAAGGATTCAGATTTTTGAGTTGAAGTTTCAGTTTTTTCAGTCACTGCAGTTTCTGCGGGAAGGTCTTCTGTGGGTTTTGTACCTTGTTCAGAGTCATCCACATTTGCTGATTCAATATCAGGTGCTTCAAATGTTTCAGGAATCGTATTTAATTGTTGTTCAGCTGACAATTTTTGATTTTTCAATTCTTGTCCCAGCGTAGTAGGGGTCATATTTTGATTACACCCAGTCAAGGTGATCAATATTGTCGATATGAATAGTAATGATTTTGAATTCATGTATTGCCCCCTGGTACGACCGAACTTAACACAATTTATTCAAATTTTCAGAGAATGTGTTTGGTCGTGTAAGGCATTCATGGGTGTACTGAAAATTGACAGTCTTGTGTCATTTTGAGTCGTTCAGTATTTTAATTTTAGTATCATCAGATAAATGTCGATATGTTCATCAGATATGAAAAAAATTAAAAATACATTCAAATATAAAATATTGATCACCATCGAATTGATGTTGATCTATTTTTTGATGAGCGGATGTAAAGGCCAAGCTCTTGATTTGTATTCAGGCAGTTACCTGGGCGACCCAACAATCGAAGACGGTGGCGGATCCAGAGGCGACGGATCAGCGCAAATATATACTGTGACAACGATTGTTGAAGCCACCAATGAAATTCCGTCATGGACAGCCACAGATTTGCCATTCACAGGTCCTCGCAGATCTTTGGGGGTTACAGCGACAGATTCTCAGTGGCCTTTTGAATTTAATTATTCATATCCTGCAAATAATTATAATTTAGGAGACGCCAGATTATTATTAGTTACAGCGCGTGATAATTCAGATACTGAAGGTATTTTTGTTGATGGTGTATTTACGGGCCGACCTCCGGCGAGTTTTGTTTCTGGTGTTTCTTCAAAAATTACACATCGCAATTATTCTTGCTCTGGGACGTGCAGTGGCGCGACGGCACCGACAGGGACAGCGAATACATTTTTTATGGACTGGGCATTAACACATTATAAAATTGGCACACAGAATACATTTGATTTAAATATTGCAAGTTTGTTGACGTCAACACCATTGGCCATTTCTGATGTCATCAGTGATGGTGTGTTTCGTGTTGTTACCGGTGATGATGCCTTTGTTGAAACAACGACGGCATCGGCCACAAAACCGTTGTTAATCTTAGAAGGCTATACAGTTTCAAATGCAGCATTAACCTGCACGACAAGTCCCGTTTATAAATATAAAAATACGTACATCCACAACGATGGGAATTCAATTTTACAAAGTGCTTTTTCCGGCACAGTCTTATCACCGTTTAATTCGTCGTCATCACCTTATTCAACGTTTCGGACAGTGGAATTTTATTACGATCCTAAATTACCAAAACTATCGTCATACGATGGCTTAAATATATCTAAAGCTGAAATCACATTGCAAATCAAAAGATCTGGTACCGGTGCCACAGCCATAGTTGT
The DNA here is from genome assembly GCA_031428135.1 of Pseudobdellovibrionaceae bacterium. GTDB lineage: Bacteria > Bdellovibrionota > Bdellovibrionia > Bdellovibrionales > Bdellovibrionaceae > Pseudobdellovibrio. Next base: position 12,902 of record JANPOT010000002.1, on the reverse strand, counting down.
CAACGGAATTGGTATCGATCAAGCAGGCTTTGATCGATCGTTAGCAACATCTGCTGTGGAATCATGGAGTTCAACGACAGCGACGATTGATTATTGGAATTCTTTGGTGAATGCAGTTCCCAGCACAAATACTCAAACAACAGTCACACTGAATTTATTAAGCTTATTTACAGAATCAAAATTGAAAGAAATTTTACTGCAAGGTAAATTAAATATTGCGTTAGCTGGGCCAGTAGCAACAATTTATGGTCAAGGGCAAACATCATCGCGCACTTACGGTGTCAGCGTGAATGGACCCGAATTTATTCTTGAAGGCAATTACACAGCGCAACTGTGCCAGGTGCCAGATGATCCAAATTCGCCATTGAATGGTGGTGTCATTGGGCCTATCAATTGTGTAGCTGATTTATCAGGACCAGCAATTTCTTCAATTAATGTTTCTCAAATCACAGCAACATCGGCGCGAATTCAATGGTTAACATCAGAGCCTGCATCATCATTGGTTGGTTACGGTGTTTCAGGTCCGACAACGGCCACGCCACTCAATGCGACTTCACAGACTTTTCATTCAGTGGATCTAACAGGATTATCACCCTATAAATATTATCAGTTTAATGTTCAAAGCTCGGATGGCTGCACAAATCAAACAACATCAAATACAAATGTATTTCGAACGCAGAGATAAAAGTAGAGATAAAAAATGAAATTTTTAATGTGGATCGCTTTAAATTTAATAACTGTAACAACCTGGGCTGCTGGGGCTTCATCAACAAAATATATATTGGGCGCAGGACTGATGGTTTTAAACAGTGAAACTCAGCAGGGTGGTGTGGGTCCGTCGGGCTCAACGGTGTTGACTCAAATTGATTTTTTAAAAACTTATAAAATGATGGGATACGGAATCGTATTTAATTACGACAAACACGGAAAAAACGAAATCGATTCATCCTATGGTATCAAATTAGAATTTCATTTAGATAAATTTTATTTCGAAGCTGCCTATTTGTTATCGGCAAAAAGAGCGTACACCGATCGATCAATTGCTGAAGAATCAGGTGATGGATTACTTTACGGATTTGGCGCACGTTTCCCGATCGGTCGTGGCGGCGATAAGGGGCCATTTTTTCATGCAAGCTATAAAATTAAAAATCAAAATTTAAAAAAACAAGATGGTGTCGATTTATCTGAGCCTATTAAGCAAACTGATGGATATCCAGTCTTTGGATTCGGATATAATTTTTGATGCGTCATTTTTTTTATATCTGTTTATTCATGTTTTCAATTTCCTGCGGACGCAGACCCGCCGATTTGTTACGTGCAGGACAAGCGCCAATTTATGATTTCCCATTGTATATTTCGTCCGGTGATGGATCAGGCAGTATATTAAAATTTGAACGTGATGGCAGCCGCAGTGTTTTTGTGACGGGTTTAAATGATCCACGAGGTATTGCCATTGATCGGTATAAAAATTTATACGTTGTTGAATACGGGGCTCAAAAATTAACAAAAATAAATTTAGATACTAAGGCCATGTCATTGGTTGCGGATCAATTACAAACACCCAGCGTTGTTGCCGTTGATTCGTTTGGTGAAGTTTATGTCAATCAAGAAGGTGCTAAAAATATCATACGAGCACGAGATAAATTCGTGATTCAAACTTATGATGCACGCCCTACGGCTTTGGCATTTGGTGTGAATGATATTTTACTTGTCGGTTTATATGATACAAATAAAGTGATTTGGGGCAAAGAATTAAATTCGCCCAGCGACACGGTTCAAGAACCCGTTATGATCGCAACAGACGGCACGGGTCGAACGTATGTTGCAGAAGGCACAGCGACAAACGCCCGCGTTTACAGATATCATCAAAATGATCCTTCAGGTAAGGTCACTGTCGCCGATTCACTCAGTGGAGCCACAGGTATTGCCGTCGACACAGTTGGAAATATCTATATTGCGGAACCTGGCGCATCGAGGATTTCGCTGGTCACATTCAAAAATGAATTTTTTTACTGGGCCAATGTGATAGCACCGCAATATCTGGCATTCACGCAGTATTAATTATTTTCTGGCTTCTAAATCCTGCCACCGGGCATACATTTTTTGAATTTCTAATTCTGCATCCGAAACATTTTTCGATAATTCAGACAGTTTTTTAAAATTCGAACTGAATTCAGGAGAAATCAAATCGGCCTGCATTTTCTTTAATTGAATTTCTTTGGCTGCGATATCGGATTCGATTGTTTCTAGTTCACGAATTTCTTTGTAGGACATTTTTGTTGGAGGCAGTTTTTTTGAATCAGATGTTTGATTATTTTTTTGATGATTTGAAGTTTTTTTATTTTTGAGCTCATCATACCAATCAAACCATTGATTGTAATCCGCAAACTTCACAATGTCGCCAGAATTGTCTTCGGTGAAGGCCCAAATTTCGTTCGAGTTTTGATCCAAAAAATACCGATCATGTGAAACTAAAATAATTGCACCTTCAAAATCGGCTAAACAATCAGTTAAAACATCCAGTGTTTCAACATCTAAATCATTGGTTGGTTCATCCAAAATTAAAACATGTGCAGGATTCAACATTAATTTTGCAATCAAAAGTCTGCTTTGTTCGCCGCCCGATAATTGTGAAACGGGCATATCCATTTGTTGATTTGTAAATGAAAAACGACTTAAATAACTGCGCGCATAAACAGGTGTTCCATGCAAATGGACATAATCGCCTTCAGGGCAAACGACTTTCATAACAGTTGTTTCATTCTGTAAAGTTTCTTTGCCTTGTTCAAAATAACAAACTTGAATATCTGGATTTAAAAATGCAGTTCCCTTTGTGGGTAATTCTTGGCCCATGAAGACTTTGATTAATGTCGATTTTCCGCAGCCATTTTTACCCAGCAATCCAATTCGGGATTTTGGTCTGATGACACCATTTAATTTGGCAAACAAATGACGGTCTCCATAGGATTTTCCTGCATCGATAAATTCGATTAATTTCTTAGGACTGCTTTGATTTTTTCCAAAATCAAAATCAACTTTTTTAACAAAATTTCTGTTTTCAATTTTATCCACTTCGTCGATCAAATCATGGGCCCGGTTGATTCGGGCTTGTTGTTTTTTAAGCCTGGCTTGTGGTCCGCGCGCAAGCCAACTTTTTTCAACCAGCATGGTATTGCGTTTTTTTTCTTCCAAGCGCAATTGACCGTCCATCAACATGGATTTTGTTTCTAAAAATTGGATATAATCGCCGTAGGATTTGATCAATCCATCCGGATTTCGGGGGTCTAAATCAAAAATGACAGTGCACGTATTTTGTAAAAAAGCACGGTCGTGGGTAATAATTAAAAATGCGATTTCATTTTGTTTCTGAATAAATTCTTCAAGCCACAAAATACTATGGACATCTAAATGATTCGTCGGTTCATCTAAAAGCATCAAATTGGGCTTTGTCATTAGTTCCCTGGCCAAAGCAACACGTTTGCGCCAACCACCTGATAACGATGATACTTTTGCAAATTCTTTGTCTGGCTGTAAATCGAGATCCAATTTTGTGATGAGCTCGTAACAAAGTGCAATCGTATCGCCGTCGTATTCGTCTTCGGCTTTTGACATCAAGGCTTCGTAAATTGTTTCATCTTCTGTGAATGTGGGTTGCTGAATCAGATGTCCCAATCGCAGACTGTTTGAAAACGAAATTTTACCTTCATCAGGATCCATTTTTTTTGATAAAATACTGAGTAATGTTGATTTGCCAGCTCCGTTGGGACCGATCAAACCAATCCGTTGACCATCGTCAATCGCAAATGAAATTTTTCGAAATAATGTTTTTGTCGAAAATGTTTTTGTAATTTGGTGTGCAGATATCAATGTCATTTTATTTTCAATTCCATATAATTTGTTACAGTGTCCAGTTCGCGTGTGAATAACGTATTTAAAATTTCACCGATGACCAATTCACAAGTTGTGTGAATCAAACAGCCATCCAGTAAATGTCCGCCAATAGTTTTGCCCGATGAATCTGCAATACTGATATGTAAATGTAATCCATTTTCAGACAACGTGCCATTCAGTGATAAAATTTCAAAGGGACCTTGAAAAACAGTTCCTGTTTTTTGATCTGATAAACGCAGGTTTGCCGTTTTTAATGAACCCACTGATGATAATATAATTCCCGCCGAAATTTTTTTTGATTTCATGAAACATAAAATTTCATTTTTTAAATCAGAGTCGGGTAACAAGCGGGTTGCATGAATTTTCATTGATCAAAACATAGCCTATTGACTGAAAAATTTCACGCCTTTTCTGGCCCATTGTCTGGTCAAATTGTCTGTCCATTTTGCCGAACAGTGAACGTGTTTAATACTTTGAATAAATATCTTCAAATTCTGATGATCGTCAGTTTTGCTCGTGGCCTATGCTCTGCCGACGGTCTGCTTGAATATTTATCAGCCGCAGCTTACGGCATCAAGCATGAAAAATGTTCAGAATTCAATTCTGGCGTTGTGCCATCGTTAATACAGGCCGGCAAATCCAAAAACTGCGTTTTGGCCTATAATATGGATATTGGTCAACAGGTGCAGTATTTAAAAACTGCATCCGAAGAATTATTTTTTGATCTCAGTAAAATCGAATTAACTGAACAGCTGAATTGCCAAATTAAAAAAAATGACCAATTCATTTCAAACCTTGAAAATATAAATGATTTGATGACGGACATTCAAACAAAAGCGCCTGCAATTATTGAATTAACATCAGAAATCGAAAAACGAATCAGTCAATTTCAATTGTTACAGGGACAAATCCCCAAAAACTTAAATGGGCTGAAGGTCAGCGATAAAGTCATTCAATTTAAAGCCAATGTAGATATTTTAAATAATGAAATCAAAGCATTAATTATTCAAAAGCAATTAATTATCGAATCAATTCCAATGGGAAAAAATATCGAGTTTTCAAAAATGATTGAAGGCTTGAGCGAAAAAGATATTCAGAATGATCAGAAAATCAAAAAATTAATCATCAAATCTTCGGAAAAAATGCGAACAAATTTAAATAACGATTTCAAACACATTGGTGATATGAAACGGCATAATAACCAATGGCCCCGTGAATTCAAAGAACGCATCGCAGATAATCCCGAATTCATTCAAAATTTATTCGCAAAAAATAAAATGAGCCCAGATGATTTTAAATCTTTGCGTTGTGAAATTGATTCAAAATATGGTGTTGGCGCCAAAATCCGTGATCAAATTGCTTTTGCTGGTTTCACCGTTGTCACCGCAGGCGTGGGATTGGCAGAAACAGCAATGCTCAGGGCACCTGTGGTATTGAACCGATTGGAACATTCAAGGCGTTTAATGATGTTATCCAGTTCGTCATTTGTTTTGAATGCAGGCCAAATTGCCTTGGCCGTAAAAAATCAATGCAATCAATCGGCGCCAAAAAATTTATTATATTCAGACGGCGGATCAGATAAATCCTGTGAACAGTTGGATATCAAGCGGCAAGTTATCGAAAGCAATTGTGCATTGTCGGTCGCGTTGCCGATTTTTAGTGTAACAACATCAGGCTTTGTATTTACGACGAACACAAAAAAATTAATCGATGAATTGAAAGTATCCAGTGCAGTAAAAATTCAAAAAACAGAATTAGATACGAAAAATATAATCGATTTTGACCGTGCATATAGACTTGAGCGCGAGCAAACCCTGATCAGAAGTCAAACCCTGACTGCAAAAGCTCCAGCTGTCACAAAAAAACATTTTCAAAATTACCAAGATCTTTTATCGGCTGGCAAACTTGACGAAGCTCAAATTTATGAAAAAAAATTATCAAATATTTTACAAAATGATAAAATGGAATTTGTCGGTGATATTGGTGTCGGTATTGCGGGTGCAAAATATGTTAAATTCCCTGACGGAACTCTGGGTATTTGGAAATCGGATAAAATGGGTGAATACAGTTTAAAGTATGGTGCAAATTCAGAAATTATGGCCTACAAGGTCGATAAAAAATTAGATCTGAACAGAGTACCTATCACTGTGCCCCGGAAGCTGAATGATACCGACGGTACAGTCCAATTAATGGTCGGCGATCTGAAAAAATCAGAACTTGTCAATTACCCCAACGAAACAAAATTATTTGACGATTTAATTTCAAATTCAGACAGGCACAATAAAAATTATTTATTAACGAACGATGGTCGGTTGGTGGCGATTGATCATGGTATGGCATCAAAGAAATACCTTATTCAATCGACAACTTTTAATCAGGATGTTGCAGAAGAAATTCGAAATTATGATGTTTTGCATTCATTCTCTGGTGGTGATCCAGTGGCTAAAATTAAAACTATAAACATGTTATCCAGTTTGATCGGTGAAAAAAAATCGTATTTGAAATTAAAAAACACGACAGATGCCGAATGGACCGCGCTATTAAAGCCAGATATGAATAATACACGGATCGAACAATTTTTAGAACGTCGCAAAAAAATTGTTGAAACTGTTGAAAATGCCAGGAAAAAATTTGGGGATGATGTTTTCTTGTCTGGGAAAACATCACCAGTGCAGGTCACAAATCCCAATCGTTAAAAAATATTAATGGCCTTCGTCAGCAGCCCATTTTGTGTATTCAGATAACATTTCAGGGTGGCAGGCGCGTAATGTAATAACATGGCCATCAGCTGTTTCGCCTTCGGATTCAAAGGCATCAATAATGAAACCAACTTCGCTGTACATTTCGTCAGATTCTTTGTCGATTTCAACAGGGATTTCTAATTCAACAGGCATTTCAGGATTAAATTTTTGTAAAACCTTGATCAATGCGCCAACGGTCATTGATTTTTCCAGAACGGATTTGATATCGCCTTCGATTCCTTCGGATTTGGCTTGTTTAACAATTGCTGCGATACGATTTTTTTGAATCATGGGATGGTCCTTTGTTTTTAAGTTAATTGAACAGAAACAAAGTTATACGCACCATTGGCCGTCTTTGTAAACAATATCCTGACCCAGATGATTTTCTAAAATGACAGATTCTGTGACTAAAAAAACATCGACATGATGCCTGGCAATACCGCGTTTAAAACCAGGTTTGACGTAGCTGTCGTGTTTTGCGCCCAAGGACAAATGAATGCCACACATACGCTCGTATGTGCCGATATCGGTGACGACGCGGTCTTTGGTGAATGCGCGATTCATGCCGAATCCCAGTTCGCGGATGTGCACCACGCCTTCGTCGGCGCGAATATTTGCCAGGACTGTGTTAAATTCAGGTGTCGAATTTTCACAAGCAATTATTTGGCCGTGTTCAATGATTAAAGTGATTGGGGTCTCGGGTGTATTCGTATTAAATAACGTATCACCAAAACAAAATACATGTGCACGGCCGTGAACAGATTCCAGTTTTTTAGCCTCTGTGAAAACTTCGCCGATTGGAAATTGGCCGCCGATATTTTTCATTTCGCGATAATCGCCCACATTTAACTTAGCAGTTTCAAATTCAGAATCAAAAATGAGCAAATGATGATCACCCGTGTTCACAATACATTTATTTGCCGAATCAATTTTAGTTTTCAAAGCATTGCCAACGATACGGTAATACCCAGGGTCGTAAGCCAGTGAATCAATATAATAATTCATTTGCTGATCAACCATGCGGTTCAGGCGGGGGTGTTCGATCACCTTAAGGCCTTGTTTAAATAATTCAACGCGAATTCTGAATGCATTTAATCTGAAATTTGATGATTGAATTAAAACGACCAGGTCTTTGGCTTGCAATTGGGAAAATATATTTAAAATATGTTCAGGCGTCGTTTCATAAAAATCGACAAATTGCGCTGATGGCAAAACATCTTGGTAAGCCTGCGTGATGGTATTTGCCAATTCGCATTGGGTATCAAAAACGACTAAGGATTTTTTTGAATCATCGTGATCAAACGAAATTGATAAAATATCAGCGATATTTTTTTGGGCTATTTGTTGTAAGTTTTGGGTATTTATTGTTTGCATGCTGAATCTAAAGAATTAAGCGGCCTTCTTTAAAAGCTCATCATTAATAACAGTTTGATATCCGATTCCCTTTTTTAGAGCAATTTTTTTAGCCCACTTTATAATTTTAGGATTTAATTTAATGTAAGTTGGAATATATTTTTCATCAGCCTTTTTGAAAGGAGGACCCAGTTTCACACCGAGTTTTTTTTCAATAGCTTTTTTATAAGATTTGAGTTCTGCTGCGGAAGAGTGTGTCCAATCAGCCAGGTTATTTTTATTGGTTATTTTTTTCTTCATAAATAGACTTCTCCTTTTTTGTTGCTTTGCGGGCGGATATAATTCTGTGGACATCATTAAGTCTGATCACATAAACGACAAATAAAAAATTAAATTGAAGTATATACCGCAATTCATCGAATAACAACTCTTTGTTGAGCGAAAAACAGGCGAAAATAATCATCCACATTTTTAAAAAAATTATACTGAGCATCGAAAATGATCTGAGTCGTCAGTTTTTGCTTTGGATTATTTCATATTTGGAAAAAAACAAGTGATCGGAAAGGTGAACGCAGTAACATATTGATATTATTAGGTTTTAGTCAGGATGTTAGCAATAATATAAAAATTTATTTCAGATCAATGGTCTGAGGTCTAAAGTTCCGTGCCTTGTTCGCCGATACATTGGTATCCAATGCTTCGATAACCAAGGGGTTCAATATGTCGATCAATAAAGAGCTGATCAAGGGCTGCACAAAAACAATTGTCTTACAACTGCTGGCAGATAAATCTGCGCACGGTTATGAATTGTTAACTGTCCTCAAAGAAAAAACGGCGGGCCAGCTTGAATTCACAGAAGGCACGCTTTATCCATTGTTGCATCAACTCGAACAAGAAAATTTTGTCAAATCGTCATGGGTCAAGGGTCAGGGCGAAAGAAAACGCAAAGTTTACGAAATAACATCAGATGGGCGCAAATTATTACAGATTAAATCAAAAGAATTATTTGCCTTCATCGACACGATGAAAAATTTAATTGCATCAAGAAATTCATTATTTTCTTAAAGGATGATTCGATGAATAAATCATTTCAAAATTATTTAAAAAAACTTTGCCTGATGATCAAAAAACAAAATCGCAAAGCAACATACATTGAAATTCGGAATCATTTTTTGGATCAAATCGATTCACAAATCTCAACGGGCACATCACAACAAATTGCAGAAAAAAACATATTAACAAAATCACCAAACCCTTATGTTTGGGGTTATCGACTACGTCGCGCACAACAACCATTTATTCAACGACATATTTTTGAAATATCAGCTATCACGTTCGGAATATTTTTTTTGATGGCGGGTGTTCAAATTACGATGAAGGTTAAAAACGAATTTAGTTTCCAATTTGAAAGTTTAAATTCAGCACTCAGTGACCAACAGAAAATGGATTTGTTCGAATCTGATTTAAAACTGATCGCTGAAAAAAATGAATTGAATCAACTGAAAACTTCAAAAAAATCAGATGCTTTTAATTTTGTATTTGTACAAAATAACGAAAATTTAACAAACATCAGTTCAAATTATAATGCTATATCAGACCTGATGAATAATACTGACGCGAACAGCAGCGCTGCTATTTTTAATCAGAAACTCAAGTCACTGGGGATTGATTTAGAATGGGTTCAGCAAATTAAAAAATTTGATTATATCAAAGACCCTGTGCTGAACATCCCAGATTCTGTGGATCTATCGAATTTAAGCAGAACTGATAAATACAAATATTTATACAGCATGGAGCAGCCACTTCTTTTGCAAAACGAATTTGGGATTGCTGTTCAGTTATTTGCTCTGAAAAATTGTTTAAATAAAAAATGCAATCTGGGTCAAAACGTATATCGACATGCAGCCATATTATTAAATTCGGTCGATCAGGTCGCGACAAAATTACATGCAATCAGTTTATTAAAGTTCGAAAAAAAACTATTTACTAAAATGGGATATCTTGCGCCCGCGATTGATGAAAATTTTTTAAATGCATATCGGCGCGTACAGTGGGGCTGGGTCAATATCAATCGCGAAAGCTTATTGAACGGTCGAATGAACAAACGCTGGGAAAAGTATATAAACAAAGAATCCAGTTTCTGTACAGGCGTGCGTGAAACGTCGTTTGGTCTGTATTTGGCTTCAGAAAAATCGTTATCGAATCATTGGCCCATGGAATTAAATTTATCACAGCAAATCAATGCCGAACGACAGTTGTTGCGCCAATTCAATTCGACATGTGAATTCAATGTATTGAATAAATTCATTGATGAGTCAAATGAGAACAGTTCGAAAATCATTTCATCCAATTCTGATAACAACTGGATGTGGTCATTTGTAACTATAGCTGACTCAGCGCTGATAGCTGATTATTCGCATGACGAATATGTCAAAGGCAATTTAATCGCGGCGGGTATTATATATGTATTGCAATCGCCATTTCGTTTATTATCACATGTGAATATTGAAGCGATTCTGTATTTAAGAACACTGGTTGGGGTCCGAGCCATTTACGCAGGCGTTCCGATCCACTGGAATATCTATGAATCAAAACGAATGTAGTTTTGATAATATTTTATAAAAAAGCCCACTTTCGTGGGCTTTAAAATCTAACTTTAAAAATAAACTGAATTACGGCGAGCCCAATCCCGGAATAGTATTTGTCGTAATAATTCCGTGGAAACGAGAGGCTTTAAACACAGGATCTAAGTGTGGCGGAAGCTGAGCCTTGGTTGGACGTACAAATTGCCATTGTTCATTTGTCATATTAAATTGTGTAATACGAGTTTTGAACTGTGTGCCTTCTGTGACAAAAACCATATCAGCGCCATCGCCGGCTAAGCCTAATGCAATTGCTAATGTTATTTGGTTTGTCAGTGCAGCTTTTCCGAACGCTGCATACGCTTTTGTGTACTCGACGTCGTCGTTATAATTTACAGACATATTCGAAATAGCCTGAAATAATTTTTTGATTGCTGGCTTTGTTTCATTCTTAATAACAGTTGCACAATCAGTTTCGTTATTTCTTGATACGGCAACTTTACACAGTGATTCACCTTTGTTTGTAATGACTGAATCCATGCGTTGTTCAGCCCACTTCTGTAATCCTAATTTATCTGTGCTTTTGCCAAAATTCACTAAACGCTTCGAAGCCATGTCGCCAATGGTTAATGTTGCCGTCATATTGGTATTGCCAAGTTTATTGTTTGTATCCAATGATTTAATTGCTAATTGGTCAAGGCCGATGTCGATAACCAGATTATTTAAGCGCTGAGTAAATGATCTGACAGAGTTGTTATTGTCTTGTATAGACCAAGTAAATATACCCATTTCGCCTTTCGTTTTTGGCATTTTCGTATCAATTGAACTTGTTTTGTAGCGAATTCCATAGAACATTTTAGTGTCTGATGTCGTTGTTCGAGCAAGCAGCATAGCTGTTTCTGTGCGATTATAAATTCCAAAATGAGCTACAACTTTTGAATTATCGATATAAAAATCTGATGTATTCACAGACTGAGCTTCAGTTGCAGAATGGCTCGCAGAAAAAAGCAAAGGAACACCAACGGTCAAGGCTTTTGCTTTGCCGACTGAACTGCGCTTGAATAAATCAACAGCTACAACAGATTTTGAATTCGCTAATTGGGCAGTCTTAATATCGCCTTGGACAAGCTGAGTATATGACTGGGCTCCAGCTTGTGTTGTCAGATCCATCAAATAACTAAATCCATCGTCTTCGTTGGTAAATTTTGTAGCGCCTGCCGTTATTAAAGATGCAGATACGTCGAATGATTTAGCATCAGCATTCGTATTCGTAATTTTAACGTACGCATTTTTTGTATTAACTTTTTCGACGTAAACTTCCCAAGTTCCAGTTGCAACATGTGTTGCGCCAACTGATACAAAATTTGTACTAAGGCGCGATAAATATAAAATTCCGCCGCTTTTGCTATATGAAACGCTTTCGCCAATTTTCATTTTGTTGAATTCAGAAATTGTTTCCGGGGCAACTTTATATCCGCTGATTGCCTCTGCTTCTTTTAAAGTATCAGTATATCGTACTGATGTAATCGCTGAACCGACAACGGGCATTATGCCCCACATAGGCAGAGCAATACCGTTCGTCTGAAATTGAAGTGCTGCGCCCATGCCTCCGGCAATTCTTTCAGTGACAGTTTTTTGATATTTTGTAGCAGACTTTATTAATTGAAGTGGTTCAAACGTGCTTGCGGGCTGATAAATACTTTCAGAAATCGAAACTGGCGATGCAGCTATATTGTCATTTGAAACCGGAATAATAGTTCCGCTAATATTGTAATCAAAATAAAACAAAGGCTTCAGTTTAATCTCTAAACTGCTTTGTTTGATTTGTTGTTCCTGGGCAGGCGGTTCATCGTTCGCAGCAGTTGATTCGCCATTCGATTCACCTGTTGAAGAACCTGTTGAAGAACCTGTTGAAGAACCTGTTGAAGAACCTGTTGAAGAACCTGTTGAAGAACCTGTTGAAGAACCTGTTGAAGAACCTGTTGAAGAACCTGTTGAAGAACCTGTTGAAGATCCTGTTGAAGATCCTGTTGAAGAACCTGTTGAAGATCCTGTTGAAGATCCTGTTGAAGATCCTGTTGAAGAACCTGTTGAAGATCCTGTTGAAGATCCTGTTGAAGATCCTGTTGAAGATCCTGTTGAAGATCCTGTCGAAGATCCTGTTGAGTTACCGTTTGAGTTACCGTTTGAGTTACCGTTTGAGTTACCGTTTGAGTTACCGTTTGAGTTACCGTTTGAGTTACCGTTTGAATTACCGTTTGAATTACCGTTTGAATTACCGTTTGAATTACCGTTTGAATTACCGTTTGAATTACCGTTTGAATTACCGTTTGAA
>JANPOT010000001.1:0-148835 GCA_031428135.1 Pseudobdellovibrionaceae bacterium | reverse complement strand
AATCAGACCAAAATGCAAAACCGCTGGCCGGTCGTCCCGTTAATTGTTGATAATAAGCTGGCGCACGAAACGCTGCCGACAATCCCCATGCAAACGATGATGCATAATCATTTAATTGTGGATAATTTCTGTATCCCATCGCATACAAATCACCAACTTGTGTGCCACCCAATGTGTCCTCGTGATAATTAATTAACTGTAAAGTCATGCCATGATAAGATAATTTTTCAGATTCAGGGTCTTCTTCTTCAGATTCTTCTTCATCGTCAGGTATTATGTTTTTTTTATTTTTTTTCGATTTTGCATCTAGGTCAGAATCAAAATCTTTGGGTTGAAACACGCCTTCACCTTCGATTTCAAGCTCTGTATCAGGCACATATCCAATTTGACCGCTTTTTAATTTGATTTGGTAAAAAGCACCCTTAGGTTTACTTGAAATTGTGTACAAAGTTCCAGGTCTAATTGTTTCGATGATTTCCGAATCAAAATCTGCAGCCATATAGATATCAACTTCAGGGTTTGCAGCTTGTGCTTTTTTATTTTTTTGCGCAAAAACTTCGAAACTGAAGAAAATAAAAACTAAAATTAATACACTGATTTTGATTCGCATTGATACAAATTATGCAGCAAAATTTATCCGCGTAAAGAAATATTTTCGCCTTTGGGGCGCGACAGCGGACTTCTCTCGTTTTTAGGTATCGCCGACTGAGCCATATTCGTTTGTCGGCCAGGGATTCTGACTGGAGGACGCAATAAATATTCAGGCCTGCCCGATCGGTATTCTAAAAATTCTTTGATTTTTTGCCCTGCTTTTTCTGGATCACGTGTGTATAAAACGGCATCAAATCCACAGTTTTGACAAATCATGGCCTGACGCCATTTGATTTGCGCTAAAACTTCGCCAGTGATCAGTAAAATACCCAAAATGAATAATCCACGCGGATCAAAATTGTTCCAAATAGTATTGGTTAATACGAAACTTAAGCCGATCAATCCCAGTATTGTCACCAAACTTAAGTTTTTATTCCGATAAACTTTGCGTGGTGTTTTGCAGAATGCACAATAACAAGATTTTCTTTCAGGAAACATCACAAACTTCATAAATATATATTGCCATGAAATACACATTTTTTCTATGCTAACACAAATGATTCAACATCAACTCGACCTTGGATTTGCTTTAAAACCGAATTGTCTGCTGACACGCAGACCTTTGGTGTTTTTATCACCCGCCAGGAGCCTGTTTTTTTATAAAAATCCCTGGGGCTGGATCATTCACATTCTTTTTGAACATGGTTACAAAATAGACCTATTTCAATTGCCATTTCAAAACATTCAACAGCAAAAAATACGACTCAATAAAAATGCAGCTGAATTATCAAAAAAACATTTATTCATGGATTCTGTGACGTACGAAAACCTCAAAGATGAATTTTCGGAAATTCAAATGTCGACAATCACTGTCATCAGTACCGATCCGATTTCAAATTCCAACTACTTTGTTTTCAAACCACAGGATTCAAAATTTTCAGTCACCTATTGGTTGCACCAAAAATGGTGCGCTTTGCAGGGCTTAAAAACACCCAACTACAACGAAATGTTAAGCCGATGTTCAGAATCGACATGGTACCAATTATTAGACCATTGCGTGCATTTAGCTGAAATCGATTACCAAGATGATGAATTGATATGAAGAATAGAATTTTTTCTTGCGTACATAAAGAATGTATCGAACAATAATCATATGCGCGAAGTAAATCCAAATCAGACAGATCATAAAATTGATTTCAAAAAAATCATTGATACATTAATTGAATTTATTAAAAATCCAATTGTTCAAATTGCGAAAATTCCTGATTGGAATTGGCCATCGCTCTTTTTTGTTCAGATTATGATTGCGATTTCGTCTGGACTGTTGGCAGGAATAATAAAATTAAACATTTACCGTATCGCAGCCGGCATATTGATTATGCCTGTAGTTTCAACAATCACATCATTGTTAATGGCTACATTTTTTTATTATTATTTACAATTTTTTGAAAATCGCACCGAAGACTTCAGGAAAATATTTACTTTTGTGATTTTGTCATCGATTCCATTTTATATTTTTCAAATTATATCTGAATATTTCGCTCCAATCACTTTGATTGGATTTGGTTTTTCATTTTTATTAGCTATCGTCGGACTTTCAGAAAATTTCAAAGTTGAAAAAAAACGCGCTTATCAATTAATCGGAATTTTATTTGCTTTAGTTTTAGTAACTTGGCTAACGACCCGTTTTAATTCTTAATTTTTTGATTTTCATCAAAACGTTTTTGCGACAACTCTTGCATCGTTTTAGCTAAATACAGATTTTGACTTAATAATTGATAAAATTTTTGCAAAGTGATGTGCATTAGTATGGATTCTTTGTCGGCAATAATTGTTGCGGATCTTTGACCTTGCGTTTGAAATAATGAAATTTCGCCAATCATTTGACCTTGCGGTATTTTTGCAACTATTTGATTATTAATCTGAACTGAAAACATTCCTTGAACAACGATGTAGGCACCATTTGTTTTTTCATTCTGTGTAAATAAAATCTGATTCGCAGCAATTTTCAATATGTCACCACCGAATGTTAATTCGTCGATTGATTCCGTGGGAATATTTTTAAAAACTTCAGAATTAACTAACGCTTGTTGTATCCAGAAACGATGCACCAAATGCTGGGCCTTATCTGAATTTAAATACCTATTCATTGATTCTGAATTACCGTTGATGACCAAAATTTTTGACTGCCTGACCGCAACGATGTCTGCTGTCCTTGGCAATCCCAGAAAAAAACCCATTTCGCCAAATACGGCATTTGTTTTTAATAATTTAATAAATTTTTTTGTATGCTGACCTTGGCCGTAAACCGCTGCTTCGCCAGATAACAATATAAATAAATACCGTGAAAATATGTCATTTTTTTTACAAATCACAGCTTCTGCAGGATAATCAACGATTTCTGATTGCTCGAGCAAAATGTCTGCCATTTCGGGGCTCAATGAACGTAAAAATGGTAATTGAATTAACTTTTTAAAATCCTTTTTGTAATCAGTCGCATTTGTACGTACTGTTGATAAATTAGCTGCCGTTTTTACATGGCTTTGTTGTTCTGAAAAATAATCGTATATATTTTTATTCTGAACTAATTTTTCTTCAACTAATTTTTGAATTAAATCATAGAGCTGAACAAAATTAACCAACCAACCATTTTTTAGACCATTTAATATTAAATTTTGTATTGTTGATTTGTTTTCCAATTGAGCTAAATATTGTATTTGTAAATCAGATAATCTGGATTTAAAAGCCAGTGATCGTTCTGATGATACGAATTGCAGTATTTCATTTTCAATTTGCATATTACTGAACCTGCTTTGCAAAAAAACCTGCACCGGTTTCAGAATCTAAATCAGCCTCTGAAAAACCACATTCACGACACTTAAAAACAAAATGACCCTTGTCATTTGTATCTAAATACAACACGGAATCTGGATGATTCGGACATTTTTTATTTTGTCCCAACATGTTTTCTGAAATTTGATCGACTAATTCATGAACCACATTTGTATCATCGTCGAAACCTTTTAATATTCTTTTGCCAATTATTTTTGTCGTAAAATTTTGACCTGATAAACAATCTGCAATATCGGCATCAATTAAAATTTGATTCGGCTGTGCAATCGATGTCAATCTGCTGGCAAATGGCAACGGTGCGCCAATCGCAGAAAAAGTTTTAAAATATTTTTTATCTCCGTAAAATCCAACATTTGCATATCCAACTGATATTCCTATGCGAACTTGCATTTCGCTTTTCCAATTCAGAATATAAAATTCGCGATCATTATTTAACAACTGTCTGGCTTCGATCGCCGCCATGCACGTCCGTTCAATAAAATCTTGACGTGTGACGGGGCTATTCGCAAATGCCAAGACGCCGTCGCCATGAAATTTATCAATTGTTAAATCATATTTTAAAAATGTCGTTAGCACAGTGTCTAAAAACCTGGCCAACGTCATTTGAACTTTATCTTGATCCAGCTTAATAACCCGCTCTGTTGAATTCACAATATCAATAAAAATTGCACAAATTTGCGATCTGCGCATCGATTCATCCAAATTAATTTTACCATTTTTTATGGCCTCGACGACTTGCGGAGAAAATTGCGCCGACAGTTGATTTAATTTAACTGATTCAGCCGTTTTTTGTTTAATAATTTCTTCACGAGACTTTAATTCTTGTTCAAGGTTGTATTGGGCTTGGATTAACTTGAGTATATTTTTATCGCGCTCACTTCGACTAAATATAACTGCTGCAACAGTGCCGAAATTAAAGATCGAATACACCAATAGTTGTTGGAGGCTTTCAAATGAACTAAATTGTATAAAACACAAAATATAATACGGTACATAAATTGATGCTAATGCGATGTAAAAAAGTCGCCCTTTATATGTTGCAAACATTAAAGACATAATCGCAACTAGATTTAAACCGTTATAGTAAATTGAGCTGGGACCATCAGTCCTGTACATCATATAGCAAATACCAATTGAACCAACTAATGAAAATATAATTTGCCATTTTTGATTTTTCGAAAATGACTTGTTTTTTAAGTTATGTACATACGCCGCAAATACAATAAAACAAAAAAACAGCCTGTAACCAAGAAATTCGTATTTAAAATTGGAGTAATATATTGCATCAGCTAGCCAAAATCCTAGGTACATCAACGACCCTACAATATAAAAAAGTTTCAAAAATCTTTCGGATTCTTGAAACTTATGTTCTAAATAGAGATCTTCAAAATTCTTTGTGTTAATTTACTTCTCCATAACCGCAAACAAGTTTACATTTTCATTTTCTTTTTCAATAGATAACTTAGGTGTTACTTTAGAAAATAATTGCGACAATTGCTTTTCATCACGGTAAATCAGAAACCAATCGCCAATAGCTTCCATGATAAATTGCGCGGGGTTATTTGTGTTAAAATTTCCGATAATTAAACGACCACCATCTTTTAAACCTTGATATAATTTAATCGCTGCGAACTGAGCAACTGGATCAGTAAAATAGTCAAAGAGTCCTGCCGAATAAATCAAATCAAAATCACCCAACGGCAATCCTTCATTAATAATATTTTTTATAGCAAGATTGTGAAAATGAATATTCGGTTTTATTTTTTTATTTCGACAAATTTCTAATATATCGCGATGAGAAAGCTTTAGAGCTTCCGCATCTTGATCCAGCAAATGAATTTCACATCTTGCCGCAATATCTGCGTTATCTTCGTATAATTTCTGAATTTCGCGCGCTGGGCCAGATGCAACACCTAAAATTTTAATTTTTTCTTTGCCCGCCAAAGCTTGTTTTATTTTTTCATTCAAATAGACAGCACGATTTCGCACAGCTTTCCCTGCTGGGTTATCTGTAAAATAACGTTGCAAACATTTACCGAACAACGAATGTCCGCGTAATTCATTATAATATACATTATTCATCATTTCATAGTCACCTGCGTACCCACGGGGCTTACTGTATGCACGATTTCCATAAGGACTTTTGTAGAAAACTTCTCCCACCATTGATCGTAAATATTCATAACATTTTTTAACAATATCTGAATTTAAACCCTGAGTTGTTATTGCTATTTTTTCACAGTATGTCTGAACGTTCACCATTAAATACATGCTGACATACTGACAGATTGCTTCTTCATATTCAAAAAGTGTTTTGCCTGGTAAATCAAAATTTGTCTTTTGCAGCTGATTTATTTCAACTTCAATCGATTGAATCCAATTTTTAAAATGTTGAGTTTCTGTTTTGAATGTATTCGGAACTTCATTAAATTTTGTCTGATTTTTTTCGAAATTTGAAATTGATTTTTTAACAAGTGTTAATGCATTCAATGCCTCTATCGGGAATGGCATACCTTCGATAACAAATCCTGTGATCTGTGACAGCTCTTTTTTTTCAACACGTGCGAGTGATAATTGAAGATCACAGATTTGTATTCCATCTAAAGAATAAGTACCTAAAAATTGATCCCCAGATAAATCAAAATTTTTGATAGCTACACCGAATGCAGAGTAATTATCTACGATATAAGATTTCTCTCCGATAGAAATCTTATGCGACTCTGAATCAACAAAAATACGATCTTGTCTGATTATTTTTTTTCTTAATTCAGTATTAATAGAAAAATCTTGATGTTTAAATGCTGGTTGTTCCATAGTTGCACCTCTAAAAAACATATCGGCGAATTTAAGCAAAAAATACACAGTACCTACGTCTGTGGGCAGGTCCAGCAATGGTCCAGATCATTGGATGCGTATTGTGTTGTTCGATGTGTCCGCAAGCAGTACTGTTCGGGAATGGCTGTTTCAGACGATCTCAATCTCAAAGTAAAACCGAAACGGCGCGTACGATACAAGGGTAAAAACCCCGTTAAATTCACTGAAAAATACAAAGAACACAATCCTGATTTGTATTCAGATGACATTGAAAAAGTAAAACAGCGCGGAGCCACACCAGTCGGTACGCACCGGCCAATCTGTGTGGCTGAAATATTAAAAATATTAAAACCTGTGGCTGGTGAAACGGCTTTGGATGCGACATTAGGTTACGGTGGACACACATCACAGATTTTACCATTATTAATGCCTGGCGGCCGATTGATTGCTTTAGACCAAGACCCCATTGAGCGCCCAAAAACGGAATCAAGGTTACGAAAATTGGGTTTCAGCCAGGAATCATTCACTGTCGGAGCAATTAATTTCAGCCAGGCTCAAAAATTTTTAAATCAAATTGGTATTCCCAAGGTCGATTTGATTTTAGCCGATCTGGGTTTATCATCGATGCAAATCGACCATCCGGGACGTGGTTTTTCATACAAAACAAATGCGCCGTTGGATTTACGAATGAATCCAGCAATTGGAATTTCTGCGGCTGAATTATTAAATACAGTTTCGGTGTCTACGTTAACCGATATTCTTCATACAAATTCTGATGAAATGCGCGCCGAAGTTATAGCAAAATATTTAATTTTAAAAAAACCAAAAACCAGCGCTGAATTGGTCGAATCCATGCGGACAGTCATGGCCGGATTTTCCAAAAAGGTTCAAGAGGTCGAAGGCGATGCCCCGATCCGCAGGGTTTTTCAGGCTTTGCGGATCGCTGTAAATGATGAATTCGGAGTCTTGGATCAGTTTTTAAATGATATCCCGATGATGTTAAAAGCAGGCGGACGCGTCGCCATTTTATCATTTCATTCTGGTGAAGACCGAAGAGTCAAAAAATCATTTCAAAACGGCCACCGTATTGGGCTGTATAAGGAAATCAGTACTGAATTCATTCGCCCAGGTCCTGAAGAACAAAGAAGCAATTCCAGGTCAAAATCGGCTAAATTACGCTGGGCCATACTGAAATAGGCCTAAAAACTGAAATTTATACTATATTAAATAAAGAGCTTCCATGTTCAGATAAATGTGCTATGGTTTAATTCAGTTTTTTAAACGGGAGTATTTATGGAAAATGGAACAGTAAAGTTTTTTAATGCGGCTAAAGGTTTTGGATTTGTAACACCTGATAACGGTGCAGATTTGTTTTTTCACATTTCTGAAATCAAGGGCGAACAGCCTAAAGATGGCGACAAAGTTCAATTCATCAAAGGTGAAGGCAAAAAAGGTCCTGTTGCTACACAAGTAACAGTTAAGCACTAGTCTTTCACAAATTAAAAAATAATTATTTTTAAATATATATTTTTTTATTGAACCCAAGTTTGAAAAAACTTGGGTTTTTTTATGCGGTCAATGACAACGAAATTATTTTAGTCAATAGTTCATCATATTCAACACCCGCTTTACCTGCCGATAATGCGTAGTCTTCTTTTTTAGCTATCGAAGGATTTGGGTTAGCTTCAATAAAATAAATTTCATCATTTTTTATTCGCAAATCAATTCGGCCAAAACCTTGAATTTGCAGCAACCGATATATTTTTTTACAGGTTTCATTAATTTTTTTCTGCGTTGATTCAGAAATTTCTTCCATCCATCCAGAATCAATCCCCCATTTTTTTCGATATTCCGTATTCCATTTACTTTGGTACGTTGCAAATTTGGGTTCGTCATCAGGGATTTGTCTAAAAAACATTTCACGTGGTGGAAAAACACTTAATTTATCATTTCCTAAGATACTGACATACACTTCGCGACCTTCGATGTATTCCTCGATAATTGCATCGGCCGAAAGCTTATCATGAATAAATTTAATTCTGGCAACTGCTTCGCGTTCATTTTCAACGTACGAACTTTGCGAGATCCCTTCGGATGATTCTAACTGCAATGGTTTAATAATAGCCGGAAACTGAAATTTTTTAAGCGATTGGATATTTTTTGTTTTTTTGATAACTAAAAATTTTGGTGTTAATATATCATGGTAACCTAAAATAATTTTTGTAAGCCCCTTGTCTTTGCACAATTGCAGACTTAATGGGCCTGCACCTGTGAATGGAATACCCAATAACTGCATCAATGATGTCAAATTCGGTTCAAAATCACGTTTCCCGCTGAAAGCTTCGCTCATATTAAAAATTAAATCTGGTTTTTCTTCACGAGCTAATTTTAAAAATGGTTCAATATCATTATGAATTCCGAACGGAACAACAGTATGACCTAATTTAGTTAATGTATTTTTAACATCTCGTTCAGATTTCCAATCTGGCGTGTTCCAATAATCAGCGTAATCTGTCGTGTCCAATTTTATGGCGACATCAAATAATAAAATAATTTTTAAAACTTTCATTTAGACCTCACGTTTAAATTTCCCAGTGAATAAATAATTTTTAACTAAACTTGTTAAAAAGCTTGCAACTTCCATTGTCGTTTTTGTTTCATTTTTTCCCAATCGCAGTTCTAATTTTGTGATCCGGTCAATTAATCGTTTAACGAATGTATCGATCGTAAATTTACGTTCGCCCGTTGCCCAAGCGACCGTTGTGACAATTGTTTTTCTGTGTCGATTCATAAATTTTTCAGCGGCAAATTCACGTTTCGATAAATCTAAATCACCATCAAAGATTTTTTTCAAATCGCTGTCATAAAAATCTGGATATTCATCAGCGTTTTCACGTTTTCTTTTTTGATAATACGATTCCAGTGTCGAAGTTAAGTTTTTGACATTGTAAGGTAGTCGACCTGATTCTGATTTGTTCGGCATCGCCGAGCTAATTGCCGCCAGGCTGTTCATATAATATAATTTAGACAAAGCGACTGGCCATTTTTGATATTCTTTTTTCCAATTTAAATTTGGATTTAACCAGACGGCAAACGTTTCTGCGAAGTCTTCGTCTGGATGTGCCTGTGCGTACCACCGGTCCAGATGCTTGACGTAGCTTTTACTGAATGGATGGGGTCTGTAGGTTTCAGGTTCATAGTCTTTACTGGGAGAACCGAAAATTTTTGCCCATTTTTTTGATGTCGAAAATTTATAACAATGATCAAAACAATGCCCCGCTTCGTGACGCAATAATTTCATAAACCACTGGGCATCGCCGCCTTCGATTTCAAGCATCAATGTTTTTTCTAATTTTTTTAAACGTTCATTAGATAAATAAAACGGGACTGAAATTGCATTCATGCCTTCGGGACTGAACCATTCATCACCCAAAAAAATTTCTGGACGAAATAATAAACCTTTGGCATCAAGTTCTGAATACAGTTGATCTATATATTGCTGAACATCTGATTCTGAGATCGATAATTTAATATTTTTAAATCGTAGATTTAAAATTTCAGCATCTGATAAGGCTGCTAATTCAGAGACCTGGATTAATTTATTGGACATCCGTAAAATGACTTCCCATGTCTTAATTATCAAAGAGACTTAATTTGAAGTAAAGGTTTTGGGTCCAGTTTTCATTCTATCGGTCTGATAAACTAGCCAAAGAGTGGTCCAGTTTTCAGTTGAATTCTGTGCAATTGAGCCTGTTGATAAGAACCGAAATTTTTATTAAATAAACAACGGATCAAAGGATCATCGATAATATCAACGTCCAAAATTTTATTTTCTGTTTCAGAATCAAAAATACAATCATTAATTCGAATATACATTGATGTTAATGATTCACCAAAATTTAACGCTGCATAAAATTTTGAAATCGGAATTTCCGTCAGCCAAGAAACTTGTTCACCGTTATAATTAAATATTGAAATTTCAGAATTCAGAATCTGATAATAAAAATCAGTTCCAAAACCGTTATGATCATAAATTGATAATTTCCAAATTAAATTTTGATTGAAATAATCATCGGTAGACTTTTCTAAAGAATTTATTTTTTGAATAAGTTCATTTCGACAATATTCAAAAATCGACTCGTTTTGCAAATCTGTTAATGCCGCAAATTTTTTTGAAATTTCCGATGTTGATGGCGGTTTCAATTCTGCATTGTATTCATAATCAACATTTTGATCACCCACAGGAATCACCCAGTCCAAAGGTATTGTTAAATTGAATGCGTTTTGATCTAAAACATAACTGACGGACGGATTCAATCTGATCGTTGCGGTCTCAGGCAAAACCTGTTTGATTTGAAATTTAAATTCTCGATATGAAATTGGAAACAATGCATGGTTATACCAGGACCAGTCTTCATGTTGAAACTGACATGAACTGGGCACGATGTATTTGGGATTTAATATTTTCAATTGATCAATCCATTCAATGGGTAAATTCGTAGTCGCAGATGCAGCTCTGGTGGGTGCGATGACTTCAATTTCACGCATTGTTTGAAATGGCCAAAGAATCAAATCCCAAGGACCCTGTTTTGATAAAACAATTAATGTTAGATTATCGATCCACGAATCAACAACATTTAAAATATTTAAACCATCAATTTTGATTTGAAATATTGAATCCACATCCACGTCCAGTGCTGGATGGATGATGATTTCAAAATCACCGATCTGAACGTGATCGTTCGCCTTTAATTGATAAACGTTTTTGAATCCCAATTTTTGAATCATTGAAATCATTTCATCGAAGACACAAAAAATATATATCGGTGTTTGACGATGAATATGAACTAAACTGTCAAATGAACAATGATCATCATGGTAATGCGAAATAAAAACAGCTGAAAATTGAATTTTTTTGTGATCAAATTGAACTTCGGGGAATGCATAACAATTATGACTGAACGGATTTTCAAAAATTGGATCAAAAATAATTTTATTATTTTTTGATTCAAAAACATAACCGGCATGTAAAACTCTGGATATTCGAACTGACATATTTAGAACTCTGTTGATCAATTAAATTAGATATTGTTGTGCATTATTAGCTCTTAAAAATAGCAATAGAAGAATCAAAAATACAAGTGATTACTGATTAGATACCGATAAAGCCAATTTATATAGCAAATTATTTTTTGTTTTTTGAAACTGACTATTCAATGTTTTCTGCAGTTTGCTCTAATAACGTCGGAATCATTATAGATCAGAAAGAAAAAATCAAAATAAATCCTTAATGCGCAGCAAACTAATGATTCACAAATGGCAAGCTATCGCCTAATTCGCCGGCGATATCGCCAAGATTATTTGCTGTTTGTCCATTACCAGTTGCTCCGCTTAACGAACTTCCCCAGCATTTTATTCTTTTGCTATTTGTGATCACGCAGTTTGTGTAAAATCCAACACTCAACGAAGTTGCTGTTACACCTGTTCCCATGTTTACATTCACTGAGCTTGCAACATCATTATTAGTTCGACCAATGTTTGATGTTGAGCCAAGTAATAGTTGACCGTTTGTACCCAAACCAAAACAGCGCACGTTACCTGCTGCATTCATAAAACATGTATCCGTGTTTCCACCACTGACTTTTGTCGGAGTAAATCCCGAAAATGGACATGCCAATAAAGAATCACCCATTTGACCTGCACTTGCGCCAATTGTGTTCGACGAACTTTCAACTGCGACTTGGCCTTTGTTATTTCTGCCCCAACATTTTGCTGTTCCATTATCTAAAATAGCACACGCATGACTGTAGCCCGCACCGATGTCGACAGCGGTTCTTCCTGTTCCTAAACTGATGGCTGTAAGGGCTGCCATTTCACCGGCGTTATCACCCAAATTTGTTGTGCTTCCCTGGCCCAATTGACCATAGCGATTTCCGCCAAAGCATTTTACTGTCGCATTATCTAACAAGGCACACATGAAGTCTAGGCCACCAACAAGCTTGATTGCTGTTCGACCTGATCCTAAATTGATTGCCGTCAAGGAATCACCCATTTGTGAAGCTGACGTTCCACGATTGACAATATCATCTTTACCCAATTGTCCCGATGAATTTCTACCCCAACATTTTGTCGTACTATTATCAAGAATGGCGCATGTCGAATACCCCATAGCGAAAATATTTGTCGCAGTTCGTCCGGTACCTAAATTGATTGCCGGCAGACTATTACCCATTTGATTAGCGGCACTTCCCATGCTTGTTGTATTTCCAATACCAAGCTGACCATAAGTATTTTGTCCCCAACATTTTACCGTCGCATTATCTAACAGCGCACAACTGTGCACAAAACCTGTGGCAATCGAAGTCGCTATTCGACCCGTACCTAAATTGATGAATGGAATTTTTCCGCCCAAGGTGCTGGCTGTATCACCCAAGTTTGTTGTTGCTCCATTACCCAATTGCCCTGACGAACCAAGGCCAAAACATTTCACGGAACCTTCACTGTAGCGCACGCATGAATGATTTGATCCTGATGAAATTTGCACAGGCTCAATATGGGTTATGGCGGCATCCGAAGTATTTAAAAGACTATCTGTGACTCGAACCGTTCCTACGCTGGCCGTAGAAGCCGCGGTATAAAAACCTGTTGAAGAGTTGATAGAGCCTGTTCCAGCGAAAACCGAATATGTATACGGTGAAGATCCTAAAACAGCACTAAACGTAACAGTTGAAAAAACCGGAAGCTTTAGCGATGAAGGGGTAATCGACAACTGACTGACAACCGTAACTGTGGCTTCAACCACGTTTCCGATGGTATCGGTCACATGAACTAAATCAGTTCCCGCAACAGCAGGCGCTATGTAGGCACCTGTTGAAGAATTAATTGTTCCTGAACCGCTATAGATAGAAAATGTTCTTGCGCCAACTCCGCCACTGGCCATAAAAGTTGTGGTTCCATTCACAGCCATCGTTAACGATGTTGGTGATAATGTTAATGCATTATAAATTGTAACTGTTGTATCTACTGTTGCTGCTGTCGGAGTCGCTGAATCTGTCGTGCGCAAAGTGGCCGAGCCCGTCGTTGCCGGCGCAGTATAAATTCCAGTCACAGTGTCGATAACTCCGCCACCTGTTACGATCGAATACGTGTACGGACTAACACCACCAACGGCCGTCAATGATAAATCAGAATTGATAACAACATAGGCGGTCAATGGTGAAACAGATAGTTGGCCATTCACAGTCAACATACCATCACTTGTGTTACTTAATGAATCAGTGACTCGAACAGTGACGGATCCGACAGAAGCCCCGGTGTACAGCCCGCTTGAAGAATTAATGGATCCCGGACCACTGACAATTGAATATATAAACGGTGAAACTCCGCCTGTGGCTGAATATGCTTGAGTTCCTGTTGAACTGATTGTTGCGCTTGACGGAGAAATTGCAAGAGCTGCGTTGATCGTCACTGCTGAATTCGACGTATTTCCACGTCCATCAGTTACCCGTACTGTGACTGAACCCGCCGTAGCCGGAGCCGTGTATAATCCACTGGAAGAATCAATACTTCCGCCACCACTAACAATTGAAAACGTGTACGGCGACACCCCATCATTAGCAGAAAAAGCAAAGGTATTATTTACGGCTAAAACTTTTGACGAAGGTGTGATCGCTAAAGCAGGGTTTATTGTTACGGACGCATCGGCAGTTACGCTTAAAGAATCTGTCACGCGAACAGTGGCTGAACCCGAACTTGCCGGAGCCGTGTAAACTCCGGTGGATGAATTAATTGTTCCCGTTCCACTGACAACAGAATAAGTATAAGGCGAAGAACCGCTCGAACCAGTAAATGTGATCGTATTGTTAACCGCTAAAGTTGTACTTGCCGGAGAAATACTTAAACCCGACGTGATTGTAACTGTCGAGTTCGCGGTATTACCAACATTATCTGTGACGCGAACAACTGTCGTACCGGGTGAAGCCGCAGCTGTGAAAACGCCCGACGAATTAACGCTGCCTGATCCACTGACAATGGAATAAGAATAAGGAACGACTCCGCCAGAGGCTGAAAAATTTAATGTTCCATTAATGCCCATCGTTTGTGAAGCCGGAGAAATGCTTAAGGCGCTATTAACAGTGACTGATGCATCACCT
Organism: Pseudobdellovibrionaceae bacterium; assembly: GCA_031428135.1. Taxonomy (GTDB): domain Bacteria; phylum Bdellovibrionota; class Bdellovibrionia; order Bdellovibrionales; family Bdellovibrionaceae; genus Pseudobdellovibrio. The sequence goes on along the minus strand of JANPOT010000001.1, from coordinate 134,424 downwards.
GTTGCACCTAAGCTATCTGTAACTCGTACTGTGGCTGAACCCGAACTTGCCGGAGCCGTGTAAACTCCGGTGGATGAATTAATTGTTCCCGTTCCGCTGACTGTTGAATACGTGTAAGGACCCGTTCCACCGCTGACGGTAAACGTTGTCGTGTTATTGACTGCTAAGGTGATGGAAGCTGGTGAAATACTCATCGCGGATGTGATCGTCACAATCGCGTTAGCAGTATTTCCAACATTATCTGTCACACGAACGGTGGCTGAACCATTGCTGGCCGGAGTCGCATAATCGCCAGTTGTACTGTTGATAGAACCCGTTCCACTGACAATCGAAAATGTGTACGGAGTAACTCCACCACTTGCAGATAGTGTTACTGTCGAGTTAACCAATACAGTTTGTGATGTTGGTGAAATCGCTAACGCAGGATTTATGGTAACTAACGAATTTGCTGTGGATCCTAAATTATCGGTCACAGTGACCGTGACCGTTCCCGATGAAGCCGGAGCCGTGTAAACTCCAGTTGTCGCATTAATACTACCACCACCGCTAACAGAAAAAGTGTACGGAGCTTGTCCCCCGCCAGCACTAAATGTAGTCGTGTTATTAATAGCAATCGAATAGGTTGCCGGAGAAATTCCTAACGCCGAAAAAACCGAGACTGTTGATTCCGCAATATTTCCAATTGAATCTTGAACCCGAACAATCGCTGTCGTTGACGATGCTGGAGCTGTGTAAACTCCGGAAGATGAATTCACACTTCCCGAACCGCTAACCAATGAGTAGGTATAAGGTAAAACTCCACCCGACACCGTAAATGCTCGGGTGGCATTAAGGCCAAGGCTTGTATTCGCCGGAGAAATGGCGATCGCTGAATTAATCGTAACAATAGCATCTGCGAACTGGCCCAATTGATCCGTCACACGAACAACCGTAGACCCCGCAACACCCGGCGCAACAAAGTTTCCAGTCATTGAGGTGATAGATCCAGCTCCACTAAATAAAGTATAAAGATACGGAGGCGTTCCACCACTTGCCGTAAAGACTTTTATGTTTGTAACTGCTAAGGTGTCTACAGTAGGACTTATCGCTAATGACGATGGAGTGGTTGAATCCGGATTAGTAATTGATGGAGCATAACCATCGCTGGATCGACTACAGGAAAAAAGAAAAACAGATAGCAGCAGCGATAATAATGATAGTTTTGTCTTAGTAAACATTCTACAAACTCCGTCTTAAAGTAAAATTCCTTTGAGCTCTCTGTCTTAAATATCGACAGAATTCCAGAAATACTTAAGTGGATTGTCATTTTGAGACGTTTTTAGATATCTAGCTGTCTAGCTTTGACCTAGCCGGGTAAAACAGGTCCAGATTATGTGTTATAATCGGATGAAGAAGGATTTCTTATGGCCCGGAAACGATTTACAACATAAGAAATTATTCAGGCTTTCTGACTTATGCTTCTGAAAAATATCCACCAGGTTCAAAACAACGATGGGTGTATGTGGTTTATATGCTGGCGTTAAATACGGGACTGCGTGCAGGTGAAGTTTGGGGATTACGTCCGGCGGACATTCAACTCCAAACGTTCGACCATAATCGCAAATCATCAATCGTTGCAGCTGATATTTGTAAAAGCCACCAAAATGAAACGTTAGAATTAGTGTTTGAGCTGAATGAACGATTACTAGCTAGTGTATTTACCCGGCAAGATTTTTCAAATAAAATTTTAAAAAATTTAAGTCGCTTATTCTTGAAATTAAAAAATCAGCTAAATAACGCATATCATTTTTATGAAGCCCAAGGATGGAGTCTTGAAAAATAATCATCCATTTGTAACGGTCGATCTTGAAAAAAAATACCTCAGTAAAAATCGGCATAATAACTGCTATCTAATTATTGTGAATTGTAGATGTAAGTACGGACGATATAGTACTGCGAATGGGGCAAATTTTCTGATTTGATATTAAATTTAACGGAAAAAACGGAATCAATCAAAAACCAATAACAAAGGAAGAGATATGAAAAAAACACTTTTAGCAATCATTGCGGCAGTAGCTTTATCAGCAACAACGGCTTTCGCGCAAGCAACAACGGATTACACACAGCACGAAGGTCATACGGCAGATGCTGCGGCTTCGCCATCCAGCGATTCAAAAGCAATGGGTGCTAAGCACGATATGGGCAAGATGAATATGGAACATATGCAAGGCATGATGAAAGAGTGCATGGAGACCAAAAAAGACGATAAAATGTGCGATAACGACATGATGGATATGTGTCATAGCAAAATGGGTAAATCCGAATGTAAAAAGATGATGAAACGGGCTAAGGCGCAAAACGGAACAATGAAAAAGTAATAATTTTCCGTTAAACGTGCAAAATCGAATCAAATGTCATTGATTCCAATAATTGTAAGGTTTGTTTAATAATTCCTATTGACCTTCCAACTTCTGGAAGGTTTAGAGTCTAACTTAATAGGAGTTTCTATGAATTCAAATAGCCACAATCATGGAATTACCCACCACGATCACAGTCAGTGCAACCATCCCAAAATAAATTCTAAAGATATTGATAACGACAAGGTTAAAGATCCCGTATGCGGGATGATGATTGATTCCCTGACTTCTAAAGGTGGAACTTCGGTATTTCGTGATAAAACGTATTATTTTTGCAATCCAAAATGTAAAATAAAGTTCGATGCAACTCCTTTGACTTATTTAGATCCAGAAAAAAAGACTGCGGTGCAAGCCACCGATATTGAATACACTTGCCCGATGCATCCCGAGGTTCTTCAAATTGGACCAGGGAGCTGCCCGTTATGTGGAATGGCTTTAGAGCCGTTAACATTTTCAGCAGACCATCCTGAAGATCAAACTGAATATTTTATGATGCTCAGAAAATTTTGGGTTGGAGTTATCTTAAGTATTCCCCTGTTGTTTATAACAATGGGTGGACGGCAGTTAATTACCAATATAACTGTTCACAATTATATGCCTTGGATTGAATTTCTACTCGCGACCCCCGTCGCGCTTTGGGGAGGTTCTCCGTTTTTTATTCGTTTCTGGCAATCCCTTAAAACTCGTAATTTAAATATGTTTACACTCATTGGCCTCGGAGTCGGCGTAGCCTACATTTACAGTTTAGTAGCAGTTTTATTTCCTGAAATTTTTCCAAGGTCTTTTCAAGATCCAATGACTGGAAAAGTAGGGCTTTATTTTGAAGCCGCCTCAGTCATTGTTACTTTAGTTCTTTTAGGTCAAGTTTTGGAATTAAAAGCGCGTGGTCAAACCAGCGCCGCCATTAAAGCCCTGTTAGGACTTGCGCCTAAAACTGCTCGCATCATTCGTGCGGACGGTTCTGAAGAAGATGTATCAATGGACACTATTCATGTTGGTGATAAGTTGAGGGTTCGACCGGGCGAAAAAATTCCAGTCGATGGCATTGTGATTTCGGGGCTTTCTTCTGTGGATGAATCCATGGTTACAGGCGAACCAATACCGGTTGAAAAATCAACTGGCGAAAAAGTTGTTGGCGCAACAATTAATGGAACCGGCTCGCTCGTTATTAAAGCCGAAAAAGTAGGTAAAGACTCGCTGCTATCCCAAATCGTTCAGATGGTCGCCGAGGCTCAACGATCAAGAGCACCCATTCAGAAATTGGTGGATCAGGTTTCAGCCTATTTTGTACCTGCTGTTATTTTAGTTGCTGTTCTTACATTTGCACTTTGGTCATGGATTGGGCCTGATCCAAAACTTGCTCATGCAATTATTAATTCAGTGGCGGTTCTTATTATTGCCTGCCCATGTGCTTTGGGACTTGCAACACCTATGTCAATAATGGTTGCAACCGGACGCGGAGCAAGCCTGGGGGTACTTTTTAAAAATGCCGAAGCTATCGAAACAATAAGAAAAGTTAATACATTAGTTATTGATAAAACCGGAACATTAACACTTGGTAAGCCAAGATTGGTCACTGTAAAACCAACAGAGGCATTTTCTGACAAAGAGTTTCTGTCGCTAGCGGCAAGTTTAGAGCAAGCCAGTGAACATCCGCTTGCTCAAGCCATCGTTAATGGTGCGAAAGAAAAAGAAGTTGCGCTTTTAGAAGTTAGAAATTTCAGTTCAATTACGGGTAAAGGTGCCATCGCCGAAATTAGCGGGAAAAAAGTTGCAATAGGTAATAAGGCGTTAATTGAAGATTTATCAATAACTTTAGGTGGTTTTGAAAACGAAGCGAATTTGTTAAGAGAAGAAGGTCAGACTGTTATGTACGTTGGGATTGACGGAAAACTTGCTGGTTTACTGGGGGTTACTGATCCGATTAAAGAAACCACAATTCCTGCTATTCAAAAACTCCGTTCGCTAGGCATCAAAGTAATCATGATGACTGGTGACAACGAAAAAACCGCGAAGGCTGTGGCAAAAAAAGTGGGACTTGATGGTTTTTTCGCAGATGTTCTTCCTCAAGGTAAAGCTGAGATTGTTAAAAAAATGCAAGCCGAAGGAAAATTCGTCGCAATGGCTGGCGATGGAATCAATGACGCCCCAGCATTGGCTCAGGCTCAAGTGGGAATAGCTATGGGTACCGGCACGGACGTCGCCATGGGTAGCGCAGGCGTAACTTTAATTAAGGGCGACCTGATGGGAATTGTTAAAGCCAGAGCACTCAGCGAAGCCACATTGAAGAATATCAAACAAAATCTTTTCTTTGCCTTCATCTATAATATTGTAGGAGTACCTATTGCTGCTGGAATTTTATATCCTACTTTTGGAATACTTTTAAGTCCGATGATTGCAGCTGCGGCGATGAGTTTAAGTTCAGTGTCAGTCATCGGGAATGCATTAAGATTAAAAAAAGTTAGCATCAAGGAGGATTAAGAAATGAATATCGGAGAAGCAGCCAAACTTTCGGGAGTAAATGCTAAACTCATTCGTCACTATGAATCTATTGCGATAATTCCCAAAGCTAGCCGAAGCGAAGGTGGTTATAGGACCTACACTGAAACTGATGTACACATTCTCTCGTTTGTAAAAAGGTCTCGAACCCTTGGATTTTCAATGAAAGAAATTAAGAAGCTTGTAAGCCTTTGGCGTAATAAGAGCCGCGCCAGTTCAGAAGTGAAAGCTATGGCCACGAAGCACGTAGAAGAGATGGAGCAAAAGATTTTAGAGCTTCAGGAAATGGTGAAAACTCTTAAACATTTAGCCAGGAACTGCCATGGTGACGGCAGGCCGGATTGTCCAATACTAAATGAGTTAGCTAAATGACTTGTCGATGCAATAAGAACTTGACCTTCCAAATATTGGAAGCCTTATTCTTTAACAACCGAACAACTTGGTTCGTACAATAGAGGACTATGAAACATTTTTTAAAATTAATTGCCGTTACGATGATTTTATTATTTTTTGCAAATTCTGTATTTGCAAAAACGGTTCGTTACGAACTCAACATTGAAAATAAAAAGGTTAACTTCACAGGGCGCGAAGTTGATTTTGCATTGACCGTGAATGGTGGAATTCCTGCGCCCACGCTAGAATTTACCGAAGGTGATGATGCAGAAATTGTCGTGAACAATAAACTTGCGACAGAAGAAACTTCTCTTCACTGGCATGGAATTTTACTTCCGCCTGAAGAAGATGGGGTTTCTTACGTGAATACCCCGCCGATCATGCCAGGTAAGTCTCGAACTTTTAAATTTAGACTCAGACAGCATGGAACCTATTGGTATCATTCTCACACAATGCTTCAAGAGCAAAAAGGTGTTTACGGCGCCATCGTTATTCATCCTAAAAAAGAAATAATAAAAGTTGATAAAGAAGCAGTTGTGGTTCTTAGCGATTGGTCCGATGAAAATGCGGACCAAATTATTAAAAATTTAAAAAAAGATGGCGATTATTATCTTTATAAAAAGAATTCTGTCAGATCCATTCTCGGCGCTGCAAAGGCTGGAGAACTTAAAACATATTTTGCAAATGAATGGGACCGTATGGGTGGTATGGATCTCTCAGATGTTGGGTACGATGCTTTTTTAATTAATGGCAAAAAAGATTCTCAGCTTTTAGTTGCTCACCCTGGTGAAAGAATTCGACTTCGTATCATCAATGCAGGTTCGTCTAGTTATTTTTATGTGTCTCTTGGACAATCGCCAATGCAAGTTATCTCCGCAGATGGGATTGATATTGAGCCCGTCCTAACTAAAGAACTCTTGATGGGAATGGCTGAAACTTACGATGTCTTGTTTACAGTGCCTGAGCACAAAAATTTTGAATTGCGAGCAACAGTTCAAGACGTAACTGGTTACGCTTCAGCATGGATTGGGATGGGACCAAAGGTTCCTGCCTCTGATAAAGCCCAGCCTGACCTTTATGCGCCCATGAATCATGGTGACCATGCCGGGCATGTAACGATGGATCACAGTAAGATGGATCATTCTAAAATGAATCACGGAGCGAAAAAATCTGTCGAAAAAGATCCCCATGCTGATCATAAAATGCCAATGACGATTTATACACCTAGTGGACCCGTCGTCGAAACTTTAAGTGTTGATGACTTAAAAGCTCTTGCTCCGACCACTCTTCCTAAGAACGCTCCGATTTATGATCTCAAGTTAGTTTTGGGTGGCGACATGGAGCGATACATTTGGCACATCAATGGCAAAGCAATTAACGAAGATCGACTCATTAATATCAACGAAGGTGACGTTGTACGATTTACTTTTGAAAATAGTACGATGATGCACCATCCGATGCATCTGCACGGACATTTTTTCAGGGTTATCAATAAAAATGGCGAATCATCTCCATTAAAACATACAGTCGATGTTCCACCGATGGGCACCAGAACCATTGAGTTTTATGCGAATGAGCCCGGACAGTGGATGCTTCATTGTCATAACCTTTACCACATGGACTCCGGTATGGCGCGAGTTGTGCGTTATAACACATATAAGCCTACGCCAGACCAAGAACAACTAGATCATCAAGATCACCATCGACACAATCCATGGTTTAAGACCGGAAGTTTGCAAGCAACAACAACTATTGTTGAAGGTCAGTACAAACTTTCACAAACATGGAATGAGATTGAACTTCGCGGCGAAGCTCGTCAGGAAGATGACAAATGGAATGGTGAAGGTGATTTGTTTTATCGTCGCTGGGTGGACAATTATTTAAATTTTATTGTGGGTGGATCATCTGTTGATCATGACTATCGCGGTGAAGTTGGTGTCGGCTATCTGCTTCCAATGTTGATTGAAACCAACTTCCTTGTTGATCATAAAGGGAAATTGAGAGTCGATTTAGAGAAAAGATTCCAGTGGACAAGCAGCCTATTCACAGAAGCTGAGTACACTTGGAGACAAGATCCTACGTTAGAAAGTGAGTACGCTGTTTCCTTGATGTACGGAAATAATTGGCACTGGTCCGGAGGTTTTAGATACACGGGCCATAATGTTGGTATTGGTTTTCAATATCAGTTCTAAGAAAGGATTACTTTTATGAAAAATATTATTTTAGCAGGTATCATTTTATTGTCTTCAAATATTTTCGCAGCCGAAAAAAAGCCTGCTCAGATTATCGAGGTTAAGGTAACCGAAAAAGGATTCGAACCAAGCGAGATTAATGTTACTTCGGAAATTCCTGAGCGTTCGATTATGCGGTTTCGATTTAAGATATTAATTTGGAAATAGAAAAGCCGGACAATTTCCCCAGATGGGCTAATTGTCCCCGTACGTTGATAGCCTACACAATCCTAAGCGACTTTAAGCCCAAAAAAAACGGCACTTGGTTTGCTTTGTATATCAGAGTTAATGCATATCATCTTTGAAAGGATAGTTTTTTGAAAAAAAATAAAGTGTTAAATAAGGCATCAAAAGCTACGGCCATTAAAAAAAGTTCAGCTAAGCAAATTGTTGAACCTGTTCGATCAATGAAAAAAAAATCAACAGTGTCCGCAAAACGTTTGGATATTATCGATCTGATTTTACAGGACCATAAACCTTTGAAAAAATTGATCGAAGTATTAAAAGATTCAGAAGTTAATTTTCCAGAAAAGAAATTCACATTTCAAGAATTTGCTCCTTTACTGTTGCTGCACGCAGACTCTGAAGAAAAAAGTTTATATATCCGAATGAAGAACGAAAAGAAACTGCGCATGCAAAGCTTTGAAGGCGATGTTGAACATGGGTTGGCTGCTCAATTGATCGAAGAAATTCAAAATATGGGTGGCGATGAAGATCTTTGGATGGCTAAAGTCAAAGTCTTAGCCGAACTGGTTGAGCATCATATTATAGAAGAAGAAACAGAAATGCTGAAAGACGTCAGAAAAGAATTTGATGCTGTAACCCGTTACGTAATTGGTCAAGAGTATACCAACTTGAAAAATGATTACACAAGCGCACCAAACGACTACACGTCTGACAAATTACAAAAGCCCACTGAAATCCGAGCTCATTAAATTCTTAAAAGAAAAGCTCGAAGCTAAGAAAAGTTTAGATCATCTTCAAAAAATGTATGAACTTAAATTTGGCAAATAAAATTTTAATTAATATCAAGTCGCTTACAATACTGACGAACCTGCTCTGATTCAATTGTTACAAGTGTATCGTCAAAAAAGCGAAGAATATGGTCTTGGATTTTGGAAATGGATTAACAGCTTTAAAGGAGCTGAAAATAATCAAGAAATACAAAAAATGATTCAAGAATATTACAGCGAATAGCGCGCGCATGACAATGATCTAAGGATTCAAATTAAAACCTACGAAGACTCAACCTCATTCCAATGAAGAATCGTAGAATAGCTTAAAGCATTTTTCGATTCCTTCCGGACTCTGCGACTGTTGATAAAATTTCCTATAGATCTGACCGACATTCGAATAATTCGATTGCTTCATAATCTTCAAGAGTTCATTTTCAAATGTGCTATGGGTTGATTTTGTACTAACTAATGGTTTCTTTGCGGCGGGTTCGAATCCCGCACTCTCTAACTGAACTATAACGATTTCCTATTTCTGATTTATTTTGCTGATGAATGTGTATTGAATTTTAGTTGTGAACCTGTGGAACCACTGGTTCCATGAAAACTGACTTAAGTATTTGAAATGATTTATCTCTGGTACCAAGAAATTGGTTGCGGGGGCAGGATTTGAACCTACGACCTTCGGGTTATGAGCCCGACGAGCTACCGGGCTGCTCCACCCCGCGACAGTAGTTGTTCGAACAAACTATATAAACGCCAATGCCTTGTCACGATAATTCATTTTAAATCGTCATAAAGCCTAACAAGGCCTACGTTATAAGCAAATTAAATCAGTTCAACTGAAATTTTTCAAATTTATCTAATGCAATTTCAATCTGATGCTTATTTTCTGCAGATTTAAATTTACTTAACCAAACCCAATTTTGAATTAATAATTTTTGATTTTGGCGATCTGTTTTTAAATCTAAAACGGCTGCGATATTGTTTTTCATCAACACTGGCAAAGAAAAATAACCGTATTTTCGTTTTTCTTTGGGAATATAGGCCTCGAATAAATGCTCGTAATCAAAAAACATTTTCAATCGCTTTCTTTGTATAATCAGAGGATCAAATGGCGATAAAATGTGTGTTAATTCATTAGTTTTAATTTTTTGCTCTAAAATATCAGGCGGCATCCAGTGTTTTGTTTTTCCAGCCGTTGGCATATCAATTTCAATTAATTTTTTGTGCGCTACCCGCTGATTTAATATTTTTTCGATGCTGATTTTTTTCTGGGGCTGCAAATGGCAAATTGAATCCAGACTGATGATCGATTGCGATCTGATCGCGCGGTCAATCATGTAATTCAGTCGATCAGATTCTGTCACTGAATTTGGTAACTTTTCCCAACCGAAATGTTTTAACGCCAGATCATATTTTTTTAACATGCCTTCGCGCTCTGAAACAACGAAATCACCGTTGTAAAAACCCAACTGCAATGCCAGCTTTGATGGTTTTTTGCTGTCCCATTCATGACGCTTTTCTTTGAGTACGTCGCCTTTGATATCGCGAATACTGATCGGATTTTTTTGCAGAAGTTTTTTGACCTTTTGATAATCATTTTTTGATACTGAGCCAAACCATGATCCTTTGGCTGTGTTTACAGATTTCATGTCATTGATAAAATATTTAAAATCAGTCGTTGGTACATACGATAGCGCGTGAGTCCAGTATTCAAAAACAGTTTTATCCAAAGTTTGTGCAGCTGTTAAATGTTTTCGTTGGTATGACGGAATTCGATTATACAAAATATGATGGTGACATCGTTCAATCACATTGATCGTATCGATTTGTAAATAACCCAAATGTTGAATGGCCTTTGCGACTGATTCTGACCCATTTTTCCCAAATGGATTTTTCATATTCAAACACTGTGCTTGAATCCAAATATTCTTGGCCTGCGTTTGATCAATTTTTTTTGCGACATTCATATTCTTTAAATTTGATTTAACATTTCCATCACTTGATTATTTAATTTCGGCAACACATCCAAGGCCTTCATGTTTTGATGAACATGGTCAACACTGGTCGCACCGGTAATAGCTGAACTGACGTTATCGTTTTTTAAACACCATGCAATACCCAAAGCTGCGGGTGTTACGTTTAATTCATTTGCTATGTGAACAAATTTTTCTACACGTTGGACAGATTTTGGATTTAAGGCTTCGTCCTTCATCCAACCCATGCTTTTCATTCCCAAACGCGATCCTTCAGGGATTTTTCCATTTAAATATTTTCCTGTCAGCACCCCCGAAGCCAAAGGGCTCCAAGTTGTTAAGCCCATTCCATGTTTTTCATAAACCGGCAAAAATTCAGTTTCAACTTTGTCGCGTCGGAATAAATTATATTCCGGTTGTTCAACCACGGGCGCCCGTAAATTGTATTTTTCAGAAACCGCATAGGCTTGTAAAATTTGATCAGCACCCCATTCAGAAGTTCCCCAATACAACGCATAACCACGATCAATCATATCATGCATTGCCCAGACGATTTCTTCCATAGGTGTTTCAGGGTCTGGCCTGTGGCAGTAAACCAGATCAAAATAATCCGTATTAAATCGTTTTAATGAACCTTGGATGGCGTGCATTAAATATTTTCTGTTTAATGTATTTTTTTCGTTTGGACCATCTGTGATTCCCCAGAAAAACTTTGTCGAAGTGATGTATTTCATGCGTGGCCAGTTCAGTTTCTGAATCACCGCACCCATAATTTCTTCAGATTTACCGTTGGCGTAAACTTCGGCATTATCAAAAAAATTAACACCGTAATCAAATGCTGTACTCATGCATTGTTCAGCCAATTTCAGATCAACTTGTTTTGAAAATGTGACCCATGATCCCAGTGATAAACGTGATATTTTTACACCAGCACGGCCTAATCGTTGATATAGCATTTTAGTGTCCTTTTTGTTGAATATGAAATATGACAGTACCTGATTTTATGTTTTTTGCAATTTTAAGTCGCAAATGATTTAGGTGCTTGTCATTTTTAATTTTATTTTGTATGAAGTTGGCATAAAGATTTTGAAACAATAACAAAACAATAAAGCCAAACAGGCTTTCAATTTAACCGAAGGAGCCCCCATGAAACTTTTAATCATCGCTTTAGCTACAGTAGCTGTACTTTCTTGCACAAAGAAAACTGACGAAGCAATGGACGCTGCAAAATCTGCAACAACTGAAGCTGTTCAACAAGCTACTACAGAAGTTAAAGACGCTGCAACAACTAAAGTTGAAGAAGTTAAAGCTGCTGCAACGACTAAAGTTGAAGAAGCTAAAACAGCTGCAACTGCAAAAGTTGACGCTGCAAAAGCTGCTGCAACAACTAAAGTTGAAGACGCTAAAAAAGCTGCTGCTGCAACTGCTGAAGAATTAAAGAAAAAAGTTACTAAGTAATTTTATTCATTTGAATTTAATTGAAAAGGAGAAGCCGATTTGGTTTCTCCTTTTTTTTTACAAAAAATTAAAATTCATCGTTTTTAGTGGGAATATGGTGAAATGCAATTTTAACTTTGGCATGGTCTGTCACGTTTAAAAAACTGCCGCTGACCAGCGTGTTTGCACCAAATTTTTCATTGATCACATCCATGGCTTTATTTCTGCGATCACTTTTGGGGTCATCAAAAAATGAAAATTGATGATCATTTACGGACGTCAAACCACCCATGATAATACCGACTTTAATGGGCTTTCCTGAATTGATGGCTGGGTACATTTTTTTCAATTGATTAATTAAAAAATTTGTATCGTCAGTTTGTTGAAAATGAATCGATTTTTCAAAATATAAACCATCCGTGTATTTAACGTAAACTCCCAAAGCGGTCATTCGACGTAAATTTTTTCGAATCCGCTGAGCTCCTTTGAACAGTAATTTTGCCAAAATCTGATAGGCGCCAGCATGGGTTCGTAAATCCGGCGGCAACACGTGTTCATGAGAATAAGACCTGGTGTCATTTTTTTTCATTTCAATGTCATGACCGCGTAACTCTTGAGCCACGCGCAGCCCCCAAATACTGCCCCAGGCTCTGCGTAATTCGATTTCAGAAATATTTAATAAATCACTGACTTTGTAAAATCCTTTGGAATTTAATTTGTATTTATTATTTTTTCCAATACCAGGAATGACGTCAATATCCAAGGGCCCTAATATTTCTGAAATTTTTTCCTTGGGGATCGTAATCAACCCGTTGGGTTTTTGCAAATCAGATGCGATTTTTGCAATCAAAACATTTGGCCCCAATCCCACAGACGTGGTCATACAAATGCCGACTTTGTCTAAAATATTTTTTTTTATTTTTTGAGCTATCGCAATTGCATTTTCAATTTCACATTCCCTGCCCGTGAGCCGACAGGCCATTTCATCAATGGACAGGACTTTTTCGACGGGACAAATTTCGTCGATCGCATCAATAATTTGATGATGATATTCGACATATTTTTTGTGCCCGCCAGAAATAAATTGAATTTGCGGACACATTTTTTTCGCATCAGAAACACGCGTACCTGTTTTTATTCCGCACAGCTTGGCTTCATAACTGGCTGCAATCACAGACGTACTGTCAGTAATCATTGGTACAATAGCGATAGGCTTTCCCCGCAAACTGGGATTGTCTTGCTGTTCACAACTGGCAAAATAAGAATTTAAATCAACAAGCAGCCATTGCATTTTCATCATTCTATATTTACATATAATTTACACATATGCAAAATGAATGTTTTGGGGTCTGGTTTTATTTTACATGCTTATAAATTAACTTTGACTTCAATTTGTAGTTTCATTAAGTTAACAGCTCGCAATTCATGTTGCGGGAGTAGCTCAGTTGATAGAGCGATGCCTTGCCAAGGCATAGGTCGCGGGTTTGAGTCCCGTCTCCCGCTCCAAATATGAGAGTTGATCTTAAAATAGAGATCAAAATCCTACAGATAAAATATCAATGATAAAAATGATATGAAGCAATAACTCAAGATGCCTCATCAAAAGAAAAGACAAAAACACACATGGAATTTAAAGACCTTCAGCTGATCGAACCGATCCAAAAAGCTATTTCAAAAACGGGTTATACCGTACCAACGCCCATTCAAGCACAGGCCATACCCCACTTATTACTGGGCAAAGATATTTTAGGCTGCGCACAAACTGGCACAGGAAAAACGGCGGCATTTGCTTTGCCAATTTTAAATCAAATCGCAACTGCAAAATATGCAGCGCCTTCAAATAAAAATGCTTACACATTGGTTTTAACACCGACTCGTGAATTAGCCGTTCAAATTTTTGAAAATTTCAAAACTTACGGAGAAAATATTCAGTTCAACATGGCCGTCGTTTACGGCGGAGTCGCCATTGGCCCACAAATCAGAAATGTTGAACACGGCGTTGATGTTTTAATCGCTACACCCGGCCGTTTGTTGGACCTGATTGGCCAGCGCAAATTATCAATTCAAAATTTAAAAACATTGGTTCTGGACGAAGCCGATCGCATGTTAGACATGGGATTCATTCACGATATTAAAAAAATTCTGGGAATGATTCCAAAACAACGACAAACTTTATTTTTTTCTGCCACAATGCCGCCTGAAATTGAAAAGTTAGCCAACACAATGCTGACAAACCCAGTACGTATCGAAGTTGCTGTTGTTTCTTCAACTGCAGAAAAAATTGAACAACACGTCATGTACGTTGATAAAAATATGAAAAAAGATTTACTTCGTCATATTTTAAATGACCCCAAGGCAACACGCGTGATTGTATTTACGCGCACAAAACATGGCGCCAACAAAGTCACAGAATTACTGGTTAAAAACCGCGTATCATCAGAAGCTATTCATGGTAACAAATCCCAAAACGCGCGCCAACGCGCACTGGATACATTCAAAGACGGAAAAACCCGCGTCCTGATTGCAACTGATATTGCCGCACGTGGCATCGACGTTGACGGCATCACGCATGTTATTAATTATGAAATACCAAATATTTCTGAAAGCTATGTTCATCGTATCGGTCGAACTGCGCGTGCAGGACATTCTGGTATTGCCATTTCATTATGTGATGCCGAAGAAAAAGCATTCATCAAAGATATTGAAAAACTGATCGGACAAAAAATTCCAGTTGATCGAAGTCATCCATTTCATTCAGATGCTGTGGAAAATGCTGCAATGATGTCAAAAGGTAAAGCAAAAGCCATGGTAGAACGTGCCACGGGCGGTAAACGATTAAATATCGGTTACGGCGGACCACGCCGACCCAATAGCGGTGGCGGCTCTGCTGGCGGCGGCGCCGCATCTGGCGCTCCAAAGAAAAAACGATATTTCACAGGGCACGGAAAATAAAAAAGGAAATAACGGATGAAAACACCAACTTCAACAGCTGAACAACGAATACGTGATTTACAACATTTCGGCGAAGAAGGCGGTGTCGTACCTGCTATTGATCTGGCTGCAACAGCGACATTTTTAAACCCCAAAGATATGGAACAAACTTTTTTAGGCGAAAAAGAAGGTTGTTACCTTTACAGCAGACATTCAAATCCAACAGTGAATATGTTTTCTCAAAAAATGGCTGCATTAGAAAACACAGAATCCGCATTAGGTGTCGCATCAGGAATGGCTGCAATAAGTTGTACGCTTGAACAGTTGATGCCTAACGGCGGTGAAATTATATCGTCATTAACTGTTTACGGCGGAACTTATGCATTGTTTAAAAATGTGTTTCCAAAACAAAATATCAACGTCAATTTTGTCGATATCGAAGACTTCAATGCCATTGAATCGGCAATCACTGCGAAGACCAAAGTTTTATACGCAGAAACAATCAGTAATCCGTTATTAAAATTATCAAATATTAAAAAATTATCTGAAATTGCAAAAAAACATCAGCTCACATTAGTTATTGATAATACATTTGCGCCCTGCTTGGTGACTCCACATGATCTGGGTGCTGACATAGTTATCCATTCCTGCACAAAATTTATTTCAGGCTCTTCGGATATGATTGCAGGAGCAATTTGTGGAACAAAAGAATTTATTGCCAGCCTGATTGATGTCAATACGGGGTTGGTGATGTTAAAAGGTCCCGTCATGGATGCGCGTATTGCCCATGAATTATATATGCGCTTGGATCATTTACCGGTCCGAATGCGTGCTCATTCACAGGCCGCTCAATTTTTGGCAGATCATTTTTTAAAAAATAATATACCCGTCATTTACCCTGGATTAAAAAATCATTCACAACACGTTGAATATCAAAATACAATCAATGCTGGATATGGTTTTGGCGGCATGATGGCCATTGAAATCGAATCTGCAGAAAAATCAATGCATTTAGCGCAAGCTTTACAAAATGAAAAATTTGGATTGTACGCTGTATCGCTTGGTTTTTCACGCACGCTGATGACAGTCCCTGCGATCACAACATCCAGCGAAATTACTGCCGATGACCAGAAAAAAATGAATTTATCCAAAGGTCTACTTCGGTTAAGTATCGGATACACGGGAGATCAAACAGTGATGCTTGATCGTTTCTTAAAAATTTATAACCAGATATAATCAATTATTTCTATCTTAAGATCCCGAACAGCGATTTAAAATAATTTCTTTGGGATCAGCGCCACCAACAGTTAAAGTCGCTGTTCCGCAACCTGTTATATTCATACTGAATCCGCCCTTCAACTGGCAAGTCCCTGTCCAAGTGCCACTGGTTGCGCACGTACAACCCGCCGACCATTGAACTGCGCTGGGCGAAATGTCACATTGCTCTGACGTCAAATTGTTTTGCAAACGAAATTGGCCACCCGTCATCATGCGTGTTCGACCAGAACCAGTCACCGTAACTGTTGATGTGGTTAAAGTTGTAATGTCACTTTTGATATCTGATTTAACTGTAACACTTCGTTTAATCCCATCGCTGGTTAAACTGAAAACTTTATCTGCACCTGTACCCGATAAATACTGCAACTGTTGACCGTCTGTACCCATTTTTGTGACAGAGACAGTCCCAACATTTGTTGTGATTTGAAAATTTGGATTACGTTTAACTGTATTTGAAATTGTCGGCAGTCCACAGGCTGGATTTGAATAGGTCAGCGTTACTCCACCCGTAAATACAGCAGAACCTACGGTACAACTATTGAAATTACGTTGAATAACTCCGCTTGAACAAGCCACGAAACCCGTTCCAAAACAGCTGGCCGCATTGGCCGTTGGAATTAATTTTGAAAACAGATCAAATTTAAAATTGTTGTTATTTATCGATGAATCAAAGCGTGCCAAAGATTTCTGAGCCGCATTAATTTCTGATATCATTGCAAAACTTCCCGTGCTACCAGCAGATTCGTCAACGGCTGACATCACATCACCAACTTGTTGGCCTAATTCAGTTGTTGCATTGAATTCTTCGGTGTCAGATTGTTTTCCATTGCAAGAAAATAGCATTCCACAAATAAGCATCAGAAATAAGTTTTTTTTGTTCATTTTATAATCCTTTTTTACGTTGGCAATCTCTATGAAAAATATTAATCTGTAAAAAAATGAAATCAACACTAAAATGAATATTTTGCATCTTTTATCTCAAAATCAACTGACAGGCGCTGAAGTTTATTCGGCCGATCTGATCCGTCAACAAATCGCAGCAAGCCATGTTGTTTTCCAAGTTTCGAACGGATTCTTTGCGAAAAACGATGCTGAACAAATTCAATTGGATGTCGAAACAAAATCTTTTTTTCTGTTTTTAAAATCTGTATTTCAATTCAGAAAAATATTAATTCAGAAAAATATTCAGGTCATTCATGCACATTCTCGCGCTGCCAGCAAATTAGCCTTTTATGCTCGCATCGGTTTGAAAATCGGATTCGTATCAACTGTTCACGGCCGACAACACGTTTCTGTTTCAAAGAAAATCAATAATATCTATGGTGATTTTTTAGTTCCTGTCTGCGAAAATATTTCAGATCAATTAATTAATGAATTTAAATACAATCCTCGCCGAATCAAAATGATTGAAAACGGAATCGATTTAAATAAATTCAAATTTCAAAAAATAGCACAAACAACAGTTCAAAAAATATCTGGCAAAAATGAAAAAATTAAAATAGCCATCATTGGCCGCGATTCTGGTCCCAAGAAAATTCGCACAGAAATATTTGTTTCTGAATTTTCAAAAATATTAATGGAACAAAAAGTTGATTATGATTTTTATATCATCGGCGGCGATCGTGAAAATTACTGTATTGAAAATAAAAATATTATATATGAATCAAAATCTGTTGTTTTAAATTCTGATTACTATCATCAATTCGATTTAATTTGTGGTTCGGGCCGAGTCTGCATTGAATCTATTTTATGTGGCGTTCCGGTGATTGCATTTGGCGAAGCCCAGTATTTAGGGCTGGTTACAATCGATAATTATCATCAATTTAAAGAAACTAATTTCGGCGATATTGGGCAAAATTTCAACAACCCCAAATTCAACGAATCGCAAGCTCAATCAGATTATAAAAATTTTAGTTTGATTGATACAGAAAAGCTATCGATTGCATGCAGTCATGATTTTGATTTAAATACGATCCATCGTAAAATTGAACGTATTTATCAAAGCAGTTTTTTTATAAGAAATTATTCAAAATGGATACCTATTTTGATGTACCATAAAATCCCAGACATCGATTTAAACGGACCGCACAAAATTTATGTGACAAAAAATAATTTCGAAAAACATCTCAAATTTTTTAAATTTTGTGGTTTTACAACTTTGACGTTTAATGAATTATCGTTGTTTCGACGTGGCTTAAAAAGTTTTGATGAATTTCCAAAAAAACCTTTGATTTTGACATTTGATGACGGATACAGCGATAATATAGTTAACGCCGATCCCCTGCTAAAGAAATATAATTTTTCAGCGCAAATTTTTTTATTGGCTGATTCAAAAATTGAATCAAATACGTGGGACCAATGGGCAACGGGCTCTGAAAAACATTTTTTAATTTCTGGCACTGACCGACATCAGTGGACCACTTCAAATTTTGAAATTGGATCGCATGGATCAAGTCATCAAAAAATGCCCGAAATGAATTTTGAACAAAAATTATTTGAATTGAATGATTCAAAAAATAAATTACAGATCGAATTCAAAAAATCAATCAGTGTTTTTGCATTTACTTACGGACTGACAAACACTGAATGTGCCGAAGCCTGTCAAAAATCTGGTTATGAATATGGATTAAATACAGATCGCGGTGGACTGCTGATCGAAGAAAATCCGTATTCTGTGTTTCGTGTAAACATTTTTCCAAATGAAAATTTAATTTCTCTATTTAAAAAAACATCCAAATGGTACCGCAAATATTATTATTTAAAACGCAGGGCTTAATACCCGTAGGCCTTTAAAACAGTCACCGCACCCACGGCTAAACCGTATGCGACAACATTGCTGGATACCAGCTGTGTCATCGCCAAAGTCATTCCACTTTCTTTTTTTAAGATTGCAAATGTCGAAAGACACTGTAAGGCAATCATGAAAAATATTAAAATACCAACACAACTTGCGACTGTGAAAATGGGTTGCCCCAGATACTGACCGGATTCAAATTTCGCATTTTTCATTTGTTCTAACAATCCAGTTGATTGCACTTCTTCATCACCTTCAATATGAAACACAATCGCCATCGCAGAAACAAAAACTTCTCGCGCCGCAAATGCTGACAGGATTCCAAAGCCAACTCTCCAATCAACACCCAATGGCTCAAACACTGGTTGAATTTTTTTGCCAAATTGCGCCGCATAACTTTGCTCTGTGATTTCATAGCTTGATCTTGTTTCGTTTTGCAGATTGCGCGGAAATTGGCTGGCAGCCCATAACACCAAAGCTAATACGAAAATAATTGGACCGGCTCTGACTAAAAATGATTTTGATTTTTCAATGGCTTGAATAAATAAAATTTTAAAACGAGGCGTTCTGTATAACGGCAAATCCAATGACAAATGTGATTTCTCAGAACCACCAATTATTTTTGATACTAATCCACTGGCAATCGCACCGATCACAATGGCCATTAAATATAAAACGGCCATTGCCAAACCTGCTTTAATTGGAGACTGATCTGCAAATAAAAAACCTAAAATCAATGCGTACACGGGTAAACGCGCAGAACATGTCATGAATGGTATAATAAACTGAGCAATAAGTTTTTCTTTTTTTGATTTAATATTTCGGGTCGCCATAATCGCAGGCACTGCGCAGGCAAAACCTGACAACATGGGAACAAACGATCGGCCGCCCAGGCCAATCAATGATAAGGGTTTGTCCACCAGCGCAGCTATTCGGGCCAAGTATCCTGTGTTTTCTAAAAACCCTATGAACAAAAATAAAATAAAAATTTGTGGGACAAAAATAACTACACCACTGATAGCGGCGATAATGCCTTCCGATAAAAACTGCCCCAAAAGCCCTGATATATGATTATTGATGACGTCGCTGACCAGTGCAAATCCAGATTCGATCAGATCCATAAATGGCTGAGAAATCCAATATATTGATGAAAATAATAATGTCATCAATGAAATAAAAATAATCGAACCAAAAAATGGATGCAGCAAATATTCATCAATTTTTAAAGTTCTGGCTAAGGGACTGTCTGCAGAAATCTGCGCATTTGTTTTGACCGATCTGTGATACACAGATTGTAATTTTTCAGTTAAATTTTGAATGGATTTTAAATCCCATTCTGGTTTTAAGACTGTGTAACTGATGGCTTGATACTGATTCATATAATCAGTAATTTCCAAAAGACCCGCCCCTAATAATCCATCAAAATGTAAAATTTGATTCTGTGAAAATTCGTTTTGAATTTCTGATTCTGAAATGTTTAAACCTTCAAGCCGAGAAACATCGTTCATCGTAAATATCATCTGGTACGGAATTTTCATCTCATTTAACTGCGAACAGATCAGCAACTGACGGTTCAATTGTGTTGCGTCAATAATCACCAATGCTAAATCAATTTGAAACAATGTTTGTTCGGTCAAAATACGGTAAGTGACTTCTTCATCTGCGGATTTTGGTGATAATGAATAAATTCCCGGTGTATCATAAATAACGTATTTGTCGAAATTTTTAATTTTAAATTTTTCTATCAATTCTGGCTTTAATTCGCCTTTTGAAAATTCAATCGTGGCACCCGGATAATTCACAGTTTTATGTTTTGATCCCGTTAACCAATTATATAATGTCGTTTTACCTGAATTTGGTGCCCCGATCAGAATCGTATTTAATGTTTTTTCAGTAGCTAAAATTTCAGACATGACATCTCCGATTTATTCAAAGCCAAGATGGTTTGTTTAAATTGCAAAATCGTAATTTGGCCAAACGAAACATGGCGTAAAATTTGAATTTGAAGCCCATCGAAAAGCCCCAAATCGTACAAACGCTCGACGATCGTCGCATCAGATTTATCGGTAATTTCAATTTTTTTGATTATTTTTTTAGCTGGTAACATGAATCAATTTTTAACTTTTAATGGCCAATATGGCCAGATATTGTCAGATCCTCGGCTCAAATGAAAACCAATTGAAAATAGAAATACAAACCGGCCCCAAGCCTATGGTCCAGATTTGAATTCATAATATAAGCAATTCTAAAGTCTGTAGGCCCTTGGTCCGATTCAATCAATATGAAATACCACGTTATTTTTTTAGTCATAGCTACAACACTCATATCGCAGGACGTATTATCAACCGTATTGCATTGGCCTGAATGCAAAAATGGTATTTTATCTATAAGAAATAAGAGCGTGACGGAACAAAAATTATGGCTGCAAAAATTTGATCCCGTTTTAAAATCTGAATCTGAAATTATTTTAACTCCGAATGAAAATATAAAAATACAAATCGATAAAAAAAACACATCTGAACGAAATTCTTTATTACATTTTTCAAAATCTCAAGACATCGATGCTTCGTTTCAATGTGTTGGTAAAAATTATTATGCGACATCGATTGAAGGTGGCGTTCAAACATTTCGAAAATCAGACCTGAACCAGCAAATTTTTTATATCAAAAATTTATACACATCCAAAAATAATTTAAAAATTGAAATTCTGGATAAATACAGATTATCTGTTCATACTATTTCGTTAGTTTTAAATTCAAATGAACAAAGAAGAATTATGTTGCCCAAGAATTTAAATTTATTTTTTGTTCGAGTCAGTGGGGTTCATAAATTTGTCGCATTTAACTTGAATTCGACGGGATCACAAAATCCGATGATTGCTGATGCTCAAGCTGTTTCTGAAAATTTAAAGGGTGTCTATTTTGAAATAGCACCGCGCGTGGGAAATGGCGACACATTCACGGTTCTGATCAGCGACCAAAAATTGATCGACAAAGCCCGTTTACAATTGATGCAACCTCAATTAGAAAAAATGGTTTTTGCGAAAATTCAAAAAGGTCATAATTATCAGAATCGAAATTTAGCCTCAGTGACGAAATCATTTTGGAATTGGTCTGTGACAGAAGTCACAAACATCGCAGATATAGGAAGCACAGCCTGCAATGGTTTGCCACAAACTGTTGATGATCGGATTGATTCCTGGTCGACGGACCCAGGACGCATTTGCTTTTGGACGTACAGAATCAAACGCGAAGTTCCTGCTTTGGAAATAGCAACGGGACAAAAAATAAATTAATGAATATTAATTTTTTAGGCCAACAAATGATCTGGCGCTTTGACCTAAGGTTTCCTGAATATCAACTTGAATTCCTGTGACACCTAACGATTTAAATTCTTTGAATAATGTTTCAGCCATCAAAATTGATAATTGTTCGACGCTGGTGTTCGTAATTGGCAACCAAATTGTTTCATTCACTGGTAATGAATAAAATCGGTCTCTGAAATGAATTTCATAATTTTTTTGGTCGGCTGATTTTTGATATTTCATATCAGGATGGTTTGCTGGCAACAAAACATGTTCGTCCCACAAATCACAATGTGTTTTGACTGATTTTTTAATCACAGAAAAATCAACAAAATAACCCTGCTGCATATACGAATCAGGCTGTGGCCCGAATAACTCGATGCAAACTTGATAATTATGACCGTGCAGCATTTCTGCCTCGGTTGCATTAAAAATTAAAAAATGTGCTGACGAAAATTTAAAATTTTGCTTAGCTAAATACAGTGTCGTCGATTTTACCATAAAGGATAATATACCCATGAACTTTGAATTAAAACAGCATTTTCAAATTGAATCGGCCAGATTTTTGCCAAATTTAGACAAAACACACCCCTGTTCAAATATGCACGGCCATAGTTTTAAAATTATTTTGTCGATTGTAGGCCCTTTAGACCCCCAAATTGGTTGGGTGATGGATTATCACCAAATCACTAAGATCATGGCGCCACTGTTAGCACTGTTAGATCACAAAGTTTTGAATACTGTCCCCGGTCTTGAAAACCCAACATCTGAACACCTTGCAAAATGGCTTTACGAAAAAATTAAACTTCAAATTCCACAATTAAAATCTGTGAATATTTCAGAAACTCCGAATACGGAATGTGTCTATTCAGGTTAAGCTATTTAAAATCAGAATTGACTTTCACAGCTTGGTTCTGAAAATGATCAAGCTGTGAAATTTCCAAAGTATTTTTTTGGTATAACATCACGACCGTTGAACCCATTCGAAACATTCCAAGCTCTTGGCCTTTGGTAACGTTGATATTTAAATTTTCTTTGGTCAGTGGTTTCGACAATACCAATTGATTTCCGTGAATTTCAGAATCGACTGTTAATATAATTTGCCCGACGTTCGTGGCACCGACAAAAATCACGTTCACCAAACCACGATCTGTTTTTATTTCAACACAGACACGTTCGTTCACAGAAAATAATTCCGGAACGTTTTCTGTGGACCAACTATTGACCGGCCACAGCTTTCCAGGAATATGTGTAATTTTTTGAATGCTGCCATTCACCGGCGAATGCATTCGGTGATAATCCGTGGGGCACAAATAATAAGTTAAAAAATAGCCTTCATTGTATTTATCCAAAGCCTTGGAATCATTTGTTAAATCAACAACGTCATAGAATTTGTTTTTGGCTTGAATCAGCTTTCCGCCTGTAATTTTCGAAGCTTGAGTAATAACTGCATCTGCTGGATGAACATTCCATGTGTTGCCAATGGGTCTGATCCCCGGCTTTAAACGCCTGACAAAAAAATCACCTAGACTTTGGTATTCGGAAATTTCAAATTCAGCTTCGGACAAATTAATTTTATATGCTGATGCAAACCAACGAATAATCGGTGTCCATATAAATTTTGGTAGCTTTAAGTGAGTTAAAACTCCGACGAAATAGCTGAGATGATTTTTTGGTAAAAAACGTGTGATTGCTGACATGGATTGATTCTGCTATATTGAAATTTAAATGTCTAAGATAATCAAAGACCTCAAACTTAAAATCGATGAAAATTTAGCCGAACATTTGGCCTGGCTTGAACCCAATTACGGTGAATACCGTATTTTACGCCAATCTGTTGATGCCAGACAAAAACATTCCCCCCATTTTGTTTATACAGTCGAAGTGACAGAATCTGGTGAAACATTAAAAACTGAAAAATTTGAATTGCCAAAAATCAACTTCAACGAAAATAAAAATCGCAAACCCATCGTGGTTGGCTCGGGACCCGCGGGACTCTTTGCAGCATTAAGACTGGTCGAACAGGGCATCCCCTGCTTGTTATTTGAACGTGGCTCGCAATCCGCTGAACGCATCAAAGGCATCAATAAATATTGGCGTTACGGCGAACTTGATCGAAAAAATAATGTCTGTTACGGCGAAGGCGGCGCAGGACTGTATTCCGATGGAAAATTGATTACCCGAATAAAATCAGGACACATCCCCTATGTTTTAAATCGTTTGGTCCAATTCGGTGCTCCGGCTGAAATTCAATGGTTATCAAATCCACACGTCGGCAGTGATAAAATTCGCAGGGTTATACCAAAAATGCGGGAATTTTTACAAAAAAATGGTTGTGAAATTCATTATGATTCGCAAATTACAAAATTAATCTACGGAGATAAATGCATCAAAGGCGTTGAAACAATTAACGGCCAACGATACGAATCCGATCACGTCATTCTAGCCACAGGACATTCCGCCGAAGATATGTTGAATCACCTGATCGAATCCGATGTTAAGGTCGAAGGAAAATCGTTTGCGATGGGTTTACGAATTGAACATCCGCAAAAATTAATTAATCAAATTCAGTACCGCGAATTTTCAGAACATCCAAAATTGGGTTCTGCAAATTATAAATTAGCTTACCACGATCATAAAACTGGTGTCGGCGTATACAGTTTTTGCATGTGCCCTGGGGGATATGTTTTATCCAGCGGAACTGAAACCGACGGAATTGTTTGTAACGGAATGAGTAATTTCAACAGAAATTCACCCGGAGCAAATGCAGCCATTGTTGTCAGCATTGATCATGAAAAATTATTTGGATCAGACATGATGGGTGGAATGAAATTACGCAGACAACTGGAAACCAAGGCCTTTCAAGAAATTCAGCGCGTTGGCGGCACCAAAGAATTGCCAGTTCAAAATATGATTTCATTTTTACAAAAATCTGATCAAAAAAATATTGTTAAATACACATCATCCCCGTCTGGCATCAAGACCATTCGGCTTGATGAAATCATACCAGATTTCATGTACAAAAAAATTTCAGAAGGCCTGGAACAATTTAATAAAAATATGCGCGGATTTATTTCAGGCGACGCTCAGTTGTATGGGATCGAATCACGTACGTCGTGCCCGCTCAGAGTCACTCGCAATCCAGAATCATTACAAAGCATCAGCCATTTGGGGCTGTACCCCTGCGGTGAAGGCGCAGGTTACGCGGGCGGAATTACATCGGCGGCTTGTGACGGAATCGACTGCGCTGATGCCATTTTGAATCAGCTGTTATAATTCAGAATGCAGCGAAGCTGTTATCTAACAATTGACACTGTATTTACTTCATCACAGAGCGAAAGCTCTAAATCATTAGACGATTTAAAAAAATATCAACATATCAAGCATTTACAATTCGTATTGTAAAACGATTTGACACATTCATTTTCAGAATACCTGTGATGTTAATTATGTGCTCACTGAAAGCACAGTATTCAAGTATGTTGGCGTCAGTTTTATTCAACCAAGGAAAAAATATGAAAATTTTAAATGTCGTTCTGGTCACAAGTTTTTTAACATTATCTGCATATTCTCAAGAAACTAAAAATTTTGTACTGTCTGATTCAAAATCACCAGGCATCAGTTTTAAAATCGCATATTCTGCGGGTGTACACGATGGTGTCACTTCGTCGATGAAAGCCTTGGTGACCTTAAGTCAAAAAAATTCAATCCTCAAAGGCGAGTTCTCTGTTCCGATCGATCAATTGTCGACTGGCAATGCAACACGAGATTGTCACATGCGTGAAGCCATGGGCATCAATTATAAGGATTCAAAATTTCCAACTGATCATGTTTGTGATTCAGATAATAAATTACCAGAAACAGGCCCCGATTCAGTCGTTTTTCCAGATATTCGTTTTTCGTTTAGCAATATTAAAAAAAACACAGATGAATTACCAGCTGTTCTTGAATTAGGAAAAACCTATACTGTTTCAATCCAAGGAAAATGGTCGATTCACGGACAAACTGTTGATTTAGCTGCTGACGAAGGCACGGAATCAATCCCTGTTAAAATTAAATTATTGGACGAAGCAACACAAGAAATTCAAATCATTGGAAACTTTCAACTTTCATTAAAATCATTTAATATCCAGGTTAAACCATTTAAAATTGCATTTATATCAATTGGCGTTGCAGATATCGCAAAAGTCAGTTTGAACACAAAAATGATACTCAAGAAATAATATGAAATTTAAATTTGTACTATTTTTTCTGTGTACGACGAATTTAATTTTGGGTTGTAATTATTCGACCCCCAAAGAATCAGCTGAAACACAAAATACAAACATTGTTTTGTCTGTCACAGATTTGTCATATATTAAATTAAACGAACAAATTTTTAAACCCAAATGTTTATCTTGCCACAGCGGCAAAGAAGAACCCAATTTAACAACGTACAAATCCATCGTTGACAACAAGTTTGATATCTATGAAGATACGATCAATTCTTCATCGATGCCAAAAAATAATCGAAAATTAACAGACATCGAAAAACAAAATCTAAAAACATGGCTGGATGCCGGAGCCCCCGAATTCAGTCAAACGCCAGACACCCCTGTAACACCACCCACAAATCTTCCCATAAATTCATTCATACGTCCGGTTTTATGGGAAACTGTGAAAACTCAGATTTTTGATAAAAGCTGCACGTCTTGTCATTTTGCTGGCAACACTGATGGTTTGTCATCGTATGAAGATTACGAACAAACCAAAGCCACCGTTGGGACAATTTTTTATACGGTATCGATCAATCCGGTTATGCCACCAGGCCCCGCTGATTTAGCCGAAGGCGCAGAAAATCCAAACCAGTTGACGCGTGAAGAAAAAGACCTGCTCAGTGCGTGGATCACTGATGGAATGAAAAAATAAATATGAGCAAAAAAACAAACAAAACCAAGGAGATCAAAATGTTCAAATCGTTAATTTTAGCACAGTTGTTATTGGCCACACCAATCATCAGCATGGCACAGCAAACAGAAAATCGCGACAGTTGCGTTATTCAAGTTTTGAAAAACAACACGAATAATCAAACAGCGCACTTCGTATTACAATGTGGTGCTGAAGTGATTGCTTCGCACAACACAACACCTATGGAACAGCAAACACCTGACGAAGTGACGGAATTAAAAGCCGGATACTTACAGGCCCTAAAAAACATCATGAACACAACTGAACCTTTGAATTGCACTGAAACTGATACTGAATTGTTCTGGATTGGAATCTGTACAAAATAATCAGCCATAAAAATATTTTGACCTGTCTAAATTTTTGACAGGTCAGCCGTACATGTAAAGCTTACTCATCAAAATCATAACAGTCGAATATTTTTTGAATTCCAATATGTTATCTAAAAACAAGAGGATCGTATGAGAAAAATATTTGGTCTGATGATCATGTTAACTGCATTCAATTCATATTCAGCTGAGTTCTGCACAGATTTAAAAAACAAAAAATCCTGCGTATCGGCTCAGGCCATCGGTGATTATTTAAAAACGAAACCCGTCTATTTTACAGAAGGTAGTTTTAAAGACCAGCTGGTCGATCAAAGTCTGAAACGCCCGATTCAATTCATTCCGGAATTGGAAACTGATACATCATATTATGTCAGCCAGTTTTATAACCAAAAACAATTTTGGATTGCAGAAGTTCCAAAAAAAAACGTTCACAAAGTCATTTTTCAATTAGCATTATTTAAAGGCCCTTTGGGTTACACATTAGCTCATGGTCAGTATCGTTTTATCAATAACAAACCTGTCACTTTATACCGAATTAAAAATGGCCATATCACAACAACCGAAACCAAAGATTTTATTTTTACTGTACAGGCAGCACTGCCAAAGGGTGAAAGCTATAACGCCAAAGACGCATTTTTAGGAAATTACAAATTAGTATCGCGCATCGCAAACACATTTGATCGCGCGCAACTTGAAGAAATTAATGATGGTGATATTGTTACCCAGTACCAATTAAAAACATTGAACCAAAATCAACGCGATTTATTATTAAAAAATGCAGTTAAATATTCGGACAAAAATTTATTAAATTCAAACTATGTCGCAACCAGCGAAAATTGCATTAGCATTGCCTTTGATATTTTGGATACCACATTAAAATTGGATATGTCGCGGGTCACATTAACAGTTGAAAATTTCTTACTGAACGGCAAAAGCCCCAATGAAAAAATGGCATTGGATGCATTGATTGAACGCGGGTTATTGGATTCAACCAGTCGAATTGAAAATTATAGGAAATAATAATCTATGTTTCGAATATTTTTAATACTTATTTTTTCACAATCCGTTTTTGCAAACAGCTATTTTGAAAATTTAAATACGTTGGTCTTTGAATCTAAATCTGAAGCAGCAAAAAAAATTGAAGTCGCCGCATCGATTGGATATGGTCAATTTATTTCAAGCTTGTCTTTTGAGAATAAAGATCAGAAAGCTGTTGAAGGAATAACAAATACAAATCAAAAGTATTACAATTTTGGTTTAGAACTCAATGATTTTGACCTGCAGACTAAACTCCAATACAAAGACCCAAGTGAATCATTGCAGTCCAGAGTAGATACTGATTTTGAATCATATCAACTATCTTATAAAGCGTCAGAAAAAATGAAATTTGAAATATATTATCAAAATATTAAGTCATTTTATTTAGAAAACAGAACCACATTGGGAATTACAGAGAAATTTAATAACGTTTCAATTTTACGATCAGGAATTTTATTTAATTATTTAACTAATGAAAAACATAAATCACCATCTATTGATTCAATTGTTTATAAACGATCTGATTGGTCAAGTTCCTGGATATTTGGCGCAGGTATAAATAACTTCAAAATTGATGGGTTATCAGATTTTGATCCAATTTTAAATCCAGATTCTAAGGATCAAATACACAGCTCAAAAGCTATTGGTATTGATGGGAGAATTGCGGGGAGCACTTTGTGGCACGGAAAAAACTGGTTCGCAGGTGGCTCATTGGGTTTAGCATACAGTATTAATCAGTACAAAAATAGAGGCCCACAAACTGTATCTACTGAATCAAAAAATTCTGTTAATTCACAAGTTACACTGTCTGCTGGCTATATCTGGAAAAAATTCCTTATTGGCTCATACATTTCGATAAATTCGTTTAATTATGAAATTCAAAAATATCAAATTCGATATGCTTCTGGCGCATCAGTATTATATGCAAGTTACCAATTTTAAATTTGAAATTCCCTACAAATTCCTACGGTACTGCCCGCCCACTTCGTACAAGGCTTGTGACATTTGATACAATGAGCAATGTCGGGCCGCACTCATCAATGATTCAAAAATATTTCCCCCGCTTAAGGCCGTTTTTTTCAAATTCGCAATTTCAATCAATGATTGCGCAGAATTTATTTTTTTGAAATTTTCAACGGCGTGCAATTGATGGTTTTTTTCATCTGCTGATGCACGGGCCATTTCGATTTTTGGCGCCACGTAATCTGTGGCCAACGTTTTTGGATTAATAAATGTGTTTACACCAATCACTGGCAATTCACCCGAATGTTTTAAATGTTCGTACAGCATTGATTCTTCTTGGATGCGGGAACGTTGATATTGGGTTTCCATCGCACCCAGAACACCACCCCGTTCACTGATTTTTTTAAATTCTTCAAGCACGGCTTCTTCGACAGTGTCTGTGAGTTCTTCCAGGAAAAAACTGCCTTGATTTTGATTTTCATTTTTACTGACACCAAATTCACGGTTAATAATCATTTGTATGGCCATGGCACGGCGAACGGATTCTTCGGTGGGTGTCGTGATGGCTTCGTCGTAAGCATTTGTGTGCAGTGAATTGCAATTATCATTTAAGGCCAACAGCGCCTGAAGCGTCGTTCGGATATCATTGAAATCAATTTCTTGGGCATGAAGCGAACGGCCCGAAGTTTGAATGTGATATTTTAATTTTTGTGAACGATCATCGGCTTTGTATAAATCACGCATGGCGATGGCCCAAATTCTGCGTGCGACACGACCTAAAACTGAATATTCAGGATCTAAACCATTACTGAAGAAAAAAGATAAATTCGGAGCAAAGTCGTCAATTTTTAATCCACGAGATAAATAATATTCAACAAACGTAAACCCATTCGACAATGTAAATGCCAATTGACTGATGGGATTTGCGCCAGCTTCGGCGATGTGATACCCCGAAATACTGACTGAATAGAAATTTTTAATTTCATTTTTCGTAAAATAGCTTTGGATATCGCCCATCATTTTTAATGCAAAGTTAATTGAAAAAATACAAGTGTTTTGGCCTTGGTCTTCTTTCAAAATATCAGCTTGAACGGTTCCTCGAACTGACCTGATTGTTTTTGTTTTTAAGTCCAAAAATTCTGCATCAGTTAATTTACGATTCAGCTCAGTTTCTTTTTTGAGAACTTCTTGATCAATGGCCGTATTAAAATAAAAAGCCAGAATCATCGGCGCTGGGCCGTTAATCGTCATACTGACAGATGTGCTGGGGCTAGTTAAATCAAAGCCCGCATACAGTTTTTTCATGTCATCGAGCGTACATATGTTAACGCCACTTTCGCCGACTTTGCCATAAATATCGGGACGCAAATCGGGATCTTGACCGTACAAAGTGACCGAATCAAATGCGGTTGATAATCGGTGGGCAGTTTCGCCTTTGCATAAATAATGAAACCGTTTATTTGTACGATCTGGCGTGCCTTCGCCGGCGAACATTCGTTTGGGGTCTTCGTCCGCACGTTTTAAGGGGAACACTCCCGCTGTAAATGGAAAATATCCAGCTACATTTTCAAGTTTTAAAAATCGAAAACGATCACCAAGGTCAGAAAAATTGGGTAAAACAATTTTTCTGATTTTTGTGCCACTGAGGGATTTGGATGTTAATTTTTGTTTGATTTCTTGGTTACGAACTTTGAAAATTAATTCGTCGGCGGCATAGGTTTTTTTCAAATCATCCCAGCTCAGCAACTGATTCATTTCATCGACAGTGAAACCTAAAGAAAATTCAGATTTCTTTTTTTCAAAAATATCCGTTGGCAAATTAATTTCATTTTTTAATTTTTCAAGTGAACCTAAAAGACTGGCTTGTTCTGACAATTTTTTCACGCGTGTTTTGTATCCACGAATACTGGCAACAATTTCGGCCAAATACGTTTGTCGTTCAGCTGGAATAATCACATGTTCATCCGCGGATAAAACAGTATTACGATAATCATCAGACACCGCAGGCAATGATTTTTTTTCAAACAATTGGTCCGTGATCGCAAAAAATAATTGATTCACACCACCATCATTAAATTGACTGGCTTGAGTTAAAAATACGGGAACTTTGATATCATCATTAAATATTTTTCGGGAACGCTTATACTGTTTGGTCACGTCACGAACTGCATCAAGTGCACCACGGCGATCGGCTTTGTTAACGGCGACAAAATCTGCGAAATCAATCATGTCAATTTTTTCAAGCTGTGATTGTGCGCCAAAATCAGAAGTCATCACATACATCGACATATCGCTGACTTCGGTGATGGCCATATTACCCTGACCAATACCTGAAGTTTCTGCGATGATAAAGTCAAAATCACATTGCTTTAAAAATTTTAAAATTTCAGGTAATGCACCAGCAATTTCACGACCCGAACCACGTGATGCGATTGAACGCATAAAAATATTTTTTCTGGATAATGAATTCATACGAATACGGTCACCCAATAACGACCCACCCGTTTTTCGTTTCGATGGATCGACGCAAACGATAGCAATTTTTTTACCAGGATAAGCATTTAAAAATCGTTGGGCCAATTCGTCAATCAACGATGATTTTCCCGCCCCGCCTGTTCCTGTTATACCCAAAATCAATGGTTGTTTTTCAGTTCTTGAAAAATTTTGTAATTTAAATTTTTCAAGCGTGACGTTTTTATCGCCATTTTCAATTGATGTTAATGCAACGCCCAGTTCGAACGAAGGGATTTCAGTTTTTATTTTTTTTTCATCAAATTGGTTCAAAGTTTGAATATCAAAATCGCAACCCACGGCGATCATTTGGATCATGCCTTCAAGCCCAAGTCTGCGGCCATCATCGGGATGAAAAATTTGCGCAATTCCGTAAGATTCTAATTCTTTTTTTTCGTCGTGGATAATCACACCACCGCCGCCGCCATAAATTTGAACGTAGCTGGCACCGTTTTGATTTAATAAATCACGTAAGTATTTAAAATATTCCATGTGACCGCCCTGATAGGACGAAATACATACGCCTTGGGCACCTTCTTGAAGGACGGCTTTTACGACATCATCAACAGATCTGTTGTGACCCAAGTGAATAACTTCACAACCAGCTTCTTGCAACATTCGACGAATAATATTTATTGCAGCATCATGACCATCAAACAAAGCCGCAGCAGTAACAATTCGAACAGAATTTTTTAACATGTTTTATGACTTTCCACTAAATAGAGGTTTTCTTTTTTGTAAAAATGCTTGCATACCTTCTTGGGAATCCGCCGATTCAAATATTTGGCTGAAAATTTCAGATTCATTCGACAAAGCTTTTTCGATTTCAAGATCAAATGATTCATTGATCGATTTTTTCGATAACCCAACAGCAACAGCAGATTTTGCTAAAATCATTTCAATTTTTTTCATCACCGTTGGAATTAATTCAGCCTGTGGTACGACGGCTGAAACCAAACCACACATTTTGGCATCTGCTGCCGATAATAATTCGCCCGTGAAAATCAGTTCACGCGCTTTACGAATGCCGACAGCATTCAGCAGCCTGACTGTACCGCCAAATCCAGGTATTAAACCCAATGAGACTTCGGGCAATCCAAATTTTGCATTATCGCTGGCAATAATAAAATCACAGGCTAATGCCAATTCACAGCCACCACCCAATGCAAAACCATTCACGGCCGCAATAACTGGAATCTTTAACAAATTAAATTCATGAAAAACCGATTGGCCTTTGACTGCAAATGATTTGGCTTGGTCAGAATTTAAATCAGACATTTCTTTGATATCAGCCCCTGCGACGAATGCTTTTTCACCAGCACCTGTGACAACTAAAATTTTGGCGTGATCATAATCCATTTCAGACAGTTGCCTGACAGCATCACCGATTTCATTGAGCATCTGAGAATTTAACGCGTTCAAGGCCTGAGGTCGGTTTAATGTCAAAAACCAAACTGCATTTTCATGCTGTTCTAATTTAATATTTTGAAATTCGTTATTCAGCTGGTTATTCATAAGTATAAAATCCTTTTTTAGTTTTTTTGCCCAACCAACCGGCTTCGACATATTTAACCAATAATGGACATGGACGATATTTTGAATCACCCAGACCATCGTGCAGAACATTCATAATTGCTAAACATGTATCAAGTCCAATAAAGTCTGCCAATGTTAACGGCCCCATGGGCTGATTTGTTCCCAGTTTCATTGCACTATCGATATTAGCCGCCGTTGCAATACCTTCATGAAGTGTATAAATCGCTTCGTTGATCATCGGCATCAAAACGCGATTCACAATGAATCCAGGCATATCTTTGACAGATTCAACAAAAGTTTTACCCAGTTTTTCAGACAATTGCTTTGTTAATGCAAAGGTTTCATCCGATGTCTGAAGCCCACGAATTCCTTCAACTAATTGCATAATGGGTACCGGATTCATAAAATGCATTCCGCAGACCTTGTCCGGCCTGGATGTGACTGCTGCAATTTTTGTAATTGATATTGATGATGTATTGGTTGCCAAAAATGCCGATGGCTTTACGACAGTATCAATGTCTTTAAAAATTTTTAATTTTAAATCAATATTTTCAGTTGCTGCTTCGATCACAAAATCACAATCTGCCAAATCGGTTAATTTTGTTGAAACAGTCACATGAGACAATAAATCCAATTTGTTTTGTTCCGTGAAGGTGCCTTTTTTAATCATACGATCCAGGCTTGATGAAATCGTCGCAAGACCTTTGTCGAGCGCATTGGAATTAATATCATACATGATTACTTTGAAATTTTTGGCAGCTGCAATTTGGACAATACCATTTCCCATTTGACCGGCACCGATAACACCAATTGTTTTTATATTTTGTAGCATATATTTATCCTTTTTATTTTTATAAAACATAGCAAAGAACTGGGCTTGATTCATGAATTTACAGCGCATAAAATCAAAAAGATGCTATTTGTCATAATACCCATATTCCGATTTCATAAAACAAGTGCTTTAATGCTGATTATTTCAACTTTTACGTCGATTTCATTGGCTAAATCAGCTTCATATTTTAACCAAACAGGCCAACAAGTTTCTTTTTATAAATCACCTGCCAGCCCCTACCCTTCGGGTCAAACAAACCTGGATCGACTGACACAGAACCAAATTCAAAAAATTTCGATCGAAGAAAGTTTTTATTTTTACAAAAATCAAAAAATTTCAAAATCTATTTTAAAAACAACGACAGTGAATAATTTGTCAAATTCAGAAAATTTACGTGATTTAGGTTTTTTTCAAACTCTAAAAGTCACAGCTTTCAGAATTAAACCAGACTTGATTTCAAAACAAATTTCAACAATACCCGTAGGAAATAAATTTCAAGCCTTGGGTTTTCAAAATGGTTTTGTATTTGCAAAAATGAATAAAACAACAGGGTATATTGATATTTCAGATTGTATTTCAAAATTTGATTTTGCCAAAGCTGTTTATGCAAAACATCCAATCAAAAAAAATAAGCAATGGTTTTACGTTAAAAACAGAAATTTTGATCAAATCGAAACTATCGATCACCAGTCAATTTCACTCAATACCGTCGAAGGCATTTTTCCAGATTCTAAAAAAGCAATTATAACAGACCCAGGACAAAGCTTGCCAATTTGGACGACCTTAGAAATCAAGACCGAAGACACGACGAATTTATGGCACCAAAGTCAGATTGAAGGACACGGACTTGTTTACTGGAAAAACGCATATGCCGCGACTAAAAACGAACGAAAAAAAATTAAAATAGATGAACTGTTAAAAAAAGAAATTTCGTTTGTTTCGTTTAATCCAAAAAATCCACGGCAAGCTATTGCCAGCGCACATGGTTTATTCATAACAACGGATGGCGAAAATTGGACAGCGATCGAACAATTCAATGATTATTCGGGACCCGTTTTATATTATAACGAATTTTTAATATTTGCTGGAAACTATAAAAGTATCGATGGTGGTCGAACTTTTGAAAATTATATCCAAATTGAAAAAATATCAGCCGCCATCTCTGACACACTTGGTTTTGATCCTAAAAAATTACAGGTCAAAAAAATCAAAACTATTAAACCTTTTAAGGTGGAAGTCGATTTAGATATCGGAAATCGCATTATCAAGGTTCAAACACCTGTTTATGCTCAAGACTGGCGCGTTGTTAAATTATAGTTTATTTTAATATTTATTGTTTTCAGTCCAAACGGGGTTCATTTGATCGTAAATCATTTTTTGCAATTCATGACGTTGATCGACCGAATATCCCCGTGTCGATACAGGATCTAAAATGTAAATATCAATCTGTCGAAACCAACTATTCCGATTCGTCAGATAGGATGACAATGGTAACGCCTGATGCGCGCCGATGATGACCACCGGCAAGAGCGGTACGCCACCCGACATTGCAAAAACAAATGGGCCTGCCTTGAACGGCGCTAAATTTTTTCCATAAAATCTGCCGCCTTCTGGCGATAAAGCAAATTTTTCTCCGGCTTCGAATCTGGGCTTGGCTTCTTCATAAATTTTAAAAACTTCTTCACGATTATTTCTGGCAATCGGCAATGTCCCGGCTCGTCGAATTGCTGGGCCAAAAAACGGGATTTTAAATAATTCAATTTTTGCACCAAAACGTAAATACCTGAACGCCGCTACCAGAACGAAGATATCAAAAAAACTGGAATGATTAAATAAAAACAAACACCCTTCTGCTGGTATTCGTTCTGGATTATGAACTTTGTATTTAATACCAAATGTGAAGCACGTTAAATTTCCCCATGCCGTCACGATAGCATCATCAATTTTTCTGGAACCAATTAAAACATTCAATACGATCTGCGCAGAGCTAAATAAAACAGTATGAAAAATAAAAAATAAGGTCATCAAAACTGATCTTAAAAAAGTCAACGCTATCATTTGATCGCAACCTTTTGTGTCTGCTTTGGAAATATTCGTTCCCTGGCCGCATCAATTTGTCGATTTTTGTATGCATCATGCTTGGAATCGCCTGACTGCATTTTTTCAAATGATTCTTTATTTAAAATTTGAACTTCAAACGGATAAAAAAAACTGAACTCAGCTGCGTTTGGAATTTGAATACGAATTAATTTGCGGGTTATAAATTTAATATATTTGAAGTCTAAGGCAGAAAAAGAATTTTCTTTGCGAAAAAAATTTAAAAAACCAGATGACGA
Source organism: Pseudobdellovibrionaceae bacterium (assembly GCA_031428135.1). Classification (GTDB taxonomy): domain Bacteria; phylum Bdellovibrionota; class Bdellovibrionia; order Bdellovibrionales; family Bdellovibrionaceae; genus Pseudobdellovibrio. Next base: position 97,740 of record JANPOT010000001.1, on the reverse strand, counting down.
AATTTCCAGTTGTTTTTTGAGCAATCTGTCGATTTTTTCAGAATCTAATTTATGAAGTGGACCGTGTTTTTTTTCTAGTTTTTCACAGATTTCAAGAAATTCTTTGACTGGGTACATATTGTTCGACGACTGATCCGGCATAATATGTGGAAAACTGATTAAATTTTCTTCGACTAAAAATCGTAAAACTTGAAACGCATCAAAAATTGAATGCGTCACAAAACGGACGCCGACTTTGTCAAAAACTTTCATCGCAACCGCATCAGGCTTTGCCAGTAATTTGATAACTGTGCTGGATGAAGTTTTAAATGGTTTTGATTGAAACAACACGAGTTTGATTTGGCTGTGGCCTTCTTTTTTAAAGGACCGCAAATAGAGTTCTTCCTGCTGTATTATTGAATTTTCAAATGGAATTAAAATTTGTTTTTGAATTTCTTCAGCATAAAAACTGAATAAATCAGTTTCGGAATGTATAAACACATGCAGACAACGTAACAAGGCACAGGACCATTTTTGTAAACTGGTGTCATTGATTTGCGAAGCCCAAATTAATAAATTTCGAAGGTCGATCAGTTTATCAGGATCACGGACTTTTTCGGGAATGTCTGCTGTATTAAATTTAAGTTTTTCAGTCAACAGCACGACTGCACGTCTGTGAAAATACCACAAACGTTTTTGGTCTTCGTTTCTTGATAAATCAAAACCGTAACTTTTTAAAAAATCATCGGCCTCTTGGGGGCTGTGAATATGTAATTTGGGTTGGTCTAAAACAGAAACTCCGCCAGCTAAAACTGACAGAGAATTTGGATCAAATTGGTAATGTGAAGTATGGCCACTGTTCATGCGGCCATCAGACTATTGAAATATCGCGCAGCGAGCAATCAAGAACTGACCTAATTGACCTTGTGCAGGCGTTCCGTTGTCAAAAGAAACATAGTTTTTATAAGACACTGTGCCGCTAAAATTTTGTGCATCAAATCGACCATCAAGTCGCACTTCGCCGTATTGGTCTTTGAAAACCACAAACCCAGTGCCCGTTGATATGTTGAAATTTCCTGCACTGGCTGTATCTATCGATACAGGGATTGGTTTTGCCGTCGACGATTGAAATAACAAACTATCGTAAACTTTGATTATAATTTTCGACTGAGCCAAGACCACGTTTCCTGCCGTATCTAATTTAATTGTTCCTTGAAATCTGACACCTGTATTTTCCCATTGCGCAGAACTGATTTGACCAACGTCTTGGGGATTGACTGTTGCCGATAAAAACGATTTCACGCGATCTTCGTAGCTTCCACTATTATACAATGAAACTTGTTGTGACCCGGTATCATAGATTGTTCCAATGGGAAATTGATTTTGAGAGCATGCTGCAGTTAACGTTGCAACATCGACCGGATTTCTGGCATTAACGCCGACAGTGGTTGCTGGCACTGCTGAAACCTTTGGGTCTTTCTTTTGGTTACAAGCAACTAATAAAACCGTTGCTAAAGCCATGAGTAATAATTTTTTCATAAAGCCTCCGATACACAGTACTAGTACAAAGCCTGTGCCAGATTTTTTGTATCAGAATGAGATTTTTTATGATTTTTTGTATCAGGCTGATTCGTTGATATCAAATCAGCCAAAAATGTCGCTGTACTATGATCAGCTGTCTAAAAGTTGTTCGCGCAATAAATTTAAAATAGGCCCCATAATTTTTTTCGCTGAGGACTTGTTTGAATAGGACTGAATTCAGTGTTTTTCCAAACTGAAAAAATTCCCTGCGAAATATAATTTGTATTCGAGAAGTCTTGTTTTGATACATTTCCATCATAAACTAATACCGCGGAGGCGCGTAAGCTGCGAACGTTTGAATAATCAGATGCATTTGTAATTTGCAAATCAGTTAATAAATCCGCGTAGTTTTTTGATATATAAGCGCCGATCACCCATCGAACTAATTCGTTTTGCTGATCGGCAGATAATTTCAGTTGTTCTATAGCAACTGGAACATCAAAATTTTTGAATATATCAGGGTTTAATTTTTTTTCTGATAAATCAGCATTTAAAAAGTAATCCTCTGCCGTCGCAAATAATTTTTTAAAATCGGATGTGGCTAATAATTCAGAAAAATTTTGCAGACCCATTTTTTGAATATGTCGCTGGGCACTGATGACTTGGGCATAAACTGCAGAGCCTGTGCTAAATGAAAAACAAATTTCTCCACACTCTGACATACGATTATTGACTTGGTCAGGGTTACTGGCTGGACCAAAACTGAAATCGGGCCTGATGATAGCGGCTCTTCGCATTTTTTGATAAATTTCGACTGTGTTAAATTCAATTTTGGATAATTTAAATAAAACTTCGATTCGATTATACGTGCTTGGCAATTTATAAACGTAATTAACATATTCACTGACTGGCGCCCATGACAAACCTGTGTTGTGTAATTCACCACGCTGACGACGCCCCGGTGTATCACGATCTATAAAATATTGACCCAGTCGAAATAATCCGTGATCGTTTCTGTATCCTTTTTGGTGCGCAACAACAATACCGATTGATTGTTCATAAATAGAATTCAAATCAGCAACAGATTCTTTGTTGACTAAAATTGTTGGAATTTTTTTAGAGAAAACCTGAACTTCTCCGGCTGTCAGTTTTGTTTTTTGAATTTCTTCGATGATTGAATTTGATGTTGACGTTAAAAATAAATTTGCGCATTGATTTGCAATCGGCGCCGAAAACGCCAATTGCGAAGCAAATAATAGATACGCTATCGCGAGCTTAGAAATCGGGTGATTTTTCATAATTGAATCCTTGCCATATCCACGGCTCTTAAGATGTTCGCTGCGATGGCTTGCTCTGCTAATTCTTTTCTGAATTTTGGATGAGCAATATTAATCAAAGCTATTGCACGGTCTTGCTCATTGAGTCCTCGAATATACGCAATCCCATATTCAGTGACAACATGTGTGACATTTTCATGAGGTGTTGTAATTGGGCCTTTATATAAATTCAATGTTATTGATGATATCGATTCATTTTTAGCTGTAGATCTGATGGCTATGATTGCTTTTCCTCCTTCTGAACGTGAGGCGCCCGACATAAATTCGACCTGACCACCAGGGCTTGAAATTCGGCCCTCAGGCCCCATCGTTGCGTTGACCTGTCCAAATAAATCAACTTGTAAAGCTGTGTTCACAGCATGAAATTTGGGGATATCAGCGACTCGTCCTGGCGCATTGACGTATTCTGTCGAAACAAATTTGACTTTTTCATTTTGGTTTAACCATTTATATAAATTACCACTACCAAAGGCAAAGCCAGCCTCAGCTATTTCCGCAGTCCCGTCTTGGATCATCTGCATCATATGATCGCCAAACATTTCTGTTGAAATTTTTATTTTATTTTTATTCGATAATTTTAAACCAGCTGGGACAGCTCCAAAAATATTACCAATGCCCACCTGTAATGTTGAACCTGAATCAATTAACTGACCAATATGGACACCAATTTGAGAGTCAATTTCGTTCGCCGGAACTGTTGTTGGCCCTGAGAGTTCTGTTTTTGATTCAAACGAAGATTTTATTTTTGACGTATGAATTTTATTGTCACCATTGGTAAAAGGTATATTTGGATTTATTTCTGCGATGACTTTAATATTAGGGCGATCTCTTAAAATTGTCATAATCATGTCATGATTGGGACCTAAACTGTGAAACCCATTGATATCTGGCGGCGAAACTCGGACGACGATTGAATCGTAATGGAAATCAGTTTGCTTTTCATCACGCATCATCCTTGTAAAATCTGACAGATTTCCTGGAATCACGGAAACTTTATTTTCTTTGTAAAGTTCACGTAAATTTCCACCTAAAAATAAAGCGTGAACTCGAAATTTCCCATCAGTTGTCTCGACACCTTTTTTAAAAGTTTGTGCGCTGATGCCATTGACCAGGACATGTAAATCGATACCCTTTGTCATTTTTTGTGTTTTTTCGATTAATGCTTCGATCGCCTCAGGGCTGGCCCCGGCCGCAATTGGCAAAAATATTTTTTCACCGTCATTGATCACAGACATCGCTTCTGCAGCAGGATTTTTTGTATTATAATTTTTTAAAATACTGGCATATGGAATTTTTGGTTCTGGAATTAAATTTTCATTAAATTTATTTTTAAACGATTCTAAACCTTTTGCTCCATCAACAAAAACAATCAGCGCGCCGTGCCGTTCATTCGAAGCATGTGTTAACCTGCGTGAAATTTCAAATGGTGCAATTGTTCTGGAAACGCCCAGTTCATTAAATAAATATTTTCGGTCTTCGTCTTTGATCCCGACATCTGTTTTTCCAAGCTCGGCTCCGGTTAACCAAGCAACGCAATTTCCGCTTTTACAAGGTCCCCGTTTTGCTGGTTCGTCTAAAAATATTCGAACATTCGCAGCTTCGGCGGTGTTTAATTCGATCAATTGAGCCAGTCCTACAAAGCCGTCGGCATTTTTACCGTGTTGTTTCAAACTTTGAAATGACTGAGTCCACGAAAAGTCTTTGCGTCCCCAGCGGTAAACATTTTCTGTTTCAACTGAAGCTGCTCGGATATATGTATAGACGTAATGTTCAGGATATTTTGGGTCTTCCCAAGTTTGCTCTATCACTAGCGTTCCCGATTTTGGCTCAGCTTTGATAACTGATTTGTCCAAATTAAACGATTCACGATATGATTTCATGAGTTCTGCATTTTGAATATCAACAGCGACGACTAAGCGTCGAATTTTTCGATCCGCAGGCCCGAAATCGTGCCAACGATACGGTAATTGATGTGTTGATGCAAATTCGGAAAGTGCTTCGATCGTCGCTGCGCGGCCTGGTAATGGCTGCTGTTTTTCAGTAATAATTTTTTGCGTAATTCGTTGGATTTCAGTATTGTTTTGAAATAACTGTGCACACTGAAGTTGTTCAGCATAAGATTGTGAAAACAACACACTGGTCGCAATAAAAGCTGAAATAAATAATTTAAAAGTAATATGGCTTTGTACATTAAACCAAAATCGATTTTTAATCACAAGTCCTCCTCAGTCAAAAAGTCTACTGAGGGTGTGTTGCTAAAATCGTTCCAATTGTGATCATCTTGAGACATACCGATTTGATGCTCAACTTGACTGAGAATATTATGGCAAAAGCCGAATTTAAGACGATGATTGTTTTTTTGACAAGGTGTCTTTAATTGTCAGCTTTAAAGACGGAATAAAAATAATCAACACACCCAACACTATCGCCATATCGGCCACATTAAAAACGCCCGTTCTGGCAAATTCTGCAAATTTTAAATCAATGAATAAAAAATCAACCACATGGCCATTTTCATGAGTCAATCGATCGATCACATTTCCAATACCGCCACCCAAAATAAATGAATAAGCATACAGTTCTGACGTAGAAATTTTATTTTTTAAAATCGACCACAACATTGCAGCCAACCCGACAACAACGACAACTCCAAAAATAAAAAATCTGGTTGTGCTGGACCAGGTTCCACCCATTCCCAAGAAGGCACCTGGATTTTCGGCATACAGTAATTGAAAATAACCGTTCAGATATGAAATAACAGGATTTCCTTTTAAGTTTTCAATGGCCCATGTTTTTGTCCATTGATCCAAAGCAATTGTTATGACTAAAATATCAAAGACGATGGCAAATTTATTGTTCAATAAAAAATTAAATATTTTTTTCATTTTATTATTCTGCTCTTCCAGTGGGTTTGCGGCAACTGAAATTTCACCACTGATTGGCTTTGGCACTGACACATTTACTTTTGCAATTGAGAGTCTTGGTGCAAATGCTAAAAACATCGAATATGAACCCAATATCCCGGGCCTGACTCGTTACGGAATCAATCTGCGCGATTTTGGACTGTCCTATTCAACACGAAATGATATCGCAACCGTTAACCCCGCTATGGGACAAAGTCAATTTTTTGATTTTCAATTGGGGTACCATAATACCCGTTGGGGTGTTGATCTGTTTGTTCAAAATTATTCGGGATTTTTTATTAAAAATACGACTGAATTTGGTGGAGCCAATCCCTATTATTTATTCCCCAACTTGAAATGGTCGCATTACGGCCTTATTGGTCGATGGGCCATGGATAATCAAGGATTTTCAATTTCTGCACTGACTACACAATCTGAACAAATTAAAAAAACGGCCGGCAGTTATTTTTTAGTCGGTGGTTACAGGTACCATTCATTGGACACTGATATTTCAATTATTCCGACAACTTTATCTGGCGTAAACACTGAAATGGAAAATTTAAGAAAATTAAAAACTCATTCGTTAAATTTGGGCACTGGCGCCGGAAAATATTGGGTGAATGATTCACATTTATTTATTGGCGGATTATTTGATTTAATTGGAACCTATGGGATTTACAATTATGACATCACCAATGGAACAACAAACAGTTCCTACGGGACACTCAGTTATAATTTAAAATTAGCTTTTGGTTATTCAGGTGAATCATTCAGAACAGGAATTAATTTTTCTGCTGATGTGACCACATTAAAAGGTTTTAATTCATCTTTTATAAAACCCGTTGCCACACAAGGGCTGTTGTATTTCCGAATTGTGTTTTAATTAAACTGTTGATCAAGTCTGAATTGAGACTTGATCAAATAGCAATCTACGAATTAATAAAACAACTTCCCACTTTCAGCGCGAGCTCGTAATTTCACATTCGGGCTTAATCTGGATTTTGCATTTCGTTTTTCTGCATACACCGTTAATTTTTCACAAATTGTTTTTGCGCCCACACTGTCTGCGTATTTGAGTAATCCCCCGCGAAACGGCGGAAACCCCGTACCCATAATCATGGCCAGATCCACTTCATGCGGAGTTTCAACAATTTGATCTTGATCCAATGCTAAGGCACATTCGTTAATCATTGCAAATACACCGCGCTCTAAACATTCTGAAACGTCATAGGGATTCGTAGGTGCTGACATTGATAATTCAGAATAAATCGATCCGTCGACTTCAGTTTTTCTTCCCGACGAATCATATTTATAAAATCCCAGATTTGTTTTTTGACCTAAGCGTAATTTATTTTCGGATAATTTCTGCATCAATGCCGGGACTTCAACGCGGTCCGGATATGCTTTTTTAAAAATATTTAAAACTTTCACACAGACATCCAGCCCCACCGAATCCATCAATTCAAAGGGCCCCATAGGCATTCCAAATTTTTTCACAAAGGCGTCGTCGACAATTTTGATATCCATACCTTCAGCCATAAAAAATGCGGCCTCGGCCATGTACGGAAGTAATAATCTGTTCACTAAAAATCCTGGACCGTCTTTGACAACGACAGGCATTTTTCCCATTTTTTTTGATAATTCAAAAACAGTCGCGATTGTTTCATCTGAAGTTTTATCACCACGAATAACTTCGACCAATGGCATTTTGTGCACCGGACTGAAAAAATGCATGCCCGCAAAAAATTCTGGGTGCGGATGGCCTTTCGACATTTCTGTGACAGATAATGACGACGTGTTCGTTACAATAATCGCATCACTGCGCATTTCAGATGCCGTTTGGGCTATGACTTTTTGTTTGATACCCATGTCTTCGACGATGGCTTCCACTGTTAAATCAATATTCTTAAACCCTGCAAAATTTAACGTCGTCGATACTAACGAAGTTTTTTGTGAAAACTGGTAACTGTCGATGACGCGTTTTTTCAAAAGTTTTTTCCATAAATCATAAGCATGTTTTAAGGCTTTTGAATTGGCTTCAGTTGAAATGTCTTTGACTCGAACAGAAATCCCTTTGTCGGCCGCCACATAAGCAATACCGCCACCCATTGTACCGGCGCCGAGCACACCCAGATTTTTAATCGTTTTGGCTTTGATATTTTTATCAGACACACCGCTGGATTTTTTAACCATTTCTGTTAAATAAAAAACATGAATTAAATTTTTTGAAATATCCGTTGTTGCACATTTGATGAAATGTTCGCATTCAATTTCCAATGCTCGCGCGCGATCAGTCATTCCATAGGTCTTTTGAATCACCGTTAAGGCTTCGATGGGTGCCGGATAATGGCCTTTTGTCGCCTTCAAAGTTGCCTTTTTAGCTGTCGAGAAAACAATTCCACGGCCAAAGCCTTCTAAAACTTTTCCGACCATTCCACGTGGTTGAAATTTTTTACGACGTTTCACTGATCCTGATTTTAATATTTTTTCAATTTCTGAATTTGCAAAACTTTCTAATAAATTCGGATGCACAACAAAATCAACCAAACCAATTTTTTGAGCTTTTTTAGCATTCAGTAATTTACCGGCTAAAATGATGTCCAATGCTGCTTGAATTCCGACAACACGTGGCAAACGAACGCAACCCCCGAAACCTGGCAAAATTCCCAACTGAGTTTCTGGCAAACCGATTCGCGTCGATGAATCTTCTGTGGCGATTCGGTAATCACAAGCCAAAATAAGTTCACATCCTCCACCCGCACAGGCCCCGTTAATCAATGCCATCGTTGGCATCGGAAGATCTTCGATCATGTTGAAAATACTTTGCCCGTTTGTGACTGCATTTTTGACTTGGTCTGCAGTTTTTAATTCTTTGATTTCTTCAATGTCAGCGCCCGCAATAAAAATTTTAGGTTTTGCAGATTTGAAAATAACAAATTTATAGTTCGATGTTTTAATTTTCTCTAAATGTGATTTTAATTCTAACATCACTGATGTCGATAATTTATTTACTTTTTCATTTGGCAAATCAAATGTGAGTGTACAAATTCCGTTTTTTTCTGAAATCAAAATTGCATTCATCTTAAGCCTCATTCTCTATGACAATTGAACCACCTTGGCCGCCACCGATACACAGTGTTGCCAAACCAAATTGTGTGTTTGATCTTTTTAATTCTTTCATTAATGTTAAAACTAACCTGGTTCCAGTTGCACCAACGGGGTGCCCTAATGCAATGGCTCCACCGTTAACGTTTAAAATTTCATCGCGAACTTCGCCAATTTTATTTGATAAACCAAATTTTTCTTGAGCAAATTGATCTGAATCGAAAGCTCGTTGACAGGCCATGACTTGCGCAGCAAATGCTTCGTTTAATTCAATACGGTTCATATCTTTCATTGTTAATCCCGCACGTTGCAATGCAACTGGTGTTGAATACACAGGGCCTAATCCCATTCGTTCAGGTTCGCAACCTGCGAAGGCGTAACCACGAATTCTGGCAATCGGTTTGTATCCCAAGCTGTCGGCTTTTTCACGCGACATCAGTAACACCATCGCAGCGCCATCTGTTAATGGACAAGCATTTCCGGCAGTGATTGTTCCAGTTAATTTATCCACCATGGGTTTTAATTTAGCTAACGCTTCCATGGTTTGTTCACCGCGCGGACCAATGTCATCACTGATAACTTCTTTGAAATCAGGCTCTAAATAAACTGCCGCAATTTCTTCGGCTAATTTTAATTTTGAAGCGAAAGCTTTTAAATGTGAATTCAAAGCAAAACGGTCCTGGGCTTCACGAGTCAGGCCCCAGTCTTTGGCTAAAATTTCTGCGGTTCCCATCATATTAATTCCAACAAAAGGATCCGTCAGCCCTTCAACAATTGAAATGATGGGTTTATATTTTGTTTTCATCATCGGCGGCGTCGTCACCATTTCTTTGATCTGCGACAAATCTGCTTTGAACCAATTCCATAATGCTGAAATTTTTTGTCCCGGTGTTTTAGCAGAGCCCAGTTTTTCCAAAATACTGGTGATGGATGGCGGCATAATTAATGGCATTTGCGACATATTTTCAGTCCCGCCGGCAACAACGATATCCATTGTTCCTGATTTAATACGTTCAAAACCAGTCGAAATACTTTCTAAAGCAGATGCACAATTTCTGTGGACAGTGAAAGCAGAAGTTTTTTGCGGAACACCAGAGTTAAGAGCAACAACACGCGAAATATTCACAGCATCGCTTGGTGAGCCTGTGTTTCCAATAATAACTTCGTCAATTAAATCCGTATTTAAATTTGTTTTTGCAATCAATTCTTTCAGCGCAAATTGACCAAGCTTGGCAGCGTGAACTGTTTTTAATTTTGATCCCGCTTTTGCAAATGGAGTGCGTAGTCCTTCGACAATAACAACGTCACGTGGTGATTTTTGATTCGATGATTGTGTATTCATGGTGATTTCCTTTTTTATCTAATGTGCTTCAAATATTAGGCCCAAATTTGACATGTGGCAATTGACGCTCACTGTAAATAAGGTTCTTCGTCTGGCATATTGACCCGATGCTATTCCAATACATAGAATAAGTACACCAGCCTTAAGGGAGCACTTCTTGAATAAAAATTCGAATATAACAAATCAAACACTCGACAAAACTGCTACTGACAGACTTGCTTTTGATAAACAAGCCTTAGACTTCCACAGTCATGGGCGTCCCGGAAAAATCGAGGTCATTTCAACAAAACCGTGCAACACAGAAAAAGCATTATCACTGGCCTATTCGCCAGGTGTGGCTGCTCCGTGTTTGGCTATCGCAAAAAATCCAGATTCAGTTTTTGATTACACAGCCAAAGGTAATTTAGTTGCAGTTATTTCTGATGGGACTGCGGTCCTTGGTCTGGGAAATATCGGACCATTAGCCTCAAAACCTGTGATGGAAGGCAAAGGAATTTTATTTAAAACTTTTGCTGGCATTGACGTTTTTGATATCGAAATTAAATCGTCGTCACCCCAGGAATTCATTAACGCAGTTCGAACATTGGAACCAACGTTCGGCGGAATTAATCTGGAAGACATTAAAGCCCCTGAATGTTTTGAAATCGAAGAAACATTAAAAAAAGAAATGAACATACCCGTTTTTCACGATGACCAACACGGAACTGCGATTGTCAGCGGTGCTGCTTTAATCAATGCTGCACAAATCGTTGGTAAAAAAATGTCTGATCTAAAATTAGTCGTCAACGGAGCCGGAGCCAGCGCCATCGCATGTACAAAAATATTTGTCAGCCTGGGATTAAAAAAAGAAAATATTTTGATGTGTGATACAACGGGAGTTATTTACAAAAATCGCCCAACAGGTATGAATAAATACAAAGAACAATTTGCTAATGATACGAAAAAAAGAACATTGTCCGAAGCCCTCGAAGGCGCCGATGTGTTTGTCGGCCTTTCTGCCGCAGGTGCTGTCACCGGAGATATGTTAAAATTAATGTCCAAGGAGCCGATCATTTTTGCAATGGCGAATCCGGATCCCGAAATTACACCGATGGCCGCACGGGCTGCACGCCCTGATGCGATTGTCGCCACGGGCCGTTCTGATTATCCCAACCAAGTTAATAATGTTTTAGGATTTCCTTCAATTTTTAGAGGAGCTCTGGATACACGTTCAACACAAATCAACGAAGAAATGAAATTAGCAGCCTGTTATTCATTGGCAGAATTAGCCCGTGAAGAAGTTCCTGACACAGTATCAGCCAGTTACGGCGGCCAAAAATTTAAATTTGGACGTGAATATTTAATTCCAAAACCTTTTGATACGCGTGTTTTATTGCGAGTTGCACCGGCTGTCGCCAAAGCTGCGATCGATTCCGGAGTCGCCCAGCGCCCGATCACTGATTGGGAAAAATACCACGATCAACTTGAAGCCATCCAAGGTCCTCAGAAAGTTTTTATCCGATCTGCTATTCACAGGGTTCACGAAAATACAAAACGCCAGGGACGACTTCCTAAAATCGTTTTTCCCGAAGGGACAAGTTCAAAAATTTTAAAATCAATTCGAACACTGATTGACGAAAATATTTGTCAGCCCATTGTTTTAGGTGACGCAGCTTCTATTTTAGAAAAAGCAACTAAACACAGTATCGACATGACAGGGATCGAAATTCAAACCCCGACAGGACATCCAAAATTTTCAAACTACGCAGAAAATCTATTTAATCGCAGACAACGAAAAGGCATCAACATCAAAGAAGCCGAACGTTTAATGTTGGATCCCAATTATTTCGCAGCGATGATGATTGATGTTGGCGACGCTGACGGCATGGTGAATGGCGCCACGACAAACTATTCAGAAGCTGTACGCCCTATATTACAAACGATTGGTTTAGCCAAAGACCATGTTCCCGCTGGATTAAATATTTTAATCACAGATGATAAATTATTATTTTTAGCTGATACGACGGTGAATTATGAACCGACATCTGAACAGTTGGCACAAATTGCAATTCAAACCGCATTCGTCGCAGAACAATTGGGTCAAAAACCAAAAATTGCAATGCTCAGTTTTTCAAATTTTTCTGGCGCCTCTGGTACTCCGTCTAAAATGAAAACAGCTGCAGAAATTGTTCGAAAACTACGCCCTGATTTAATGGTCGAAGGCGATATGCAGGCTGATACCGCTGTGAATTCTGAAATTCAAAGTCGTATTTTTCCATTTTCAGAACTTAAAGGCGAAGCAAATATTCTCATTTTTCCGAACTTAGAAAGTGCAAATATTTCTTATAAATTACTGCAGCAATTGGGTCGTGTCGAAGTCGTTGGACCATTTTTATTAGGCGTCAGACGTGCGGCAAATGTTTTACAACGAACCACAACCGAAGATACCATTTTCAGTTCGGTTGTTTTAACTGCACTTGAGGCTCAAATTATTTTAGACAAACGTTCAGCCCAACAGTTGAGCTTAAAACATTGATTAAGGTCATCAACGAAAAAGACAAAACAATTGTTGTTGGCGTCGGTCTTAAAACCGAAGCCCTGTCTGAAATCAAAGAAAATTTATGCGAACTGGAAGAATTGGTGCTAGCTGCAGGAGGCGAAGTTATCGCATCCACTGTTCAAGTTTTACCTTCGTGGAATCCCAGCACATTAATCGGATCAGGCAAAGTTCAGGAAATCAAAGAAATGGTCGCAGAATCTGGCGCCCAGATTGTCGTCATTGACCATCAATTATCTGGAATTCAATCCAGAAATTTACAAGAAGAAATCAAAGCACGTATTATTGACAGGTCGCAATTAATTTTAGATATTTTTGCACAACGCGCACGAACTTACGAAGGAAAACTTCAGGTCGAACTAGCACAATTATTGGACCAAATGCCGCGTATGATTGGCGCATGGAATGATTCATTATCACGTTTGGGTGGCGGAATTGGTACACGTGGTCCGGGTGAGTCGGCTCTGGAAAATGATCGCCGACGTGCCAAAGATAAAATTTCAATCATCAAAAAAAAATTAGACGAAGTCTCTGCACAGCGTGCGCAACACAGACAATCCCGAAAACGAAATGAAATCCCAAGTTTTGCTTTGATTGGCTATACAAATTCTGGCAAAAGCTCATTACTAAATCGATTAACAGGATCACAAGTTGTCGCCAAAGACATGGTTTTTGCAACGCTTGATCCGACGACACGAAAAGTTTTTCTGGACGACGGACCGCCCGCCGTGGTCACTGACACTGTTGGATTTATCAGAAAATTACCAACGCAATTGATCGAGGCGTTTAAATCGACTCTTGAAGAATCTGCTGAAGCTGATATTTTATTACATATCGTTGATTTGTCTTCGCCCAATATGGAAAGACAAGTTGAAGTCATCGAAGGCATGATCAAAGAATTTAAGTGGGAAGATAAAAAAATTATTCATATTTTTAACAAGTTCGACGTGGCACCACCGGATCGCCAGTTCAAAGTCAAACAATTCCCACGTGTTTTCGTCAGTGCACTGACCGGCCATGGATTCGAACAATTAAAAAAAACCATGAGTGATGCAATCAACGAAATGCAAACCGAAGTTGAAATGTATTTCCCACGTATTCTGGAATACAAAATATACGACCTAAGTCGTGAAGCAAAAATCACAAAAAAAGAACCTGCGACAGAAGGTATTATTTGTTTCGCATTAATGACCCCGACCTTGATTACGAAATGGAAAGATTTTTTAGTCAAATAAGGCTAAAATAAGTCTATGAATAAATTCTTAATTTCAATCATTTTTGTATTTGGTCTTTCGGCGTTTTCGCAAGAAAAATGCCTGAGCGGAAAACCAGGAAATAATCATTTATCAAACCAACTGAAAAATGCACAAGCCAACAGCCCGATTTCAAAACTGATTTCTGCTAAATATGGAATCGGCATCCAAACCGAAGCCGATGTCTGTGTGAATTGTGAAAATACAAAAAACCCCATTGTTGATCATCAAAAAGTAGCCAAAGAAAAAACATTCATAAAAACGGAATGCGTCGAAGCTGCTGGAACAATTCAAATGGGTACGAATGAAATCAGCTGCCCCGATGGAAAAATTGCAAAACATAATTTCTGTTTTACAAAAAAACATACAGATTACCAAAATGCAGTGCTCTCGGAATTTTATAAATGTGTTAAATCTGTGAATCCAATGCCATTAACAATCCAGGGGCTTTTTGAAATATACACCCTTGAATCAGGATTTAAACCCGCCTACAGCAGCCGCGGCGGCAATGGCCTTGGCCAATTAACCAGTGTTTTTATCAAAGATTTACACCAAAAACATCGCGGCAAAATCGTATTTAATAAAATATTGAATTCAAACGAACCCAGCTGCGAAGCCGCAAAATTAATTATCCAAAAAGATAACTTAAAACAACCCACGTTGGATAACAAATGTGATTTCACACAGTACGGCGAAGGCTTAGAGAGAAATATGCTGTACACAGTGACAGGGCTTGCCAATACCTGGAACAAAAATATTTCGCCGCGTATGAAAAATTACTCTGCTAAATATTCTGGAAATCCGTTTTTACAAAGAGCCCAAGAAAAAGCTTTAATGAATTCTTATGGCTTTGGCGGAAACGCCGCAGCATATAATGCCATTTTTACCCTTTCACACCTTGCTCCAAAAAACTTTGTCGCAGCAATGGATAAACCGCTTATAGCCTATAAAAATGGTGACAATTCGACGGCTTACACAATGCGTATCAAGAAAAAACAGGATATCATTGGACAAAAGCTGTCTGAACCACTTAAATCACAATTTGCAAAGGAAAAGTCATCAGCATGCTTAGAATAATTTTTACAGTTTTATTTTTTACAGCCACCACATATGGCTCTGTTCAAGAAATAAAAAAGCAATACAATGCTTTTCAAAAAAAATATTCGACGGTTCTTGCCTCATCAAAAAACAAAAATGAATTCATTAAAAATTTTAATAATCAAAAAACTGACCTGATTAAAAAACAAGATGCTTTTTTAAAAATTTCAGAAAATATAAAAATGACTCCTGAAAGTATTCAAATAAACTTGGATCTTGAAATGTTGGAACCCCTGGAATTTTTAGCTTCAAGCCGTATCGACAAAGACTCTTGTTCCGAGGCCGATCTGCTGAACGAAATGAATTCAACATCTGATCCTGATACATTTCAGAAAATCAAAAAATCATTACAAACACTGTGTAAATAATTAATTATGATCTAGCAGCTAATCGCTGTGAACGGCGGTTTTCTGCTGCAGAATAACGACGTTTTTCAATATCATTGATTAAATTTAAACCTGGGACACTGGTTGGTTTACCATCTGATCCCAAGGCCACAAATGTTAAATACGCTGATGCTGTATGAAACATTTCACCTGTTTTTGGATTTTCAGCGTCAACGCGTACACCAACTTCCATCGAAGTACGAGATGCGAAATTAACGGATGCTTTCAAGTTAACAACCCAGCCTCGTTTGATTGGTGCAATAAAATTTAATTGATCGATGCTTGCTGTTACGACTTCTCGATTGGAATGTCGTTGTGCTGCAATAGCAGCGCAGATATCTATCCATGACATCACAGTTCCGCCAAAGACTGTGTCGATAGAGTTTGTATGCGACGGTAAAACAAGTTGGGTCATAATAACCTGAGAGGAGCTAACTGCTTTTTTCTCATTCATATTATGACCCAACAATATAATATAATTTAATTTCTAAAAACAGTCCGCGGATTAAACGCCAAGATCAGAATTACCATTGCCACGGTTCATACCGCCACCTGGTAAAGTGATTGTTGCATTTCCAGCAGGAACAACTGTTGTAGCTTGCGTACTGAATGCTGTTGCGCCCACAGATTGAGTCGCCTCAATACGTGATTCACTTTCAACAAAACCAATATGCGGCAAACACCAAACAATAAGCTGAGCACGAGACTTAACATTCATCTTCTTATAGATATTTGTTAAGTGAAATTTTACGGTTTTTTCAGTTACAAATAATTGATTTGCAACTTCTTTATTCGAAAGTCCTTTAGAGACTAATTCTCCAACTTCAGACTCACGATTCGACAGACCCTTTTGTATTAATACGTCTCTGAGCATCCTTGCTCCTCCTGCTTAATTGTTTTTAGTTCCTTAAATTTGAGCTGTTTAAATCTTAAAATTTTTGTGTTTAGATTTAAGTGAGTCTTAATTTCCTTATCAAGATTTACTTAGCAAAAAACAGCAACAACCTGACTTTAAGTCTGACAGACTTTTTAAAGAACGCAATACCTTAATCTGTTTTTTTTTTGAAAACTAGACCGTAAATTAAATTTTAAAAACGGTCTATGTCACTTATATTCGATTACGAATAATTTTTATGTTTCATTAACCATTTTTATACAGACTTTTGTCTTTGTAACCGCCCGAAGTCATAGTAATTTTATATTGTGAATTTAAATGAAAAAAAACAAGCAGATTTATTGCCAGAAAATCAGATCACTAAACTTCTGTCTGTGCTCTTACAAAAAAATTCTGATTTTAAAAATAAAATTTTTTCTGTAGGCGGCTTTGTTCGTGACCAAATTTTACAAATCGAATCCAACGATTTGGATATCGTCGTTGAAACTCCAGACGGCGCTGAAAAGTTTTCTAAATTTATTCATGCATTATTCCCAATTGCAACCACAAATCCGTTTCAAAAAGGTCTTGGTTACCCGATTTGGTATTTAGAGTTTAAAGACGATGTCACTTATCAAAATAAAATCTATCAAACTAAAAATGGCGCCATTGATTTTGCTGATTCACAGAAAGAATGTTTTCCTGACCCAACAAGCCGTCAACGGATCACAAGCTATGGAAATTTATCCGAAGATATCATGCGCCGTGATTTCACAATCAATATGCTTGCACAAAATCTGACAAATTCAGAAATTACCGATTTGTCAGGCTCAGGAATTAAGGATTTAAAGTCCGGCTTAATTCAGTGCCACCCCAAAAATCTGCCCGACCAGGTTTTTGCAGACGATCCCCTGCGCATGATTCGCGCCGTAAGATTTGCATCAAAATATAATTTTCAAATTCATGATTCTGTAAAAATATCGATCCAAAAAAATGCCCAACGTATCAAAATTTTATCATCAGAACGCATTTGGGACGAATTAAGTAAGATCATTTTAAATGGTAATTTTCACCGCGCACTGAAAATGATGATTGAATTGGGTCTGTTTACGCAAATTTTCAAAAATTCAGACCCGCTCAGTATCCAGTTTGATCATTTCGATCTTTCACCTAAAAATATAGTCACTAACCTGGTGGCTTTGTATCAAAATTCAATTATTGAACAAACAGAACTTGAACTGAGTAATCTCAAAGTTGAAAAAATAATCAAAAACGATGTGCTCATGACATTGTCTGGTCTAACGACACTGAACCAGTCATTCCCAGCAGATTCTCGTGATTTTGCACGCAGGTATTTGTCTCAAATCAAATACCTGCAAATATTCAAACCTGATGACATCAAAAAAATTCAAAATGACTTATTGATTCCCATTCAAAATGCTCCTGTCCTGAATGGTCACGATATTATGACGCTGTTTAAAGCAAGTGGTCCAAAAATAAAAATTATTTTGAACGAAGCCCTAAAAATCGAAGACGAATTGATTTTAAAATATAATTTGCCGCCATCAGATACAACATTACAATCAGAAGTGTTGAATCAACTGAAAGCTCAGTTTTTGAAATGAATTTGATACTGAATGAGTTCAAAAACAAATACAATCTGGATCAAATATCCGCCGCTGATTTGTCCACACCCGTCACAATTGATTTTTATGAAAAATGGCTTAAAAAAAAATATCATGGTCAAATGCAATACCTTGAAAATCATTTTGAATTTAAAAAAAATCCAAAATTAATTGATTCAAAATTAATTTCTGCAATTACGATTGGACAATCCTATTTCCCTACCCCTGCACCAACGGCTGAAAAATACCCGGCCCGTATAGCTCTTTATGCTCAAAATAATGATTACCATTTTTGGCTCAAAGAAAAATTACAAAATATGATCCAAGATCTTCAGCTTCAATTTCCTAATGAAATTTTTTTAGCCTATACAGATTCCGGGCCGATCCTTGAACGTGATTTAGCGCAAAAATCAGGACTTGGTTGGTTTGGAAAAAATACGTGTTTAATTCACCCACAAGCCGGCAGTCTGTTTTTTATTGCAGAAATTTTAACAAGCTTGCAAAAATACAAATTTCAAATCGATCCCATTGAACCCATCCCTGATTTCTGTGGCACATGCACCAAATGCATTGATATCTGCCCGACGAATGCGATCAAACAGCCCCACATATTAAAAGCAGATGAATGCATTTCATATTTAACAATCGAATCCAAAGAGGCACCGCCCGTAAACCTAAGATCTAAAATAAATGATTGGTTTTTTGGTTGTGATTTATGCCAAACCGTTTGTCCGTGGAATCAAAAAATATTCAGACAAAAAAAATATCCCGCATCTGACGAAATATCGACGGATCCATATTTGCCAGATAACCCTGATCAAATGGAATTTTTCAGAGAAATTTTAACATCATCAAATAAACAGATTCAAAAAAGATTTTTCGGGACTGCATTGTTTCGCGCTGGCGGATTTGGATTAAAACGAAATGCTTTGATCGTGATTGGTAATAAAAAAATGGTCGCATTGAAAAACGAAGTTTTGGGTCTAAAATCTGACCCAAAACTCAGCGAACTTGTGGATTGGTGTTTGGCTGAACTTAATTAAAAACTATTTTTGCAATAAGTTCAAATCGCCAGCTTCTGTAATTTGAACCTCAACAGTCGGCTGGTTTTTTGCCGCTGCTTCTAAAATTGCTTTATGAATTTTTTCATATTTAATAACTTTATACTGTTTACGACCAATTCCACAATTATTGAGATCACCAATGGCTTTGTAACCAGGAGCGCCAACGGCACCTATTGGCAAAGGGATTGTTGCAATTTTAATTTTGCAAAAATCGTTACGAATCCCAATAAGATGTTTGCGAAAATAAAAAAGCGATCAATGCAATTTTTTTCATATTTATTCCTTTGTGTTATTATTTAATACATTTTTTAATTAGCAATTCTTTCAAGGCGTCTCTCTCTAAAAAACCACGCTGCGAAATTTCTGCTGCAACATCTGCTGTTCGATCATTTTCAGTTGATGCCGACATATTCATCGATGCATATAATAATCGTGTCGATTCACTTTCGCGGTCCAACATCAATTCAATTATTTTTTCACAATTATTAGTTTCGACTGTCAGTTTCGCAATCAGTCTGGGCGTATCTGAATATCGCCATTGCGGCTGAGCGACTGATGATAATGAAATTATGCTCGTATAAAATAACAAAAAATATTTATTCATCTTGAATCCATCCTTTATTCAAGATCGTAATTAGCAAATCGATAGCCAATTGAGACGTGTTATATTCAGCCTGGAGACATTGGTCTGACCAATTGCTTTACATTGAGACGATATTTTGTATATAATTGGGGGCTTTAAAGCCCAATGGCTTGTTTCCAAGCCTCGGTGGGTTCGATCAATTTTCGGGTGTTTAAATCAAAAAAACCAACGGTAAAAGTGGCTTCGCAAGCGACTTCATTTTTTGCATTGATCATCTGTTGGCGAAATTGTCCAATTTTTCCGTTCTGATTTATCTTCTGAAAATTAATTTGAATGACTTCACGTAGTTTTAATTCTTTGATAAATTTAATTTGAATTTCTAAAACCACAGGGCCTTGGCGTAATTTCATAATTTCAGCCATACCGTAACCACGCTCGGTAATAATTTGCCATCTGGCTTCTTCGAATAATTGCAAATAAATCGCATTATTCACATGACCAAAAGTATCTAAATGATGTTCTTTGATTTGAAGTTCGTAATTTTTCATTTTAATTAATCAAAAAGCCAAATGTCAGCATTGGATACGTGGAATCGAATGAAAACCGGGTCAGTGCTGGATCTGATTCTCGGCGCGAAAAATTCATCTTACGGTACGACAACAGGACTCCTAAATAAAAATTTGTGGCAAACATTTCATGAAAACCAGCATCCAATTGAAAACCCGTGCCGCCTCTGAAATCACTGTATGAATTATTAAAACGATAATAACTTCGTAAATTGATTCCATTCTGAAAAAAATAACCTGCACCAACGGCAGCTCCGTTACCAGATGTCGATCCTCCGACAAATCCAGAATTTCTTGATTCATATTCTGCACCCAAATATAAACCCATACCGAACAGATAACCTAATTTCATATCATAATATGATTCATTTAATTTTGATTGATTGGTGTTGACTGGATCGCTGGAACCTTCCGTTTGGCCATAATACAATGCAAAATCAAATAAACCACCACCTTTGCCAGTTGATGATCGCGTGGACTGTGATCTTGATGATTGTGCAAATACATTTGTTGATTGAAAAATAGATACAACGACAACTGTCAGAATTAAAAAATATTTCATTAATCACACCTTTGTTTTATAACTGTATTATAGAATGAATTTATTTCAAAATTTGAATAAAATCATAAGTTTAACGCACCGCATTTCGTCAGCTTTAGTGACAACCACCAAACGCGCATGATCTTTGTTGGTCATGATAGCTCAGAGACTTCATTTTTTAAATGCAGCAAAGATTATGTTAATTTTATTCTTATTCTTTGCTCTGCCATTAACAAGTTTTTCAGCTGTCGCGACACCAATTTTAAAAATATATAATGGCACTTTACTTAAAAAAAATACATCCTATCGATTGCTCACTTCAAATTCAGCTGGCCAACTGACCGGTGATTTTTCCCTGGCATTCCAAAGCTCCGTAACTGAAACAATTATCAAACGTCTGAACACAGATGATTTTATATCCATACAAGCCACTCGGGATTTGCCGTCGAATAAAAACAAATTAAATATATCTGGTATTAATTTTGTTGGACTTCATTCGTTGATTGGAAATTGGGTTGGTGACGACGAAGTTTGTTATGTTTTTCAAAACTTTACGACGCTGATTTTGCACAATAAAAACAAATCTGGCGTCTGCATAGCCCCGTTAAATAATTCGGACCCAAAGCTGGCCAGGAAAATGAGTTATTTTGTCAACCCAGACGAAGACGGCTGGTTATTACAAATTTCAGACAAATCGACGCAGTATATCGCCGAATTAACGATTAAAAATGCAAAAACAATACAATTAAATTTGTTCGACGAACAAACAGGAGTTATCCTAAGTAAAATTACGCTCAGGAGATAACTTGTTTTTACCAATACCTACAGAATTATTTTTTACAAAAAATGACGTCAATGACGCCAGGCTTGGCGATATCTTTAAAAATGCTGTCGATCAAAGCTCAGTTGATGATTTTTTAATTTTTGGATACCCTGACGACGACGGAATCAAATTCAATGGTGGACGCACTGGCGCCGCACTGGCGCCGAACATGATTCGACAATTTTTATATAAAATGGCAGTGCCCGAAACGTACTACAAATCATCAAAACTTAAGAGTTCAAAATATTTAGATTACGGAAACCTTGAAATCAATGGTGATTTATTTTTACGCCATGAAAAATCAAAACAAACGTTAATGACTGCGTATCAGCGGAAAACTAAAATAATTACGTTTGGTGGCGGTCATGATTACGGATATGCCGATGGCGCCGCATTTATAAAAACACACAGTACTCAAAATAATTCCAGCTCTGTTAAGCCACTGATCATTAATTTTGATGCCCATTTAGACGTTCGACCGACAACTCAAAACTTAAATAGCGGAACACCATTTTATCGTTTATTGACCGAATTTAAAAATCAGTTCAATTTATTAGAAATTGGTTTGCAACCGCAATGCAATTCAGTCCAACACTGGCACTGGGCTGTCGAACAGGGCGCTGAATGTATTTCGTTAACCGACATTGAAAAAACAAATTGGACCGCAGTTTGGCAAAATAAATTAATTCAACAACTGCAACCAACAACACCTGTGTTTATCAGTTTTGATATTGATGCACTCACCGCAGCCGAAGCCGGCGGATGCAGTCAGGCCTGGGCCACTGGTTTAAAAACAGCCGAATGTTTGTCTTTCTTAAGTCAACTGTATCATAAATCAAATGTTCGAGGTTTTGGAATTTATGAAGTCTCCCCACCGTTAGACAGAGATTTTCAAACTTCTAAAACGGCAGCCTTACTTGCCTACAACTTTATTTTTAATTCTTAAGGATCAAATTATGAAGGGCTTTGGCAGCGATAATCATTCAGGCGTTCATCCAAATATTTTAAAAAAATTAATCGATTCGAATACGGATCATCAACCCAGCTACGGCACAGATATCTATAGCAAACAGGCGATCGATGTTTTTAAAAACCATTTTGGTTCCGCCTGCGATGTTCATTTCGTATATAATGGCACGGCCGCAAATGTTTTGTGTTTACGGTCTGCCTTGAAAAATTATGAATCATTTTTATGTAGTGATGTCAGTCATTTAAACATTGATGAGTGCGGAGCCCCCGAATTTTTTTCAGGAAAGCTTATCCCCATCAAATCCAAAAATGGAAAAATTATTTTTGACGAAATTGAAAAATATCTGATACGCAAAGGCGACCAACATTACAGTCAACCTCGATTGATCAGCTTGACCCAACCAACAGAGCTTGGAACTTGTTATTCAATTGAAGAAATAAAAAACATCGTCATGCTTGCGCAAAAACACCAAATGTATGTCCATATTGATGGTGCGCGGTTGACGAATGCGACCACGCAATTACAGACGACTTTTAAAAATATGATTACCGATTTAGGCGTCGATTTAGTGTCCTTTGGTGGAACAAAAAATGGTTTGGCTTTTGGCGAAGCTGTATTGATTTTAAATAAAAACTTGCAAAAAGATTTTAAATATATTCGAAAACAATCAGCCCAGCTGCCTTCAAAAACACGCTTCATCGCCAGCCAGTTTATGGGCTATTTTGAAAATGATCTGTGTTTCGAAATTTCTAATCACGTGTTAAAAATGGCAAAATTATTGCGATCTGAAATTGAAAAATATCCAGAACTTCAAATAACTCAACCAACAGAAAGTAATGCTGTATTTGCGATTATTCCGAAAAAACTAATCCATACATTACGTGAAAAATATTTTTTCTATGTTTGGGATGAGCTGACCTATGAATGTCGGCTGATGATGTCTTGGGATACGACTGAATCTGATGTTTTGGAATTCAGCCGATTGATTAAAGAAAATATTTAATCCTAATTTAATTTTTTTAATTCGTTCAAAACTTCTGCAGCGTGACCTTCAGCCTTAACCTTACGATACTCTTGAACCAATTTCCCTTCCGCAGAAAAAACAAAAGTCGACCTTTCGATACCAAATACTTTTTTCCCATACATGTTTTTTTCTTTGATCACATCAAAATATTTACAAAATTTTTCTTCACTATCACTCAGTAATTCAAATTTATATCCATATTTACAAATAAATTTATCATGTGATTGAATCGTATCTCTGGAAATTCCATAAACAACACAATTCACTTTTTTAAATTGCGGCAATAAACTGTTGAATTCGTGACCTTCGATCGTACATCCTGGCGTATCGTCTTTGGGGTAAAAATACAGAACAATTTTTTGACCCTTCATTTTTGATAAATTCACAACTTGTCCGTTTGAACTGTTAATGTTGATGTTAGGAGCTAATTGGCCAAGCATTGAATTATCGACCTGTTTCTGGGGTTGTTGTTGGTTGGCCACCTTGTTGATTGTTTTCGATGTTTTCGGTGCTGTTTTCTTGGTTGTTTTCTTGGTTGTTATTTTTTTCGCCATTGTTTTCCTCTGTTTTTATGATGTCTTGGATTTTGTTTTTTACAGCTTCTATGATGACAGGTTTTTGCTCGGCAAAATCGTCTTGAACCTTCAATTCTTTTTCAATAATTTTAATTTTTCCGTCAAAAGGTATGTTTAATTTTAATTTTCTGTGTTCTGTTAAGTTTTTAAAAAAACCACCTGTGACATGAACTTGATCTGTTGCAGACTGATCAAAAATAAATTCTGATAAACGCAGTTCTTCGATATCGGTCGTCTGATCTAACATCAGCTGGGTCTGTTCACAAGACAGTTTATTTAATTTAGATTGCGAAAATTGAATGTCACAAATTCGATCCTTTCCAGCCAGCGCAACGCTGGCACCGACAGCGTAAGCCCACTCTTTGGTGTAAAAATGAATTGTGGCCTTATTTTGATTAAAATCAATTGTTGCAATCAATGATTCTGGGGACAAACATTGCTTGTAGAAATCAATTTTTTTCAGACTGCGTTTAATTTTATAAAGTTTGCAGTCCACTGATCCAAAATTTTTTTTAATTCCCAAATTTTGGTCTAAAATTGTACTGAGAACCTCAAATTGTGTCATCGTTGGACTTAGGTTTGTGCGAATCGTTTTAAAAATTTCACGTTCGACGCTGGCTGAAAATCGAATGATGGTCGATAATTGTTTAAATTGAACCTCAACGAACGATTCAGTATTTTGTTTTTTTATTTCTGGCTGAACAAATTTAATATCTGCTGCTTGTTCATTTTTCTTTGGACAAGAAACCAACAAACTTAATGAAAAGCTTAAAATTATTGCAATTCTGATTTTTTTTGTAAACAATATTAACATATACTGTTTATTAGATGCCCATTGTTGGTGATTTTCAATCAAAAAAATGTATGCTTTAAGTCACAGAATAATGTCGAAATGCACAGGTCACTTTAAAAAGGAAGTATAAACATGCAAACACAACCATGGATAAATAATTACCCAAAAGAAGTTTTAACAAACCTCAACATGGATCAGTATGAAAATATATTGGATGTCTTTGACGAAGCCGTTCGTAAATTTAAAAACAAATTAGCATTTTCAAATTTTGACTGTGATTTGTCCTACAACCAGCTGGATATTTTATCAGGTCAATTTGCTTCCTATTTACAAAATACTTTAAACCTGAAACCCGGCGACCGTATTGCAATCCAATTACCCAATTTACTGCAATACCCGATTGTTTTATTCGGCGCCCTTCGTGCGGGCCTTATTGTCGTGAATACAAATCCGCTGTACACAGCACCTGAAATGAAACATCAATTTAACGATTCGGGCTGTACAACAATTGTCATTTTGGCACAATTTGCACATCTATTAGAAAAAATACTTCCTGAAACCAAAATTAAAAATGTTGTCGTCACATCCGTTGGAGATCAACTGCCGATCGTTAAAAAAACTTTGATTAATTTTGTTTTGAAACGAATTAAAAAAATGGTTCCTGATTATAATTTAGCCCATCACACTTGGGATGAGTGTTTAAATTTCGGAGCACAAAAAACATACCTGCAACCTAAATTAAAAATAACTGACACTGCGTTTTTGCAATACACGGGCGGAACAACTGGCGTTAGCAAAGGTGCCGTATTAAGTCACCGTAATATCATTGCCAATATGTTACAAATTTGTTCGTGGATGAAACCACGACTGATTGAAGGCGAAGAAATTTCATTAGCGCCGTTACCATTATATCATATTTTTTCATTAACAGTGTGTTGTTTGTCATTCATGCGATACGGAGCAAAAAATATTTTAATTACAAATCCACGTGATATACCGGGATTTATTAAAATTATGCGTAAGCAAAAATTCACAATCATGGCCGGTGTTAATACATTATTTAATGCCTTGGCAAATCATCCCAAAATTTCGACTGTTGATTTTTCTGAAGTTAAAGTCTGCGTTGCAGGAGCCATGGCTTTACAAAAAGCCGTCAAAGACAATTGGTTTAAAGCGACGGGTACGAATGTCATCGAAGGTTACGGGCTGACGGAATCATCACCTGTCGTTTGCTGTAATCCCGTGGATGGAACCGATCGCGTCGGCACCATTGGATTGCCTGTACCTGAAACCGAAGTCAAAATTGTCAACGATAACGGCACAGATATAACACATCAATTTGAACCCGGTGAACTTTGTGTCAGGGGCCCACAGGTCATGTTGTCGTATTACAATCAACCTGCAGAAACAGAAAAAGTTTTAAAGGATGGATGGCTTTATACAGGTGATATCGGCCAAATGGACAAAGACGGTTTCTTTAAAATTGTGGATCGAAAAAAGGACATGATTTTAGTTTCTGGATTTAACGTTTACCCCAATGAAATCGAAGATGTTTTAGCTAAACATCCAATGATTTTAGAAGTTGCAGCCATTGGTGTTGATGACGATCATTCCGGCGAAGTCGTCAAAGTTTTCGTTGTTAAAAAAGATCCTGCGTTAACAGACAAAGACGTGATTAATTTTGCCAAAGAATCATTAACAAATTACAAAATACCAAAATACGTTGAATTTATTACTGAAGTCCCAAAAAACAATGTTGGGAAAATTTTAAGGCGTATGCTCAGGGATACTAAGAAATAAAATATCAACATTATTGTTGATATTTTATTTCTTTTCAAAGGCTTAATATTTATTAAGCCTTTTTAGCCCAAGTTGAACACCAGCCTGCACCGACGACGACCTTACCTGCCGCAAACGGCATTGAACAAGGACCCGCTTTTATTCCACCAACAGAAACTTCTTTTTTACTGTCGTAAAATGCGCATCCAGAACATTTTTGATCAATCCATTTTACACCAGTGCGCTCAGTTTGTAAGGCTTTGTCTTTCAGGTCTGAATGCTTCACAACATAATTGACGGCCTTTGCCTGTGGATCTTTTGTATCGACTAAAACAGGTCCAGCCGCTGCAGCATCGCCGCCACGTTTACGTTCAGCATGTGCAACCATGGGCAATACAACGGCGATTCCTGTTAATGCTGCGATAGATGATAATAATTGTCTGCGATTCATAAAAACTCCTTTAGTTTTATATTTTTTTGTATAAGCTACGACAAAAGAGTACTCTTTCTCAATTGGTTTTCAATAAGAATTTAAATGAAGGTTCACTACGCATGACAAACTGGCAAAATACAAAATTACCTCTTTTACAACTGGGCAGTGATTTTTACGACACAGTCTCACCTGCCAGATTTCCAGAAAAAAAATTACGTTACAAAAATGATCGCCTTGATTTAAATTTTTCCACAGACCACCTATGGTCGTTTCATCCCTTAGATCAAAATCTAAATCAGTGCCTTGCATTACGTTATCACGGTCACCAGTTTCAACATTATAACCCCGATATCGGCGACGGACGCGGTTTTGTGTTTGCACAAATTTTAAAAAATAATCAATGGTATGATCTGGGAACCAAGGGCAGCGGCACAACTCCACATTCGCGCAGTGGTGATGGAAAGCTGACCTTAAAAGGTGCCGTTCGCGAAGCTTTGGCTACTGAAATGTTAACGGCCCTGGGCGTCGACACCAGCCAAACTGCGGTCATTTTTGAAACCGGAGAAAATTTGATCCGAAGCGATGAACCCAGTCCCACAAGGTCAGCTGTTTTAACCAGGTTTTCACGTGGGCATATTCGAATTGGAACATTTCAACGGTTGGCCTATTTAAATGAAATTGAAAATATTAAAAAACTGACTTCTTATTGTCTGAATTTTTATTACTTTGATGAATTTAAAAAAATTGATCCAGAAAATGAAAACTTACTGGCTACAACTTTTTTTCAAGTCGTCTGTAAAAAAAATGCAGACTTAGTTGCGCAAATCATGATGGCAGGATTCATTCACGGCGTTTTAAATACAGACAATATCAATATTTCGGGTGAACTTTTTGATTATGGTCCCTACAGATTTATGCCCCAATACGACCCCCATTTTACAGCCGCTTATTTTGATCAGCAGGGACTTTATTCTTACGGACGACAACCCCACAGTTTTTTTTGGAACTTAAACCAGTTGGGTCATTCATTAAAAAAAGCATATCCAGCTTTGGAGTTTGAAAAAATACTTGAAAATTTTTCTATTGATTTTAATAACAGTATTCAAAAATATTTTCAAAAACGTTTAAACCTGAAATTTGAAAATCCACAGGATTGTTCAGATGCCATATCTGAATTTTTTAAATTGCTTGAAGAAAAAAAATTACCTTTTGAACAAACATTTTTTGATTTCAACAGCTTCCGACTTAGTTCGACTTCATTAAAAAAATATGAAAAGCATGACTGTAAAGATTTATTTAAATCATTTGAGAAAGCTGAAATCATAAACCCAAATTTTATTAAAAATTTGAATCCTGAAACATTACTGATTCATGAAATTGAAAATATTTGGTCTGCGATTGATCAAAACGATGATTGGAGCTTGTTCAATAACAAGCTCCAATCAATTCGGAAAATAAAAATTAAATAGATTGATCACCACGTAATTTGTTTGCCTGCAATTGCGACCAAATACGAAAACGTTCAATATATCCAAATGCTGCAGGCACAACGATTAATGTTAATAACGTCGAACTTAATACTCCACCGATGATCGCCACACCCATCGATTGTCGTTGGCTGCCTAGCGCAGTCATACCAATTGCAATTGGCAATGTACCCGCAATGAGCGCAAGCGAAGTCATCAAAATCGGACGTAAACGTGTACGCCCAGCACGGATCAAGGCTTCATTCATATCGATGCCGTCTTTAATTAATTGAGTTGCATAATCCACTAATAAAATTGAATTTTTTGCGACCACACCCATCAACAAAATAAATCCGATGATCGAAAAAATATCGATTGTTTTATCAAAAATAAGTAAACCTGCAAATGCACCTGATATCGCTAATGGCAATGCCAACAAGATTGCAAATGGCGTAATAAAACTTTCATAAAGCGACGCCAGAACTAAATAAATTAACAAGATTCCTAAGCCTAAGGCAATAGACATATTAATCATCAAATCTTTGAAATCTTCGGCTTGGCCTTCAAATTTATAACTGATACCTAATGGTGGCTTCATATCTGTGGTCAGCATTTTTTCAATGGCTGCTGTCACATCACCTAAATTACCCTTGGGACCTAAATTGGCTGTGATCGCAATGAATCGACCTTTGTTTTGACGATTAATTTGTGAATAGCCAATTGTTTCTTTGGGTGTTGAAACTTTATTTAATGGCACCATGTTAAAGTTCTGATTCGGAACAAATGTTGTATTAAATTGTTCTTTTAAATTTTTATTTTTTTCTGGGAACATTAAACGCACATCATATTCAATTCCATTTTGACGATATGTCGCAGGTAATACACCTTCGGTACGAGCACGCAATTCAGCGCCTGCAGTTACTGTTGAAACACCCAACGTCTCTGAACGTTCTCGGTCAAAAACAACATGAAATTCAGGCGTTCCTGATCTGAAATTGGTATCCACATCAATTAATCCTGGGATGTCTGCAATTTTTTTCTGTAAGGCCAATGCATATTTTGATAACTCATCTAAATTATCACCGACAACATATAAATTTAACGGCTTTTGCCCGCCACCACTGATATCCACATCAGTCACTGCGATAATTCCATCTTTTGTGAATTCATTGACAGCTAAACGTGTTTTTTCTTTCACATCTGTTGTTGATAGTCCACGACGCTGTTTGGCTGGAACCAAGTGAACATATAAATCAGCCTTATTTGACTCATAAGAACTTGAACCGACAGTCAATGCGACTAAATCGACTTCGGGAATTGATTTAACAGCTGCTTCAATTTTTTTAGAAAATTCAAATGTTGAATTTAATGATGAACCGACTGGTTTTTCAATTGTGACTGTGAATTCACCTAAATCATTGGGCGGCAAAAATGTTTTTTTAATATATTTACCAGAATACATCGAAACAAAAAATAAAACTAATGCACTCAGTAAAACTGTTTTACGATGCGCAATCGTCCAACCTAAAACTCGCTCATAACGATTTTCTAAACTTGTTTGAAAACGATCAAACGATAATAACATGCGATCAATAAAGCCATTTCCTTTGTTATGTTCATTTTTAGTTGCCATATACGCAGATAACATCGGTGCTACAGTAAAAGCATCTAACATAGAAATAATCATAATAAATACGACAGCAAGTCCGAATTGTTTGAAAAACTGTCCAACAATTCCGGGAACAAATGCGATCGGCCCAAATACCGCAATCACAACCAACGTCGTTGCAACGACAGCCATGGTCACCTCTTTGGTTCCGTCCAGAGCGGCATCCATAGGTTTTTTTCCCATTTCTAAATGTCTGAAAATATTTTCTCGGACAACAATGGCATCATCGATCAATAAACCCACAGCTAAAGACAGCGCAATTAATGTCATAATATTAATTGAAAACCCAAAAGCATACATGAAAATAAATCCACCCAAGAGTGAATTTGGAATAGCCAGTCCTGTAATAAAAGTTGATCTGGCTGAACCTAAGAAAAAGAAAACAACAATAATGCAAAGTATGATCCCCAAGAAAATACTTTCAGTAACGTCTTGGACATTCAATCTGATGGCAACTGATCCGTCGCGGACTAATATTGTTTTTGCATCAATTTTTTGTGCAATTAAAATTTCATTAATTCCGGCGACCGCTTTTTTAACACGATCAGAAACAGCTACTGTATTGGACCCAGACTGTTTGTAAATCTGCAGAAACAAGGCTGTTTCACCATTGATCGAAGAATACCGTTTTGCCTCTGCGACGGCTTCTTGAATTTGCGCAATTTCAGAAAGCTTGACGGATCTGTCAGAACCTAAAAAACTGACAGCGACATCTTTGATTTGTTCCAAGTTTGTAAATTCACCGATTGTTCGCAAAACTGTTTCAGTTGTGGTCCCATTAAATTTTCCGATGGGAATGTCTTTGGATGTGTCTTCGATTTTTTTTGCGACAGCGATCATCGAAATTTGGCGGTCTTGCAATTTATTTTTATCAACTAAAATTTGAATCTCTTTTTTTTGACCACCAACGATTCGTACTAATCCTACGTCAGGAATACGTTCTAATAATGGTTTAACATTTTCATTCGCCACGTCGAATAAATCTGCGGCATTCATTTTTGAATTCAATGCAATAGTTACGATCGGCTGATCCGCCGGATCAAACCTGCGAATCGTTGGATCTTTGGCATCTTTGGGAAATTTAGCTTTGACATTTTGAATACGATTTCTGACCTGCTGTTCAGCTTCTTTGATATCGACACCAAGCCTGAATTTGATGACAATAATTGCTACCGAATCATAATTGTACGATGAAACTGTTTCCAGACCTGATAGACTGGAAACTTCGTCTTCGACTATTTTTGAAATTTGACGTTCAACATCGACCGGTGACGCCCCAGGGTAAATAATTTCCGCAAAGACAATCGGGAATGTCACATCTGGAAACTGATCCACCGGCATTTTTTTATAAGACATGAATCCTAAAATAATAACAAAGGCCATTGCACATGTAACCAGAACCGGACGCTTAATTGATACTTCTGCTAAACTCATAAACTGATATTCCTTTTAATTTTCTAAGTCTTATTCTAATGTTTTAAATAACAACGCTGACACTTCTAATTTTTTAAGACCCGCTTTTGCTTTTAATAAATTTAATTCAGATTCAGCTGCATCCGTTTCAGCATTCACAACATTTACCGTAATTGAACGACCTTTTAAAAATTTATCTTGCTCTGATTTTGATCGTTCACGTTGAAACTGAGCAATCTGTTCCAACGATTTAATATTTTTTTGTGTCAAAATGTACTTTCGAATTAAATCCTGCCAAGCTGATTGACCCATCGCTATTTTTTTTTCTGATTTTAACTTTGCGGCCAATGATTCTTTTTCTGCTGAATGACGTAACCCTGATTTTGCATCTGTTTCGATGACCCAACTGAAATTGACACCGACGGCTGTTTTTGGATATTGGTCACTGGTCATTTTACTGATGACCTCTGAATGATCACGATTGTATGCAGTTGTTGCGTAGCTGCCAAAAACAGACAAATCTGGACGCAATTGATCAGTGACTTCATCAGCCACGTGAATTTTTGCAACAGATTCATATTTTGCAATTTCTGACTCCAGACTGACAACGTTTTTTTTATTCATTAAATCGTTAACGTACGACCTGTCCTGCGATAAATCAGATTTAATTTCGGGAACTGATTCAATTTCAGACAGACCTAAATTTTCACGAAATTTAATTTTTTGCGATTTAAATTCTTCCTGAGCTGTTTCAAGTTGTAATGATCTTAATGACGCTAACGCTTTGACATTCATCAAATCTGACCGATCATTAATTCCGTTTGAAACGCGCTTTGACGTCCATGTTTCCATTTTTTGCGCACGTTCAAGATTTGATTTTTTTAATTTTAAATCTTCAGCAGAAACAACATAATCCCAAAAATCACTTTCAATTTGAATTTGAAAAATACGGCGCTGTAATTCGGCGGCAGTCATTTCTATTTTTGCTATTGCTTTTTGTCTGTCTATTTTGCTTCTTGCACCTGCTCCGAAAAAATCTTTCCACAGTGACTGAGAAACCGTAATCCCCACAGAGCCTGTCGAAAATTGATCGTAATTTGCGATCAGCGGGCTTTCATTTTGAAAATCATTCGTTTCAGCGTCCAACCGTAATGATGTTCCCGTGAAGAATTTTTTAGCCAAACCCACCGAATACTTTTCAACTGAGCGCTGCCCTAATGCCAACGAATTTGGTAATGATTTGTCTTTGGATTTTAAATATCCTGCTGTTAAAATTGGTGACAATTCAATATCCGCAGAATCAGTTTTACTTTCAGCAGCCTCTATTGATAAATCATAGGCTTTAAACAACGGGTTCTTGGCTTTAACTTGTGACATGTAATCATCAATACCGATTGCTGAATATGAAATTTTTGCAAACAATAAAACAGTGATCAGGGACATTTTTTTCATAACAATACTCCGTTTAAATAAATATTTAAAATTTGATTTTTTAACAATTCCGAATCCATAAATTGTTCGCAGTCTTTTTGCATACTGGTTTGACAATCCATCATTTCATAAAAACCGAACAGACCTTCAGACATACATATAAAAAATAAACCTGCATGAATATCAGCTCGCACAATTTTTTTTGTTTGCGCGGTTTCAAATGACTGAATAAATCGTTTTGCTAAGGGATAAAAAATTTCTTCGTGGATGTCTCGGGACAGTGGCATCCCATTTGCTTTTTCACGGCATAATATTTGACAAATTTCTGGGTGTTTTTTTCGCATTGAAATCATGTTTTGAATAATAGATGAAATTTCTTGGCTGAATGATTCTTTGGTGACTTCAGTTTTTTGGGATTGTTCTAAAACGGGTTGCATCGTGCTTTGAACTTCTAAAGCAAAATCTTTCAGAACTTCTTTATACAGTCCTTCTTTGCCGCCGAAATGATATGAAATTAATGAAATATTTGCTTTGGATTCTCGTGCTAAGTCTCTGGTTGATGTGTTTTCTAAACCTAATTTAGAAAATAACTTAGCAGCTGCTTGCAGTAAGCAAAGCTTAGCCTCTGATTTTGATTCAGATTTTGATTCAGATTTTATAACTGTTTTTTGTTCTGTTTTTTTTTCAGACATGCGACATAATTTAAACAACTGTTTGAATTATGTCACGTTATTTGATCAATCGTTTGATTTTATATAAGTAATTGAAATTACTTATATAAAATAAATTTAAAAAATTACTTTGTTTTTTTACACTCTTCACATTCAGCTTTTTGGACCTCTTTTGTATCCATTGAGCAAGGCTTTCCTGTGTTACAGCCACCTGCGCCGTGGTGGCCCTTATGACCGCATGCACCCAAAAAAGTAACCAAAAGCGACAGTATTAAGAAATTTTTCATTTATATCCTTTATTTTGATGTTTAAATGTTGATGAATTTAAATTTTCTTAGAATATTTCACTAAAGGCAACTAGACTGAAGTCGAATTCTATTTGTCGCTGATTTTAAAATGACGGAGAAGACATGAATCATTACTTAATTATTATTTCTGTTTTTTTATTTTCAATGATGACCTATTCTCAAAGTACTGTGCCGATCGACGGGCCTTCCACAGAGCCTGCTTTGTTTGAGCCACGACAGGAAAATGTGAAAATTGTTTTGTCTGAAAAATTAAAATCAGATTCATCGATTTCAATTTTTACAAATGTCACAAACTTAATTATTAAAAATGCAATACTTGCATCGAACACAGTTTATTCGTTATTGAATTGGGACACAGTCAATTCAAAAAAAACCGAATCAGTTCCTGCTTATAAACGCCGTCTGCATTTCGGTGGCTGGGTCAGAGATTCAAGCAATACAGACTGCTATAGCACAAGAGCCAAAGTTTTGATTCGCGACACGCTCAAAC
The DNA here is from genome assembly GCA_031428135.1 of Pseudobdellovibrionaceae bacterium. Taxonomy (GTDB): domain Bacteria; phylum Bdellovibrionota; class Bdellovibrionia; order Bdellovibrionales; family Bdellovibrionaceae; genus Pseudobdellovibrio. Next base: position 63,182 of record JANPOT010000001.1, on the reverse strand, counting down.
CTGTCACATTCAAAGACAACAATTGCACTGTTGATTCTGGCAAATGGCTGGATCCATATTCACTTGAAACATTGAAAAATGCAGCTGACATGCAAATAGATCACATGGTTCCGCTGAAAGACGCTTATATTTCTGGAGCCTATAAATGGACATACAAAGCACGCTGTTTATATGGAAATTATTTGGGGTATAATCACCATCTGATTGCCGCTTATGGTGAAGAAAATAATCAAAAAGGCGCCCAAACACCCGCAGATTACATGCCACCAAATACAGACTATAAATGCACCTATTTAAAAAACTGGCTTTACATCAAAGGCCTGTGGGGCTTAACGATGGATACGACTGAAGCCAACGCCGTCAAAGAACTGATCAATCAACTCAATTGCAACATTTCTAAAATGACGATTTCTGACAAAGAAATCGCACAGCAAACTTTGTTTGTGAATAAAAACAAAGATCTGTGCGTCGATCATTCAGAATAGTTAAAATTTTCTATTTCAAATTGGTTTTAAAAAATTCAATCATGTGACCGATCTCTAAAACTTGGTTTTCTTTTTTGGCTGACCCGTGGCCTTCGTCAGCAAAAATAATTAATTGAGATTTTATTTTTTTCTTAACGAGTGCTTCTTGCATTTGAATAGCTTCACCAGCCGGTACACGTGGATCATTCGCGCCCTGTATAATCATCAATGGATCACGAATTTGATCGATGTATGTCACCGGTGACAATCGCATCATAAAGTCTTTGTCTGTGTCAGGATTGCCGTATTCGGACATTCTTAAAATACGGCGGTACGGTGCCGTGTTTTGCATAAACGTGACCAGGTTACTCATCCCCACCAGCGCAACACCTGCATTGAATGAACCCGCATATTTAGTCATGGCAAACAATGTTGAATATCCACCATAGCTCCAACCCATGATCCCCATTTTTGGTGATTCATTTTTTACATTTTTCCAATTATTTTTGATCCAAATCGATGCGTCTTCGATGTCTGTGATGACTTTTTCGCGCTTGATTCCATTATCACTGTCCAACCAAATTTTTCCATAACCTTCGCTGCCGCGCACATTGGGTTCAACGAAAATAAAACCTTCATTCACGAACGCTTGCGCCATGGGATTAAATCCAGCTTCGGATTGCCCCTCAGGTCCGCCATGAAAATGAACAACGACAGGACAATTTTTTGAAACTTCACAGCCCTCTGGAAATCTGACAAACATAGGAATTTTGATCTTGTCTCTGGTTTCATAATTCATTAATTTTGCGACTGCAAATTTTTTTAAATCAACTTCAGGTGCAGACGGCAAAACCCATTGAACCATTTTTTTCGTGACCCAGTTGTACGAATAACTGATTCGTGGTGATTGTGATGAAATCACCCCCAACATTGATATTTGTCCGTTTCTGGTTGTTGATCCAGAAAATATGTGATCAGCATTTTTAAATTCAGGGATCTGAATGGGTTTAAATGTTTTTGCATCCATTGCATATAATTTTGTATAGCCATCACGATTAACGTTATAAATAATGCGCGTGCGCTGATGATCCATCGTAAATCCGCTGACATCAAATTGCAGATCTTTGGGTGTTAAAATTTTTAATTCTTTGTTTTTAAATAGATATAGTTTTTTAAAATTTTCTTTGTCTGATAAAACTAAATATTCTCCGTCTTTGTTTGCGTAATTGACTTCATATTCAGATTTTTCATTTTGTCCGATCACAGGCGTCATTGTTTTATTTTTTGGATCGAAATGAAAATATTCATTGATCCGGGCACCACTGTATTTAACATACAGTAATTTCTGACCATTGTTTTTTTGATCAGCGACATACCAATTGCCATCACCATCATAAATTGTTTCTGTTTTCATTGTTTCTAAATCCAACTTATACGTAGAATAGGAATCAGGTTTTTTATCGTTCGCTGTGAAATACAAATATCTGGAATCATCTGTTAAAAAACTAAAACCTGCTTGGACTTTATCTTTACGGTACAGTTCAGAAATCATTCCTGATATTAAATCCAATTTGTATAAACCTGGATTTTCTTGGCCGTTGGTGTCTTTGCCAATAATTAAGAATTTGCCGTTGGGCGAAACGTCTTTGAGTGTCACCGCATCAGATCCACTGGTCATTTGCGTTGGAAATGATTTCGGTCCATCGATTTTCCATATGTGTGATTGACCTGTCACCTTCCAACCAAAATATAATGTTTTTTGGTCAGGCGATAACATTCCCATTCCAGGAGCTGTCACATCGAACATTTTTTTTAATTTATTTGTCATTTCAGGATTTAATGCAGGTGGTCCGTATTTTTTAATTTGATCCGCACTGACCGATTCACCACCGTGCCCCTTGTACTGAGCCAATGACATTGAACAGACTGTTGAAACCGACACACAGATCATGCATAAAATTTTGTTATAGTTCATATTTTTATTCCTACTTTCACAAATAACATTTTTGCGGCTATCGTCATCTGTGTCTATCAAGAATGATTTTTGACTGACAAGGTTCGAACAAAGGTCCAGAAAACACAAAATTTTAACCGACAGAACATTTTAAATTGTCTAGGTCTAGTGAATGAATTCTTACCATGGAGGGAAGATGAATCATCAGATGAATTTTCAAATCACAATACCCAAAGCCCTATTTACAGTCGCAATCACAGCATTAATGGCCAGCTGCGCTCCTGAAAACAAAGACACTCAATCCATGGAATCCCCCGATTCCAAACTCAGTGCGAATGTTATTTATGGCACAGATGGCAGACTGGATGTGTATCAATTAACAGATGATCGATTAAAAAAATTGGCCGATTCAACGGTGGCTCTGGTTAAAACAACCAGCTTAACTGCCAATGCTCAGGGTCAAACGTCAGTGATCGGTAAAAGTTTTGGATCTGATATGAATTTATGTTCCAGTGAAAAATTTCGCGAACAAGAGACTGCTGCTTTTTGTTCAGGATCACTGGTTGGCCCCGATTTAATATTAACAGCGGGACATTGCCTTGAAACTTTACCAGATTGTACTTCAACCAGTTTAGTTTTTGGCTTTAGCGTGAAATCTGTTGGCATATTACCAAAACAAATTCCCACATCCGAAGTTTACAAATGTAAAGAAATCATTAAAACAATCCGTAATAATACAGGTCAGGATTTTGCCGTGATCAGGTTGGACAGACCGGTTACAAACCACGCTGTTTTACAATTGCGACAGACTGGTGAATTATCAGTGGGCGATGAATTAACTGTTATCGGTCATCCCGTTGGGCTTCCGACAAAAATAACGACGGGCGGTAAAGTTCGAAATATCGCAAATGCCGAATATATCGTAGCCAATGTTGATACCTATGGCGGAAATTCAGGGTCCGCAGTTTTCAATGCTGTTTCTGGATTAATCGAAGGAATCTTGGTTCGCGGTGAAGCTGATTTCACAAGCCAAGGCAATTGTACAGTTTCCAAAGTTTGCGCCGATGACAGTTGCCGAGGCGAAGACATCACACGAATTTCGATGGCCAGATCATATATTCCAAATTCAGGCGGTGGCACAAGCCCTGTGAATCCACCAGCACCACCCGCGGTCAAACCAGAAATATTTTCAAGCGTCGTCAATCGCCAAATTCCCGACAACAACTCGCAAGGCATTTTATCCACGCTTCAGGTTTCCAGCGCATCACAAGGCCGAAAAATTTTTATTAACGTTGATGTTGCGCATCCTTACATCGGTGATTTAAGTATTCAGGTTATTGCACCGGATGGAAAATCCATTGTCGTCCACAGCCGTGCCGGCGCCAGAACTATAAACCTGAAAAAATCTTATGATGTGACGTCAACATTGGGATCAGTCAGTTCTGCCGGAGTTTATAAAATGATCATCAAAGATTTAGCTGCGCAGGACATTGGAACATTAAAATCATGGGCCGTTGAATTTAAATAATTATTCTTTAACGGTTGGCTTGTTGGGAAAAACTTCTTCGAGCCAACCACCATTGAGTCGCATCGACATTCCATCATATACGGCATCCAGTTTTGTTTTATAATTGGAGTCATATTTAATTTCAGTTGGCGCAACATTCATTTCAGTTAGAATTCTTTCAAAATTTTTCTTTTCCTGTTCAAACTGCACAGGGTCATTTGTATTGAGCGCATTTTCGGTATCATTACAAAATTTTTGCAAACGATCATCATTTAATAAATCTGGGCGTTTGGCGACAAGTTCATTTATTTTAATAAATAAATAACTGCGATCGCTGACGGCTTCTAATTCAGATTTATTTGCGACCAAATCACGAAATGCCATGGCGGCTTTTGAATAAAACGCAGCTTTTTGCCAAAAATTTTCTTCTTTGTTTTGAATAGCTGCTTCAGCTTCTAAAATCAGCTCTTTCATTGTTTGTTGCCTGAATACAGAACGCAGCAACGGTTTCATAGCTTGGATACGCGGATCAGCCGTGTCTGGATCAATGCCTTTGACGAATCCAGAACTGAGATCAGATGAGCTCAACCGGCCACTTTTTGCATTTTTTAAACTGATACAAAAATTACTCAGAGGCCGATCTGCATCCATCAAATCCGACATCAGATCACGATTCAGCTGATCAACTGTATTTTTTTCTTCAGATTTTGACACATCCGCAGATGTTGCATCATTTGAAACTGGTCCAAACATTTCTGTTTGATCCCCCGACTGTATATCTGAATTTTGAATTTGTTCAGTTTGCGTTGTTTTTTGACCGCCGACAGCTTGGCCAATTGTTTTTGTCGACGGCAATGCATAAATAATAAATGTTAAAATTCCGCCGATGATGATGAAAAATAAAAGACCTAAAACAATAATTATTTTAAATATTTTATTTTTCATACATGCTCACAAATGCAATTATTTCTTTTTTAGTAAATCTGATAGATTACCAAATTTATTTGTTGAAAACCCCGATTTTGCAACGTTCACATCACGCCATGATTGATCTTCGCCGCTGCCAGCAATACCCAGCGAAATTCTTTTTTGTTCAAATAAAATTTCGTCGATTTGAATTTTAATTTTATCGCCCTTTTTCTTATTTTCAAAGCTCGCTGCTTCCAAATGATCTCGCCATTTTGAGCGAGGTAATAATCCTGTAATACCCGGCGCAATATTTACAAAATATCCATACTGTTCTTTTTTTTCAACGACACCATCGTGTTGACTGCCTAATGGGAAATTTTGTGGAACCTGCATCCACGGATCACCTTCGCCACCGGCGGCCTTAACACTTAATGAAATTTTTAACCGGCCATCGACTTCGGCGATATTTAAAATTTTAACTTGAACAGATTGTCCTAATGACAAAACTTCAGCGGGATCTGCTAAGCGCGACCATCCAATTTCAGAAATATGACATAATCCTTCGACTCCACCACCAAGCCCCATAAATGCACCAAATTTTTCAAAACGGTTCACTGTGGCTTCAACAATATCGCCGGCTTTGAATTTATTCATAAATTCGCCTTCATTTTCGACTTTTTGTGAATCTAATAATTTACGGCGTGAAACAACAATGTTTCGTGCTCTGGCATCAAACTGTGTAATTAAAAATTCAAATTTTTTATCAATATAAATTGAATGATCTGTTGCCGTTTTAAAATCCATCTGGCTGACGGGACAAAATGCTGTTTTGTTTTGAATTTGCACGCGAAAACCACCGTTACAAACTTCAGTGACTCGGCCTTCAACGGGCATTTCCATATCAAACGCATCTTCAAGCGAATCCGTATCTGCACTTGATTTTTTTGAACCAACACGTGATACGCGAATTTCGCCACCTTTGGTATTAACGACGACGACTTCGATTTTATCGCCAGTTTTATATTTAAAATTTTTATCAGCGTCTAATAAATCAATATTTAAAATCATGGCATCTTGAGTTGATGGTGTTGATACAAATGATTCAGCTTTTCCCATCGACAAAATTTCACCAATAAATTTTTGGCCTACGAATAACTGACCGCCCACAGTGTCAGAATTATTTTCGAACATCGATGCAAAATCGTTGTCGTTGTGTTTACTAAGCTCATCACCGAACATATCTTTTTTTGACATATAAATTCCTTTTTTATCAAGTCATTCAATATATCAAAAAAAAACAAAAAATCACTTTAAGTCTTGGGGACTCGACGTTTTACAGAGAGTGTCAGGGTGAATGTGGCTATTTTTTCATCCGGATTGATCGAAGGCACAATCGCGTAAGCAGTCATTGTTCGGTTGATTCGCTGTGTGCTTGTTTTTGCTTCTTCAATTTGATCAACAACGACTTGAGCTTCTTCACATATAAAATGAACGTCGCCTTCGGCTCGTTTTAAAAAATCAGCCTTATAATCTTTGAATAAAAAATCAATTTTTTGACCAGATTCCTTAATTTTTTGCACAGCCAACATGGCGATACACAATTCAGAACCTATTGCGAGTGCTCCGAAATACATTGCACCCAAATGGTTTTTTGTACGAAACCCCAGGCCGATTTTTAAAACTGTGCGTGATCCGTTGGATTCCAATACGCGAGGGGCACAAAAACCAATCAACGGAATTTTTGACCAGGCATACAACGATAAGAATAAATTATCTTTGAAATTTTTAAAATTTAATTTCGCAGGCTGGACGTGTTGTTGGTTTTGCATAATTGATTGTAGCCATGTTTTAAAAACCAAGTCATCATAATGGTATGAAAAAAATTGAAACACCATTCACAAAAATGATGGGCATTGATTACCCCATTATCGCAGCCCCCATGTTTTTAGTTTCCAACGTCGACATGGTTACTGCGGTCAGTAATTCAGGTGGCATTGGCACATTCCCCGCCTTGAATTACAGACCCATCGAAAACTATATTGCCGCATTAAAAGAAATGAAATCACGTACAAAAAAACCCATTGGCGTTAATGTGATCGTGAACAAAAGCAATACACGCGCCCGTGACGACATCAAATATGCGCTCGATGCAGGTGTTGAATTATTTATTACGTCATTGGGCTCACCCAAAGACGTCATCAAAGAGGCCCATAAAAATGGAGCCAAAGTTATTTGCGACGTCATTAATTTAGAACATGCAAAAAAAGTCCAGGATTTGGGTGCTGACGGAGTCATTGCCGTTGGCGCCGGTGCTGGTGGACATGCAGGACCTATTTCACCAATTGTTTTAGTTAGCTGGCTTCAAAAAAAATTATCGATTCCAGTTATCGCCGCTGGAGGCATCGCCAACGGACAAACGATGGCTTCAATGATGGCTCTTGGTGCGTCAGCTGTCAGCGTAGGAACTAGGTTTATCGCCTGTTATGAAGCTCAAATTGATCAAGCCTATAAGGATGCGGTCGTCAATTCTTCGCCGGAAGATATTGTAATGACAACCAGACTGTCTGGCACTCCCGCAGCCGTGATCCGCACACCATATATTGAAAAAATGGGATTGGATTTACCGTGGTATTTAAAAATTCTGAAGGATCAAAAAATGACGAAAAAATATATCGTCCCGTTGATTCATTTTTTAGGGTCAAAATCATTAGAAAATGCAGCCACTGGCCCAACATGGAAAACAGTTTGGTCTGCAGGACAAAGCGTAGGATTAATTGATGATATTTTAAGTTGCGAAGAAATTATGAGCAGATTTGTTCAAGAGTACGAGGACTGTTTAACAAACATTCCTCGATTAAAATAATTATTTATAAAGAGATCTTAAGTAATCACCCAGCTCAGCACAACGGCCTAAATTTAATTTGCATTCTTTGATCACACGAACTGCATCTGCTTGTGTAATTCGCGCTTGAGCAATTAAATTTGCTACATCAGATTCCAACGGATCCGAATAAGCATAAACTGATTTGTGCTGTGGCCACAAATTGGCTTCGTCATTTGCTCCACCGATGCTCAATGGGATTAAATGATCGATTTTAAAATCACCACGAGGCATTTGACGAATATTATAGCCCAATTGTTTGTCATATTTTGCAATGATTTGATTTTTAAGACCGCTGGATACATCACGAGAACAATATCTGATGCGTTCTGGATATCTGTATGTTGTCGATGTTGCGCAAAGTGCACCAGCTGTTGATTGCAAATTTGGACCATCTGGAAATTTATTATTTCCGACTTGTCCCGAGTACGACAATGAAGCCGCAATTGTTAATGATAAAAACGTCAGTACCGACAGTATTGTTTTCATTCTTTTCCCCTTGGATAGAAGGGCATTTACGGCGCCCTGTAGAAACGTCAGCCCATATTGCCGACTTATATTTTGGTTGTAGATCTCTTTAACTTGTCGAAAGTGAAACACAAAACCCAAGCTCGAATCAAACATTGTTTTCTTAACGCAAGCAGTCTATCATTCAACCAGATGTCGGAAACAAATTTAACAACAACAGATTTACAGACACAAACCGCTACACATTTAAGCGCCATCGAATTAGGACTTGGATCAACTTTACATGCCTTTAAAATACCATTTACTGGCCATTTCTTATCACTGAATCAAGGGTTTTTTTTAAGCTATACCCTACGCATACTCAGTGCATCGACGACTCAAAGCCGATTCCAATTGGCCCAAATTACGTTTGAAATTTCAATATTAGCGGCGTTACTCAAAAGCCTATCACCAGCAGGACAAAAATGGGGACCTATGCTGAGTATTTCCATGCAGGGAATATTATATTCAGTTGGCATTTGTGTATTTGGTGCAAATATCGTTGGTGCTATTTTTGGAATGATATTTTTGTCAGTTTGGGCGTTTATTCAGCCTTTGATTACTTTAGTTATCAGCTTTGGGTTTTCGGACATACAAAAAATGTTCAGCTTTTATATCAAACGCTTAGACCAAGATTATCAGATCTCAAATCAAAACTTGTGGACTGTTTTAATTTCAATTTTTGCGATTAAAATGATATTGGCAAGCTTGATTGCCTTGGCATCATTTCACATGAAATCACAGAAAATTAAAAAAATTCAGCAAAAACTAAAAATACGACATTTAAATTCTGATACAAACTCTGCGAATAACGTCAAAAAATCTGTGCACCAAAAAGTATTCTCTGACATAACAAAACCATTATTTTTATTATCATTCACATTGACCTACATTTTTTTATTTATGACTGAAGATAATTCAGTTTTATTTTTTTGGAAAGCGCTTCGACCACTTGCTATAGCTATTTTAGTATTTTATTTTTTACGAAGCGAAACTTGCCACCGACTGCTTTTAAAATTTGTTTCAAAATCCGAATATTTAAAATCATTGCACCAGAAATCCCAGAAAGTTTTTAATCAACTTGATTAACACGATTCCATTGCTGACTACGTCCAAATAACGAAATCCCAATATAACCCCTGACGTCTAATTTTTGGCCGGCTTCGATCAATTCAATTTTTAATTTATAAATAGACCCGTTTTCTGGATCTAAAATATGACCGTTTTCATATTTTAAAGATTTTTCTGAATTTTTTTTCAAATCCCACATTAATTGTAGACCTAAAATTGGTTGATTTTTAAATTCATCCGGGCATTTTTCGCACTGTGATTTATTGCCAGGCTGCGGAAATATTTTAACAATTTTACCGTAAAATTTTTCATCTTTTTCAAAAATTTCGACAATGCTACGAGGCTGCTGTGTTTTATCATCCATGGTTTTCCACAAACCGATTGCAGAATTTTCAGTTTTAAACTTATCTGCATCCGCGGCATATGCGTACGGCGTCAAAACGAATGTAATTATTATAGCACCTATAGATTTGATTTTATTCATAATTTGTATCTTAAATAAATTATACAATTATTCAATCAAATATTAACTTGTTTTAGTTGCAACTAAGGACCTGGGCAAATACAACAGACTCAACAAGGGGTTTAAAATGTCCAAAATAATCTTGCCGCTCGTTCTTCTGATTTGTCATTTTACGAATGCACAATCAACAAAAGCCTCAACTGATTTTTTTGGTTCCAAAAATCAAGAAGCCCAATTCAGTTTTGAAACTCCCATATTGATAGCCACATCCAAAGGCACACCGACAAATGATATGATTCAATCGGAATTCAAATTATATTCAAAATATATTTTGGGGCAAATGCGCCGAACTCTGAACAATGCCGCAGCAGTTTATCCGAAATTTACGGCGACGATAAATAAAATCGAAAAGTCGTCCGATTCATTCAACAAAGTCTATGTCCAATTCACAGCCCGCGGAGTCTTCACACCAGATCTAAATGAATATACTTTTTATATTCCACAGTACACTGGTCAAATTTTTCAAAAATCCAAAAACCGATGCACTGAAGAATCCAATGTTGATGAAGGTAATTTTTGGTACCATTGGGACCCTAAAATTTCTGGTTGCCCGCTCATCGCAGGAACTGATTACACAGTCATCACAGCGCCCTTAAATTATATCCCCAGCACAACTTCAACCTATCCCGAATATGATCGCCTGGTTCGAAATGGCGGATTACGAATGACAATTTTTTTCGGCTTAGAAAATTACGATGAAACTGACTGGAATCCAATCACAAATACGACCGACTGGGGCGCCATTGGCTACAGCCAGAAAAAGGATGTCCTGATCAGGCTGGGTTTCGAATCGACTGTTTGGACTGAATCTGAAGTTCGCAAATGGTATAATCCAGCCTCTGGCAAACCCATTCCCCATTTAGAAAATTTCACAAAACAAACTCGAAACGGTCCAATGACAATTCGTATGTTCTTAGGCAGCACGGGGCTTGAACATGATGCCGGTGGATTTCATATTTTTTTAAAAGATTCCCTATGGAATGATTCTTCGATGATTTACAATGGCCATTCAGGAATTGGAAAAAATTTAGATATTTCAAAAATCGCAGCAGTGAGCGGATATAAATTACCCATCAGTAACGATTACCAAGTTTTTTTCTTGGGTAGCTGCGTTCCGTATTCATATTACACGGATATGTTTTTCAAGAAAAAATCATCTGCAACTGACATCACAGGAACCAAAGGCTTAGACATCATTGCTTATGGTAACGAAAGCCAGTTCGCAAGCAATCACGACACAAATCTGATTAAAGCATTATTGAAATATATGGAACGAAATAAACGTACAACATATCAAAAAATAGTCACAGACAGCGCTGAATTTTTCTTGGGCGTCAATGGCGACGAAGACAATCCAACAAACTAAATATGAAATACGTATTTCTGTTTATTTTATTATTCACTGAATTTGTCTTGGCTTCGCAAAACACTGCGAAGCTGAAATATTCGGTTGATGATATTTTCCGGTTTGTTTTGACTGAAAAAAATAAACCAATTGATCCAAATATTCCGATGCCGAAAATATATTTCAAAAGCAAAACGCCATTAACACAATTTCAAAACGCCATCGAAAAACAATGGGGCCAGCGCCCAACTGAAATTGTAAATGCTTACGCCAATGACAATAATGAAATTTATTTAATGGATGATTCTGATTATTATATTAAAACTGAACGATGTATGGATGATTCATTGGCGCACGAGCTCGTGCATTATGTTCAATCCAAATATCAAAAATTTGATCTGAACGATGAATCCCTTGAATGGGATGCTGTTGGTATTCAAACTGCATTTCGCGAAAAATTTTGTCCCATAGCCCATTAAAACTGTTAAATAGGACTTAAAAATCCAATATCTGATCAGCTAATTCAGGGTAATCGATAAATGGATTTCGATTGCCTTGTAATGTTTGAATCATATTATTTCTTGATATTTCTTGTTCGTCGATAGGATTTTCACGGTTCCATTTTTTCAAAATGATTTCTTCAGCTGGGGAAATTGGTAAATCATATCTGATTGAAAAATAAAATAAAGCACGCGCGACTCGACCCTTGTGCTGCTGTGGTGGCTCGAAAACGTCGCGGCTGACGCCTTCTCCTTGACCGTATTTCGAAGCCGTACATTTTGTTTTATTCGAAGGCTTTATAACTTCGCCAAAGATCGTATTTCCACGCAATGAGTTCATCTGAGAATCTGTTGGAAATAAATGATGTAAATCAGATTTTTGAAAATCTTTGGAATGGCGACCATTGAACCTGGATTGTGGCCAAGTGTGTTCCGTATTAATCACAGTGCCTTCAGGAACGATTCCTGGGGCTGGCGCTCCGATACCGCCCTTGAAATCCTGCGCAGTGTAAACACGGTCACAATACATTTCTTGGACACCGTAGCCTTGACCAAAGGAAACCAGATAAAATTGACCAAATAAAAAAAGACGTGCTCGATCGTATCCCAGCGAAGTTTGCAATTTGCAATCTTTAACCGCGTCACAGTTTGGTAAAATTTGGTCGTCAGCACCTGCACTCACAGAAAGATGACCTGATTTTAAAATGACTTTTAATTTGAGTTTCAGTTCTTCGTTTTTTAATTGAGATTTAGTCTGGTTGAATTCGCGGCCATAATAAGGCACGTTTTCAATGGCATTTGCAAAGGAATAAGCAGCGATGATAAACAACGGCAACAAAACGATTTTCATAAATCCCCTTTTAATCAAATGTCATTTAAAGTATAAAATGGCATTTAAGGGACTGTCAATTGTCTGGTTTTAATTTAGTACATTGATTTTAAATATGCACCTAATTCGGCACAACGACCCAAATTAAGTTTACATTCTTTGATCACGCGAATGGCTTCAGATTGTTTAATTTGACCACGAGAAATTAAATTTGCGACATCAAACTCTAAAGGATCAGAATGTGCGTAAACTGATTTGTGTTGTGGCCATAAATTAGTTTCATCATTTGAACCACCGATACTTAAGGGTATGAAATGGTCGATTTTAAATTCACCACGGGGCATTTTATAAATATCGAATCCTAATTGTCTGTCATATTTTGCAATAATTTGATTTCTAAGGCTGAACAAAACATCACGAGAGCAATATTTAATGCGTTCAGGATATCTGTATGAAATTGAATTCACACACAAAGCACCAGGTGTCATTTGAGGGTTTGGACCGACAGGGAATTTGCCCTGTAATGGAGCCGCACTGGCCATCGTAGATATGAAAGTAAGAATTAAAATCGCCAATTGAGTCAGATTTAATTTCATTTTTTATCCCCGTTACCAAGTTATTAAACTTCTACCGAGAAAGTGTCAATTGTCTAACTTTTAGACTGTATTTAGTATCCGATAATTCAAGCTGATTAACACAGTTTGATTAATCAATTGTAACATTTTTACTATTGGCTTGGTAAATTCATAGTCCTAATTTTTGAATTTGAAGACAGTAAAATCGACGGGCTGTCGTCTTCATCGTAAATATCACCAACAACTTCTTCAAAGATGTCTTCTAATGTGACAATACCTATAATTTCATTTTTTCTTCTGACGACGGCCATATGGCTTTTTTTAGATTGTAAAATTTTAAGCGCATTCAAAATTGGCTCGTCAGAATTAAAATAAATAATTGGCCTGATTAATTCATTCCAATTCATTTTTGAAATTTCAACTTCAGAAATAAATTCCTTGGCATGCAGAAGTCCAACTGGCAGATCGTCTTCGATGACCGGAATTCTTGTATGTCGCGCAGACCGAATCAAATTCATAACTTCTGTTTGATGGGCGTCTTTTTCAATTTTTGTCACTGAATCCCACGGCAGCAAAATATCTTTCACTTTGCGCTTATCAACAGCGATCAAATTAAAAACATACTGTTTATGAGAATCCGTTAAATCATCAATATCAATTGATGAGCTTTGTTCTTGAACCGTTTCTGATCCCATTTGTTTTAAAAATGGAGCAATGATTAACTTCGTTGAAACTTCCAATAAATAAACAATCGGTGAAAATATCTTGTCTAAAAAAATAAGAATAAAACTGCCCAGCTTTGCAAACTTCATCGGAAATCGCAAGGCCAACGTTTTTGGAACAAGTTCGCCAATAACAACTGAAAAATATGTCAATGGCACAACAACTGTTATAATCGCCAATGTTTCTGAGAAATCTTCAGAAACGTTAAATAATTTTTGATAATGCGGACTTAAAGATTCTTCGGCTCCTGCTCCGCCAACTGCTGCAGAAATTGCACCGACCAAAGTGATACCAATTTGCAAAACTGATAATACACGTTCTGGATTAGTTCTTAATTTCAAAACATTCAGTGCAAGTTTATCACCTTCACTGGATAATTTCTTTAAATGAGGCTTTGAAACAGTTACAAATGCCATTTCGATACACGATAAAATCGCGTTAATAAGTAAGCAAATAAGAATAATGAATAGCGCGAACATTAATTATAACTTTCTGTTAAATCTGCAATCATCAGTATACTTTGTACTTTCAAAGGTTTTGTGGGGTCAATGAGCGATTCACAGATGGATTAGGTTATGAGACGTATAGTTAATTTTTATTTAATAAATATTGCGTCGCAATAGAGCCCTCAAATCATAAAGTGCTTAACTAAATCTCAATTTCGTACGAGCATCAACCATGATGACCAACACATTTAAAATCATAACTTCATCACTCCTTTTATTTTTTTTTACAGAATCCTCCGTCGCATCGCCAGTCGTCTATATTCTTGATACCCAAACGCTCCAAAGCCTTCAAAACTCTGGCTTCAGTATTAACGAAACTTTGGGGCAAGCAAACTCTTTGAGTCGCACATCCGATCTGTTTAAGTCGAATGAGTCGTACCGAAACTTTGCCGACACGATTGGCAAGTCGCTCACTCACGATAAAAAGAACGATCAACTTCCCGATGCAATTCCTGAACACTCAGGTGATGTGCCTGATATGGTTCGAAGTCTTCGAGGTTTTGAAGATAAAGGTTCTCGATCAGAAAAAGATTTAAAAGGCGGATTTATTATTCGCAGGTTGGCGAATAATTCAAAATACCCCTATTCAGTTGAACGAGATGGTGACGAGCCTCGACATTTCGATACCCGCTGGTTAAATTCTGAGTTCGGATATCTGAAGTTGGTCGCCATTGCCAATCGGATGGACCGAACAGACATTACAAAAGATTCTTGCGGAGAAGTCCGCTTTATTTATCGTCTCAGTTATAAATCAAAAAAATCGAGTTCAAGCCTGCCCTTTTTTTTGAATGTTGTTCACCAGTATCCAAAACTAGAATCGTGTGTGAATTTCGCAAAGTCTTGGGAAATTCGTGCGACTGATAGCAAAGCCATAAAAAATGGTCCGCTCAAAAATCTTACTTTCAGGCAACTGGAGGTCAATTTTCAATCTTTGCGGTTCACATCGGGCTACATGCATGATTTCGGCGGTCAGGCGATGTACATGCAACGAATCTTTCGCAAAGTCGCCAATCGACTTGAGCCTGTCGGTCTTGAAAATACTCCGGACGTTCTTGCAATTAAAAAAGATCCAACATTGCTCAAACGATTTATAGAATATTTAAAAAAGCCGGAAAATTTGAATGCTTTAGACACTGGAACTTTAAATATCGATTTTGATCCAAAATTTCTTTCTCAATTTTCAGTTTCTTGGTCCACATTAGGGCGAGCCAGAACTGCAAATCGTCCTTATGCAGAATTGTTTCGTGAAAATCGTACTCTGGTCGAAACAATAGATATATCAAAGCTTAAATATATAAAAAGTCACGATGGTCTTATTGAACGTTTAGACAACCTGACTTGTATGGGCTGTCATCAATCTGGTGGAGCAGCCGGATTTCATATGCTGGGCTTTGCTGATAAAGCCTACTCGCATCCGTTCAATCGACAAGAGCTGGCTCTATCACCGCATGCTTCTGCAGAATCTTCTCGAAGAATGGCTTGGTTGCGAAACGCTGTATCTGGAAAAGAACCGAATCACTTTCGACCGCATTCTACATTTTCCGCATCTGATTGGAGTGAAAATTCAGGGATTCCAAAATTTGCAAATTTAAATGTTGGACAACTCTGCTTCGCTGAATCAGGAACTTATTCAATGCAACCGGTTTGCGCCGATCCCAAAGGACGAGCCGTTGAATGCCAAAAAACTGTTCTGAACCAAGGTCAAAAAGTTCTCTTGGGCGAATGCGTTTTAAAAGAAGCCGTGAATTCCGCAGGTAGCGTTTGCTGGAAGGGTGAAATCAAAGAAAGTTCGAATATTCACCCTGAGCGAAATCCATCCAGCTTTAATTTTTTTGCCTTCGAGGACAAGTTGAAGCTTTCCGGAGAAGTCTTCAAGAATTTAAAGTCGTATAGTTGTGTCTTACCTCAAAGCGGAGCACCGTTGGGTCGCATGAGCAGACGATGCTCCATTGAAGAAGAAAATTTCGAAGTCGATTTTAAAAAAGGAATTCCGGACGAAATTTGCGCCAATCAAGGGGGCTCAGGCTTTGATATGTGTGCAGCAAGTGGTGATTCCGGTGCTTGCCTTGAAACTCAAGTCGCAAGATCAATGCTTGATACGTGTAGCGAGAATCGCTCGTGCCGAGAAGACTATGTCTGTCAGAAGTTTCCAGATTATCAAAAAATATTAGCGAAAGACTACGTTCGTAAAAAAGGCGATCAACTTATTAACTTAAGTCAGCCGGCTCAAATTCAAGGAGCTAATATCGAAGAGGCTCGAAGCCTGGGGATAGGATTCTGTGTTCCGACTTACTTTCTTTTTAACATGCGGCTCGATGGTCACCCAAGTCCTGCAACGGGTCGTCCTCCCGGAGAACCAAAACATGATCAAAAACAGCCTTTACGGGGGTATAAATGAAATCACTATGTGCTCTAATTATTTTATTTACAGGTTACATCGCGTTGGCACAAGACTATGCGCTAGATGATGCTCATAACCACGATGGAACTCATGTTGAAGGACAAGAAAACTGCGGAACTAATTATTTGTTTCCGGGTGATATTGCAAGATTAGGATCTCACTCTTTTTTAATTTTAGGCGAAGACGGTCCTGATCACTTATTGTTAGATCACCGTTCAGGAACTCCCCCGCACACTTATCAATTCATTCTTCGAGTCCGAGTTGATGCGAACGAAATGGTGACCTATCGCAAATTACTCAAAGAAACAAAAGTCGCTCTCCCCGCCGTGACAACCATTTATTTCGATAAAACTGGGAAACAGGTCGATCGAACTTTTTTCTGTTTAACGGATCTTAAAAAAATATTTGGATCTGAACAAAAAGAAAATGATCCCTATTCCAAATTATTTCCACTTCGAGCCTCTTGGCAAAAAAATGCGGACTTCGAGGGTGCTTTCCCAATTAAAGAGTCTGTTGTTCCTGATGATCCACTTGTCATCGAACGTAAAGATGTAGAAATTGTTCTGTATCGTTATCTGCCGTCGTATCTTGAACAAGCCAGTTTTCGAAAAATGCTGAAAACAAAAGGCGCATCTTTGACTTCTGTTTTGAGTCATGCACCTGTTCGTAACGACGATAAATTGGAGTCAGCAGAAAAGCGACAATCCTACATTAAGTCGGGAGCCTTCGATTCAAATGGCGAAACCTGCCAAAGTGATTATTACCTGAAGAAAGTCCGCCCCCCTAAAACCAAACACGCATTTTTATTGTTGGCCGAAAACGGCAAAAACTCAGTCTTAGCATCTCACCTCTATGATCAATCCCCTCAGAACTATCAAACTACAATTTCTTTTGAACTGAGTGAAGATCAAATACAGATTTTTCGTCAAGCACGCAAGGTATCGAAAACGCCGCTTCTCTTTATGCCTTCTGAATATTTTTGTATGGCAGAAATAAAGGACCTCATCAAGCGCCAGGCCTTGAATCTGAAAGGCACGATTTATCAAAATTCAGATTTTGAAGAATTTAAGATTGGTCAACCTGTCGGAGAACTCAGTATTCAGTCCGGTCAAATAAAAGTTCTTGTTCATAGAACTCTGCAAAGTTTGATGAATCCGCAAGCCGTAGCTCGAGATGTTTTCGGCATTGTTGATGTCAGATCTGTGAACCCCGAAATTTTCGTTGAAGCGCCTTATTCAAGCGACTGGAATTTTATAGGTAAACCCATCGATGGGTATCGCTCGAATAAGTGCTACCTGACAACGAGGGCTGCAAAAGCTCTTGGCGCCGTTCAGAAAGAAATTTCCAAGCTCGGGTATTCACTTTTGATTTTTGATTGTTACAGGCCTCAAAAAGCTGTGAACCAATTTGTCAGTTGGACGAAAGATTTGGGCGATATAAAAATGCAACAAATTTTTTATCCCAACGTGCAAAAAAAAGATTTAATAAAACAAGGCTATATTGATGCCAAATCAGGCCACAGCCGCGCAAGCACTGTAGACTTAACCCTTGTAATTACAGAAAAATTCAAATCAAAAGATTTTTTAGTCAATGCAAAAAAAATAACAGACTGCCGTAATTCAACAGAATTCGGAAACTTTGGATTGGTCGACATGGGAACCACATTTGATTGTTTCCATCAAATGTCGAATACAACAAACCCATCCATTTCCAAAGAATCACAAAAAAATCGACAGATTTTAAAATTAGCTATGGAAAAATACGGTTTCACAAATTACCCAAAGGAATGGTGGCATTTTGGTTTAAAGGATGAACCTTACAAATCAGATTATTTTGATTTTGATGTGGATTAGCCGAAAACTTAAATGCTCTGTTGGTGATTTTTTATTTTGAAGGGAGATTCTTTGTATTACTTCTGGCAACTTTATAAACGCAAAGAAAGAAAAAACTTTAAGCCTGTTATTTTAGTAACGGGCTGCAGCTCTGGGGTTGGTTTTGCTTTGGCTGAACTTTTGTATTCGCAATCACAATACCGCGTTGTGATCACTTCAAGATTAAAATCGATCGCTAAATTAAAAGAAAGATTTCAAGAAAGTAGCCGATTTTGGATTCGCGAACTGGATGTCACTTCTGACTTAAGTCGAAGTTTAATAATAAAAGAAATTGCGGAAAAGTGGGACAGCGTCGACATCTTGATTAATAATGCAGGCATTTCGTATCGTTCCGTTTTCGAACACATGACAGAAACCGACGAGCAACTTCAAATGAATACAAATTACTTAGGTCCAGCCAGTCTTATTCGCATGGTGATTCCAAAAATGCGTGAAAAAGGCAGAGGCAAAATTATTAGCGTTTCATCTGTCAGCGGGATGCTAGCTATGCCGACAATGGCTTCCTACAGCGCCTCAAAGTATGCGCTTGAAGGAATGAGTGAAGCGCTTTGGTACGAGACGAAACCCCTGGGAATTAATGTAAGTCTTATTCAACCTGGCTTTATCAAATCAAAATCATTCAAAAATGTTTATTACACAAAAGAATCGCATCCCCGAAATGGCTTTGACGGAATTTATGGGGATTATTACGCTAGCATGACTCCGTTTGTAGAAAAGCTCATGAATTTAAGTATCACCTGCCCTGCTTCCATTGCGAAATTAACATTGCAGGTGATTCAAACTGAAAATCCACCGCTATGGATTCCCGCCACAATTGATGCAACTTTATTCTATTATTTAAGACGATTAATTCCACGCCGCTTTTTCTTGCCGATGCTATTTAATTTATTACCAAATGCAAGAAATTGGGCACACAAATATTCAAAACGCAGAAAAGTATTCAAATAACCTACGCTAATAATTTGAATAAATTCATGACTAGAGCTGTAGCAATTACTTTGAAGTGTTATTAGCACACCTCATTTCTACTTTTGATTTGATAAATTAAAAATTCCTAAAGCAATTAAACAGTTAACAGCAAATAAAAATTTTAAACTGACGAAATTAATAAAATAATATCGGTCAATCACTGCTCTTTATAAATCAGCGCTGAATAAATATCACAGGCGACATAATTTAAAAAATATTGTGGACTGTGAAATAAAAGCATCGGGTACAAGGCCCCACCATCATTGCATTTCACATAAAATCCATATTTGTCACCAATAAGATAGTTTTTTCGACTGAACATGATATCTTATCAACAAAAAATCAACTACACTCAACTATAGATACATCTGGTTGCATTATTGGCTTCGTCGACGTTGTCGATTGAATAACCGAAGAGGAACTTTCGGTGAAAACAAAAAAATGGTTTCATGGTCCATATGGGTACGTATTGGAAAATATTGTTCGTCTTGAAAAGCCGATTCCAGTGAGTCCGCCGAATCGCGCAATTATTTGGTGGACCTTATCAGGCGAAGGGCTTGATAAATGTCTTGAGCAGTTGCCGGAGACACTAAAATTGAAATTTAAACCAACAAAGTAGGTCGCGACAAAAAATGTCTAAATTAATTTTTACAAAAAATAAAATTAAGTTACTCAAAAGTAATTTTTCGGAAGAGGACTTGATCTTGTCTGACTGGCTTGCCTCCTGTCCAATCGATTTAATTAAGTTGTTAATTGAACGACTAGATAAACAAATAACGAATGATGCAATTACAGACTGGTTTATCAATAAGTTTAATACAAAATACAGGACTAAAAAAATTGATACTGAAATGCGTATTTTAACTTCAACTCCCTGCCGCAACTGTATTTCTATTTTTATAGAATGCATACAGCAAGCCATTAACGTTATCATTTTGAGATCCATTCACGAGTGTTAAAAATAGCAAATTATGCGTAATGTTTTCCACGATGCTTGAGGTCAGCTCAGTTGATCCTGAAGCATTATTCCCCGTCTGATTACGCAGAACCAAGGTTCTGGCACCATTGGAACTGTCGGGCTTAGCAAATTCGACAGCGGCGTTACGCATTGGTTATAATGGTGTAAATTCATTAAACGGTACTACTGATGAAGCTCGCGTCAGCCAAATAATTCGTTACTCATCGGCATTTATGGCACCAACTGGCAGTTACATCGCAGATTAAAAATTACCTAATTCTACAACAACACCCTGCTGTAGAATTTGTTGAAATAATTTTTAAAATAACAAGCGCTAACTTCACATTAGGGCGAAGACCGCTAAATCAAAAAGATTAATCTAGATAGGTTCTAATTCTCCTCAGCAGAACGCTATTCGCGCTCTGTAAGTAAGTTTTCGACATCACTTAAATGGTAATAATTTGCTCCACCATCAAATGAAATAATATTTCCTTCAGATTCTTCATTTGATTCGTATTCAGACAAAGCACAACCCCAAGCAATTGGATCTTGCTCCTTTAAAAGCGTAACTGTATCAAATTCACACCAAGCAACTGTGGTTGTTTCAGGATAACAATCACGGATTGATTGCTCGAAAGCTTCTTCAAGATCGACAGCTGTTAATTCAGTTTCTAAAATATATTTAATGACCCAATCAGTTCCGTATTCACAACCAAATTCAGGAACCAAGTGCATCAAATCATCTGATCCACAACTTGCGCAGCATCCTGTCGGAGCTTCTGTGTAGCAGCTGTAGCAAAATCGTTTTGAGCGTTTGTAAGCTAGTTTTTCTAATTGTTTTTTAATTTCTGAATTCATTTGATCTCCCAAGTTTTGTTTGTTTCTTATCTTTCGAGTTCCTTCAAAATTTTTGAGGGACCGAAGATAAAAAAAGGGAGCGCAGTGAAAGACCTCACCCCGATGAGCGTTAGCGGCAGGACTCATGAAAAGCCTGAAGGGGTTGGCGTGACGTCCATGCTGAGGGGTGAATCAGGGCTTGAAATGAAGTGACCGCCACCTAAAACTTGTGACGATCAATTTTAGAAATTACTTTTATTTCTTTTACAAAAACTCGTTTTTTCAATAGTTAAACTCTGCGCCTGATCAAAACTCACGAAAGGATTTTTAGCTTTGAGTATTATTGAAACCGTTTGGCCTCGTTCGGAAAAACTGAAATTGGTTTCCAATTTATTTTTATAACTTTGGCTCGCGCCTGATCCAGCTTTTGAACACACTGACGATCGCGGCAATTTTTAATGTCTGTGAGTTTTAGCCCCAGTTGCCAACAGAAATAGGCTAATCAATTTTTTTATCTAAATTAAAAAAATCTATATTCAAAGTACACAAGCTTTCCTCTTTGCTAGCCTTAATCACTTCAACCAAATTTTTAATATAATCTAAAATTTGGTTTTTAATAACCAGAACATCTTTTTTTGATACTGAAACAACAGCTGAATAGTGCAAATCGCTAAGGTCTTCTCGTTCAAGCGATTCAATGGCTTGATTTCGCCAATTTGTATGATGCTTAATAATATTATATGAATTATTCCCCAAACGAATGATCGACCGACCCGTTGTTAAAATATCACCACGTTGCTCGACCAAACCTGCTGTCATTAAAAAATTTAGAGCTTTCAAGAATGGCTCTGTTTTTAAATTTAAAAAATGACACAAACTTTTTTTATTCTGCAGCTCTGGAATAGTCACTGCAATATGAATCGCTGAATATATCCATGAAGAATAGTATTTTTGCTTTTCATCTTCTGATAACGAGTCTGAGATCCCCAGTCGTTCTGTCAAAATTAATCTATTTTTCAAGACCTGATCAATTTGTTTTTGAAAGTAAGCCCTTAGGGATTTTGTCCCCGCACGATCTTTTTGTACCAAGAGCAATAAAAAGTGTGACTCGTCTTCATTGTGCATTAAATACGTACTCAGAGCATGTGCTTGTTCCAAGTTTAGATCTGCTTGCCCCTTAAGAATTAATGACAGGTAGGCCGGCTGTATCTGCATAGCAACTGCTGCCGCAGTTTTTCGACCGCGATGCTTACCCTTAGAGTCCAAAACAACCTCTAAATAGGGTATATATTTATTAAAATCAAAAACAGATTTACTCATATATTTCAATAGATTGTAGCATATATTTAATTTTTTATTAATTAAATACTGAATAATTAATTTAATTAATGTGGAAACAGGTCTAAGGTTTGTATATAAATGAGGCACTAAGTTATTCAATTAAGAATAGCCTAAACAAAGGAAATTATATGAAAAAATTAACAGCAACATTAGCACTGATTTTATTAGCTACAAATGTATCTTTCGCACAAACGGAAAGCGAAAGCTCAGTTTCGACAAACTTAGCACAGCATTTTAAAACCATGGATGAAGTAAAAAAAATTGAACAAAAAATTCTAAGTACTCCTGACAAAACAGTCGGCCCGCTGACTAGTCTTTATATCTGTATTTCTGTGAATATAGCTTCACAAGCACAAAGCCAAGCCTTTGAACTAAAAATTACGAAGGCAATGACGGATGCAATTAAGTCCGTACCTTTCGGCACAAGTATTTTAAATGAGATCTTAAAAGATGACCCTAATTTTTTAGATTTAAATTTGGATCAAATGCCATACGCACAAGCTTGTAAAGAACAAATTTCTGTAGCCTTTATAAATTCAAAAATTTCAGCTCAAACAGTTCATTCTGTTGTCCGCTTATCTGAAATTGGCGGTTACTTCTTAGGCCTTGAAATGACCAGTGGCTTATAATTATCATCATACAGGGATAAGTCGATTATCCCTGTATGATACACAAATTTGGTACAAAAAATGTAATCTGATTTATATCAATCGCATTTGTCTTTTATTGGACTGTACAATTGATTTAACTGATTGAGGTGTCAAATGAATATACAGTTGAAAAACTATTTTGCGTTACTGATTGTATTAAGCAGTGCAGATGCTTGCTTGGCTCAATTTAATCCAACAAATCTATCCCCGACTATTTCTGGAACAAATTTAAATTCGCCACTACGGTTTACCAACAAATCAGATTCGATCAGTCAACTTAGAATTTTACTAAAAAACACTAATAAAAATATCCAATTAAAAGATTTACAGGCTACAGACGAAGTTCAAGAAATCAAATACAAATCAAATAACAACTTAAAAGTCGAAGGTGGAATTAGCGATGGCGGCGGCAATGCAGTTGGCCCGACGCTATTTGATTTTTACGAAAACCAAGGCAGTCTTTCATTAAAACCATCACAGATTTTAAACTGGAATCAAGAAACACAGAATCTCATCCAAAAAGCAAACTCACTTTTACCTAAAATAGGTCGATATTCAAAGCGCGGACTAGGTGATGAGCTTATTTTATCTATTCAATCAAAAAAATGGATTATAGAAACAAAAGATATTACCAAGGATAGCTGTAAAAATGAAAGCATGATTCAAGTCATAAATCAAAAAATCGTTGGTTGCCAAAATTTTTATGAAGTTCGGCTTTCTGCTGATTGGCTTGTCAACATTGCAGATGAAAAGAATCAGTCTGGCTTGATTATACACGAGGCCCTGTTAGCATGGGTTAGAAATTTAGACAAGGGCACAATAAAATCGGATTCTGAATTTAAAGTTCGCGAAGTCAATCGTCTGCTGCATAGTGATTTAAAATCTGAAGATTTTGTAAATGAAATAAAAAAACTAATCCCAGATGAACAGTATTATCATGCTGATGAAAATAACTTTATTCGACAGCTGCCAATCAAGTCACTAGAGATTAGACAGAATTTTTGTGAAAATAAATCCAAAGAAGACTACGCACAAGTTATGAGTTTTTATAAAAATTATCCAGCATTAAATAAAAATATCGATGAAGAATTTAAGCAGTATGTCGAACTGGCTAGGCTATATACGCGAATGGAAAGCATAAAACGAACAAACCAAGATTCTGCAAATGAATATCAGAAAAATTTTGATTTAATCAGGCAGGATTACTGCAAAAAAGATAACTCACCATTTCCGGACGTATCCACGCTAAAGTTCAAACCTGAGCTTATTCAAGAAAAAGACTGTAAAAAGGGTATCGAAGACGCGTTTTCTCAATACATCAATATTGCAGATACATTCAAACATCAAACTTTTGAAATTGAAAAAACTGGAGCCCAACGATTACTTCATAAAGAATATCTTTTGGTAAAAATAGCCGCCAATGCATGCGCTATAATGAAAATTGGCTCTCTGGCTAATAAACTATTTGCAACCGAGGCTGACCGAGAATCAATTGCAAAAGAAACTCAACTGCAGGCCATTAAATATTTCACTATTTTAAAAGACGATTACGATAAAAATAATTAGCGTAAATTTTTTACGTGTGCCAGTGATGCGCCGTAACTGTGTCAACCTCGTAGTCATTTATAAAACACTATCTCTTCAAGATCACTACGGCATTTGTAACTTTCCAAACGTGATTTCCAATCACCAACATGAATTTCTAATTTATGACCATCTGGATCGAGAAAATATAGCGAATCACCTTCGGATCGATTTTCTTTCCAGATTTTTGAACCTGACAAAACAATTTTATCTGAAATTGCTTCAAAATCATTTGAGTCAACACTAAAAGCGATATGAGTATATTCAGGGAGAGGCTCACTTCTTGTATTTGAATCTAATTCGAGGCAAAACCACAGATCGCCTAATAAAAAATACGCTCCTTTTGAGTGCTTCATCAAAGGCTTAAACCCAAGTATATCCTTATAAAAATTAAATGATTTTTCCAAATTTTTTACGGCGATAGTTATGTGATTAATTCCCTTTAACATATGACCTCTTGGTTTAAAAACTATTGAATCAGGACAACGTAATCTTGTAAAGGAAGCTAATGGTTTTCGGCTGTTTGCAATATGTTTGATCAGAGTAATTTAAAGCACCTTAAGTAATTTTTTGGGGGAAGGTCAAGCGTCACAAATGGTGTGACAGTCGCTTTTGACTGCGCAACCTTTGTGTGAAATTGGATCAAGCGATCAATTCACAGCCTGCGGCCAACACCACGAAAGAATATTTAACTTTGAGCATTACCTGAATCGTTTGGCCTCATTTGGAAAAACTGAAATTGGTTTCCAATTTATTTTTAGAACTTTGGCTCGCGACTGATCCAGCTCTTGAATGCACTGTCGATCACGACAATTATTAAAGTCTGTGAGTTTAAGTCCTAGCTGCCAAAGAGTAGCTGCCAGCATAAATTTGAGTAATAAGTTGTACATAGAAAAGTATCCTTTCCGAGTTGCCTTAGCTTCAGACAATCCGTCGCCAAGTGTTTATTTTGTCTTAGAAAAATTCAGTGGATGACTCTTGGAAGCCACCTTAATTTAAGGTCAGCATCGCCTCAGAAAAGTAGCCAAAGTGTAGCCAAAAGATAGCCAAACTGTGTGATTTTCTGTGATTTTGCGTGATGATGTTTAAAAAACGACTTAGGTAACGTATTGAAACCATTCGTTTTTGATTTTAGTGACTTAGATTTTTTTTTGATTTTTTTGTTTTAGAAAATGGTGCCCCGGGCCGGACTTGAACCGGCACGCCCGATCACTCGAAGCTCAGGATTTTAAGTCCTGTGCGTCTACCAATTTCGCCACCGGGGCACTCTAAAGATTGAAAATTGTGAAATAAAAAGTTAACGATTTCACGGGTCTTTGTCACGCCTTTTCAACGTTTATTTTTTTAATTTAATTTGACTGTCGCTGTTTACAGCGCAATCCTGATTCACGTTGTGATTACTCTCCAAAAAAAGAACTATATCGATGCAATCAAGTCTGGCTTTATGCTGATATTTTCAGCTACGTTGGTTTCGACGTTGTTTCAGCAATTTTTAGATAAAAAAATTGAAAAAATAATTGGCTCGCCTTCAGGATTAAATTCAATGATCTGGGTCTGGGGATTTTTATCATTGCTGGCTGCTGTTTTGTTTCCACTGATCCAAAGTTTATTATGTTCATTTTATTTGTCGCGATCGCTGTGTCCTCAAAAAAAAATAACGACCTTCATTTCAGAATATTTCGAATTATCATTAATTGAAACTTTGCGTGCATGGGGAAAATCATTTTTGTGGTTTTTTGTTTTTATAATTCCAGGCTTTATTAAATATTCATATTACACCCTTGCGCCGTTCGTTGTTTTGTTTTCAAAAATGTATTCACTGGGCGAAACGGATGCTTTAAAAATTTCTGAAAAAATATTTAAAAAATACTGGGTTTATTTTTCAATTCAATTATTTTTATTTTATTTTTTATTGCCCTTGGTTTT
Source organism: Pseudobdellovibrionaceae bacterium (assembly GCA_031428135.1). Taxonomy (GTDB): domain Bacteria; phylum Bdellovibrionota; class Bdellovibrionia; order Bdellovibrionales; family Bdellovibrionaceae; genus Pseudobdellovibrio. The sequence goes on along the minus strand of JANPOT010000001.1, from coordinate 36,330 downwards.
GTCAACAGCACTTGATCAATATCGCAGTTTCCATTTGCATCCGGCAACGGCTGTTTTGTCATTAATTTTTGAAACGCTATTTATTTTGTTGTTTCATTATTTAGTTTTGAAAAAAATATTTTTATACTTGATACAAGAAAAGGATTTGTCTTATGTTAATGTTTAACTGGCTTGATATTAAATCACGAAACCATGGCTTAACTTTTGATGACGTCTTAGTCATGCCCAGGAAATCAGAAATTCGTTCACGCAAAGACCCCAGTTTACGTTCGCGTTTAACTAAAACTCGATACCTAGAAACTCCGATCATTTCTGCAAATATGGATACTGTCACTGAAAGCCCCATGGCGATAGCTATGAATCAATTGGGTGGCCTGGGAATCATTCACAGATTTATGAATATTGAAAAACAGATCATTGAAATTGATTTATTAAAAAATGCAGGTATCGATATTATTTCTGCCAGTATCGGCGTAAATGCGGATTTCAAAGAACGAACAGCTTCATTAATCAAAGCCGGAGTAAATTTATTAACAATTGATATTGCTCACGGTCATTCCATTCAAATGATGGATACTTTAAAATGGCTGAAGGATACGTATCCCACTGTTGAAATCATCGCTGGAAATTTAGCAACACCGGACGCTGCAATTGATTTAATTGAAGCCGGTGCCGACGCTATCAAAGTTGGTATCGGTCCTGGGTCAATGTGCACAACACGAATTATTACGGGTTGCGGAGTACCGCAATTATCAGCCATCGCATTATGCGCCGAAGCAGCTGCCAGTTACGGCGTACCCGTGATTGCCGACGGTGGTATTCGCACCAGCGGCGACATGGTCAAAGCCTTTGCGGCCGGTGCTGATACAATCATGCTGGGTTCGATGCTGTCGGGTACAATTGAAACACCAGGGGATATCGTGAATGGAAAAAAACAATATCGTGGAATGGCTTCTAAAAAAGCGCAAGTTTCATGGCGCGGCGACATGCCCTTGGGTATGGCGCCCGAAGGCGAATCAACGACTGTCACTGTCAAAGGGCATGTTTCAGATGTGTTGCATGAATTGATGGGTGGTATCCGCAGCGGCATGACCTACATGAATGCGACAACAATTGCAGAAATGCGCTTAAAAGCATTATTTATGGAAATGTCAGCCAACGGAATTTCAGAATCACGCGCACATGGTGTGAAAAATTAATGTCAGACCAAATATTTGCAAAAAATTTTGATTCAAGATCCATCGGAGTATTTGATTCTGGTATTGGTGGTTTAACTGTTTTACGCGAATTGGTGCAGCAGTTTCCAAATGAAAATTTTCTGTATTTGGGGGACACAGCCAGATTACCCTACGGTTCAAAATCAGCTCCCACAGTTCGAAAATATTGCGAACAAAATATGAATTTTTTAATTTCACGCGACGTCAAAGCCATCATTGTCGCATGCAATACAGCTTCAACCCAAGTCACTGAACATTTGTTTTTGAACCGCATCGTTTATAATGTGCTTGAACCCGGTTCGATTTTAGCTGCAAATAAAACAAAAAATAAAAAAATAACCGTCCTTGCGACACGCGCGACAATTAAATCCGATGCCTATAAAAATAAAATACAGCACGCTGATCCCACGATTTCTGTCGAAAGCATTGCCTGCCCATTGTTTGTCCCTTTGGCCGAAGAAGGCTGGAACGATGATCCCGTCACTGAAATCGTTGCCCGCAGATATTTATCTGAAATGAAAAATACAGACAGCGACACAGTGATCCTCGGTTGCACACACTACCCGCTACTTAAGAACACTTTACAAAAAATTTTAGGTCCAAATGTCAATTTGATTGATTCCGGCGAAGCCATTTGCCAGCTATTAAAAAATGATTTTATAAATCAAAAAATATTACAAAATAAGCCTGGAACTATTGATCCGTTGCATATTTGTTTAACTGATTTTGGCCTGCAATTCGAAACTATGACGATCAAATTAATCGGTGCCGTGACAGCCAGACCAATACATTTTGAAACAGTTTCCGTCATCTGACCAGGGCTTTGACACCTACATATCATCCATAAGTAATGCCAGCGCTTTAAGGCCTAAATACTGACGATTCAATTTGGCGTACAGAATGCTTTAGTATCAATTAATGAAAACATCAAAAATAATCTCTATTGTGTTTATTGTGATTCTGGCAGGTTGTGCAAAAATGAAACCTAATGAAAACAAAGCAGTTCAATTGTCGGACAATACTGTCTTAGAAAAAGAACTAAAACCCACTGATTTTTCAAACTCATCCACCGATATCAATTCTGATTATGAACTAGCCCCGACAGAAATCGTAACAAAAACAGGAACGCTTAAACTGGGGCAAACTCAATTTTCGGATGTCAATTATTCGTATGATGCAGTGACTGAATCTTTGCAGATATCAGCACATTTAAAAATTTTATCCAGCGATCGAAAAATCATTTCTGAAACTGAAGTTGTTTTATCCGGAAATCATTCAAAAAATCTGGGAACAGCAAATTTGAATCAAAAAAATACTGATCCAAAAAATCCAATTATTCGCGCAAAAGTCACTTGTCTAAATTCAAATGACCAAGACGAATTTTTATGCGACCGCGCAGTTGTTGATTTTTTCGTACTGTTTGATAAACAGTATTACACAGATCAATTTGAAACTGTGACGAAAAAACCTGAAATCAGCGATTCAAAATTTATTTCTGATCAGCCGAAAAAAGCTGATCCAGTCACACAGCCCGAAGAAAAAACACTTGTTGTCGAAACCGAAGAATTGCAAAGCGAAGGTGCCGAAGACAGCCGTGAAAGTCGATACCAAGGACAAGTTCAATCGACAAATTTACAAGAACTATTTTTTCCAGATTCTGAACGGTCGTCAGATGACTTAAGTCGACCCATCGAAACTGTTATTCCCCAGATCGGCGAACAATCTGTACCGCAGCCTGAAAAAAACAACGTGGCTGTTGAGCCAATCATTGAACCAATAATTGGTCCATCAAATGATAAAAAAACAAACCTCACTGTCGTTGCCGAAATTGAAAAACAAAAAAAACCAGCAGAACAAACGATCAATTCAAGCATCAAACAAACCGAAACAGGTACCATACGAGCGTATAATCAAGCCGTGGGATTTCCGGACCAGGGATCATTGCGGAATTCGACGTCGTTGTTAATTCAACAAAATTTATCAAAAGAAACTGCTTACTACAAGGTTGCATTTCCTGCGCGCGAACGATTTTATTCAACCTATGAAATGTCACAGATGATTTCAAAATTAGGTCGTTTTGTGAACAATCAATCCAAAGATTTAAAATTATTCGTCGGAAATATTTCTTCACGTCGCGGAGGTTTTTTAGCTCCGCACAAGAGCCATCAAATAGGTATGGATGTCGATATAGCTTATCCGACAGACAGTTCTGCTTTAGCCGAAAAATCAAATTTTCCAGTTGTTGTTTTGCAATCACAGAAAAAAATAAACAAACAGTCTTACTCTGTCGAGAAAACTTTTGAATTATTTAAGTTTGCATTTCAACAAAATGAATACCCAGTTGATCGTATTTTTGTTGATCGATTAATTATTCAGGACATGTGTGAATATGCCAAAGAAAAAAATAAATTTAAAGGTGCTGACAAACAAATCGTCGAAAAAATATTTCAAAATATTGAACATGTCGACGGCCACGGTGATCATTTTCATATGCGCTTAAAATGCACCGATTCACAGCCTGCTTGCCGTTCGAAAATTTATAAAAAAACGATGGGCTGTGTTGTCAAATAAAAATTAAATAAAATATTCAACGGCTATCGGTTGTAAATTATAATTTGAAGCCATTGTCCTACCGTAAGCGCCGACATCACAAATAGCTATCAAATCGCCCTCTGATAATTCCGAAGTAACGATGTCTTGATGAAAAAAATCAGTTGATTCACAAATAGGTCCCGCAATCATATATTTTTTTTGGCTCAATCTTTGAGTCAGCGGTAAAATATGATGATAGGCTTGATATAAACTGGGACGCATTAAATTGTTCATCCCCACATCACAAATTACAATTTCTTTGGTTTCAGTTTTTTTAATATATTGAACTTCAGAAATTAAAATAGCGGATCTAGCAACCAGAAACCTGCCCATTTCAATCAAACATTGATATGGAAAATCATTCAATTCAGTTTCATAGACCGTTTTTAATTGATTCCAACTGTTTTCATCATTCTGCAAATTATGATTTTTGTAATCAATACCCAGTCCACCACCTAAATCCAATCGATCCAAGGTCTTAAATTCTGACTGCAGCTGTAAGAACAACGGTTTGATTTTTTTTAACGCGTTTTGGAAAGGCACAGCCGTCATAATTTGGGAACCTAAATGATAACTGATTGATTTAAATATCAAAAACTGACTGTTTCTGATGATATTCAAACAGGTTGAAACATCATTCATCGATAGACCAAATTTTGAATCTACCAAAGCAGTTGCAATAGAGGGGTGTGTCTGGGCATCGATTTCTGGATTTAAACGCAATCCGATATGAATCGACCGCCCTTGAAGCATGGCTAATTCATGAATTCTTTGTAATTCAGAAATACTTTCAACATTGATTTGATATATGCCGTCTTGAATAGCTGTTGAAATTTCTAATTTAGTTTTACCGACACCTGAAAAAATTAAATCCGACGGTTTGAAACCAGCTGAATATGCTTTTTTAATTTCCCCAAGACTGACAACGTCTAAACCACAATTATGGTCTAAAAATATTTTTAAAATATCGACTTGATCATTCGCTTTCATCGCAAAATGCAAACGATGTAAATGATTCCATGATTTGAGCCATTCAATCCGTTCGACAATCATTTTTTTTCGATACAAAACAATAGGAGTTTTATAATTCCGAATCAAATCTAAATGATTTAATTGGATATCATCATAACAAAGCTGATTGTTTTGGTATTTAAAAAGCGTTTTTGACATTTAAAAAATAATAGCTCATCCTGATGCCTATGAAAATATATAAATTTGGAGAATCTGTATTAGGCCTGCCGCTTCATGCCTTCAAATGGCAAACAAAACCCGAATATCCGAACGTACTGATTTTGGGCGGCGTCCACGGCGACGAACCCGAAGGCGTCGTTTGCGCACGTGGATTGTTACAGAAATTCATTGATGAATTTCAATTTAAATTAAATTTGACATTAGTTCCAGAAATGAACCCCGAAGGTGTTTTACTAAAAACACGCGGTAACTCAAACAAAGTCGACCTGAACCGAAACCTTCCAACCAAAGATTGGTCACCCGTTGCCGCCACAGTTCGCTATTACCCAGGACCACAGCCTATGAGCGAAAATGAAAATCAAGCCTTGGTTCAACTGATCGAAACTGAAAAACCTGATGTCATTTTCAGTCTGCATTCATGGAAACCCATGCTCAATACGAATGGAATTTTACCAGAAGCCACAATCATTTCACAGATGACAGGTTACGTGATCGAACCTGACATCGGTTACCCAACGCCGGGCTCATTAGGAACTTACGCTGGCTTAGAAAAAAACATTCCTACTTTAACTTATGAAATCGAACGCGATATTCCGTTTGATCAAATTTTACGAATACATGTCCCAGCGATTTTGGCTGGACTCAAAATAAGCGAAGGGCGAAAAAAATAATGCACCACCAAAACGAACAAAGAATATTAAATTTATTCGAAGCTGCTGCGGATCCTTTGTACAAAATGACTTCCGATGATATTGCAGTTATTCGGCATACCCTTACGCAACTGAATCAAGGACAAATTCGTGTTTGTGAAAAAATCGACCAAATTTGGACGACACATCAGTGGATTAAAAAAGCAATTTTAATGTTTTTTAAAACTGAAACAAATCAAATTATTTCAACAAACACAGACATCAATTATTTCGATAAAGTTGCAGTTAAAAAATGGACTGGCCACGAAGGTGTTCGCGTTGTTCCACCAGCTGTCGCACGTTTTGGTTCATTTATCGAACCTGGTGTAATTTTAATGCCCAGTTATATTAATATCGGTGCCTATGTTGGCCGTGGCACAATGGTTGATACCTGGGCCACTGTTGGATCTTGTGCGCAGATTGGTGCGAACGTTCACTTATCAGGTGGGGTCGGAATCGGAGGCGTTCTGGAGCCGGCTCAAGCACAGCCTGTTATTATCGAAGATGACTGCTTCATCGGAAGCCGATGTATCGTTGTCGAAGGCGTCCATTTAGAAAAAGGTGTTGTCTTGGGTGCTGGTGTGACAATTACAGCATCAACAAAAATATTTGATGTGACTGGTTCCGAAGTTGTCACATACAAAGGTCGTGTCCCAGAAAATTCAGTCGTTATACCAGGGACAGAAAATAAAAAATTTGCCGCTGGTGAATTTGGTGTACCTGCAGCCTTAATTATTGGAAAACGTAAAGAATCGACGAATCAAAAAACTTCGCTGAATCAAGCTCTTCGCGAATACAATGTCAGTGTGTAATGTTTGTAGCTTGAACTAGAGCCTCAATTAACGCTTTAATAAAAGGGCTGGATGAATTTTCAGCGTGGCTTTCGCCGGAAAATAACAGCCCATAAAAGCTAATAAACTGATTCCTAAAATCACGATTCCTGCAAATTCTAAATTAACCAGAGCTGGAATTGTTGGATCGTAATAATAATCCGGCAACACTTTGACTGGAAAAAATTGTAAATAATAACTGGCGGCTAAGCCAATCAATGAACCTAAAAACAAACCAGATAATGAAATCCACAAACCCATTTGTGTAAACAACCATAATGTTTTTTGATTCGAAAGCCCCAGTGTTTTAATAATTGCTATGTCTCGGCGTTTTTGTGTCATCAACAATGCAAGCACTGTCAAAATGGACGAAGATGCAACCAGGCCGGCTAAACCTAAAAAAATTCCGATCATTGTTTTTTCCATGAACAACGAAAAAAATAAAACCGCATTTTTATCTTGCCAAGTTTCAATGCGATTAAATAGTTCAGTCATTTTGACCAAAGATTCTTTCATTGGTAAAATTTGATCAGAGGACTTGGTCCAAATATGAAAGCCAGAAATACGCGACAAACCTAAATTAAATCGTTTAAGACTTAAATCTTTGTTAAATAATAATATTTTAGAATCTAAATCATATAAATCAGTCGTAATGATTCTTTTGATGGTCACTTTTTCAACCGTAGGAGCTTCCATTTGACTGAGTAATAATGTTTCTGCGGGAATCAATGTAACCTGGTCACCTTCAAGCAATTGCAATGATCTGGCCAAATCAATTCCTATGGCTATTTCGTTTTCCGCCAGATTCAGATCATTTTCATATTGGTGAATTAAATTATTTTTTTCTTTTTCCTTTAATGTCTTTAATTTTTCATTCCAAAAATTAAGGCCATTTTGATCATAACCTGTGACTTGTGTACCTCGAAACTGCCCGTCCACAGTGCGTATAATTAAATCGTAAGCATCAAATGCCAACGCTTGATCTAAACCATTCAGCTTTAATTCAGAAAAATCAACGGGCGCAGCGTTCTGTGTTTTTTCAACAGTTGCTGCTGTGTACGCAGTTATATTAGGGTCCAATGCTAAAATTCTGGACCTGATATTTTTATTCATCCCATTCATAACAAATAGCACGATGAAAAAAACCGATACACTGATTGTAATTGCAATGAATGACAAAATTGAAATTCTGCGAACTAACGATTTAGAACGATCTGATAAGATTAATTTTTTTAAGAAATAAAAGCTTAAATTTTTAGTAGCATCCACAGGTCAGATTATGACTGCACAATTCAGAAATGACTAGCTTTTTTGTATCCAGCGGCTTCGTCAAAATAGAGCAGGCCATCTTCGATAAAAACTTTATTAAATGCCAAATGCTGCAAAGCCGTTGGATGATGATTCGTCATATAAATGTGCCGTAAATGACCCCTGCGCTGCTGATAATGTATCAAATCCAACAGCTGTAACCAGTTACACTCAGACAAGCCTACCGCTGGATCTTCTAACACGATAGCCTGGGAAGAAGCTAATACAACTTTGATCAAAAAAACCAATTTACTGAATTCATACGATAAATTTTTAATTTGTGTTTTTCTATATTTTTCAATTTCGAATTGTTCAAAAATATCGTACTGATCGAAATCAAATTCACAACCCATCACAGATTCCTTCAGCAGGCTTTCAACAGTTTGATTTCTGTCAAAAAAATGATTTTCAAAATAGCTGGCAATGATTTGATTCGTATTTATTTCATTTTCTGCTGCAAAAATATTTTCGCCGTTCCACAACAGTTGACCACTGTTACAATTCATACGACCCGCGATCAGTTGTAAAAAATAGACAGAATTTTGCGGATTTGACGATTCAACAATAACAGTTTGATCCATCGGTAATGCCAGGTCCACGGATTGTAAAATTGCGTCACGACCGAATGCATTTAATGTCACATTGTCTAAATGAATTTCATTTAATAATATTCGAGAATCAATTTTTGTAAGAGCCAAGTTTTTCGACATATATAGATTCATCGGCTCAATCCGAGAATGACTAAAGCTGATATTTCTATGTTCTTCGAAAGCTAGACCAGACTTAAGATATAATAAAACAGAGATTTAACGATTTCGAGTCCTAAATCCCATATACGCTTTTCTGATTTCGAATTCGGCAAAGTTAATTTTTTAATTTCGATTCGATCAGGGAAAGTCGATCTGAACATACGATAGGCACGGTTCATATGGATTTGAGATGTGATCAAAACAATATCTGTGCATTTTAAATTTTCTGTAATAAAAAAACTTTGTTTTGCATTTCCGTAGGTTGTTTCGGATTTTTTTTCTAAAATAATATGTTCAGGATTTACTTCGGGATAAAATGGCAAATAAGGGAAAACTTCGTGCAACTTTGAGTCTTTATAAACGCCTGATACAATTAATTTCTGAATTTTTTTTTGTGCTAAATAATCAAAAGCTTCTCTGATTCGCCCAGGAGCACCCGTCAACACAATGCCACACTGACCTGTTGGCAAATGATCTGACCATAAATTCATTGGTTCATTTTCTATTTTTGTAAATTGAAAATAAACCAAAGCTGTAAATACTATAAAAATAAATAAGATTAATTTAAATTGAATTATTTTTATATGCTGTAACTTCGATCTCGACATTCACACCTTTGGGCAATGCTGATACCGCTACCGTTGATCTGGCTGGAGGATCAGTTTTAAACTTAGACGCATAAATTTCATTCACAACAGCAAAATCCGACATACTGGTTAAAAATATTGTTGTTTTGATAATGTCTGAAAACTGAAGTCCAGCCTGTTCCAGAACAGCACCAATATTATTCAATACCATTTCCGTTTGAATTTTAATTTCACCTGTAAAAACTTCTTGAGTTTTTGGATCAATAGAAATTTGTCCAGAGCAAAATAAAAAATTTCCAAGCTGAACGGCTTGTGAATAAGGCCCAACAGCTTTTGGTGCATGATCTGTGTGTATAATTTTTTTAATCATAATTTTCCTTTTTTGATTTAAAAATAAAAAATAATTCCGGCTTTGATTGGACTATCTGCGATTGTACGAACACGTGTATTTTTAATCGATGATAAACCGATTCCGCCTTCGAATGTAAATCCAACATTTTCAAGTCCACTCAGGAAAAATTCGGCCCCAGCTATCAACGAAGCTTCAAACCCAGAATTTTTCCCATCTGCAGGGTTTTCAAAGCTGACCATTCCGACTTGTCCGCCGGCATAAAAATGAAGGTTCGTTTCGTGAAAAATAATATGCCGAATTCCAATTTGTAATTGTAACGCCGAATAGTCTTTTTGCGTATCCAGTCCAAAACCACCATTCATTGCTAAATTTGAATTTAAATTATACACCATAGCCAATGACGGTAAACTTTGCGAAGTATTATTTTTTATTCCGACGCCAAGCCGGTGGCTCATGTCTTTTGAAAAAGCGTTCGGCATATATAAAAATACGCATAAAAAACTGAGTGACGTAAAAATCGAAACTGAACTGGTGACTCTATTTTTCATTTGATCTCCTATTAATAATTTTATTGTGACACTGCTTTTATTGTTTACAAGTCTTTGCCAATAATGACACTCTGTATACTAACGCAACTGATAAATAGAACTGACAATTGAACTAACAAGGAGACCCTATATGAAAAAAATGACTTCGTTGATATTATGTATACTTACTTTTTGCACACTGTTTACGATCAATTCGATGGCACAAATTATGATCGAAAAAAAATCAGCTGTCGTTTTTGAAGACGTTCAATTAACTGACTCTGTGACACTGGAAGACGGCGGCGTTAAAACTGAGCTTAAAAGTGTTTCTTATGGCATCCGTAAAAAAAAGGTTTTTTTGCTGGCTGTTGTTAAAATTTATATCGCTGAATTCTTCGCAGCCGAACCATCAAAATTAATGAAAACTTCTGCTGGTATTTTAAGTTCTTTGAAATCTGCAGGCAGCGTTCAATTAAGAATTACAGTGTCACGTGACCTGACAGGCACACAGATCTCTGAATCATTCAAAGAAGCTCTGAAAGCGAATGGCATAGACTCTGAAAATACAAGCCAAGAGCTTACACAGATCCTGACGACGTTGAATGAATTCAAACAGTTTAAAACAGGAGATGTTTTTTCATTAACTGCAACTTGGAAAGACAAAATGGCTACAATGTATTTACAAAAACCTGGTCAACCTTTGCAAAAAGTAACTGGACCTGAAAAATTTGCGACAGATTTGTTTTCAATTTGGTTCGGTATCCCCGCTGATCCAAAACTTGAAGATCTCAAAAAATCGCTTTTAAAATAAATACGTCTTTCCCAGAGTAAACCGTAAAATGATACCTGATTTTAAAAAAAATAAAGACATCCCAACTTTACTTGAATTTAAACTTGCCACTGAAAATCATCAGCGGCGAGTTTATATTCTGGGTGAAGCTCTTTATAAAAATTTTGCGACTGAATTTGTTGGACTGAACACAGAGATGGTCGCAGATTTTTTGCGGCTGCATGATTATTCAAAAACGACGATCTTGCCTGATGGCACGAATCAAATTGAATCGTTGTATCAATTTTACGGCGTCAACAAATCTGATCTGGCTGAAAATGATAAGTTTAAAATATTAAGCACAATTAATTATATTAATTATTTAGATTCACAAAAAGCTTTAGAATTTTTTAGCAAATCGCACTTGATTTCAGAAATCGGTGAATTGACTGAAATGGCGCACAGTTTGCTTTTAATTGAACGCATATCAGATATGGTCGATCGTGGTGAGCACGCATCTTCGACCCAAGAATTTAATCGAAAACTCATTCCCGCATCACAAATGCTCGAAAATGAAAAATGGGCCAATTACGCCCAGTTTTTAGAAAAAAAATATTCAGAAATTATCGATACACAAAAATAATTAATTATTTACGCCGGTAGAACCAAACCCACCTGCACCGCGAACTGTTTCTGATACATCATTTGTTAATTCAAATTCAGCTTGAATCACTGGACAAATCACAAGCTGTGCACAGCGATCTTGGTCATTAATTGTGACGGCCTCTTGCCCTAAATTGACTAAAATAATTTGAACTTCACCGCGGTAATCCGCATCGATTGTTCCTGGTGTATTCAACACAGATAAACCCTGTTTCGCCGCCAATCCACTGCGTGGGCGTGCTTGGATTTCAAAACCCACAGGTGTTTCAAATGTTAATCCCGTTGGAATTAATGCCCGTTGCATGGGTTGCAATGTCACAGCCGACGTTAATTGTGCGCGAATGTCAAATCCACTGGCACCCGCTGATTGATATTTTGGTAATTCACCTTTGAAATGGGGCCATGTTTTAATTTTTAATTTCATTTTGTTTTCCTATTATTTTCTTTTTTGACTGAAATCGTAATTTTCAATCCACGATTTTAATGAACCCAGGTCTGAACCCATCAAAATGATACTGATTTTTTTTAAATCAAAATAATTGCGAATATATGTTTGCACAGATTCCAATGTGACTTTTTCGATTTGTTCGATGACTCTTTCAACGGATCTGTAATCTTCGAAAATCATTTCATTGACTCCTAGTGAAGTCATTCTGTTTTCAACATCATCTGAGCCCATTAATAATTGTCCGCGAACCTGTGTTTTAAATAAATTCAGATCAGATTTTTTAATACCTGTTTTTTTAATTTTTAACAATTCATCGGCGATGATTGAAATAACTTTTTTAACTTTTTTCGAATCTGTTCCTGCGTAGATCGTCATATTTCCAGAATCTGTTTGGGTATTTAACGCTGAAAATACTGTATACGCCAAACCCTGTTTTTCACGAACGGCTTGATACAATTTTGAAGTCATGCCTCCGCCCAACAATGAATTAACAATAAAAGCTTCAAATCTGTATTTATCATGAAAACTGGCAGCCGGTATTCCCAATAAAATATGGGACTGTTCCATGTCTTCTTTGTCATAAATTTTTCGGCATTTTTTCCATATTGGAGCACGACGATTGGATTTTTTAGTAAATTTTTTGCGTGTTTTAAACATTTTCTGCGCTTCAATCACAAGCTCATCATGTGTGATCGGCCCCGCAGCGCTGACAATTAAATTACTTCCTTGATAAAAAGTACGATAAAAATCAGCAACTCTTTTTTGAGTCATTTTTTGAATAGTTTTACTTTGACCTAAAATTTGTCGACCCAGTGGATGATTTTTATAACTGTGTTCATACAAATAATCATAAATAATATCTTCAGGCGTATCATCACTCATAGCAATTTCTTGCAAGATAACTTTTTTTTCTAATTCAAAATCTTTGTTTGATAAATCCATGTTGCAAACCAGATCTGATAAAACTTCCAAACCAATTTTCCAGTCTTCTTTTAAAACCAAACAATGGTACGTGGTGTTTTCTCTGGTTGTGTAGGCATTTAAATCCCCACCCAATGATTCCAGTGATTTTGCAATTTGATATGCATTTTTGGTTTTAGTTCCTTTGAAAACCAAATGTTCTACGAAATGCGATAATCCGATATCATTTTCATTTTCATCGCGCGTTCCTGTTAGAACCCACAATCCTAATGAGACTGATTTTGAAGATCCGTGTTGTTCACTGACAACACGGACTCCATTAGGTAACACTGTTTTTTTAAACTGAGTCAGGTCTACTTTTGAAATCAAAGTAACCTTTACTGCATTAATGCTTTACGAGAAAGTTTAATACGGCCTGCACGATCAACTTCTAAAACTTTAACGTCGATCACATCGCCCTCTTTAACAACATCACTCACTTGGCGAACACGTTCATTCGCAAGCTCTGAAATATGTAACAAACCCTGAGTGTTCGGTAAAATTTCAACGAATGCGCCAAATTCTGCAATTTTCATGACTTTACCTGAATATGTTTTACCGACTTCAGCTTCAGCACAAATTGCTTCGATCATCGCAATCGCTTTTTTCGTCGCCAATGGATCTGATGATGCAATATTAATTGTACCATCGTCTTGGATTTCAATTTTTACACCCGTTTGTTCAGTGATTGAACGAATCACTTTACCGCCAGAACCGATCACTTCACGAATTTTATCTGGTTTAATTTTAATTGTTTCAATGCGTGGAGCAAATTCAGAAAGCTGTCCACGTGGAGCTTTCATAACTTTTTCCATTTCAGTTAAAATATGCAGACGACCTTCTTTGGCTTGGTTCAATGCTGTTTCCATAACCGCAAGACTGACGGAATCAATTTTAATATCCATTTGAAGCGCTGTAATACCAGATACAGAACCTGCAACTTTGAAATCCATATCACCTAAATGATCTTCATCACCTAAGATATCCGATAACACAGCGACACGGTCGCCTTCTTTAATCAGACCCATCGCAATACCTGCAACGTTGTGTTTTAATTTAACACCAGCGTCTAATAAACCTAAAATTCCAGCGCAAACAGTTCCCATAGAGCTTGATCCGTTACTTTCAAGAACTTCGCCAACAACCCGAATTGTATACGGAAAACTGACGTGATCTGGCAACACAGCCTTGATCGCTCGTTCTGCTAAGTTTCCGTGGCCAATTTCACGACGACTTTGTCCGCTGAAACGACCGACTTCGCCAACTGAATACGGCGGAAAATTATAATGTAATAAAAACTTACGTTTGTAGCTGCCGTTCAATGTTTCAATATTTTGTTCATCGTCCGCAGTTCCCAATGTCACAGTACCTAAACATTGTGTTTCACCACGAGTAAATAAACCCGAACCATGGGCACGTGGCAATACGCCAACTTCACATGAAATAGGTCGCACTGTTTTTAAATCACGACCATCAATACGATGAGCCTTATCTAAAATCATTGAACGGGCTGATTTATATTTCAGATCTTCAATGATTGTTGATAATTCTTTTTCACGCTGAGATTTTAATTTATCATCCATACCCGCTAATAAAGTTTCTTTGCCGGCTTTTTTTGCGTCAGCAAAACCACCGTAACGGTCTTGTTTGATTTTAATATTCATCGCTTTATCAATCAACGGCGCAAGCATCGCTTCAGCTTTTGATTTAAATTCAGCATCGATAACTTTTGGAGTAAACGCACGTTTTGCAACGGAACCCGTTTTTTCACGAAGCTCGTCTTGCATTGCTAATAACGGCTGAATCGAAGCATGACCAAATTTTAACGCCGCCAATGCATCAGCTTCAGAAATAAATTTAGCTTCGCCTTCGACCATTAAAATTCCATTTTTTGTTCCTGAAATAATCATATCTAAATCAGATTTCGCCATTTGCTCAGGTGTCGGATTTAAAATAAATTGACCATCAACGCGCGCGACTTGGCACGCAGCTGTTGGGCCTGCAAATGGAATATCAGAAATATGTAACGCTGCTGACGCACCTAACGAAGCCAACACATCCATTGGAAATGCACCGTCTGCCGATAAAATCGTGGCAACAATTTGAGTATCATTTAAATAACCTTCTGGAAACATCGGACGATTTGGACGATCAATAATACGTGCACTTAATACGGATTCGTTCGAAGGCTTAGCTTCACGTTTAAAATATCCGCCGGGAATTTTTCCGACAGAATAAAATTTTTCAATATATTCAACTGTTAAAGGAAAAAAACCTTGATCAGGTTTTGGTTCTTTTGCAGACACTGCCGTGACTAAAACCATATTATTGCCACATGTAACTAAAACTGAACCATCAGTTTGTTTTGCCAGGCGCCCTGTTTCGATTGTAATTTGTCGGCCCGCGATTGATGTTGTAACTGTCGTTTTCATTCTTTTTCCTCTTTATTGGTTTCTTTTTCTTCTTTTGTTTTGTTTGAATATTATGTTTTTATTTGCCGATAAGGACAACCCTAAAAACAACAAAGGCCCCTTTCGGAGCCTTGTTTTTATGCAATCTTTGCAGATCACTGACTTTTTATTTACGGATGTCTAAGGCCGCAATCAAAGTTTGGTAACGTTTAGTATCTTTTGATTTTAAATAATCTAATAATGAACGACGCGCATTTACACAACGGATCAAACCCTGTTTACCGTGGTTGTCTTTTTTATGAGTTCCAAAGTGCAAAGCCATATCGTTGATACGTGCTGTTAACAAAGCAACTTGAACTTCCGGAGATCCCGTATCCATGTCACCTGTTTTGAATTTTTTTAAAATGTCTGCTTTTTGTTGTTTTGTAACGGCCATTAACGTTCTCCTTGGATGTGGGCTTTGTTTTAAAGTCCCAGGTTGTTTTACAGACTTCAAACCCAGTCCCAGGTCATGGCTGACACAGAAACCGAGTAAAAAGCGAAGGTTATGTTTAACAGGGGTTTTAGGGGTTGGCAAGGGGGAAGTTTATAGGGGCTGGGACAACTCACAATCTACAAATTAAATATCCGCTTAATTCGAAAACCCTTATCAGGCTCGATTCCTATAAGCGCCAATATCCCCACCCCGCTGGCTGGGCAAATTTGGATTAATTCATCCACTTCGGGATTAAATTTAATAATTAATTGCGAACGCAAATCATGGCTGATTTGGCCGTTTTTTAAAAGTGTTTCATCCTGGCCTTTGACTTTGATTTTTTTAACTTCGGGCAACGCATCGGACATTGAAATTAAATAATTGTCCAAATTGTCCAAATTATTTTTTAATGTTTCAAACGTCACGGCGTTTTCCAAATTAAATAAATGTGACCGGGTCCTGCGAAGCGCACTCATGGTGGCGACTGTGTCGCATTTTTCGCCCAGTAATTTCACCCATGATCTGATGAAACTGCCTTTTGAACATTGAATTGAAAATTCGAAATCAGTATTTAATTTTTGAACATCCCAGAACGTCATTTTTTTTTGTGGGACTTCAATCACAACGCCTTCTCTGGCGTATTCATACATTTTTTTGCCATCAATTTTTTTGGCTGAATACATAGGAATTGGTAATTGGAATTCGCCCACTAAATTGACGGCAATATTCTGTATTTCAATGGGTGATTTTAAAACAGGTTTTTCTTGGGTGATGATACCTGTCGTATCCAACGTTTCGGTTTCAATACCCATACGCACTGACACCTGATAACCCTTGTCGCCGTCTGTGATGTAATTACTCAGTTTAGTGGCTTCGCCCAGCAAAATCACCATCAGGCCCGTGGCCATGGGGTCCAACGTGCCAGAATGGCCGACCTCTTTGGTTCCAAAAATTTTTCTAACAAGGGATACGACATCGTGACTGGATAAACCCTGGGGCTTATCCAGCAACAACAGGCCATGATGTTTTTTAGTTATCATCTTCGGTTGTTTTTTTCTCTGGCGGAACTAATGTCGATAATAAATTTTCAATTTTTAAAATTTTTTCTGTTGATTCATCTGCGAAAAAAGATAATTTTGGCAAATATTTCATTTGGATTTTTTGATTAATAGCCTGTTGCATTTCAGGTGCCCAGGCTTGCAAAATTTCAAGTGATAAATCTAAATCGTCTTCATTTGTTTTTTCATCTAAATTTAAATTCAATAAGCTGATGTAGACTTTGGCTTGGCGCAAATCAGGCTGCGCATGAACACGATTGATCGTAATCATACCCGGCAATTCGGGTTGTAATTTCTGAATAATAAATGTCGAAATCACACCCTGGACTTCTTTTTCAACGCGCGCCACGCGGCGCCCGTCTTCGTTGATTGTTTTTTTAGCTTGGTCTTTTTTCATTTTATAATGGTGTCAGTTCTCGTGCGACTTCTTCTTTGATGAATGATTCAATCACGTCACCATTTTTAATGTCTACGAAATCTTCAATGCCGATACCACATTCAAAACCTTCAACAACGTCTTTAACGTCGTCTTTAAAGCGTTTCAATGATGATACTTTGCCTTCGTGAACTATTTTTCCACCACGAACTAAACGCAACATGTGTGAACGTTGAATTTTACCCATTGTGACAAAACATCCTGCTATGAGGCCAATTTTTGGAACGCTGAATGTATTTCGAACTTCAGCAGAACCCATTGCTTTTTCAACCAAATGTGGCGTTAACATGCCCTGCATGGCTTTTTTAATTTCATCAACCATTTCATAAACAATCGTGTAATTTCTGACATCGACACCAATTTGCTTTGCCTTAGCAGCAGCATTGCTATCAGGTTTAACATTAAAACCGATGACAATACCTTTTGCTGTATGTGCTAACATCACGTCGTTTTCAGTAATTCCACCGACAGCCGAATGAATAATTTTATTTTTAACTTCTTTAGAAGTTAATTTTGTAATCATTCCCGTTATGGCCTCAAGAGAACCATGAACATCTGATTTTAATACGATATTGAAATCTTTGACATCACCCTGAGTGACTTTTGCAAATAATTCCTCAAGCGTTACTTTTTTCTGTTCGCCTTGGGACGCCATTGCTGCAGTTTTTCTGATTTGAACAACTTCTTCAGCTGTTTTCTCATCAACGACAATATCAAAACGATCGCCTGCACTTGGGACACCTTCAAGACCTAAAACTTCTGCTGGTAAACCTGGCGTGACACGTTCAACTTTTTCACCTTTGTCATTCACCAAAGATTTAACACGTCCTTTTAATGTGCCGGCAACAATATATTGTCCGACTTTAACGTGACCGTCTTTGACTAAAATTGTTGCCACAGGGCCTTTGCCTTTTTCAAGTTTAGCTTCGATAACAATACCCGTTCCTGAACGTTCAGGGTTCGCTTTTAATTCTGCGACTTCGGATAATAATTTAATATTTTCTAATAATTCTTTGATACCTGTTTTTTTAAGTGCCGAAACTTCACAGAAAATTGTAGTTCCGCCCCATTCTTCGGGAACAATTTCAAATTCTGTCAATTGTTGCTTGATACGATCAGGATTGGCTCCTGGTTTATCCATTTTATTAACAGCAACAATCATTGGAACACCAGCTGCTTTGGCATGGTTAATCGCTTCTGCAGTTTGCGGCATCATACCGTCATCAGCAGCAACAACAATCACAACAATATCTGTCGCATTCGCACCGCGCGCACGCATCGCCGTAAAGGCTTCGTGTCCCGGAGTATCTAAGAATGTCAAAAGACTTCCGTCTTCTGTTTTTACAGAATAGGCACCAATGTGTTGAGTGATTCCGCCGGCTTCGCCAGTGGCTACGCTCGCGTTTCGAATACAATCTAATAATGATGTTTTACCATGATCGACGTGACCCATCACTGTGATCACAGGAGGGCGAGTAATTTGGACCGCATCTAAATTTCCGAACGCAGTTTCAATGGCGCGTTCATCGGCAGTTTTAAATACGTTTTGTGCTTCCCAACCAAATTCAGGCAAAGTTAACGCGATCGTATCAAAATCAAGATCTGTCGTCATGTTCGCCATGACTCCACTTTTCATTAATACTTTCATTAATTGCGCAGCTTTTAAACCCATTTCGTTTGCGACATCACCCAGTTTCATTTTTCCGTTCACTTTAAGAACACGTTTTGAAGCTTTCGGAGTTGTTAACTGAGTTTTTTGCGAATTTCGATTTAAAATAATTTGTTTTTTCTTTGGCTGGAAAACCATTTCACGCTTACGGAATTCAACAGCATTAAAGCTTGTTAAAATTTCAGCCTGTTCTTTTTCTTTGGCTGATAATCCACCCGTTGCGCTGGTCATGTTCTTTTTAGCTTTTTTATCAAAATCACGTTTTGCATCATTCGTATAATCAACGTGACCTGGCTCTGGAATCACCGCGGCCGCAACAAATCCTGGTCTGATATTACGACCACTTGTAACAGCTCCGCCAGGTCGCTGAGTATTAAAACCGCCCGGTTGAGCAGGGCGCTGACCTTGAAAACCACCGCCCGGAGCACGTGGACCGCTCATTGGACGATTTTGATTGTATCCACCCTGTTGTGATCCCGGAGGAGCCTGAACACGGCTTAAATCCATACGGCCAATAATATTACGTTTTACATTTGTAGTGCTTGAAATCCCGCTGTCGCCAATAGCGACTTCTTTTTTACGAGACGGTACGACGACCCCACCAACAACAGTGGGTGCCGATGTATCAACAATTTTAACAGGCTCTGTTGTCGCTGGAACCGCAGCAGTTTGAACGACGGCCGCAACAACTTTGGGAACTTCAATAACAGGAGCTGCAATTATAATTTCTGGAACAATTTCGACTTCGGGTTTTGAAATGACTTTAGCTTTTGTATCAGCAATTGGTTCAATTTCTTTTGTTTTACGTCGAATGACTGATCCCGCAGGTGCCACTGGAATAACCGTGGCGGCAACAACAGTTTCTGTTTTTTTAGTGACGACTTTTGCTGTTTTATTTTCAGCTTGAGGAATCGGTTTACTGGCTGCCTTTGCTGATGCTTTTTCAGCTGTACTTGATTTGGCAACAGCGACTTTAGCTGTTTCACCTTTTGGTGCTGCTGTTTTTTTTGCGACTGTTTTTTTAGGTTTTTCATCATTTGACGATGAACCTGCGCCTGAAAGCTTAACCTTAATTGTATTTAAAGTCTCAAGGTCTAATTCCGCCATGTGATTTTTCACAGGAAGTTGCCATTCTTTAATTTTGTCCATTAATGCCAACGGCGTCATTCCGACTTCTTTTGCAAATTCAAAAACTTTTGGGTTACTCACGCGTATTTTGTCCTTACTTTATTTATAACAGATCACATAAAAAACAGTTCAATAACAATCAATTCAAATTATTCCTGGGCTTGCAACTTAGACAATTCAGCCTTCAGCTGTTGCTCGGCCTTTACTTTGGCAGAAAAATTTTCTTTATTTTCTTTCATTAACGCAGCTTGTGGCGACTGAGGAACTGGAACGCCATCATCTTTGTATTTCTTAACAAGATTTGCAGCTTCAGTAATTAATTTCTGAGCCTTTTCAGGATCATCATAACCTGCGATAGACATAATCTCTTCGACTTTTGCCGTTGATAATGATTGGAATGATCCAAAACCTGATTGTAAAATATTTTGCGCCATCGTGTCTGACATATTCGGAATCAACATTAAATTAAAAATGGATTCTGCTGTTCGAGCTTGTGTCGCTGAAGCAGAAATGATGTCCAATTTCCAACCTGTTAATTTAGCTGCTAAACGAACGTTTTGACCGCGCTTACCAATTGCCAAACTTAATTGCGAATCTGGAACAACGATTTCCATTTCTTTGTTTTCTTCGTCCATAAATACTTTTGCAATTTCAGCCGGAGCCAAAGCGTTACATGCAAATCTTGTGATATCTTCGTTCCATAAAACAATATCAATTTTTTCGCCGCGTAATTCTTGAACAATATTCTGAACTCGAGAACCTTTCATACCAACGCATGCGCCCACAGGATCAACAGAATTATCTTTTGTTGTTACAGCGATTTTTGCGCGCTGACCAGGTTCACGGGCTGCTGACATAATTTCGACAACACCGTCATAAATTTCAGGAACTTCCATTTCAAATAATTTAACTAAATAACGTTCATCTGCACGAGACATGATAATCTGTGGTCCACGCGTTGTTTGGCGAACTTCAGATAAGTAACCTTGAATGCGATCTCCTGGCTTAAAAACTTCGCCCGGAATTTGTTCACGAGGCGGAATGTGTGCTTCTGTTCGACCTAAATCAACAACAATGGCGCCTTTTTCAACACGACGCGCAATACCAGAAGCAACTTCACCCTTGCGCTGTTCAAATTCAGCAAAAATGATATCACGTTCAGCGTCACGTACTTTTTGTAAAATAATTTGTTTTGCAGATTGAGCTGCGATACGACCCAAATCGCTCGATTCTAATTTAATACCGATTGAATCATCCAACTGAGCTCCTGGATCCAATTTCAAAGCTTCGTCCAATGGAATTTCAACTTCTTCGTCAATAAATTTTTCGCGTGTTACGACTTCTTTGAATTCGTATAATTCAACAGCACCCGTTTCTTCGTTATACTGAGCTTCGATTTCACGGTACGTGCCGAATTTTTTTCTGGCAGCCATCAACATGGCCTGTTTAACGGCGTCAATTATAATTGCCTTGTCGATTCCTTTGTCTTTACCAACTTGATCGATCACTTTTGCTAAATCTGAAAATAAATTTTCGGCCATAATTCCCTCTTTTATATATTATAAAAATTATTTATTATTTCTTTTTTTTCTGATTGGTTTTCATTTTTAAACCTGGTTTTTCAGATTTTGTTTTCATTTCAAATACCAGCTTTGCTTTTTCAATCGCTGAAATCGGAATACGGATGATTTCTTCACGAATATTGAAAACCAAAAATTCTTCGTCAATTGAATGCAAAATTTCGTCAAATTTTTTCATCGAAATAATGCCTTTGCCGACAGCGCCAAATGTTCCCAAGTTTTTTTCTAATTGAATAAAAACTTTTTTTCCGATGACTTTTTCAAAGTGTTTTTTTGATTTTAAAACACGGTCCAAACCTGGGCTAGAAACTTCCAGGCTGTACATACCACCCGGGATGACGTCTTCGACGTCTAACAATAAATTCATTCCCTTTGAAACATTTGAACAGTCTTCGATACCGATACCAGATTCTTTGTCGATATAAACTCTGAGCACGCGGTTTTTACCTGCACCGATCATTTCCAGATCATACAGTTCACACCCTTCACGAAGTGACACTTCGGAAGCTATTTTTTCAATTTTTTCGAACCACATTTCCAAATCAAATCCTCACGTTTTGCACAAAAAAAAATTGGACCAGTGGCCCAATTCCTATGCAGACTATCAAATATGATTTTGTAAATCAACCGCTCAATTGCGCCCAGCTGAAAGACAATACTGGACAGCCCCAGTTCCTAGTTATTTATCCATAACTAGGGCATGAGATCCATCCGAGTAATAATTTTTCCGTATTCTGACTGTTTTAAAGCCACATTTTTCATATAAAGCAATCGCTGGCAGATTTTCGCAATGAACCTCGAGGGTTACAAATTTTGACGTGCCGCTGCATTCAGATAAAAACTGATTCAATAATTTTTCTGAAAAACCCTGCCGTTGGTATTCTGGCAAAGTCCCTAAAGCTAAAATTTCAACGAATTCTGAATTTGATTGAAAACAAATCATCGATGCAATTTCGTTTTGTTCTGTTTTATAAAATCTAAAACTTGAATTTGAAACAACATCCTGAATCGATGCCAAAGACCAATTCATATATGCCGGATTGACGTCAGCCACTGATTTTACAATATTTAAAAATAATGTTTCAATGTCAGATGAATTCAAAATTAATTTCCCCTGAGCTCATCAGTTTTTGCTAAATAATTGTATTTTCGTTTTAAAACATCTGTCCAAGATTTGTAACGTTCAATTTGACCAATATGTTTTTCTTTTTGTTTTAAAAATTTTTGGACCTGTAAAAAAATACGGTGATCCTTATTTGAAGTTTGTTTTAATTCTGATTCAGTTAGCTGAAAATCTAAGTTTAAAACTTCTAGAATGCTTAATCTGTATAAAATAAATTCTTGCAGCTCGTTTTGCACCAGAGGCAACAGTAATCCAATTTTAAGTTCTTTTTTTAATTTTAAATAATTTTTAAAATCATATGTCGTATAAGCTTCGGATTTAATTTCAAATAAAACCTGATTCACCAAGACTGATTCGGACTTCGTATCAGCCGAGTAACAAATCGAAGATAAGATAAAAATTATTAAAAATATTTTCATAACGTTCATTAAAACAAACATCCCCGCAAATGAAAAGAGCTAACTTGGTCAGTTAGCTCTTTTTAATGATCATTGCATTAAGCTGGGAATATGAACTAAAAATTAACTCGAGCGTGCAATCCAGCTTGGTAATAATTTTGTTTTTCAACCGAAGTTCCAGCGCCTGCTGTGTCGCCGTTGATTCTGCTGGCAACATTGAAGAAATATTTAAAACTTGCGCCGATGGCTGTACGCTCATTAAATTCCAAATCAACGCCGACATCAGTTGCCAAATCTAAAGCATGCGAAGTCACATCGACAGCACCTTTTTTAGTTACACTGCCGTTTAAATTCAAACGATCATAATTTGATTCATAACTTCTGTATGAATAAGAAACCAATCCACCCAGGTACGGTCTAACAAATCCACCTAACAATTGGTATTTTGCTGAAACTGAAGCCTGGTATTGATTCATTGAATAATAATCCGTTACTGATTGGTAATAACCATAATATGGATAACTGACGCCTGCGACGCTGTAATTCGACATTACAAATGCACCTTCGACTAAAAATAAATCGTATCTTGAACCAAACGCAGCACCCAGTGAATAATTACCTGCGATTGTTTCTGAATCTGGATATTGACCAATTCCCGCGATACCAGAAAAATATTTTTGTTCAAACCTCGGAGTCACAGCTGTTGTATTTTCATCCAAGGCTGCACGAACTTCTTCGCGAACAGCATCGCGTGATAACGTTTCGTTTTGCTGGATAACAATTGGCTGTGGCTGAATCTGTGATACAGGTGCTTGAACTGGATGACTGACAGCTGCTGGTTGGCCATTTTGTAAATTATCAAATTTGTCGCCAAATAAAATAGCTGCACGTTTTTTTTCATCTTCCATACGGCTTGCTTCTAATTTTTCAACGATTTTTGATTCCGTACGCATTTCTTCGTCTTGGCGATTACGACGAATATTGTCTGCGCGCGAATCCGATAACGGAGTTGCTTCGACCACTGTTATCGGTTGTTTTTGAATTGTTTGTTGAGGAACCACAACCGTCTGATTCACAACTGAACCCTGCACGCGTGATGATTTCGCAGCTGGTTGATACATTTGATCAATTTCGCTGTCGACATCAACAGACAGAGTTTCTGACTGAACTGTTGTTTGCGCAAAAGATGCATTTGTTAACAGCATCAACAAGCCAATAGAAAGAAACATATTTGTTTTCATAAAAACTCCCTGGTATTTTAATTTACAGAATAATCAATTAGCAACCCAAGTGCCAACTTTTGTCGCTCTTTTTATGATGTATGCAAAACAGGTAACCAATTGATTTGCCTGATAAAAACCAAATGACCAAAAAAACAATGACTTGGTATCATTTTGCCAAAGTGACTAATCCCAGAACAGCTTCATGAAAAAAATACTTGAACCCTGAACCTGATCTACCTATATTAATCGAACTTATTACTTATATATGTGGCTCGGTGGTGGAATTGGTAGACGCGCTGGATTCAAAATCCAGTATCTTCACGGGTGTGCGAGTTCGATTCTCGCCCGAGCCACCATTCGTCAATAGATTTCCTACCCAAGAAAAATTTATGAAAAAAATATGTCTTCATTAAACCCATTTCTGCTCTCGATCGGTTGGAACGAATTTTTTCAAGCAAGCTTTGACAGTGGTCACAGTAACCATCCCGAGACTGCGTTTGCCGCGGCAAGGGTTATCAGCCAAGGGCGTGACAGTTACCGCTTGCTTGTGAAACCTGAATTGATTCTTGAGGCTGTCGTGACCGGCAAGCTGCATAAAGAATCTAAAAATGGAGCTGGATTTCCTGCGGTCGGCGACTGGGTCGCGATCACTCTGAGTGAAGGTAACCGAAAAGCAGAAATTCATCGCGTGCTCGATCGAAAAAGCCTTATTCAGCGCAGACGTATGGGCAATAAACACGAAAATCAAATCATTGCTGCTAACGTTGATTTTCTTCTTATTGTAACTTCGCTGAATGAAGACTTCGATCTTGAAAGGCTCGGGCGTTACGTTTCTCTTGGACAGGAATCGGGCGTGATCCCCGTGCTGCTTCTGACGAAATCGGATTTGTCCCCGCAGCCACAAGACTACATCACAAAAATAAAATCTCAATTTCCCCACGTTCAATCATTTGCTATCTCTGATCGTGATCCAATTTCTTTCGAGGCTCTAAAGAAATTTTTCTCTGAAGGAAAAACAGCGGTGCTGGTCGGATCATCGGGTGTTGGCAAATCGACTCTTTGTAATTTTCTGATTGGGGTCGATGCGCAAAAAACTTCGGAGGTCAGCACGGATTCACGAGGCAAGCACACGACCACTGCACGTTCATTGCTGGTGACCAGATGGGGCGGATTAGTGATCGATACTCCGGGAATGCAAGAAATCGCAGTCGTAGGTGATGTCGTAACTGAGGGGTTTCCTGACATCGAAGAATTGATCTTGAAATGCAAATTCACAAACTGCCGTCACGGCGCAGATCCAGGATGTGCGGTTGTACGCGCGCTGAAAGACGGATCACTTGATCCAAAAAGATGGCAGACTTACAGTGTTCAAATTTTATAGGCAAATAAATCCATGGATTAAGTATTCATTAACCAAAGTCGTTTTCAGGACTGAAATCACCCAAAGATTCACTGATGTAATGATAACCGACTGTTGAATCAGATTTGACGACTAAAATTCCGCCGAGCTGCCAATGAATTCCAGTGTCGTTGTCAAAAGCACCCTGCCGATGTCCGTTTTTATATAAATTGATCGCATTTTTGAGCGAGTTCAGATTAACCAATGATCTGAAACCATCCTTGTTCAAATCACTGTGGGATTTTGGTTCAACCTGATTTCAATTACAATTTATTATATTATTCATTATTTTTACGTCAAAAAAATAACAAAAAATTTACAACGTAGTGACGAAAAGCTAACGACTTCGGAAGTTATTAAGAATTCAACCAAATCACACAATTTTACGACTTTGATTTTATTGGCGACTATTTCAATCGCTTTCACTTTGATTGGTTTTTACGCCTTAACCAAAGAACAATACTTTGCTAAAGCAGGCCTAATCATTGGATTTTTTGGACTAGGCTCGATATTAACTGGGTATATGATTTTTACTAAAATAAAAAATAAATCTCAGGATAAGTAGCGACAACGCACTTTATTAATCACTGTAGAATATGAAAAAAACAGAATAAAAAAAGCCTGCGGTTTCGCAGGCTTTTTTTATAATTAAAATGTTGAAAATTGTTAGTTATTTCGTTCTGTACTAATTAGTAAACACATGTTTTATGACTTCAACAATAAAAATTAATCCTGATCGTCCTGCGCCGTACCGACATCAGTGACCAGACACGAAATAAAACCATTCGGTGCTAATAAGTAAAAATCTGCATAAACTAAAACATTGTCGTATTGAAATATATTTTCATATATGTTGTCTTTGATGTGCACAGTTCGAACGAAATCAATTGTTGGATATATTTTGCTAACATCAGTCAGTCCAAAAATTTCACCAGCACTGCCTTTCAGTAAATGAATTTCAGATTTTGGCTCTTCTTTTTCAAGAAATTTGATAATTTCTAAGGCGACATGTTCATCGCAAGCAGATGTGATATCCTGCGCATGTGTTTGAACCGAAAGAGATAGAATAAATACTGAAAAAATGGCCTGCAATGATTTCATAAATTGATTCCTTTGTTCGCCAATATGTTCGGACAAAATTAATTTTTCATCGACATATTGAGCTGGTTTTTGTTGTGCGGCTGTTGTAATCGTTTTTTTGAAACTAGGATATAATTTTGTATTTATTTGAAAACAATACATACCCGGATCACAACAGTTCATATCCAAATCAATTCCCACCAAATCCCGTCAGAACGTTAATTCCGCACCAACACAACAACAGTCCCCCGCACATCACCCACGTATTCAAACGTCAGTTCGAATTGTTCAGACAATTGATCCAAACCCCAATCGTCATTGTGATCAGCCAATGACCTTAATAAAATAAATGCACAGCCATTTGATGTCAGTGCATGTTTTATAAATTTGATTAAATTCACAAAATCAGAATCAATAAAAAATCGACAGCGGTTTTTAAATTCAGACGGCGATAATTTGCCTTGATTTGGTTTGAAATACGGTGGGTTGCAAACAATCAGATCGTATTTTGATTTAAAATTGTCATTTGAATTTAAATTTGCATAATTTTCACAGACCCAGTTTAAATTCATTAGATTGATATGATTCAGTAATTCAATTTTATTTTTTTCAAAATGTGATTCGTAAATATTTTGGATTTCAATAAAATCAATTCCTTTTGGCATTGGAATTTGATGTTGGTTTAAATGAAACAATAAATCCATTCCAATAATTCCGCATCCTGCACAGACATCGGCCATCTGATTTATTTTTGTATTCGTATTTTTGATAAACCAATCACAAACAAATTGAGCTAAAAACACAGAATCGTGAGAAAAATGGTATTCGGTAGGCTGTGAATATTGAAATGTGTATTTTTGATTAATCGTCGACATTTACACCAATTTTAAAAAATCGTCCAAACAAACTGGTTTTGAAAATAAATAACCTTGACCATAATCAGCGCCCAATTCCGTCATCAAATTGACTTCATCAATCGTTTCAAGGCCTTCGGCGATCACTTTTAAATTTAATTGCTTTGCTAAATACAAAATCGATTTAACAACGGCCACTGTTTTTTGATCTTTGAATAAATTCATGACGAAGGATCTGTCGATTTTTAAATAATCAATCGGCATATCTGCCAAATATTGCAAACTTGAAAATCCAGTTCCGAAATCATCCAATGAAATTTCAAAACCGATTTCACGCAATTGATTCAAAATATTTGTTAAAATTGCACTTTCCATCATCACGCGTTCAATAATTTCAATTTTAAAATGATTTGGATTAATTTGATGTTTTTTGACCAGTGCCTGGATTGTTGGAACAAATTCATTATGTAAAAATTGACGGCCTGAAACATTGATACTGATTGAAAATGGTTTTTTGAATTGATTCTGTATTTTTTTATAGTCCAGAAAACACTGTTCAAATATCCAATACCCAATCGGAATAATCATTGATGAATTCTCTAACACTTCGATAAATTTACTGGGCGAAATCATGCCTTGTCCGGGACTTTTCCAGCGGATCAGGGCTTCACTGCCAGTAATTTTTTGAGTTTTTAAATCAATAATCGGTTGATGATACAATATAAATTCAGATTTTTCATAAGCTTGAAAAATTTCATTTTCAAATTTGATTTTAGTCATTACATCGCTGTTTTGATCAGCGATTTGAACGTCGGCGTGCTGATCACCACCTTCAGCATGATTGATTTTTCGTATTCGTTCCATTAAAATTTTTATGATCATTTGAACAACTGAACTGGATGCATTTATTTTTTCGAGCAATTGTTCTTTCTGGATTTCGTGGAGCTGAACATCTGTGAATGCTTTGGCCGATGCTGATCTGACGTTGGTGTCAATCAGCGCCATTTCGCCAAACAATTCACCTGGCCCTAAAATAGTCAAGTGTGTGTCTAAATTATTTTTATTCGTATAGTAAATTTCAACTTGGCCCGATTCAATTAAATAAGCTGTTTTGGCTTTTTCGCCTTGGCGAAATATAATTTCATTTTTTTGAATATTCATGTTCAAATATTAAGGTGAGTGATGTCGAAAAACAAGACCTGAAAATTCAGTCTGAAAAAATGCACCCTTGCCAAAAATGCGGGGCTTGCTGTGCCAGTTTTCGCGTTTCATTTTACTGGATCGAAGCTGAAAATTATATTGAAAATTCAGTCCCACAAAATTTGATCGAAGACCTGGACATGAGTACACGATGCATGAAGGGCACAGCACACAAACATCAACCCAAATGTATGGCTTTATCAGGACGTATCGGTCAAAACGTTGGCTGTACAATTTATCAGAACAGACCCAGTCCCTGCAGAAATTTTAAAGCTTCCTATGAATCAGGTCATTCTGAAATTCGCTGCGATGAAGCCCGGGCTAAACACGGACTCAAACCCTTAACAAAATTCGAGTGGCTATAATTGTTTTGGCTTATTATTCGACTTAGCTTTTAAAGCTCGCGATGCCATGGCATAACCACCATCACCACCATCGACATAATGGATATGATTTTTTATTGATTTTATTGAGCAAGTCATCATTGCCGTATTTGAAGAATGAATGCCATATATAATTTTATTTTCATTTTCAACTTGATCCAGGTATTTAATAATATCATTTTTTTGACTCATGCTGACATCAATGACCATTTTTAAATTTTCTTCATATTTTATAAAATCTGTATTTTTCGAAAGTTCATCCAAATATTTTGAGACCAACGAATCAGCTTTTTTAATTTGATGACGAACAATAACTGTCAAAAAGTATATTTTAGAAACCACCAGGACGTACATGACCCATCTCCAAAATCCGCTATACTTTGACTGAATTTCTTTCATTAAGTGAATTGGTGGCCAAGCCAATGATAATTTATTCGACTTGATCAAGCCAAAACCTGGTACGATCGTTTGCAAATCAAAAATTATTTTTTGAAACTGCACGTATGAATTATTTTGTTTCGACATGATTACAATTGACAGTATTTCGCCGTTTTGTGATTCGATCGGGTTCCATCGACATTCAAGACCATCATGAGTACCCAAAGCCTGCATTGAATCCGGAATCAGGAATTGATCTGATTGTTTTGTTAAATTTTCTGCGCATTGCAATCCGTCCCCACTGGCCATAGCAATATATGTTTCGCCAGATAATTTCATTTTTGCGATAAAAATATTCTTATGCAATCGGCGAATTTCAGTTATAGGAATTATCGCTATCCTTAAATCAAGATCGAATTCTGTTTTTGCCTTAAGCCTGCTGTACGCCAATGCTTTAGAAACTGATTCTGTATATTTATTTGGAATAAATAGAGTTGCACCATCACCGCCAAAGACAGCGGGTATATTAATACCCGCACAGGCATTTTCAGTGGCTATAATTGTTGTAACTCCAACAACGTTGACATTTTTATACTGCCCAGATTCAATCGCTTTTGTCGAACCTTTAATGTCGGTGACGACAACAGACCAATCTGCTGGTAATTCGATGTATTTTTTTGAATCTGTAATGTCAGAAATTTCTGAAAATGAAATTATATTTTTATAAAAAAAATCTGACATTATTTGCCTAAATCAAATAAAATAAGTTTGACAGAGTCTTTGATTTGAAATTCAAAATGAATTGTATTTTCGACGGATACTGAGTCACCCGCCATTAAATCAAAACCATTTAAATTTATTTCGCCATCAATAATTTGAATAAAAATATTTCCCAGACGATTTGAATTAAATTTAAATTTTTCGACAGCTTCAGATTCCAGCAAATACAGATCCGCATCTGAATCAATTCGCAAACCTCCGCGCAATCCCTTTTCAGTAGCTAACGGAATCAGTCCATTGATTTTTTGAATTTCAATTAATTTCAGATCTTGGTATCTGGGTGTTAAATTTTCCTGGTTAGGCTCGATCCAAATTTGCAATAATTTTAATTCTTCGTCATACAAATCATTAAATTCACTGTGACGAATTCCTGTTCCTGCGGACATCATTTGAATTTCACCAGGACTAATTGTGGATGTTGATCCCAATGTGTCTTTGTGTTTCAGCCTGCCATTTGTAACAAATGTGATGATTTCCATATTATCATGCCCGTGCATCCCAAATCCTTGCCCTGCAGAAATGATATCCTGATTAATGACTCGCAGAGGCCCAAAACCCATGTTTGTAGGATCATAATATTGACCAAATGAAAAAGTATGTTTGGCATTCAACCATTCATTTTTAAATGCACCACGTTCAACTGATTTTCTGATTTTGATTTGATTGTTGTTCATAGGACTACACTAATAAAAAAATGGACTTTTTTCAAAGTCCATTTTTTTATTAAATCTGTTGATCAATAAAATCTATTATTTAATGTTTGTTTTAATCCAAGCCGTTGCTGAGCTGACTTTGGCATAAATACCATATTTATTTGCACGCGCACAGCCCTGGCCCCAACTAACAACACCCGCCAATACGGTTTCACCAGTTGCATTTGTGACAACCAATGGACCGCCACTGTCGCCTTGGCATGAATCCTTGCCACCCGCTTTATATCCTGCACACATCATTGCATCAGTAATTTCACCATCGTAAGCTGCTTTTTCGTTGCATGATTTTTTAGAAACTAATGGAACTTGAACTTTTTGTAAAAAATCAGGCGAACTGTAATCGCCTTCACTCAGTGTACCCCAACCTGCAGTCGTTGCCGTAATTGGATTTGCCATTGTTTCTTCGTCAGCAACAAGAATTTCTGTTTCGTTGATTGCAACTGGCTTATATGAAGAATTTTGATCCAATTGTATTAACGCAAAATCCGAATCCATTGTGCTTGAATTAAATTTTTCATGAGCAATGACCTTTAAAACCTTCATTTTTTCAACACCAGCCAGATTTTTTTGATCCAGCATACCGATCCAAACTTCATCAACAGATCCATTTTGAACACAATGTGCAGCTGTTAAAACCCAATTTGGCGCAATCAACGAACCACCACAAAAATGTCCGAAACTGTCTGCACGGAGCGATACGATGAACGGGAATTCACCCTGAAGCGCATCTTGTCCACCGACAATTTTCGGAGTAAACTGCTGCCTGTAGATTGTCGTTTTCGCATTAGAAATTAAACTGAATACTGAAATTAAACCGATCGTCATCCAAATTGACTTTTTCACTGGTTTGGCCATAGATTTCATAGAAACTCCCCCTCAGAAGTGTCATTCTTATCCTTAAGAATGTGTTCATATAACGAACAAACAGCATTTCGTATTTAAGAATGAAGGGCGAGATTTATATGTGGTTCCAGTTTGAATCTATCCAAAAGTCGGGGCTGGATTCAGAAACCCAATTTTTTTAACTCGTTATACAGTGGGGAACTCAAGACATAGGTCCCATAATTCATTCCTGTTTTTAACGGCATACCTGTCGCATTATCCAAATCATTTAATCCGCCACCGTGAATGCCGACGATTTTTAAAGATAATGCATTCATAATTGCAGCGCCGCTGCTGCCGGACATTGTGTCGCATTGATGCTGGATGATTGATGTTAAAATATCAGGATGCAAAATGCGTTCAATACCGCAAGTTTTTGACCAATGGAGAACGTCACCCTTTGGATGAGAAAAAATAGATATTGTATCACCCATGGCTGCTCGACGAATCATATCTGGTAAAATAAATTCGGCTGGATACGGACTGACTTTTAAAATTGCAAAGTCAAAACCTGTTTCAGGATCTTTCAAGGCTGCTATGATTTCTTGGCAATCTGATTTCATTATTGGAACTGCATTTTCACGATATCCGAAATCAACTGTTTTTATAATGATGTCCGGTGTTTCAAAAGGGCCTTCACCTGAAATGAAATGGCAATTGTTACTTGCTGTTAATTTTGAACTTGCACCAACACAATGCCCTGCAGTCAGTACATAGCCGCCGCCCAAGTGTGTTCCTGTACAATCGTAAATCGCGGTTTTGAAATTTCCGTTTTCATCATTTTCATTGTACATGATGTTACCAACGGCATTAATAATTTTCTGATATTTCAAAGGGATGTTTTTTGCATCTTGGCTAACAATCAGCAAATCATTTTCTTCAATAATTTTCTGTGGCTCAGATATTTTAGAAAAAGTGATTAAGGATAATAATAAAATACCTATTAATAATAAAATATTTTTCAAAGTAATTCCCTTCATTATTATTGCGCAGATTCAGTTGAAATTTTCTGAGGCAAACCCATTCGATTATTTACAGCAGTTAAATCAATTTCAACCGATCTGAGCGCAACCATTCCGTGTTTCCACAGGTCTGATGTTGTTTTTACTTTCGAGCCGTATAAAACATCACCCAAAATAGGAAATCCCCGTCGACTTAATTCAAGCCTGAGCTGATGTGGTTTTCCCGTTAAAGGATATAAATCCCAAGAAATTATTCCTGCAATCAAAGATTTAGTTTCGGCATTGGTTTCGGCCCATTCACCATGAACTGATTCGAACGAACGTCGTTTACCGCGCTGAATCTGTGTTTTCCAAAAAAAAGATTGATTTACATTTGATGAAATACTGTCTTTGATCGTTTGAATATTTTCAGGCCAATGATCAAAATTTTGAGCCAATGTGAGTGCTTGATATTTTTTTTTAATAATTTTTTTAAAAAACCAGTCCTGTGAAATTTGATGTGAATTTTTATTTTTTGCATAAATAATCAAACCACTGACTTCAAAATCAAGTCTGTGAACTGGATAAATTTGCATTTTTAATTGGTTTTGTAAATCAATCCCTAAACAAGGTCGATCCGATCCATGACGGTCTGGCGTTGACAACGTTTGACTGGATTTATCACAGATTACAAAATTTTCATTTTCAAAAATAATTTGAATCATTTCTTACGTATCCCGACTAAAAAAATTTCTTTGGATATTTTTCTGGTTGAATCTGGTTTTACAGCTTCGAATCGATGGAAATTTTTTTTAATTTCATCGCGTAATTTTGTAAAATCATCAGAATGAAATAATTTACAGACAAAATGGCCGTCTTTTTTTAAATATTGTTTGGCGGTATTCAATGCCAATTCACAAAGCGCGAACGATCTGGCTTGATCCGTCATTCGGATACCTGTTGTTTTTGGAGCCATATCTGACAAAACCACATCAAAAGGATCTTTGAATCCATATTGATCAAAAACATTTTGTAAGTTGAGGTCATACAAATCAGCTTGGATAAAAATGGCGTTATTTAATTTCAATTTAATTTCGGTCAGATCAACACCTAAAATACGTCCCGCTGGGCCAATTTTTTTTGAACAATACTGCGCCCACGAACCCGGCGAAGCACCCATGTCTAAAATTTTTTGGTTGGGGTGAATAATTTTCAATTTTTGATCAATTTCTTCAAGCTTGAATACAGAACGTGCAACAAAGTTTTGATCTTTGGCTTTTTTAAAATAATGGTCCCGCGGATTGTAATTCATAATGCTGATTTTTTAATAGCAAATGTATTGTGTTCTGTCACAAGCTGTTTTAATTTATACTCAACTATGGAAATGATGTGGGTTCTTTTTGGTTTTTTTGCATTTGTTACAATCGCTTTTGTTACATTTGCATACTTTTTTCCTGAATGGATCGGTATCACCGGTAAAAAAGCCAAAGAAATTCAGGCTCACCAAATCGACCGCAATGACCCTAAAGAATAATATTTTTATATCTAAGAACTAATTCATTTTTTGAATACGTACTTTTCTTAAAAAATATGCACCCAATACAAATAACACTAATAAGCTTAAAATCGTCTGTTGTGGATTTGATGTCACACGAGCCGTGAATGACATTAACAAAGGGCCAATAATGGCTGCGAATTTCCCCAGTAAATTAAAAAATCCAAAATATTCACCCGATTTTTCAATTGGTATCAACTGAGCATACAGCGACCTGGACAAAGCCTGCACCCCACCCTGAGCAAGACCTATGAATGCGGCCATCAAATAAAAATGCCAAGGTGAACTCATTATCGAAGCTCCGATCACGACACAGGCATAAATTCCTAAACAAAATAAAATAATATTTCTGTTGCCAAATTTTTCTGAAAAACGACCCGCTAAATACGCCGCCGGAAATCCCACAAATTGCGTTAACAACAAGGCTTTAATTAAATCCCCTGCTGCAAAGCCCATAGACATACCAAAATCAACGGCCATCGAAATGACGGTCCCAACACCATCGATATAAAACCAATATGCCAATACAAAATAAAAAATATTTTTATTTTGAAAAATTTCAATAAATGTCCGATTAAGCTCGAAGACAGAATCCACCATTAAACGTACAAATTTTTTATTTTTAACAGACAAATCAATTTCTGGTTCATTGACGTTTTTCATCAGTGGCAATGTAAAAACGAACCACCACAAAGCCACAGTCACAAATGAAAATTTGACACCCATCGCACCGTCAGAAAAACCAAACCAATGGGGATTTTGGTACATTAAAATGTTGATCACAAATAACAATCCACCGCCCAAGTATCCCATCGAAAATCCATTGGCTGAAACTGTATCATATTTATCAGGCGTCGTGACCGATACCAAAAGGGAGTCATAAAAAATACAACTGGCTGAACAGAAAAACAGCGCAGTCCCATAAAGCAAGGCTGCTGATAACCAATCACCTTGGGGAACAAAAAACAAACCCAATGTCGCAGCAGCACCAAAACACATAAACACAAATAATAATTTTTTTTTCATCCTGCGATAGTCAGAAATGACACCCAACAAGGGTGAAAGTACCGCCATTAAAAATCCAGTGACAGCTAAAACGAACCCCAAACGCTCTGTGCTGAGTGAGACTGAAGATTCAGTGTTCCAATATTGTTTGAAAAATATTGGAAAAAATCCAGCAACAACTGTTGTAAAAAAAACGCTGTTTGCCCAGTCATACAGACACCATGAAAATACTTTTTTATTCATCATATTAATGATGGCTTGATATTTTTATGGTGTCTAGTGCTGGGTTCGCTAATATTAAATTTTTGCATTCTGTATCAATTTTTGATACAATAAATCATGGTTAACAAACAGTTTGCAAATGCCGTGTATGTGATGACAATGCTGGCTATACAAAAGAATAAAAAAACAACTGCTGATGAAAAATCTGAAATTATGAATTCAGAACAGTTAGCCGTTGGAGCAAATACAAATGCTGTTGTTATACGTAGGTTGATTTGTTCGCTCAGCCGAGCCGGCCTGATCCACACAACACGTGGCAAATCCGGCGGTGTTTCGTTGGCCAAAGACCCCAGCTTGATCACACTGAATGATATTTATACTGCACTTGAATTAAGTGATACGATTTCACACAACGAAAAACCAGCTGATAAAGAATGTCCGGTCAGCTGTGCGATACATCAAACTATCATGACAATTTCAGAAGGCTCAGAAAAAGCTTTGGGGAAATATCTGGAATCACAAAAACTGTCTGATTTGATCAAAAAAATTAAGTAA